>JAFZPJ010000047.1 GCA_017550385.1 Clostridiales bacterium
CTGCAGGTGTGCAGTTGCCCTTGTAGAGCTTCATCTTAACTTCACCTGTTACTGTCTTCTGAGTATCGTCAACGAATGCGGAGAGTGCTTCTCTCAAGGGGTGGAACCACTGTCCGTAGTATACGAGTTCAGCAAACTTCTGTGCTACGAGATCCTGTTAGTGCAGTGTGTCACGCTCTACTGTGAGGAGCTCGAGCTCTCTGTGAGCTGCGAAAAGGAGCGTTCCGCCGGGAGTCTCGTATACGCCGCGGCTCTTCATGCCGACAAGACGGTTCTCAACGATATCAGCGATACCTACGCCGTTAGCGCCTGCGACCTTATTGCAGTACTTGAGAAGTTCAGCAGGAGAGAGCTTCTGTCCGTCAACTTCAACTGGGATACCGTTCTCGAACTTGAATGTTACGTATGTAGGAGTATCAGGCGCCTTCTCGGGAGATACCATGAGCTCAAGGATCTTATCGAGATCAGGCTCGTTTGCAGGATCTTCAAGATCCATACCCTCGTGAGAGAGGTGCCAGAGGTTCTCGTCCTTGGAGTAGTTGTTCTCCTTAGTAACAGGAACTTCGATGCCGTGAGCTGCAGCATAATCGATCTCTTCGTCACGTGACTTGATGTACCAGATCCTCCAGGGAGCAAGGATCTTCATCTCAGGAGCGAGAGCCTTGATTGAAAGCTCGAATCTTACCTGATCGTTACCCTTACCTGTGCAGCCGTGAACGATTGTTGTGCAGCCTTCCTGCTTAGCAACGTCAACGAAATGCTTAGCGATAAGAGGTCTTGCCATGGAAGTGCCGAGGAGGTACTTGCCCTCGTAAACTGCATTTGCCTTAAGAGTAGGGAATACATAGTCAGATACGAACTCTTCCTCGATGTTCTCTACGATGCACTTGATAGCTCCGCACTTGAGAGCCTTCTTCTCAAGATAAACATTATCAACACCTACGCCGACCTCACCGCAGTAAGCAACTACTTCGCAATCGTAGTGCTCGAGAAGCCAGGGAATGATAATAGAAGTATCAAGACCGCCTGAATATGCCAATAAAAACTTTTCCTTTGCCATGTGGCACCTCCAAAACATGAATATTTATGCAAACTTCTGTATAAACTTCGCATATCATACAACTAGGTCTGCCTTAAGTCAACACGTAAATTTTAAAAGCGCCTGCTTAATAAAACAAGTAATAAATATAGACTATTTTTTGTGCATGTTTTTGACAATGCGGTTTTGTAAAAGAACGGGCTTTTGTATAAAATCTTAAAAGGGAATCATCCCGGTCATTATTCTACTGGAGATCTGACTATGGCTTATCCGCTTATGGAACACCTTACAGGTGAGACATTTTACTATAACGGTTCTATATATAAGAGCACGGATAGCCTTGCCGAAGAACTGTCCGGACCGTCTGATCTCCGTACATACTATGAGACATTAAGGATTATGGAAGGCGTTCTGCTCTATGCTGAAGATCATATGGACCGCCTATCCAAGTCCGTAGCAAGTCTCGAAGACTTTCCTGTTGATATCGAAGGCATATTGGACAGCGCCAAGACCTTTATCGAAGATTCCGGCATCAATTCAGGCAATATAAGGATAGTACTTACAAAATCTCAGCTTCTAATACATGAAGTAGACATCAAGCTTCCCACGGAAGATATGTTCCGTAACGGCATCAACACTTCGCTTCTTAAGTGGGAGAGACAGACTCCTAATGTTAAAGTGTTCCGCGGAGACTACAAGAATACCGTGAATAAGAAGTTTACCGAAGAGAATGAGCATGGTCTGCCTTTCGAACTAGTTCTTGCCGATAATGAAGACCGTATATATGAGGGTTCCATGTCGAACCTTTTCGTGATCAAAGACGGCAAGGTGTATTCCGCGCCGGACAGCAAGATCCTCATAGGCATTACGAGAAGAAGGGTAATAGAAGCTTTGAGAAGAGCAGGAACTGAACTTACTGAGGGTATGTTCAAGCTGGAAGATCTCAAAGGAACTGACTGTGCCGTGTTTGTCAGCAGCACGCCATTCGACATCCTGCCCGTCAGATATATCGACGGATACAGCTTTGATTCTGCAGATAACGGATTGCTGCAGATGATAGCGCGCGAATACAAGGCTTATACGGCCGAGTATATCGCTGCACACAAATAAGTTGCTTACTATTTGGAGGTGATATAAATGGAAACAAAGAGCGGAAAGATCTCGGTAACTACTGAGAATATTTTCCCGGTTATCAGACAGTGGCTGTATGAGGATAAGGACATCTTCGTGCGTGAGCTCGTATCGAACTGCGCCGATGCCATATCCAAGCACAGAAGACTCGCAGAACTCGGCAAGGCTGAGGAAGGTGCGGACCCCAAGGCTGAGTATTCCATAAGGATCGTCTACGATGATGATGCCGGCACGCTTGCTTTTGAAGATGACGGTATCGGTATGACCGCAGAAGAGGTCGAGAAGTACATCAACCAGATCGCGTTCTCCGGAGCGCTCGACTTTGTAACCAAGTATCAGCAGGAATCTACGGATAAGACGGGCATCATCGGACATTTCGGACTCGGATTCTATTCCGCGTTTATGGTCGCCGATGAAGTAACCATTGATACAAAGAGTTTTGTAGCAGATGCTGAAGCAGTAAGATGGAACTCTAAGGACGGAATGGACTATGAGATAACTGCTTCTGACAAGGAGAGCAGAGGAACTGTGATAACTCTTAAGCTCTCTGATGAGGCTAAGTCTCAGTTCGATTCTGCTACCATCAGGATGACGCTGAGGAAGTATTGCTACTTCGCACCTTCGGATATCTTCTATGTCGATGTTAAGGCAGATAAGCTCCACGAGGAAGCTGAGGCAAAGAGGAAGAAGGAAGCAGAAGAGAAGGGTGAGGAATACACTTCTGATCCTGTTAAGTATGTTCCCGTTAACAACAAATCACCTCTGTGGACCAAGAAGCCTTCTGACTGCACGGAAGATGAATACAAGCAGTTCTATCACAGCGTATTCAACGACGGCAGGGATCCGCTGTTCTGGATCCACCTCAACATGGATTATCCGTTCACGCTTCAGGGTATCCTTTATTTCCCCAAGACTGATAATGTCTATCAGAACTTGGACGGCAGGATCAAGATCTATAACCATCAGATCTTCGTTGCAGACAACATAGAGGAGATCATCCCTGATTTTCTGTTCCTGCTCCAGGGCTGCCTCGACTGCTCGGATCTGCCTTTGAACGTATCCCGTTCGGCTCTCCAGCAGGATGAATACGTTAAGAAGCTTTCCGCGCACATCATCAAGAAGGTATCTGATAAGCTTAATGACCTGTTCAAGAAGCAGCGTGAGGACTATGAGAAGTACTGGTCCGATATCTCCGTATTCGTTAAGTACGGCATGATGAAGGAAGAGAAGTTCTTCGAGAAGGTCGAAGATATCTGCCTCTATAAGACAACTGACGGTAAGTATAAGACTTTTGCAGAGCTTACAGAAGGTGAACATAAGAACATCAGATATACAACTGACCCCAAGGCACAGGCTGCATATATCGATATGTCCGTTCAGGAAGGATACGACGTTGTCATCATGGACGAAGAGATCGATAACAACTTCATGTCTTTCCATGAGTACAAGAAACCTGACAGCAGATTCCAGAGAGTCGACTCGGAGCTGTCCGGTACGGATTCCGACGAAGAGACCCAGAATAAGCTCAAGGATATCTTCCGCGCCGCATTGGGTAATGAGAAGATGCCTGTTTTTGCGAAGGCAATGGGCGCCGAGAAGATGCCCGCTTTCATCAGAGAGGCAGAGTTCAACCGCCGTAACAAGGAGATGCGCGAGCAGTATGAACGCATGATGAGGATGAGCAACATGAGTCCCGAGGAGATGGCGGACATGTTCCCCGAGACCGAAGAACTCGTGATCAATACGGACAGCCCGCTCGTGAATAAGATCGAAGCACTTGAGACTCAAGGTTCAGACAAAGAGACGGCAGACCGACTCATTCAGCACGTATACGACCAGGCGAAGCTTGCTCACGGCACTTTGGACAGCGAAGGCCTCGAGCGCTTCCTCAAATTCAACTCAGAACTGCTCGCTAAGAGCGTTGAGAACATATAAGATCCAACGGGAGGATTCAAAGCAATGAACGAACAGTCAGTCAGAAGAGTACTGTCAGAGAAGAAGGAAGGCTTCAATGTAGAGGCCGGCGGAATACTGCACGACGTCAAGTATGACCTCGAGTGCTCAGGAGTTACCAAAGTACGCGTTATCAACCGCTATGATGTCTCTGGTATAACCGATGAGGAATATGAGAAGGCAAAGAACATCGTGTTCAGCGAACCGCCTGTCGATACAGTGTCCGATGAGACGGTGGATCTCAGCGATGCTTCGTACGTTCTCATTATCGAAGCGCTTCCGGGTCAGTTCGATCAGAGAGCCGATTCTGCCGCACAGTGCGTTCAGTTCCTTACACAGAAGGAGAGACCTCTCGTTAAGTGTGCAAGGATCGTTGCATTCTATGGTGATGTAACAGAAGAGGATAAGGCCAAGATCAAGGGCTTCCTTATCAATCCCGTTGAGTCGCGTGAGGCATCAAGCGATAAGCCCGAGACTCTTGTGGATAAATACGACATTCCTACAACTGTTCCCGTAGTTGAAGGATTCAACGCAATGGATGATAAGGCACTTGCTGACCTTCGTGCTTCCATGGGTCTTGCAATGAGCTTCGAGGATATCAAGTTCGTTCAGGATTTCTTCAAGGATCAGGGAAGAGAGCCTACCGTTACTGAGATCAGGGTTCTCGATACATACTGGTCAGACCACTGCCGCCATACAACTTTCCTTACTCAGCTCACAGACGTTAAGTTCGACGGTGACGATGAGCTTACAAATGAGATCAGGAATACATACAACGATTATCTTGCTGTCCGTGAAGACGTATACGGTGACAGGATCTCCAAGAAGCCTGTCTGCCTCATGGACATCGCTACTCTTGCTGCAAAAAAGCTTAAGAAGGACGGTAAGCTCGACGATCTCGATGAATCCGAAGAGATCAACGCATGCTCGATCAAGATCCGCATCGAAGTAGACGGTGAGCCTCAGGATTATATCTTCATGTTCAAGAACGAGACTCATAACCATCCTACAGAGATCGAGCCTTTCGGCGGAGCTGCCACTTGTCTTGGCGGTGCCATCAGAGATCCTCTATCCGGAAGATCTTATGTATATCAGGCTATGCGTGTAACGGGTGCGAGCGATCCTACTGTTCCCGTATCTCTCACGCTCAAGGGCAAGCTCTCTCAGAAGAAGCTCGTTAGGACTGCAGCTGCAGGTTATTCTTCCTACGGGAACCAGATCGGTCTTGCTACAGGACAGGTCGACGAGCTCTATCATCCCGGCTACGTCGCAAAAAGGATGGAGATCGGTGCCGTTGTCGGTGCTGCTCCCGCTTCCAACATCGTCCGCGAGAGACCTGCTGCAGGAGATATCGTTGTCCTCTTAGGCGGCAGAACAGGCCGTGATGGTATCGGCGGTGCTACAGGTTCTTCCAAAGCACACGATACCAAATCTGTCATCACTTGCGGATCTGAGGTTCAGAAGGGTAATGCTCCTACTGAGAGAAAGCTCCAGAGACTGTTCAGAAAGCCTGAAGTTACTAAGCTCATCATCAGATGTAATGACTTCGGTGCAGGCGGTGTTTCCGTTGCCATCGGCGAGCTTGCTGACGGTCTTAAGATCAATCTCGATGCTGTGCCTAAGAAGTATGAAGGCCTCGACGGTACTGAGATCGCCATATCAGAATCTCAGGAGAGAATGGCTGTCGTCGTTCATCCCGCTGACCTCGATAAGTTCATGAAGGCTGCAGAAGAAGAGAACCTCGAAGCAACAGTAGTAGCAGAGGTAACGGAAGAGCCTTCCATGAGAATGATCTGGAACGGCAATATGATAGTTGATATTCCCCGTTCTTTCATCAATACAAACGGTGCCAGCCAGTACACGGAGGCTGAGGTAAAGCCGGCAGAAGGTGAGGTATATCTCGATAAGACTGCTGACGGTGTTGTAGCCGGCGACTTTGCCGCATCACTTAAGGGTACTCTCGGTTCACTCGACGGATGTTCAAGGAAGGGTCTCATCCAGAGATTCGATTCATCTATCGGTGCCGCAACTGTTCTTATGCCTTACGGCGGTAAGATGCAGAACTCGCCTGAGGAAGGTATGGCTGCAAAGATCCCGCTCGACAAGGGTTTTACAAAGGATTGCTCCGTTATGGCTTATGGTTTTGATCCTTTCTATACGGAGTGGAGCCCGTATGCAGGTTCTTATCATGCCGTAGTCGAATCGCTCCTCAAGCTTCTTGCCATGGGTGTCGACCCTGCAACAGCAAGACTTACATTCCAGGAATACTTTGAGAGAATGGGAGAGCCTTCCGTATGGGGTAAGCCGCTCCAGGCACTCCTCGGTGCTTACAGAGCACAGCTTGATTACGGCACTGCGGCTATCGGCGGTAAGGATTCGATGAGCGGCAGCTTCAACGATATCCATGTGCCTCCGACGCTCGTAAGCTTTGCCGTAGGCATGACAACAACTGATAAGATCATCTCCGCAACACTTAAGGGTGCAGGTCAGAGACTCTATATGCTTACTTGTGCAAGGAACGGAATCGGTTTCTACAAGAAGGATCATGTCTTAAGAGTATTCAAGGCTGTTAAGGAACTTCAGTCCAGAGGCCAGGTCGAGAACGCTGCCGTTGTTAAGTCGAGCGGTGTTGCTTCAAGAGTTGCAGCTATGTGCTTCGGTAATGAATTGGGCTTCGAGTTCTCCGATAAGCTTGCTTTTGAAGATCTGTTCTCAAGGAAGATGGGTACTATCATCATCGCCATTCCGAACGATTCCAATGCCATTGATAAGGTTGAGATGGCCGGAGGCAAGTTCATCGGTATGACCAATGATTCCGGCAAGTTCAACTGGAACGGACAGGAACTTGCAATATCTGATGCAGTCGACTGCTATGAAGGCAAGCTCGAGAGGATCTTCCCGACAAAGGCAAAGGAAGCGGATATGCCTTTCGAGATCAAGGAGTTTACTACGGATAAGACGTTCAAGGCTGCTCCCGGTGTGCTGAAGGGTGCTAAGCCTAAGGTCGTTATCCCCGTATTCCCGGGCACAAACTGCGAGATCGATACTGCAAGGGCTTTCGAGAGAGCAGGTGCTGAAGCAGAGATCTTCGTTATCAGGAACAGGAATCAGGCTGATATCAATGAATCGTTCACAGAGCTTGCTGCCAAGATCAATGGCGCCAACATTGTTATGATCCCCGGCGGCTTCTCCGCAGGCGACGAACCCGAGGGCTCAGGTAAGTTCATTACCGCATCGTTCAGGAATACCGGACTTAGCGACGCCGTAACTGACCTTCTCCAGAACAGGGACGGTCTCATGCTCGGTATCTGCAACGGTTTCCAGGCTTTGATCAAGCTGGGTCTCGTTCCTTACGGTGAGATCCGTGATATGACTTCTGATTCTCCGACGCTGACATTCAATAACATCGGCCGTCATCAGAATAAGTATGTCGCTACAAAGATCATGTCCAACAACAGCCCCTGGCTTGCAGGCGTTAAGCCCGGTGAAGTCTATGAGATCCCTGTATCTCACGGCGAAGGTAAGTTCGCGGCTTCAGAAGAACTCGTATCCAAGCTTGCCGCTGCAGGTCAGATCGCTACATGTTATGTTGACTATACGGGTGCAGCTTCTGATAATACCGAGTTCAATCCTAACGGTTCCATCTGTGCGATCGAGGGTATCCTGTCGCCTGACGGAAGGGTATTCGGTAAGATGGGTCACTCCGAGCGTTATGAATCCGATCTTACAAAGAATATCCCCGGTATCAAGGATCAGAAGATCTTCGAGAGCGGCGTAGCTTACTTCCTGTAATATGAACAGAGAAGCTACCGTCACATATATAAAACAGCACGGAATTCTGCCCGAATCTAAGTTCGGACAGAATTTCCTTTGTGATGAGGCGGTAATTGCTTCGATAATCGACACTGCCGGAATAAAGCAGGGTGACAGGGTATTGGAGATCGGTCCGGGCATCGGAGCACTTACAAGAGAACTGTCTAAGCTTGACGTAAGCCTTGTGTGCGTGGAGATCGATAAGAGACTAGCCGGTCTCTTAAGAGATGATCCCGAGATAGATGCCGAAGTCATCGATCAGGATTACCTTAAGCTCAAAGACTATGGCGCGGAGACATTCGATGTAGTCATCAGCAATCTTCCGTATTATGTAATGACCGACATAATGAAGAAGATCTTTGCCGAGTGCGTCAATGCCAGGAAGATGGTTTACATGGTCGAAGAAGATGCTTTGGACAGGATAATCGCATCTTCAAGGACCAAGCAATACGGACCTCTCAGCGTGCTGTGTTCTATATACGGTGATCTTGAAGTAGTAACCAGAGTCCCAGGTACATCTTTTGTCCCGGCCCCCAGGACTACCTCTGCAGTAATAAGTCTTGAACACGGCAGTAACTTGTACTGCAGGGACCTTGTTGTTTTCGTGGACAGGTGTTTCGCGATGAGGAGGAAGAAGCTTAAGGCATCGCTTAAGTGTTATGATGCCCAAGCCATTGACAGAGCTTATGAAGAGCTTGACCTGAACGAGAATGTAAGAGCGGAAGAACTGGAGCCTGAAGCATTTTTGAAGCTCTATAATGATATAATCAATGCAAAATCCCAAAGAGGTATCTTATGAAAAAGACAAGCAGCATCCTTGGAAAGTATTCCGACGGTAATTACCGCAAAAAGGGCAGGAACAGCGTTCCTCCCATGGTGGAATATAAGCAGCTTTACAGAGGTGAGATACAGGCTAAGAACGTAACCGAGAAGAAGGAGATGACTCTCGAAGAGCGCATTGCTGCAAGGACAAAGCCGAAGACCGATCCGGCATCAGAACCCAGGTCTGAAGCAAGGGTGAATATCGGCGGTATCTCTTATCTTGTTAAAAGCGATGATGCTTCTCCCGAGAGGATCATCAAGGTCGGAGATCTTGCCTCCGAGATATATGAGGAGACTAAGACCAACAATCCTTATATCGCTACCATCAAGACCGCAGTGCTGTCTCTGTTTGAAGCGTGCGACAGGATAATAACACTGAAGAATGAGAACAACGCGCTTAAGACCGAGCTTATGTACTATAAGCAGAAGGATAAGCTCGTAACCGATAAAGAGATGGCAAATGTCGAGCCTACTCCCGTAGAGAAGCTTGCTCAGGGATCTTTCTTTACCGGCCTCGGCAATAAGGGTGACGATGGAAAGAATTGAATTACTCGCGCCTGCGGGCAATCTTAAGATACTCAAGACAGCAATTGACTCCGGTGCTGATGCCGTGTATTGCGGACTTACGGTCTTCAATGCAAGGATCAACGCGGAGAATCTTACTTTGGGACAATTCGAAGAAGGCGTGGATTATGCTCATGCCAGGTCTTCGAAGGTATATCTTACGGTCAATACACTTGTAAATGACAGTGAGAGGGAAGACCTTTTTGATGCCGTGTCAAAGGCTTGCGAGGCAGGTGCTGACGGTCTGATAGTTCAAGATCTTGCAGTGCTCAAGATGCTTCGCGAAGCATTCCCTGATGTCCGCATCAATGCCAGCACGCAGATGAATATCTACTCGAGAGACCAGTATAAGGAATTAGCCAAGCTCGGAGTAAACAGAGTAGTCCTTCCGAGAGAACTCTCCATGGATGAGATATCGTCCAGGGTGCATATTGCAGCTAAGTACGGCATCGATTGTGAGATTTTCGCACACGGCGCAGTCTGCGTATGCGCTTCGGGTCTCTGCCTTTTCTCTGCGATGAATAAGGCCGGTACGAGATCCGGAAACCGCGGAACCTGCGCACAGCCGTGCAGGGAGGAGTATAAGCTCTATAATGACGGCCTTAAGATAAGGTCAGGCCATCTTTTGTCTCCCAAGGACAGGGATGTATCTGATTATCTGTCCAGGCTTATAGAATCAGGCGTGGCTTCTCTGAAGCTCGAAGGCCGCATGAGGGATGAGAATTATGTAAGGTCTGCCGTGACTGCTTACAGGACTCTTATTGACGCTTATTATGACGGCTATCTTGACGATACCCTGATAAAAGAGGTCAAAAGAGATCTTCTCATCAACTTCAACCGCGGCGGCTCATATACCGCGCAATACCTGAGCGGCAGGAAGGATGACAATATCCTCTCCGGTGAATATCCCGGCAAGTTCGGTTATAGCATCGGCAAGGTCTCCCGTTTGGACGTCAAGAAGGGTACAGTGACAGTATCTCTTGGCAAGAGAGCAGTCATACCTGCCAAGGGCGATTATCTGTCCATCCGCAATGACAGAGCCGAACTCTGTTCTTTCCCTGTGGGCAAGCTCCACGAGATGCCTCACGAGATCGCTGTTAAGGGACTTCATCCCGACATGATAAGAAAGCTCACTCCCGGTCTCAGCGTATTCATAATGAATCATTCTGCAGAGCAGGACAGAGCCTCTTTCCGCAGGACTAAGGTCAGGTTCAGCCTGTACTTTAACGAAGGCGAAGTTACACTCGATGCAGCTGTCATCTCCGGTCCTAATGCCGACATGACTGCGGCTTTGACCATAAGCAAGCCTGCTGACTTCGAAGGCGCATCATTAGACGAGGACAGGATCAGATCCCAGCTCTCGAAAACATTAGACACGCCGTTCGTTCCAGATGAGATCGACATCTACGGCGAAGACAGGGCTTGCCCCATTAGTCTTATCAACGGCCTCAGGAGGGACGTTCTGACTTCTCTTGAGCACGAGATCATATCTTCGTATAAGAGGACGGCCGGAGCAGTTGAAGAAGATTACGATCTGACAGTGATCAAACCTGCTGCGGAAAAGACAAAGCTTACAATGTTTACATATCCCGTTATCAGGCTTAACAAAGACATCGTAACCGAAGGCGCTGATATCTATTGCTACAGCATCTATGATATGGCTGTCAAAGATCTTCGCGATTATGTGGCAGGTCTTGCGGAAAAGAATGATTCGAAGATAGCGGTGTTATTGCCCGATTTCTCACACGATCTATTCGAGAAAGTGATAGATAATACACTCAGATCCGTAAAGGAAGCTGCAGGAGACAGGTTCTATGCAGTGATATCTTCGAGGCTTATGTCTGACAGTACTTTCCTTAATGGTCTTGGTGTAAAGAGATTCATAAGCGCCGGCGCCAACATATACAGCAGTAAGTCAGCTCAGATAGCTCTTGATCACTGCGACGGCCTGTTTATGTCTCATGAGGTTGACCCGGATGAACTCGTTAATGATGCACTGGATGTATTTACAGGTGATAAGACCTTGCTCGTTCAAAACGAGGGCATGATCCCCTGGATGCAGTCTGATTTCTGCGTTTGCGGTCAGAACAAGAAGCATTGTGACATGTGTTCGAGGGTCAGCTGTTACGAACTGAGGCAAAAGGACAGGACAGGCGCGCAGTTGATCGCCGTACCTCACAGCATTGACTGCTCCTGCACATTGTACGGACCTGCCAAGAATCTTATAACGGAAGATCTGGTCAGCACGCTTACTTATGGAAGCTTCAACCTGATCATCAACAAGACTATTATGCCGGAGGTTAATAATGGCGAAGCTTTTGATTGAGAAATGCAGAGAAGATGCAGTGATCCCGACTTATGCCCATGAAGGCGATGCGGGCATGGATCTGTATGCGGCAGAAGACGTTATCATCGCTCCCGGAACTTCAGTGCTTGTTCCGACAGGACTTAAGATGGCTATTCCCGTTGGTTATGAAGTTCAGATCAGACCGAGATCCGGAGTATCACTTAAGACTGCTCTGAGGATACCAAACAGCCCCGGAACCATCGACAGCGGCTACAGGGATGAAGTTAATGTGATCATGTATAACTGCTCCGTCAGGGAAGATGGTTCGGCAGACGAGCCTTTTACGCTTAAGTCGAAGGGCTGCCCTCACGGAACGTATAAGATCTGCAAGGGAGACAGAGTTGCGCAGATGGTTTTCGCGAAAGTGGAAAACTGCGTTGTCACTGAAGTCGCTTCCGTTGCAGACATAGGCGAAGACAGGGGAGGCGGATTCGGTTCTACCGGAGTCTGATATGAGCAGAGGTTTTATCAGCAATAAGGCTGTAACGGGCAGGCGTCAGAATACTTCGATACTCAGGGTCTCTTTGGTCCTCAGTATAATCGCGGCTGTATTTATCTCGACTATCTCGCTTACTGTCCTCTCTGCAAACAACCTCATGAATATCGACAAGAACGAGGTTACGAACGTTCCTTCCAATATCCTTCCGTCATACAGCACTACCAGCTTTGAGTCGGCAGATGGTCAGACGCCTCTTCAGGGTTGGTTCTTCAAGACGTCCAATCCTGTCTCGACGATAATCGTAGTACACGATACCGGTTCCAACAGACTTCCGTTCGGAGTAAGCATGATCGATATGATCGAGACTTGGCTCGATTCCGGCTATAACGTATTCCTGTTCGATCAGAGAAACTCCGGTACATCTGAAGGTGATATAAGCTGCTACGGCTATCTTGAGTGGCAGGACGTATTGGGTGCCATTGCGATCGTAAGGCAGATCTCAGTTACCACAGACGTAATCTTATACGGTATCGGTACGGGATGTACATCTACCATCAAAGCTTATACAGCTCTGCCAGATGAAGGCATGACGGATATGGAGCTTGAGAAATACCCTGACAACATTAAGAACCTCGGATTCAACAAGTCATACATAGCAGGCATGATCTTCGATTCGCCTGCCAAGGAGTCCGATGATTATATCAAGCCTATCGTAGCGCAGAAGGAATTCCTCGGTGTTATCACTCAGTATTTTGTTCCGTATGCGATAAGGGTGTCTGCCGGTTCTGACAACATCAATCTCGCTACGATCATCGCGAGACTACCGGTTCCGGTGCTCATCATATACGGAGGACACGATATCTTTATCGGAGCAGATAAGATCACACAGATCGTAGACGAGCGTAACAGGCTCAATTCGGCTCTGACCAGATCAGTCATGATATCCGGTGCGGGGTACCTGGAAGAGTATTCCATGGGTAAGAATGACTATATCAACGCCGTGAACGATTATCTTGAGACGTATTTCACCCCGGAGGAATGATGAAAGATACATTGATCCTTGGAATAGAGAGCTCCTGTGACGAGACAGCGTGCGCGGTCGTTAGAAACGGCCGTGAGATCTTAAGTGACGTCATCGCCTCGCAGGCTGATTTTCATGAGCAGTACGGAGGTGTCGTTCCCGAGCTTGCTTCAAGGATGCATGTTGACAGCATCTATCCGACTTTGGAGAAGTGTCTTTCTGATGCAGGCGTGACATTATCAGATATAGACGGCGTGGCAGTAACATACGGCCCTGGTCTCGTAGGGGCACTTCTTGTCGGCGTTAATGCCGCGAAAGGCATCTGCGAGGTTACCGGACTTCCTCTTATCGGCGTAAACCACCTCAAAGGACACATAGCCGCCAATTATCTATGCTTTCCTGAACTCGAGCCTGAGTTCCTCTGCCTCTGTGTAAGCGGAGGTAATACAATGATCGTCAAGATATCGGACTATACTGATATGGAGATCCTGGGAAGAACAAGAGATGATGCTGCGGGAGAGGCGATCGATAAGATCGCGCGAGTAATCGGTCTCGGCTACCCGGGAGGCCCCAAGATGGATAAGGCAGGACAGGGAGGAGACGTCAATGCGTATTCTTTCCCCAAGTCTCATATGACTGATACTCTTGATTTCTCGTTCTCGGGCCTTAAGACTGCAGCGCTTAACCTGATCAACCAGACCAGACAAAAGGGTGAAGATATTAATATCAGGGACTTTGCAGCTTCTTATCAGCAGGATATCGCGAATGTTCTTCTTAAGAATACGATGCTGGCTGCAGAGAAGACAGGAATAGATAAGATATGTCTTGCAGGCGGTGTGTCCGCCAACAGCTTCCTGCGCAAAGCATTTGATGAGGAAGCAGGGAAGAGGGGTATAAAGCTGTACTACCCTTCCCTCAAGCTCTGCACGGATAACGGTGCCATGATTGCGTCTGCGGGGTATTTCGAATATATTAATGGAACGAGATCGGACTTGGATCTTAATGCCCGTCCGTCTTTGTCATTCTAAGGAGAACATAATGCCCGTACAGCGTGGAATAAAGATAATCGCAGAGAACAGGAAAGCATTTCATGACTACTTCATAGAGGAGAAGTATGAGTGCGGTATCGTGCTTTCCGGAACTGAAGTAAAGAGCCTTCGTGCCGGTAAGGTGAATCTCAAGGATTCTTACTGCCATGTTAAGAACGGCGAATTATGGCTGATCGGCGTCAATATAAGCCCGTATGAGCACGGAAACCGCTATAATCTTGATCCTATGCGTAACAGAAAGCTGCTTATGCACAGGAACGAGATTACCAGATTGTTTTCAAAAACGAAACTTGACGGTCTTACACTTGTACCCACAAAGTGTTATTTTAAAGATGGTAAGGTAAAATTTGAGATAGGACTTGCCAAAGGTAAAAAGGATTACGATAAACGTGATACGATTGCCGAGAAACAGGCAAAACGCGATATAGACAGAGCTATGAAGATCAGCAGGAGAGACGTCTGATGACAGCAAACATTGAGAAAAAGAGAGAAGTATCGGTAATACATCTCATATTCTCGATCATCTATTGGTCGCTTACTCTTGCTACTGTCATGCTCATATTTTTGCTTTCATCCGACAACGCTGTTGATTCTGCTAACTTTACTTACATTTTCGTAGAGATTATCAACGGTATGGCAGGGAAGCAGGTAGTGGATAACTCCACGTTAAGAGAGATAGGGCATATGCTGGAATTCGGCTGTCTCGCCTTCCTCACCTTCATGGCTTTTGATAATACAAATAAGATCTCTTATCAGACATCATATGCTGAGAGTCCCATGAAGATCCTTCAGTCTGATAATGAGATGAATATCATACTTACGCTTTGGTTCACGATCCTTAATGCGTTCTTTGATGAGTATCATCAGTTGTTTGTCGCCGGACGTGACGGTACGATCCTTGATGTCGGAATTGATTGTATCGGCATCATAGTCGTATTGCTTATAATAAGGATCATTTTTACGATCTCACTCAAAGCAAGGGGTAAGAAGGAAGTCAGATACCAGGTCTGATGACCTGTTGATCTGCAAGCGTTTTTTTCAGGAGAATGGTAAACGATGATCCGTTCGATTTCTTTATTCTTCTTATATCCTAATTCGGTATAATTATTATTTTGGTGAATTAAGAAGAGGTATAAATCAGAAAATGATGGGATTCATACGATTTACGCAACATGATTCTTTATGAGATTCCTGACCATGTGTTCGGGATCAAGTTCTTTATAGAAACCGAACAGTTTGCTCCGGCCTGATTCCAAGATTATAAAATTATCTGTCTCGTGATATTTCTTGATCGTACGGTTGCTGAATTCCATTGGCTTGCCGGTCTTGGAATTCTCGATTCTTGTTTTCTCGTCATCGATGCTGATCGAGTAATATATCTTTTCCTGTCCATCTAACAGTTTTAGGAATTTGTTTTCTATTCTCTTGATAACTGCGCTGTAAAGATAGACTGTTAGGAACTCGATAAATAAGACACCGATTATCGGAGAAAGCTTAACAAATGTCGTTCCTATATTCAGAAAGAATAAATAGAGCGTCAAAGCAAACATTGCTGCCGCCACGACTTGCGTAAGCATCAGGGCCGTTGTCGTAAATACGAACGGTGCAGCTTCCTTCGCGAAAAGCTTCGCATACACGCGATCGACTTCGACTTTAGTCTCAAAAGCCTTATTTTCCATGGTTTTTACCTAATCAGCGTCTCCAAATGAACTGGTAAAAAAGTAACTGGAGGCCCTTAGTCAGGGCCTCCAGAGTGTAATTATATCTATTTATGAGATCTTATCAAGTGCCTGCTTGATGTCGTTTATGATATCATCAGGATCCTCAAGTCCTACACTAAAACGTATAAGATCAGCAGGGATTCCTGCTTCCGCAAGTTGCTCGTCCGTGAGCTGTCTGTGTGTATGAGATGCAGGGTGCAGGAGCATCGTCTTGCAGTCTGCAACGTGAGTAGCGATAGTAGCAAACTGGAGTGAATCCATGAACTTGATGGAAGCCTCTCTACCACCCTTAACGCCGAAGCACATAACACCACATGTTCCCTTCGGGCAATACTTCTGAGCCAGCTCATAGTTGCTGTCAGTCTTAAGTCCGGGATACTTGACCCATGCGATCCTGTCGTCTGAAGCCAGGTATTCTGCGACCTTCTGTGCGTTGGAGCATGCACGAGGCATACGTACTGCCAGCGACTCGAGACCAAGCTGGATGTAGTAAGCGTTCTGAGGTGACTGGATAGAACCGAAGTCTCTCATGAGCTGAGCCGTTGCCTTTGTAATGTATGCGCCCTTGCCGAATGCGGTTGCATAAGTAAGACCATGATATGATTCATCAGGTGTGCAGAGTCCGGGGAACTTCTCGGCATTAGCCATCCAGTCGAAGTTGCCGCTGTCGATGATCGCGCCGCCTACGGAAGAACCGTGGCCGTCGATGTACTTTGTCGTTGAATGAGTAACGATATCGCATCCGAATTCGATAGGACGGCAGTTTACGGGTGTTGCAAACGTGTTGTCCATGATGAGCGGGATACCGTTGTTGTGTGCAAGTGTTGCAAACTTCTCGATATCAAGAACATCAACGGTAGGATTGGTGATGGTCTCACCGAATACGCACTTTGTGTTGGGTCTGATGTACTTCTGAAGTTCTTCGAGCGGAAGAGTCTGATCAACAAATGTGCACTCGATGCCCATCTTTTTGAATGTAACGCCGAAGAGATTGTATGTGCCGCCGTAGATATTGGCAGATGCGATGAAGTGATCGCCGGCCTCGCAGATGTTGAATACTGCAAAGAAATTTGCTGCCTGGCCGGAACATGTGAGCATTGCTGCTGCACCGCCTTCGAGTTCACAGAGCTTTGCTGCTACGTAATCATTCGTAGGATTCTGGAGTCTTGTATAGAAGTAACCGGATGCTTCCAAGTCGAAGAGCTTACCCATGTCTTCGGAAGTTGCATACTTCCATGTTGTGCTCTGATAGATAGGCACCTGTCTGGGTTCGCCGTTGCCGGGCTTGTAGCCTCCGTGAAGGCAGATCGTGTCGATTGAATTGCTCATCTTACTTCTCCTTTATATAAGATCAGGACTCACCTGAAATATTAACTTCGCTTACCAGTACAGATGGCGTAAAGAATTCCCCCTGCCCTGCCGGAATATTAATTATATCATTTCCTACTGAAATTACATTCTTTATTATTTCATAAAAATTTCCTGCAGCCGTTATTTGCTCTACAGGTCTTCCCTTCTTGCCGTTCTCGATGAGAAAACCTTCACAAAGAAGCGAAAAATCTCCGCTTATAGTGTTTACGCCTGCATGAAGTCCGGACAGATCTGTAAGGATAATGCCCTCCCCCGCTTCTGCGCAAAGATCGTCGAAAGTTTTCGAGCCGGGCACGACCAGGATGTTCGTGGGTGACGTGCCTATCGAGCTTCCGGATTTGAAACCGTTGCCGGTAGACGACGTTCCTGCTTTGTATGCACTCTTCAGGTTATAGAAAGGCGTCGCGAAAACACCTTTATCGATTATGGCCTTCTCTGTGGTAAGAACGCCCTCATCATCAAAGGGGATCTTTGTAAGAGCGTCCTCGTACATGGGAACATCCTTGATGGTGAGGCAGTCAGAAGCGATCTTCTCACCGACTCGGCCGTCAAGAAGCGAAAGACCTTTCTGCATTACGGTAGCAAACGTGTTGTTGAGGAATGCAGTCATGAACTGCATGAAGGCCTCGTTTGTAAAAACTGTCTTATAGCTGCCTGACTTACAGGAACTTGCCCCCATCTTACCGATGATATTGTCTGAAAGCTTTGCCAGGAAAGCTTCTTTATCGAACTTATCGATATCATTTCCTACCCAATAGTGTCCGCCGCTCTTAATGCTTCCATCTGAATCCTTTGCACGGCAGCCTGCAAACAAGCTTACTCCGTCTGTATCGCGGTAAGAATGAAGTCCTTTTGAATTGATAATAAGCGCAGGACCTCTGGCACAGGATATGGATAAATAGTCAACGGCTAATATCCTTGGATCAAGAGCAAGAATAGATTTCTCAAGATCCAGGCCCAGTTCTGCGAATCTGTTATAAGTGTTCTTATCGTAAGCATCTGACATCTGAGAGAAATGCAGGTTCTTGTTATTCTCGTCGCAATAGATGAATTCCCTGTCCTCATCATTAAGGACATCGCAATTCTCGGAGGCTGATTCGAGCATGAACTTTACTGCATCGTCGTCAAACCTGCTGGTCTCACAGTATCCCATCTGACCGTTCTTCAGGCCTCTGAACGAGACTGCCTGCTCTGAGCTCTGTTCGTAACTCGATACTTCACCTTGAAGGATGTCTACGCTCATTGAGATATCGTCAGAGTAGCTTGCTTCGCATTCCTCAAAGCCGTATTTGCCGGCTTCTGCTATCAGCTTTAACATGAATTCTTCTGCGATCCGTATTTCCATTTAACTACTCTCCTTATTCCGAATCTCTTCCGCCGACAAGTATCGACGAGACTCTGATCGTAGGCTGCCCTACTGTAACCGGAACACCGCCTGACACAGAGCCGCACATTCCTGCAGAGAGCTCGAGGTCATTACCGACCATATCGATATTCTTCAGTATCTCCTGCCCCTTTCCGATAAGCGTTGCGCCTCGTACGGGTTCTGCTATCTTACCGTCTCTGATCATGAAGGCTTCGTTTGCAGCGAAGTTGAAGTCGCCGGTTGAAGTGTCTACTGAACCGCCTCCCATCTGAGTGCAGTAAAGTCCGTATTCGGTATCGGCAATGATATCTTTGGGATTTGTTTCACCGTTGCAGATATATGTATTGCTCATTCTTGAAGTTGGAGCATAAGTGTATGACTGTCTTCTGGAGCAGCCGGTGGGCTTGCAGTTCATTCTTCTGGAACCGAGTTCATCAACAAGATAGTTCTTGAGGATGCCGTTCTCGATGAGGAGCAGATCAGAAGACTCGTTGCCTTCATCGTCAGTCTCGTAAGAACCCCATTCCCCATTTATCTTCGCGTTATCTCTTGCGCTTACCAAGCCGGAAGCGATCTGCTGTCCGAGTTTGTCGGTGAAGTAAGAGTTCTTAATACCTACGGAAGTCGCTTCAAGTGCATGACCGCATGCTTCGTGGAATATTACTCCGCCGAAACCATTGCCCAAGACAACTGCCATCTTGCCTGAAGGTGCATAGCCTGCGTTTACCATCCTCATGGCGGTCTCGCAGCACTCTTCTGTCTTATCAATGAGCGGATACTCATTTATGAACTCGTAACCTCTCATTGTTCCGGGAGCGATCCTGCCGGTCTGTTTCTCGTTGCCTTTTGTAGCAATGGCCTCAACCGTAAGCCTCATGCGCTTGGCGTTATCTTCCTTATTAACGCCTCTGGTATTGATAATCTTTACAAGTCTGTCGCTGGCAGCATAACCTGCAGCTACCTGCGTTATCAGGCCGTTGTAAGCAAGGGCGTGCTCGGAGGCTTTGCGAAGATAACCTACGGTATCGCTCTTGGGTATGCTCATAGGATCGATATCGATATTGGCTGCTGAAGTATGAATGAGAGGCTGGATATCAGCGATCTCCCCTCTGCTAACGCCTTTGATCGCGTGAGACGCCTCTTTGGCGAGCTTCAATAAAGAATCGATATCGTTATCGTTGGAATAGACATATACACAATTAGTGCCGGCAAGGAGTCTGATACCTGTTCCGGAAGAGAAACCTGTACCGGCGCGGATAACCCTGCCGTTCAGGAGCGAAACACTCTTTGTGCTCTTCTCTTCCTGGAAAACCTCGGCAAAATCAGCCGTTGTGGACATTGCCACGTCTAAAATTCTTTGAACATCACTGTCACTTAACATATAAAACCTCTCATCCGGAGGTCAAATCGGACAAGAGGTCGTATTTTGCTTGTAGTCAGCTATTAGTATCTCTTGATCTTCTTTGACGTATTCTTCTCGAATTCAGTCATACGAAGGACTGTCTTCTTGATCTTCTTATAGTTCTCGAGTCGCTCGTTTGTATCGGCAACTACCTGCTTCAAGATCTCTTCGATCTGTTCTTCGGAAGGATCTTCTTCAGTTCCAAGCTTTGCCTTTACTTCCTCGAGATCCGGGAAGATCGTAGCGGTAATAACGATGTCGTTCTTAACCTCGTCTTCAACGCCGGAAACGACTGATTCCGCAACATAAGGAGAAAGCGAGAGCAAGTACTCGATCTCCTCCGGGAATACGTTCTTACCATTCTTGGCAATTATAACATTCTTCTTACGGCCTGTGATGATGCAGAAGCCGTCCTTATCGATATAACCCAGGTCACCTGTGTGATAGTATCCTTCAGCATCAAGAGCAGCTGCGGTATTCTCAGGATCTTTGTAGTAACCGAGGAAGTTGTTGTCACCCTTGGAGATGAACTCACCGATACCGTCTGAATCGGGATTGAGGATCTTAACTTCACAACCGGGAAGCGGCAGACCTGCAGCTTCGTTCTTAAAGAACTTATCACGGTTAAGAGCAAGGATAGGTGCACACTCTGTAAGTCCGTAACCCTGAACACAAAGGAATCCGATATCCTGGAAGAACTTAAGTACTTCGGGGTTAACGGGAGCACCGCCCAGGATTATGAGTCTCATCCTGCCGCCGAATACATCGTGGATCTGCTTGAACAGCTTCTTTCTCATCTTATTGCTGAGATGGAGCGTGTTGGCAAGCTTGATACCCTTTTGGAGCTTTGCAGCGGTCTTCGGATCGCTATTGACCTGCTTCATGATCTTCTTATAGAAGAGCTCGAGCATGATAGGAACCATGAGGATCGCAGTAGGCTTTGCTTCCTGAAGGTTCTGAGAGATGTATCTGAGACCTTCGCAGATAGCAACCGTTGTACCTCTGTAGACTTGGCCTAAGAAGCCGCAGGTGCACTCGTATGTGTGATGCAGAGGCAGAACTGAGAGCCATACCTCGTTACGGTCGATATAGAGCATGGAGAACATCGACATAAGGTTCTTACAGATGTTCCTCTGGCAGAGCATAACAGCCTTGGACTTAGCCGTCGTACCTGATGTAAACAGAAGGATCGTCATCTCTTCAGGATCGATCGTTGCTTCGGTAAAGATCTTATCTCCTGCAGAGAGTTTCTCCTCACCCTGCTTCATGCAGTCGTGGAAATACAGGTATCTCTCGTCAGTCGTCTCATCCATGCAGATGTAGTACTTAACGGTAGGAACTTTGCCGTATACCTTGTCTACGATATCCTTCTTGGACTTGGAGAAGACTAAGATGTCTACCTCTGCCCTCTCGAGCATGTTCTCGATATCTTCGACGGGGAGCTCCTTATCGAGCGGTACGATGCATCCTGTACCATTTGTAGTTGCAAGATAAGTAACATACCATTCGTATCTTGTCTCAGAGAAGATAGCGATCCTGGCGCCCTTCTGAACGGTGTTCATGAAATATGTACCGAGAGAATCGATATCATGGTCGTACTTCTCGGTAGAAACGGGTATATAATCTCCGCCCTTCTTCTCCTTGATGAGGAAAACGGGATTGCCCGGGAATTCGTTAACACGCTTCTTGATAACGTCTCTCAGGTCATGGACCTCTGTTACTTCATAAAGGTTGGAATAGGGATCTTTACTCATCTTTTTGCGTATCCTTTCTCAATAGCGAGATTTGCGCGCTCAGCAGTCTTGCCGCCCAATGCTATCTGTTCATCGATAAAACCAGGATGAGAAGCAATGAATTCATCCATATAATCAGCAGGTGAAGCAAGGAACTTAAGAACGAGTTCTTTCTGCGCTGCATCTATAGTACCATTCTTTTCCGCTTCGTCGAAAATCTCTTTGCCGATTACCGTTATCGTCTGAAGCTCTACGCCAAGGTTCTTGAGGACTTCTCGGCCCCCCTGGTCTCTGTCTACGACCGCGAGGGTATCGGTGATATCCGAACCGATGCCTCTGATAACAGGGATCCACGCACGCTCATAACTGGATGCCTCAGTAACGAGATCTGCGATATGAAGAGCTTTCTTGCCCTTAAGATCTGTGGGTACGATGCCCGTAGCAGTCAGATCTTCGTTGTAAGTAAAGGTCATATCCTTATAGATGGTAAGATGCGGTTTGCCAAGCAGATATGCCGGAAGCATTGAGAAGAAAAAATCTCTTCTCTCTCCGCCCGAGATGTAATCGAAATCAAGCTTTGAAGCCATCTCTGCAAGAAGATCCATTGTCATCTTGAATGTGCCGTTCTTGTTGTAATACGCAAGAAGCATGTCGAAGATCTCAGCAGGAGCTTCGAGCTTATCCTTGGAGATTGCAACTTCGATCCTCTTTAGGACCTCACCGGCAGCTGCTTCGTTCTCGAGCAGAAAGTGTGTGTTGATGAAGAACGGTCCGAGCCTTCCTGATGTGTACCAGAAAGGTGTCTCTGCAGGTGCCACCCTGATTGCTTTCGTGTCAAACAGGGCCTGTACTATCTGATTTGTCATATATCCTCCCTATTACCAGAGCTGTAAGCTTCCGGTAAGTTCTTTAAGTTCTATAGAATTATCTTCGCAATACTTATTAAGACCTGCTGTAATATCAACCGGACATGCCGGATGAATAAGGCTTGCAGTACCAATTTCTACTGCAGAAGCACCGGCGATCATGAATTCGAGCACGTCATTAGAAGTCTCGATACCGCCGCAACCGATGATAGGAATATCCAGTACACGGTAGCACTCGGATACCATTCTGATTGCAACGGGCTTAATGGCAGGACCTGAATAGCCGCCGGTGTTATTATTGAGAATGGGACGTCTTGTCCTTATGTCAACTGCCATTCCGAGCATCGTATTGATAAGAACGACGGCATCAGCACCGCCCTTCTGCGCAGCAAGAGCGCAGGACTTTATGTCAGTAACGTTTGGTGTAAGCTTGATCCACAACGGAATGTCGGTAAGTGATCTGAGAAGTGATGTTATCTTCTCGATCTCATGAGGATCCGTGCCAATGGACATGCAGCCGGACTTGACGTTCGGGCAAGACAGGTTGATCTCCAATGCATCTATCTTATCCTTGTACGGAGCAAGCTTGGTTACCATAGCGACATAATCATCTTCGCTGTGACCTGCAACATTGACGATCACGCGGCATCCGAGACCTGTCATGTAATTAAGATCATTCTCGATGAAGTAATCAACTCCCGGGTTCTGAAGACCGACGGAATTGAGCATGCCGGCTCTGCATTCAGCTACTCTGACTCCCGGATTACCTGCTCTGGGTTTAATTGTCAGCCCCTTGGATGAGATACCACCGAGGATTGAGAGATCATAGTATTCAGACAACTCATGCCCGAAGTTGCATGTTCCCGAAGCTAATATCAGGGGACTCTTAAGTTCGAGTTCTCCAACCTTTACTGCTATAGCGCTCACCAGATCACCTCCGCATAATCAAATACGGGACCGTCTTTGCAGCACCTCTTATTGTAGTAGCCGTCTTCATTATCAGCCTTAGTCTTAACCGTGCAGCAAAGGCAGATGCCGACTCCGCATCCCATCCTCTGCTCCATCGAGATATAGCACTTGAGACCATGTGCCTGAGCCCACTCCCCTGTTGCCTTCATCATCGGTTTTGGACCGACACAAAGGACCGCAGCATTGGGGAATTCGCTGAGGTCGATCGAATCAAGACCGGCAATACAGGTGCCCTTGATGCCTGCATCTCCTTCATCTGTTGTAAGAATGAAGGAAGGATCATTCATGATAACCTGAGAGGCATTCCTGAAGCCCTGAACAACGGTTACCTTCTTGCCTGATGCTTTAAGCGTCTCATATGTGAAGTTTATCGGGAAAACGCCGGTACCACCGCTGACAAGAATATACGAATCAGCAACTGTCAGATCGAAGCCGTTGCCCAAAGGCGCAAGCACAGATACTTCAGCACCGGGCTCAATGCCTGACAGTTCTTCTGTACCCTTTCCGACTACTTTGACACCAATGTAAATTATCTTCCTGTCAGCACTGACAGAAGCAACACCGAAGGGCCTCTTAAGGAATTTGGAACAGGATATATTAATAAACTGACCGGGGACGGCAGAAGAAGCCGCCTCCGGACAATCGATCCCTATGTAAGCCGTGTCAGGAGTGATAAGCTCCTTCGAGACTATCTTGCAAATGTATTCTTTCTTTTGTGTCATTATCCTCAGATATACTTACGGTTCGCGAGAGCTGCATTAAGCTTATCTCTCATGTCGATCGCTTCATCTCTTGTTGCCTGAGCAAAATCTTCAGGCTTTAAGTCATCACGCTTTGTCCAAGCGCACATGAGACTTCTTGAAGCATTAACGATACCGCCCTTTCCGTCTTCTGTGAATGAAGCAACAGCTTCGTCAGCACCTGCACCCTGAGCACCATAACCGGGAATAAGGATGAATGCCTTGGGGAGTCTCTTACGGATAGCTACAGCTTCTTCGGGGTATGTAGCGCCGACAACGGCACCTACGGAAGAGAAGCCTTCTTCTCCGATGTAATCCATACCCCATTCGTTAACCTTATCTGCAACAGCCTCATATACCTTACGGCCGTCAGCAAGTTCGAGTTCCTGGAAATCAACAGATGAAGGATTAGATGTCTTTACCAAGCAGAAGATGCCGGCGCCGTTCTCTTTGCAGTTTGTAAGGAAAGGCTTTACGCCGTCGATTCCGAGATATGCGTTAACCGTAACAGCATCAGCACCATATACCTTAAACTTTTCATCCATAAGCAGTTCGGTTGTTCCGATGATGGACTTCGCATAAGCTTCAGCCGAAGGACCAATGTCGTTTCTCTTTGCATCGGCTATAACGAGCATGCCCTTCTTCTGCGCATATCTTATCGTAAGAGCAAGAGCCTTGATCGCTTCGGAACCGTACATCTCATAATAAGCGTACTGTACCTTGATAGCGGGAATGATATCGCAGGTAGCATCGATAAGAGCCTTGTTGAAGAGCCAAAGTGCTTTTGCCGTTGACTTGAGGGGTTCATCCGGGAAGATCGACTCAGCATGATCCTTGATAAACTGCGGAACATAATCCAGCTTAGGATCAAGACCTAATACTGTAGGGTTGTTTAATTCTGCGATCCTTCTTACAAGGGCATCACTGAAGTTTCTCATAAGTCGTTTTTCCTCCCATTATCGTTAAAACTGTGTCGCCGTATAGCTTCCAACCGTCATAAGGTGTATTTCTTGATTTGGACAGACATGTGTTCTTGTCATAAGTGAACTCGTTATCGAGATCAAATGCTGCAAGATCAGCGTCAGCACCTTCTTCAAGGCTTCCTCTTCCGAGACTTAAGATCTTGGAAGGTGCATAGCACATAAGATCGATCAGTCTCTCAAGAGAAATCTCACCTGTTTTTACAAGATAAGTGTACCCCAAAGCGAACGCAGTCTCAAACCCCAGAATTCCATTAAGGGCAACTCCGAACTCACAATCTTTCTCATCCTGGTGGTGAGGAGCGTTGTCTGTTGCGATAACGTCAATGGTTCCGTCCTTGATGCCTTCGATGATCGCAAGTCTGTGCTCCTCTGTTCTGAGAGGCGGATGCATCTTGAAGTTGGTGTCGTAAGTCTCGCAGTATTTATCCGTAAGAGTAAAGTAATGCGGACATGTCTCGCAGGTAACCTTTACTCCTCTCGCTTTTGCTTCCCTTATCATCCTTACGCCGTCTTTGGTGCTGACATGGCAGATGTGTACGGGAATGTCGAGGTATTCGGAAAGGATTATGTCTCTGGCGATCATGATATCCTCTGAAGCCGTAGGGATTCCCCTGATACCGATCTCGGTGGATACATCTCCCTCGTTCATGGCACCTTCAGACAGAGATTTGTCTTCACAGTGGTTAAGAACGGGAAGGTCGAAGTCAGATGAATACTCCATTACTTTCCTCATGATCCCGGCATTCTTTATAGGATGTCCGTCATCAGATACGGCTACGATACCGGCCTCTTTCATGAGACCCATCTCAGAGATCTGCTCGCCGTCGATACCTTTTGTAGCGGCTCCTATCGGGTAGACTCTGCAGTTGCCTGCTTCTTTTGCCTTCTTAAGGATACCGCTGATAACTGCCGCATTATCAGCAACAGGCATTGTGTTGGGCATCGGACAGATGCTGGTATAACCGCCTTTTGCTGCGCTTGCAGTACCTGTGGCGATAGTCTCCTTATACTCAAAGCCGGGTTCTCTCAGGTGGCAGTGCATATCGACCAGACCGGGAACTACCGTAGCGCCCTTGAGGTCGAACACCTTATCCGCGTCTTTCTCGTCGAAAGCAGCTGAGATCTTCTCACCGTCAATATAGATCTTATCGCCATCAGGCTTTCCAAATACTTTGCAATTCTTTATAAGCGTCTTCACAGGTTGTTCCTCCTTGCCATGAGCAGATAGAGTACAGCCATTCTTACGGCAACACCGTTCGTGACCTGCTCATTGATCACTGACTGGTCGCAGTCATATACCGCTGTCGGAAGTTCTACACCGTGGTTGCACGGACCGGGATGCATCAGGAACGCATCAGGCTTTGCAAGTGCCAGCATCTCGGGAGTGATCGCATAGAAGTGAGCATATTCCGCAACAGACGGGAACAATGACTTCTGCTGGCGCTCGAGCTGGACTCTGAGGCCCATGACTGCGTCTGCATCCTTGATGCAATCAGCTACACTTGTAGCTACTCTGACACCCATCTTCTCAATACCGACCGGCATCATCGTTCGCGGGCCGTATACGCTGACCTTGGCACCGAGCTTAGACAGTCCGATGGCATTGGATCTTACTACGCGGCTGTGGTAGATATCACCGCAGATGGCGATGTTCTTACCTTCGAAAGTATCGAATCTCTCATACATAGTGAGCATATCCAGCAAGGCCTGTGTGGGATGCTCATCCATGCCGTCTCCCGCGTTTACCACGGAAGCCTTGAGATGAGGTGCTATGAAGTGAGGCGCACCTGACTGTGAGTGACGCATGATGATGATGTCAGTGCCCATCATATCTATGGTCCTGGCGGTATCAAGGAGCGATTCGCCTTTGTTGACCGAGCTTCCGGATGTCGTGATGTTGGCGGATGCCGAGCCCATGTATTTCGATGCGAGCTCGAATGAGAGCCTGGTCCTTGTGCTGTTCTCATAGAAAAGCGTTACTACGGACTTTCCCTGAAGATGGGATGTCTTCTTGTTGCCGGAAGTGATGACCATCTTCATTGTCTTGGCTGTATCCAAGATCTCCATTATCTCCTCGGCAGAGAGCTGCTTCATGCCGAGAAGGTCTTTGCTCTTAAGTCCCATCAGTTTGCCTCCTTCAGAAGCAGTACGCGGTCCTGGCCGTCCACTTCCTTAACTTCTACATCAATATGTTCGGACAGGGATGTCGGGATGTTCTTGCCGACATAGTCCGCGCGGAACGGCAGCTGTCTGTGTCCCCTGTCGATGAGGATCGCCAGCTGGATGTTCTCGGGACGTCCCATATCGAAAATGTTCTCTATCGCAGCCCGAGTCGTGCGGCCGGTAAAGAGAACATCATCTATAAGTATTATCTTTTTATCATTAACATTGAACGGGATGTCGGTGCCGTGTACGACCGGATGAGCGCTAAGCGTAGACAGATCGTCGCGGTAGAAAGTGATATCAAGTATTCCCATGGGGACCTTTACACCTTCGATCTCTTCCAGTGTGTTACGGATGCGTGTTGCAAGAGGAACACCTCTCTTCTGTATGCCTATTACGGCAACATTCTCAAGCCCGCCGTTGTGCTCGACTATCTCGTGGGAAATACGTATCAGAGCGCGGTTGATGGCTGCTTCGTCCATAAGGACATGACTTTGAACAAGTTCCATACAAAAAACTCCTTGTGCCTATAATACGAGACGCAAGGAGTTACAATTATGCTTAATAATGTTGTCTGCCTTGCGGACTCGCCGGACCGCTTAAAGTACTTTAATGATTGTATTATTTATGCCGTCCAAAATCAACGGAAATAATGGCTTCCGGCAAAATTGACATAAATGGGCCTCTCTAATATAATTACCTTGCATTTGAGGGGGCGTGGCGGAATGGCAGACGCAGCAGACTCAAAATCTGCCGACCTTAAATCGTGCGGGTTCAAGTCCCGCCGCCCCCACCATTTTTCTTTTTGATCTCCCACTTTTTGTTAAATGAAAATCATTATGCTTTCGGCTGTGGTTTTTCTGTATCATAAACGCGGATTTGCCCCAATGATTCCAAATTAGTATCGAAAAATCATAAAAATTTTCTTTCCTTTCGGGTTATAATCTATGTGTCAAATTTTAGGAAAGAGGTTAAAACTATGGCAAACATTGATTTAACAAAGTACGGCATCACCGGAACAACCGAGATCGTCTACAATCCTTCTTATGAGCTCCTCTTCGAGGAAGAGACAAAAGCTGGTCTTGAGGGATATGAAGTCGGTAAGGTAACTGAGCTTGATACTGTCAACGTTATGACAGGTATCTTCACAGGTCGTTCCCCTAAAGATAAGTACATCGTTATGGATGAGAACTCCAAGGACACAGTTTGGTGGACTTCCGACGAGTACAAGAACGACAACCATCCTATGACTGAAGAGACTTGGGCTGTTGTTAAGGACATCGCTAAGAAAGAACTCTCCAACAAGAGACTTTTCGTAGTTGATGCATTCTGCGGTGCAAACAAGGATACAAGAATGGCTATCCGTTTCATCGTTGAGGTTGCTTGGCAGGCTCACTTCGTAAAGA
>JAFZPJ010000048.1 GCA_017550385.1 Clostridiales bacterium
ACCGAAAATAGAAGGTCCAACTGTATTTACTCTCTGCTCGATAGTATCTGTTGTCTTGCTCATCGTTGTAGCAGGAGAAGCTTCTGTCTGGCCATATGTGATAACGATCTCAGGCATGTGCATCTTCTCGATTACTTCTTCCATTGTCTTGATCGGGCAAGGTGATCCGGCCATGATACCTGTTCTCATGTGAGAGAAGTCTGTTTTGGGGAAGTTCTCATGTCCGAGCATTGCGATGAACATCGTGGGAACGCCGTGGAAGCATGTGATCTTCTCCTGGTTGATGCAGTGCAAGCCTTTTCGAGGTGAGAAAGCCGTGATTGGCGACATCGTAACGCCGTGTGTAACGGAAGCTGTCATGGCAAGTACCATGCCGAAGCAGTGGAACATCGGCACCTGTATCATCATCTTATCGTGTGTGGACAGATCCATGCAGTCGCCGATAGCCTTACCGTTGTTAACGACATTATAGTGCGTGAGCATGACGCCCTTGGGGAATCCGGTCGTACCTGAAGTGTACTGCATGTTGCAGACATCATGCTTGTCGATGGTGCGGCGGATCTTCTCTACGTCACTGACATTGACAGTCTCAGCCAGAGCAGGCATATCTTCCCAATGGAAACAACCGGGAACTCTGGACTCACATGTGATGACGTTCTTCAGGACAGGAAGTCTTGCGGACTCGAGCTTACCAGGCTCGGAATCCTTCAGTTCAGGGCAGATCTCGTTGATGATCTGGATGTAATCGGAATCCTTGAACTTATCGATCATGACGAGAGTGCATGTGTCTGACTGTCTTAACAGATACTCGATCTCGTGGATCTTGTAAGCTGTGTTGACAGTTACCAGGACGCAGCCGATCTTGGTTGCCGCCCAGAAAGTCAGATACCACTGAGGTACGTTTGTAGCCCAGATGGCAATGTGGTCGCCCTTCTTACAACCCATGGCGAGGAATGCCCTTGCGAGGTTATCTACGTCATCGCGGAACTCGGGATATGTTCTTGTATAGTCGAGCTCTGTGTAACGGAATGCGTATTGATTCGGGAACAGCTCGCATACTCTGTCGAGCACATCCGGGAATGTGAGGTCGATCAGAGTCTCTTTGGGCCAGGGATAGTATCCCGTTCCCCTGCTGTCCATTTGCAGATCGAATTTCTTTGTAGGTCTGTATGCTTCCATATAGTTTGCGAATTGCGGGATGACGATTCCTGCAGAATCGAGGTCTTTGGACCATCTGTAGACCCATTCCAAAGAGATATAACCGAGGTAATCTATCGACTGAAGAGCGTCGAACATCTCTTTGAGAGGCATGTCGCCAGTTCCCATGAGCTTGTATGCGGGTTTACCGTCTACCATGACGGAATCTTTTACGTGAACGTGCTTGATGTACTCACCGAGGTTGTTTACCGTATCCTGAGGCTGCTCGCCTGCGAAACGGTAAGGGTGATGCATATCCCATAGGGCTGCTGCCTTACGGCTCCCGATGGCGTCAAGCACCTTCTTAAGTCGCTTTGTATCAGCGTAGACGCCGTTAGTCTCGATAAGAAGGGTAACGTTCATCTCCTCTGCGTAAGGAACGAGTTCCTTCATGATCTCGATGACGACATTGTCATCTACTTCCTTCTCAGGCGCGGGATTGCGGTCGCCAAGTACGCGGATGTATGAAGTACCCAGCTTGTTTGCAAGTTCGATATATGCACGGATCTCGGCAATAGCCTTATCCTTGGTAGCGAGATCGTTTACAGGCTCACCTGAAGAAAGACAAGGAATAGTAAGCTTAAGTTCCTTGAGCTTGGCAACAGTCTTAGGAAGGTTGGCTTCCGTGAACGGAGGAGCCTTGACTGAGAATATATCCTGTCCGAGACCTCTGATCTCGATTCCGTTAAAACCAAAGTCCTTGGCCATGGAATAGATATCCTGCCAGGAGAAGTCGGGACAAGCCAGTGTCGAGAAACATGTCAGCATTTTCGTTACCTCTTTCGCATTTGTCTGTTTTTTGAGCATAAAAAAACCCATCGCTCTCTTTACATAGAGACGAAGGGTCATTCGCGGTACCACTCTATTTCGCCCAAGGGGCGCACTCAGCAGATACGGGCCATAAAGCCGATATCCTGACCTTGTAACGTAGGTCTTACGTTTCTTCTTAATCAGATCATCCCTTTCGGAAGAAAAGCTACGGGGCGAGTTCCTTGACATCTGTCCTGTGTTGCCTCGCACCGGCCGGCAACTCTCTGTCAGAGGACGCATATGGGAAGTACTATTCCCCGATTACTGCTTTTGGTTATTCAATTGATAAGTAATTTATCAAAACAAAAGGCTTTTGACAAGTGCCAATTTATATCAATACAAATAAAACTGCCTCATTGGAACATCAATGAGGCAGCCGGTTATCTTATCCGCGTAATGGATTTACTTAAGGATCTCAGTAAGAGCATCTCCGATACCCTTGAAGAAAGCTGTCTCTGCAGCTGTCTTGTCGAGTGCCCCGCCGACACCCATACCGCCAACAGGAACTCCGCCAACGGATACGCCGGAGCTGGAGCTCTGTGTAACCTTAGTAAGAGTAGCTTTGTTGCCTTTTGCCTTAAGTACAGCCTTCATCTTGTGAGGACCGTTGAAAGTGATGGAACTTCCGAACAAACCTTTCTTAAGAGCATATGCACCGGTTACTTCCTCAGGAAGACCTGCACCCTGGATAAGACCGAGTATCTCATCGAGAGACATCTCCTTGGAAAGCTCGTAAGTTCTTTTGGTGTCCATTGCACCAGCCAGAGAATCTTGAAGACCCATATTGATTCCTCCTAGTTATGTTTACTGAAATATCAGTTATTTTTTATTATAACACTAATAATGGATACTATATATTTTTAAACATTCTGACACAGTCGAAGTTTCCGCTCTTGATGACGGTATCATCTGTATGTGAATAACCAAGCTTCTCGTAGAAGCCCACTGCTTCAAGACGGCTGTCTACGACTATCTTAGTATATCCCAGTTCGGCTGCCCACTTCTCGGCCTCTGCGACGACAAGAGCGCCAAGCTTACGTCCCCTGTAATCCGGAAGTACGACTACACGTCCGATAATAACGGTTGAAGCTTCTTCTTCGTAGAACCGGCAAGTTGCCAAGGGATATCCGTCATCAAGCAGGATTATGTATTTGGTACCGTCGCAGTCGTGTTCATCGAACTCTTCTCTGAGCGATATGTGATGCTGACGGTTCATGCCCTCGATCCGGACAGAATACGCACCTGCACGCTGCCATTCTTCTGTTGCCCTCATTATCTCCATAATTGCTCCTACCCTGCTGCTTCAGCCTTATGCTTGAGTCTCTTCATTGCGATCGTAGCGGTAACGGAACCGACGGCACATACAGCAGTTCCGATCATCAGCATCTGAGTAATACCGAGATTATCAAGAACGATACCGCTGATAAAGTTTGAGAATACGCCGCCTACTGTTATAGCGCTGGTCACATAAGCCTGACCTTTGACCTGATCCGAATCATCCATGGTATTGGTAACATAATATGCTGCTGCCGGTATGAATACGGCATATGCAAATATCTGGAATGACTGGCTTACGTACATCATGACCATATTTGTTGCAAAGATCAGGATAGCTATCTTAATGAGAAATGCGAATCCTGACATTACCAGTAGATTGGAAGAAGTAATCTTTTTAAGCACGTATCCGATAAGAGCCATAACCGGCAATTCGAGTATCGCCTGAAGGAAGTTGGAATAGCCGAGTTCGGTCTCTCCTCCTCCCAGATGTCTGATTATCTGGATCATGAAGTCATTGATCATGTTATGAGCAAAGAAAAAGAATATCGTTGCTAACAGAAACAGCGAGAATGCCGGGTATGCCTTGATGAACGAGACGAAGCCTTTGATTTGAGATGTTTTTCGTGAAGTGTCAGAAGTATCGGAGGTATCCGGTTTCTTGAATGTCAGTGCCACGATAAAAGAGATAGCCATGGTGACAATATTTACCCACAGTAGTATCTCAACACCGCGTTCCTCCATTATCCCGCCTATGAACCATGCTGTTACGGCAAAACTTGCAGATCCCAGACCTCTTGCAAGTCCGTAGTTTATCTTGCTTCCTGCCCTCTGATACTCAAAACAAAGCGCCGTCATTACAGGCTGGTAAGCAAACTGGATCATGTAGATCAAGGCGTAGACTATGAACACGACGGCTTTTACGTCCCTCACGAAAAGCAGCGCCACAGAACCGAGCATTATAATTACTACGGAGATCAGTATGAACCTGCGGTTTGTCAGAGCGCCTTTCTTATCTATAATGCCGGCTACAAAAGGCTGGAATACGGCTGATACGATGTTTGCCACAGCGAGCAGTATTCCGACTTCAGTATTGGTAAAGCCTCTGGCAAGCAGGAATGCAGCTGCACAGGCGTGTATAGTACAGAAAGCTACGAAATACGTAGAGTTCAGGAAGGTATATCTTAAGGTCCAAAGACCGGCGGCCGTCTTCCCTTCTGTCACCCGCACCCCTCCAATAATAAAAGAGTAGCGTCACGATAGGACGCTACCCTCAATAGTACACTATAAAAGCTGATATGTGCTGATAATTACTCTACCGGGAAACAGACTTCCGTAACGTATTCATCAGGATTGTTAGTCTGTGCAGGACTTACATGGTAGATGTTGAACATCGGACCGTTCATCTTATAGCCGTTCTCGCTGATCCAGGTCGTTACAGCCACATATGCATCGCTTATCTGCTCATAAGAACCCTTGACAACACAGCTGGCTACCTTGACTGCAGGGATGGTCTTGAACTTAACGTGTTCAGTATCCTGATACTTGCCTTTTACGGCCATTGATACTTCGATCTCGACGTTCTCTTCCTTGAACTCGTCATCGAAGAATTCGGCGATCGCATAACAGGGATCAGCAGGAACCAAAGGTTCTTTGCCCTCATACATCTTCTGCCAAAGTATACCCTCGTCTTCATAATGCGGAACTACCATATGAACCGTTGCCGCATACCTCTCGGGGATCGTCTTTAAATTTACATCAAAACTCATGTTTTGCTCCTTTCTCAGCCTCTTGCGGGCTGTATCCAGAAGCATCAGCTTATACTCCGTCTCCTTGGACTGCTCTTCGAGTTCCTGCTGTCTTTTTGACAGGTATTCATCGAGCATATCCTTGTTATCGTATATTTCCAGCATCTTTACGATATCTGCAAGCGGGAACCCCATATCCTTAAGTGCTGTGATCCTGCCGATAACATACAGCTGGTCTTCACGATAGTAACGGTAACCGGTCAGATCGTCCACTTCAGCGGGTTTGATCAATCCGATATCGTCGTAGTGGCGAAGCATCCTGATGCTGACTCTGGACAGTTTTGAAAACTCACCAATCTTAAGCATCGAACTTACCTCCATGGATGTTTATTCTTGAGCTCACCACTACCTTAATCCCTGACATAATGTGAGAGTCAATAGCGTTTTTGTGTATATTTATTGCGCGAAATCCGGATGATCGCCCCTGCTGTCGGCGATACGATATCCGATACGCTCTACCCTGCGCTTGAGGCATACGCTGCATTCTGCGGCTTCTTCGCCGGTGCAGATCTTGCCGTCATAGAGAAGATACTTCTCACGGACATTTACCGGCGACAGGTTCGGCATCATGACATTGGCTCCGGCGAGTATACCCTTCTCCCTTCCGAGGTTATCGGCAGTACCGAGAGCCGTTGTCGCAGGAAGCAGGACTTTCGGGAACAGTAATCTGAGTATTGCGAGCAGTCTAAGTGTAAGATCGACGCTTCCTTCCGGCTCATCTTTGAATGGTGTGTCTTTATGAGGAATGAACGGGCCGATCCCTATCATATGCGGTTTTAATGCCATCATAAAAACTACGTCTTCATAAATGTGATCCAAGGTCTGTCCCGGAGTCCCTACCATTATTCCGCAGCCGACCTGGAATCCGATCTTTTTAAGATTATACAGACACATCTTACGCTCTGCGCCGGACATTGATTCAGGGTGAAGCATCGCATAGTGCTCCTCGTTCGCAGTCTCGTGACGCAGGAGGTATCTGTCTGCACCTGCTTCGTAGTATTTCTTATAACTCTCCTCTGACTTCTCGCCGATAGAGAGCGTTACGGCACAAGACGGGTGCTGTTCCTTGATCTTGCGCACAAGGTCACAGATCTTATCGTCAGTAAAGTAAGGATCTTCTCCGCCTTGAAGCACAAATGTCTTAAAACCTATCTTCTCGCCAATATCACAACAAGACAGGATCTCCTCTTCTGAGAGCCTGTATCTGTCTGCATTGGTGTTTCCGCAACGTATCCCGCAGTAATAACAGTTATTCTTACAGTAATTGGTAAACTCGATCAGGCCTCTGAGATAGACTTCCTTATGGAAGACGGAGTCTGATACTTCGCGAGCTGTCTCGTAAAGATACTCAAGATTATCCTCGCCTTCACAGGTCAAAAGATACTTTAAGTCCTTGCGATCAATATCATGCGTATCTTTAATGTTATCAACTATGTTCTTGAATCTGTCGTCCATATCAGATCTGATGCCATACGGTCGTCTGGTATTCATCGCCGTTCTTATAGTACGGACATTCCTTGCTGCGGTTTTCCATGAACCTGATGTATTCATCTTCATCAAGATTGAGATCGCAGACAGGTTCGCCGGTGATCTCATCAATATACGCATATTGGCATGTCTCGCAGTTAGCCATGTTGACCGTTATTCCCCTTTTAATTCTTTATATCGATCGAGGAGGTCATAGATACCGTCCTCTGAAAGTACTCCGCGTTTAAGATTCGAAGAGAGCTTGCCTGCTTCGTCTAACGCGAGATCCGCTTTCCAGAGCGGTCCCGTATAGTACTCTTCAAGTTTACTTATTACTTCCTGAATTGCAAGGATAGCCGGATCATCGCCGTTTAAAGCTTCAGATGCCTGGTCATACAGTTCTTCCATCATATCTATGCGTATCTCAGCCAGGAACAGATCTATTTGCTCATTAACCTGTTCAGGCTGGTCATCATTAGAGTTGTGTGCGGCATCTTTGATCCATGTTATCTGTACTCCAATATCTTGAGCCCAGGCTTTGTTATAGCTGATGACCTTACCGGTCTTATCGTGTTCGCCTACGATCAGGAGAACAGGACAATCGATCGTAATATCACTGTTGTCATCCAGAAATCCTGCAAAACCGATCCCCATCAGATGACAAAGCTCCTTCTTATCGTAGACGGATAACATATCGAGCATATTCTGATATGATCGCTCTGTCCTTGTACACTGCTTTGCCACAGCATTACGAAGGCTCTTATCGGGATATAGAGCTGACATCCATTCGATCTGCTTAAGCCACCACTTATCGGATCCTGAATAATACTTCTCACCAAAAGGAGTGCTGTCTATCGAGACAAAACCTATAACACGTTCAGGTGTACGCTTGATCACGCTCTGGGTTATGAATCCGCCCATAGACTGACCTATAAATACTGCTTTATCCACACCTGATGCATCCAGAACCGCAATTGCGTCATGTGCCGTCTTCTCATAGCTGAAATCCGCATACGGCCTTGATAAACCGTGAGCGGGTGCATCCCAGACAATTACATTGTAATTCGCGGAGAAATACGGTATCTGCTTCTCAAACAGACCATGACTTGCAGTTAGACCGTGAAGGAAGAACAAAGTCATCCGTTTCTTATCAACGGGTTCGTTTATCCAATAATGAACGTCTCCGAATTCGGTATTGAGGATCTTTTCTGTCATACGAAAGTCTCCAATGCATCATCAATGTTGATGTCTGAATACTCGACCTCACCCGAGAAAAGCCTTGCGGATTCGAATACATCGCATCCGTTAAAGATCAAGTCTGCCAGCAGATAGACAGATTCAGATGCAAAGCGCCCTGCCCCCTTGTATCTGTACAAAAGATAAGCTGCAAAGTTGGTAAGGCATTGTTCATTCTCAGATATGACTTTATCTTCATCTTCCCCGGACACGGGACTAGCGATGATCTTTCCGAGAAGCTCATTCCACAAGGGGTCCATTACTTCCATCTGCGCGAAAATCTCCGCCCTCAGCTTTGAACCGGACCTTCTGCCTCCGCTGATCTCCGCAAGTCTGTTTGTAAGTGATCCTTTACCGTCAAAGATAAGTTGTAAATATGACGGGAGAGTCATCACTGTGCCGTCGTCAGATATGAGCTCAAATGCGGACCGGCGTTCGAGGGCAAGTCTGCATGCTTCCTCACAAACAAGTCCGATACCTGCTTCGATATGGTCCGGAAAGGTGTTATAGTACCTTGGATGCTCTCTGCATATATCGCAGATATAGTCTTCCCCGTGCTTGATTATCATCTCGCAGAGGTTGTCATCCCTTAGAAATGGGCATCTGTCACCTTCTTTAAGAATAAAGCTGCCGTCTTCTATCTTGGATGATATCTCAGGTTCTTTATTGAATCTGGCCAGTGAATCGTCATCGATACATATCGTCCAACTTGCACAGCAAGTATGAAGGCATCTGTCTGCCTTGCATCTGAAATCCTTATAATAGTCGGGCCAATATGTCTTCATTATGTTCCTTCGTATCAAAAAGGGCATCCGTTCAGGATGCCCTCAGTGTCTCTTTGTGAGTAATATCAGGCGTTCTCGTGATCGTACGGATGGATAGTCTCGATAGTGCCGTCTGCAGCAATGTTAAGCTTTGTGAACTTAACGCTTCTCTTGTGAGAGCAGCCACCGGATCTCTTTGCATCATGATAGAACAGATACCATTCACCGTCGATCTGTACGATCGAGTGATGAGTTGTCCAACCGATAACGGGCTCCATGATCCTGCCCTTATATGTGAAAGGTCCTTCCGGAGAATCGCCTTCAGCATAGCAGAGATAATGGGTTGTTCCTGTAGAATAAGAGAAATAATACTTTCCGTTGAACTTATGCATCCAGGGATCTTCGAAGTATCTTCTGTCTTCATCCTTGGCCTTAAGAGGCTCGCCGTTCTCGTCAAGTATGGTAATCATCTTAGGAGCAGCTTTGTAAGCTGTCATATCAGGAGTAAACTCAGCGACCAAGGGTCCGAGAGCCCTCTCGTCACCTTCGGGACGATGCTCATCGGGATTGAACGAACCAGACTGCCACATCTCAAGCTGACCGCCCCAGAGACCGCCGTTATAGCACCAGATCTTGCCGTCGTCATCCTGAAGGACTGCAGGATCGATACTGTAGCTGCCCTGGATGTAGTTATCCTGAGGCTTGAAAGGACCTACGGGAGAATCTGATTCAGCAACGCCGATCCTGAAGATATCATCCTTGTCCTTTGCGGGGAAAACCAGATAGTACTTGCCGTTTGTATATATAGCATCAGGTGCCCAGAGCTGTCTTGATACCCACGGAATCTGGTCTTCACTGATCGCTACACCATTATCAACGCAGTCGCTGTCGAGTGAATCCATGGAAAGAATATGATAATCCTTCATGACGTACTGTTCGCCGTCATCATCTTCCGGAATATCGAGATCTTCATCGTGAGACGGATAGATATAGATCTTACCGTTAAATACGTGTGCAGAAGGATCTGCTGTGTATATGTTGGTTACAAGATCTTTGCGCTCGTTCTTTTTCATAAGCACCTCACTTATATATTTTGCTAATAAGATTATAGAGTAAATTACAAAAAATAATACAGCAATATTTGATTAGTGATAGCACGTTATGTAATTGCCCGGAAGCCAATAAATAAACCCCTCGTAATAACGAGGGGTTCTGGTGCAGATGGCGGGACTTGAACCCGCACGGGATTGCTCCCACTAGCACCTGAAGCTAGCGCGTCTGCCAATTCCACCACATCTGCGTGCCCGTTGATTTTATAACAAGACTTACATTTTTTCAACACCGGATATTATATAATCTAATGATGATAAACATTAACGTATCAGTCACCAATCTTGCAGAATTCGTTTCCCGCTCAGGCGATATAGCCGGCGGTTCTTACGGCTCCGTATCCGGTCTTGAAGGAACAAGACTTCACCAGAAGATATTTGAAGACTTGCGCAGACAATACGGGGATGCAGTATCCAGTGAAGATAATATGAAATGGGATTACATCTCTCCTTCCGGTCTTAATATGACAGTATCCGGAAGACTTGACGCGTTGCTTTTGGAGAAGAACAAGGCTCCCAGGATATTTGAGATCAAATCGTTCAACGCACCTAAGACCGGATACAAGAACCTTGAGAGACCTGAACATTTGACTCAGCTCAAGCTCTACGGTGCAATGTATCTTTTCCAAAATACCGAAGTACTGGACGTTACACTTACACTCCGATACGTATCGGTTACGACGCTAGAGTACTTTGAAGAGAGCTTCGATATGACTGTCGAAGAAGCAGAATCGTTCTTCGATGAAGTATGTGAAGAGTATGCTGAGTTCGCGGAACTGATACTCGACTACAGATCATCAATGTATGAATCAGTACAAACACTGAAATTCCCATATTCTTCTACACGTAACGGTCAAAAGGAATTCATGCAGAGAGTACTTAAGGCTCTGACATCTATGGAGGCTCTGTTCGTTGAAGCTCCGACCGGTATAGGCAAGACTATCTCTACTCTCTACCCTGCAATCAAAGGTCTTAAAACGCAGAAATACGATAAGATCTTCTACCTTACGGCCAAGTCTGCAACCAGGGACGTAGCCTGCAAAGCGTTGGATGACATGAGAGAAGGCGGTCTGTTCATCAGGTCTATATTGCTCAGGTCAAAGGAGCAGATGTGTCCTTTCGAGACCAAGTGTGATGCCAAATACTGCGAGCTTGCAAAGGGTTACTATAAGCGTCTCAAGCCTGCCCTTAAGGAAGTCCTGATGCATGATAAGATCACGCCGGAACTCATAACCAAGATTGCTTCGGAGCATATGATATGCCCGCATGAGTTCATGGTAAACACCATGGAATACTGTACGGTCGTAATCGGTGATTATAACCATATCTTCCATCCGAGGGTCAGCCTGATGTCAGACGAACTGGATGACGGCAGGACCATTGCTCTGGTAGACGAGGCTCATAATATGGTCGACCGTGGAAGGGATATGTTCTCTGCTTCCTTCTCGCTGGAGATGCTCGACCGCATGATTACTGACTTCAAGGGCAAGAACGAGAAGGTAATGGCGCGCCTTTATGACCTTAGGCACTACTTCAATACTATATCCAGATGTTTTGACAGCAACACATCTTGTTTTGCTGCTCTTGAGGGCGCAAATGAGCTTAGGGTCTTGAAGACTGAAGGCTGGGAAGGAATGCGCGAGAAGCCTAAGAATCTCAGAGCCAAGATATGGTTTGCTTTGAACACTTTACTTCCGGTGCTCGATTCATTGCCCAAGGGTCAGGCAAGACAGACTGCAATGGAATTCTATTTTGAAGCGCGGTATTTCCTGACCATTTTGGAGCTGTATCTGGACGATTCTTATATCATCTATGCCGAGAAGACCGGAGAGAATATCGTAATAACACTCTACTGTCTGGATTGTTCCGCCAAGATGGATAAGATAGTCAAAGACAGACTGCCTGTTGTGTTCTTCTCGGCTACGTTCTCGCCTTATGAGTACTACAGGAACACTATTCTAGGCAAGAACACTGAATATGCAGATTACCTGAACCTGCCTTCACCGTTCCCGCCTGAGAATCTTGAAGTCATTATTGACGATTCCATAAGCACTTCTTATATCAACAGAGCTTCTTCGATCATACCTATTGCAGATAAGATATCTGAGACACTCAAAGGCAGGACCGGCAATTATATGGTCTTCTTCCCTTCTTTTGAATACATGGGACAGATAATGGCCGAGACTAATAAGCGTCTCAAAGAAGAATCTGACAGCAGCGGCATCAAACTTAAGCTTATAAGTCAGATCCCTGAGATGAATATTACCGAGAAGGAAGAATTCCTGGACAGCTTCGAAGAGAAGTTTGACGGACTGCTCCTGGGTTCTGCCGTATTGGGAGGCCATTTCGGTGAAGGCATAGATCTCGTAGGAGACCGCCTGTCCGGTGTTATCATAGTTGGCGTAGGACTGCCTAAGCTCAATCCGATCCGCCAGATCCTCAGCAATTACTATGCCGAGAAATTCGGAGACGGTTTTGCATTTGCATACAGATTCCCGGGCTGGCAGAAAGTCCTGCAGGCAGTCGGCAGAGTTATCAGGACTGAGAATGATACGGGATTTGCTCTTCTGATAGACGCAAGGCTAAGCAAGCCTGAATACATCAAGTTGTTCCCTAATCATTGGAATACCTGATCAAGTACGGTTCAAAGCTTCCAAAGTTGAAAGTGCATTATATTCCTTGTCGAACTGCACGGACAGATAATCAGTAGTAAAACGCTTGAGCTCATTGATTATCTTATCCGCTGCCTTAACTGTAAACAGATCCTTGATCTCGCATTCAGCGAAATAATTCAAAGCAAAAACACTGTCTCCGCTTATTCCCGAAGACGATTCATTAATGATGCCTGCAGTAGGACTGAGTACATATCTGCCTTCTTTTGTTACAGGTCTGCCGGATGCTTCGCATGTAACATATTCGACTGTCAGACCCAATATGGTTAGAAGCCTCCAGTTGAAAGCCGAATAGACAGTCAGATACTTATCAGGATTGCGCGAGAGAACATAAAAGGCATAGACAGCCAGTTCGTATGCCTGTCCGGCATCAGTTGCATCGTAGGTGGAATCCTTAAGGCACTCAGCGATATGAGAAGCGACTGTCATGGCTTCGAGATTGTTCATTATCCCCGAATTGTTCTCGATAACAGAACCGTCTTTGAGATAGTAGTATCCATGAGAAGTCGTAAGGACCAGATTACAGAGCATAAATGGAACAGAGACAAAGGCATTGCGGCTCCCCGGCTTGGCTGTACCTTTGGCACATACCGTGATCAGACCCATATCAGGAGTCAGAACAGATACGAGCCGGTCCTTCTCCTTGTATTCACGTGAACCGAGAATGATTCCTCTGCAGTTAACGGGATCCATTACTCTTTGTCTTCTTCGTTAAGACCGTATTCGCGCAGGTAGCCTTCGTTATTGAGCCAGTCAGGTCTAACCTTAACATACAGATCCAGATATACCTTGCACCCGAGCATCCTCTCGATATTCCTTCTGGCAGCAGAACCGATCCTCTTGATCATCTGCCCGCCCTTACCGATGATTATTGCCTTGTGCGATTCTCTCTCGCATATGATGTCAGCTTCGATTACAACGATATCACGGTCATATTCGTCAACCGCTGAATCACCGGCACGCTCTTCAAACTTATTGATGAGAACGGCTGTACCGTGTGGAACTTCCTGGTCGATATAGTGCAAGACCTGCTCTCTAATGAGCTCTGCTGAGATCTCACGTTCGGTCTGATCTGTCATGTATTCAGAATCAAAGAGTCTGGGCCCCGCTGGAAGGTTGTTCCTTATAACATCGAGCAATACATCTACGTTATGACCGGTCTTAGCACTTATCGGTACAACATCGGCATAATCATAAAGCTCTGCATAAGAAGCGATAACGGGAAGCAGTCCGTTGCCTTTTACATCATCATCCTTATTTATGGCGAGGATGACTTTCTTGTTGTTTTCACGGCAAAGTTCTATCAGTCTCTTCTCGACCGAACCCGGCTTATCGAATCTGCCGTCAGCCATCAGAAGGACCAGATCACTATTGATCGCGCTTCCGAAAGACTTATCCACCATGATCTCGCCCATCCTGGTATCAGGTTTGTGCACGCCGGGAGTATCTACGAAGATTATCTGAGAGTCTTCAGTATTTACGATGCTTCTGATATTCGTCCTTGTTGTCTGAGGCTTGTGAGATACAATGGCGATCTTCATGCCGGTAATATAGTTGACAAGCGTAGACTTGCCTACATTAGGTCTGCCGAGAAGTGCCACATAACCGCAATGACTACATGCGGAACCTGCAGGAAGAGCCATCTCTGCCTTGTGATCGACCATATCCTCGAGATCTTTTGCTTCGTCCTCGAAAGCGAGACCAGCTGCAACCATAAGGCTCTTCTGTTTCTCTATCATTAACTTCTCGTCGCGTTTCTCGATGTGATCATATCCGAGAAGATGAAGAAGTGAATGGGCTGCAAGGAATCCTGCTTCCCTCTCAAAGCTGTGACCGTAGCTTGTTGCCTGATCTTTGATGGCAGTAAGATTGAGAAGGATGTCACCGAGGTTTACTACAGGGTTGCCGTCTTCGTCAAATTCGGTGTCAAAACCTGATTCGGGATCTATCAGCTTGCCGTCATTGATATTGAGGATAGGAAAAGACAGGCAGTCAGTTACCTTATCTATCCCGCGCTCTTCCCTGTTATATTCTCTGATAGTGTCAGGATCGACAAAGGTTATAACAGCGTAAGCACTTGCCAGGCAGCGCTTCAATGCAATATCCGTATAATCACCGGATTCAAGCTCATCTGCGAGCTTGGGAAGGATCTGTTCAAGTGATGTTTTGATTTCTGCCGGGAAATCCGGGTCACGGTCAACTGTTCTTATTCTCATCCGGATACTTAATCCTTTCGTGGAAAACACCTGAATATACTTGCTTGAAAGAGATTATTATCTTCTCGATATCATCAAAAGACAGACCTGAATTGATAAGCTGATCCTGTTCGATCTTATCTCTGATAAGTTTTCTGATAAGAGCTTCGGCTCCTTCAGGATCTGTCTGCTTTGTGGAACGGACTGCAGCTTCGCAGGTATCTGCCATCATAATGATAGCGGATTCGCGGCTGGATGGTATGTGTCCGTGATATCTGAAATTATTAACGTCAGGCTGTTCGAGTCCCTTGGCTTTTGCTTCCTCACATGCTTTGAAATAGAAGTAGCCGGGGTAAGTCGTGCCGTGATGTTCATCGATGATGTTAATGATAGCCTGCGGGAGATGCTCCTTGCGAGCGATCTTAACACCGATCTCAGGGTGAGCCGTGATGATCGCGATGCTCTCCATGATCGGAAGATTATCGTGCGGATTAACGCCTCCGTGCTGGTTCTCGGTGAAGTACTGAGGGTTCTCGAGCTTACCGATATCGTGATAGTAAGCAGCAACCTTGCAAAGAAGCGAATCGGCACCGACTGCTTCCGCAGCTGCATCTGCAAGGTTAGAGACCATGAGTGAATGCTGATATGTTCCTGATGCTTCGAGGAAAAGCCGTTTGAGCAGATGCTGTCCAGGCTGGCTCAGAGAGATGAGCTTGATCGGCGAAGCATTATTTGTGATGAGCTCATATATCGGGGTTACGCCGATAGAAGCTATCAGTGCAGCCGTACTGCTGACGAGAGCAAAAGATACCGCAGAGATATACTGATCCTGCGAATAGTTGTTAAGGAAACCGAACGCCAGAGCGGCAAGCAGGCATCCCAATGACGGGAACAAGATAATGGTCGCAGAAGAAGATACTTTGTCTTTCCTGCCTGCGATAGAAGCACAAACGATGATGCCGACAATATTGATGAACAGAAGATCGATATCAAAAGAGAAAACAGGCCAGCTTAACAGCAGATTTACTATCGAGAAAACGATGCTGTCGAATGTCCCGAGATAAGATGCGCAGATCGCCGTAAAGAACAGTACTGCACAGAAATTGAAGCCAAAACTGGATGCATACAAAGAGATGCCGAGAGGTATCAGGAACGTGAGGAGCAGCATATAGAAGATCCTCTGGCCAAAATAGTCATTCTTATGCATAACCCTGAAGTAAACAAAAGCACAGAGCGAGATCACCGCCACATAACAGATGTCTCTTAGAAGAATGACGATATTGAATGCGCTGTCACGGATCAGCTCGAGATCGATAAGACTCTGATACTGATGTTCTGTGATAACATCGCCAGAACTGACTATCCTTGCGCCTTTCTCAACCGTAATAGGATCGCTGATGACGGCAAGATAAGCGTTCTCAGCCTGATCGTTAGTGGCTTTCTCATCAAATACCGAATTAGGCTGCAGTATCTGCTTGAATACTATCTGCAGAGAATCTGCATAAGCCGAATAAGAAGGGTTGGTCTCCTTGAATGTGTCTATCTGAAGATCTATAGCGGATTCCAAAGCGGATTCGTTAATATCGTCGACCATTATGAGTTCGGCGATCGATATGGCCTTATCCCTGACATAGCTGAATGAAGAATCCGACATCGTCATAAATACGACGAGGTCCTCTGCGGGTACTGAAGCACCAAAGGTCTGAGACAGATTAACAGAGAGCTGTTCGGCTGCAGTGTCAGCGGAGATGGGTGCCGGAGAACCCGGTGAAGTCACGACCATTAGGGATCTCTCCTGCTGAGCCAGATCAAAAAAAGCAACTACCCTGTCGACATTCTGCGTAGAAAGCTCTTCCGAACGTATGAAGATGGCAGTTACTGAATTCCTGGCAATTATCGCCTGCTGTTCAGTCTCGTAAGAATCAATAAAGGTCCTGGGTGCATAGATATCAGTCTGAGCAACGGAACCGGGACGGTAATCATAGCTCTCAGGAAGCGAACCATAGAAAACGATCAGGATTACAATGACCGCAGCCAGTGCAAGTGTAAGGATCCTGAGTACTGCTGAACCTTTTTGAGCAGCATTATTCATGTCCGTTCTCACCTCCTGTTTCCTTATCCCGCTTGTTATATGCGTTTACGATCCTCTGTACGAGGCTGTTACGAACGATATCCGTATCGGAAAGGTTAACTATGCTGATGCCTTCAACATCTTCAAGAACGGAAACACAGTCTGCAAGACCGCTCTTAACGCCTCTCGGGAGGTCTATCTGAGTGTAATCACCGCAGACACAAGCCTTGCAGTTGAGTCCTAGTCTTGTAAGGAACATCTTCATCTGTTCTGAAGTAGTATTCTGTGCCTCATCAAGAAGAACGAAACAGTCATCGAGATTCCTTCCTCGCATGAATGCCAAGGGTGATACCTCTATAAGACCCTTTTCATAGTATCTGTCAAAAAGTTCCTGGCCCAGAAGCACTTCGAGCGCATCATAGATAGGCCTCATGTAGGGATTGACCTTCTCTTCTATGTCACCCGGAAGGAAACCCAGTCTCTCTCCTGCTTCAATGGCGGGTCTTGTAAGGATGATCCTTGATACTTCCCTGTTCCTGAAAGCCTTTACCGCCATGGCAACACCGAGGAAAGTCTTGCCGGTGCCTGCAGGACCTGAACAGATGACCAGCTCTGATCTTCTAAGAGCATCAATATAGAATTGCTGACCTAATGTCTTGGCTTTTACGGGACGGCCTGTGGGAGTCATATAGAAGACTTCATCGCCCATGCTAATGAATTCTTCGACCTTTCCGCAGGAAGCAAGATAGATAACATAATCAACAAAACGGGCATCGATATCTTCCTTCTGAGAGAACATTACCAATGCTTCAATGCATTCGCGGGCTCTGAGCCTCTTAAGACCGTCATCGCCGTCGATTACAATACTGCTGCCGTCGACTTCCAGAGTAACGTCAAGCTTACGTGATATCCTGTCAAAATAATTAACTACTGCCAGATCTGCAGAATTAAGATTATCGATTCTCTCGCTCATTAAAGCCCCTCTTCTAATAATAATAAAATTATCAGATACTTGGACCAAATCGTCAATCTTTAAATCTTATGAAGGTTGTTGAGCAGTTCTTGATAATAATCGGGTACATCAGCCTCAAAATGCATCAGTTCGCCTGTTCCGGGATGTGTGAAAGTGATCGAACAGCTGTGAAGAGCCTGCCCTACAAGCCCGAATTTCTTGCGTTTACCTGCATATACGGGATCTCCGCAGACGGGATGACCGATATAAGACATATGCACCCTGATCTGGTGCGTTCTGCCTGTCTCGAGCTTAAGCCTGAGGTCCGTAGCCTCTGCATATCTCTGTATGACCTCGAAATGTGTTACGGAAGGCTTGCCTCCGGCAACAACGGCCATCTTCCTCCTGTCTTTGTCAGACCTTCCGATGGGGGCGTTGACCGTTCCTCTGTCCGGAGATACTACTCCATATACTACAGCTCTGTATTCGCGGATGATCTCATGCCTTGAGAGCATATCTGCCAGCTTGATATGTGTATCGTTATTCTTGCAGGCTATCATAAGACCCGAAGTATCTTTATCTATCCTATGGACGATCCCGGGTCTGATGACACCGTTTATATCAGACAGCTCATCGCCGCAATGAGACAGGAGAGCGTTTACCAATGTCCCGTCATGATGTCCTGCCGCAGGATGAACTACCAGACCCTGAGGTTTATTGATGATGATAAGATCAGAATCTTCATAAACGATATCAAGAGGTATGTCCTGAGCAACATTCTCGGTAGATACAGGTTCGGGAATATCAGCTTTAATCACATCTCCTGCTTCGAGCTTGAGCCCTGACTTCTTGGCGGTGACGCCATTTACTTCTACCTTACCGTCTTTGATGAGCTGGTTGAAGAAAGATCTTGAATAATCATCACAGTTAGAAGAGATGAATACATCCAGTCTCTCCCCTTCGTTCTCACATGTAAGGATCAGTTCAGGCATTTCTCTTAAAGATTCCCCTCACAGCATTCCAGAAATTATCGAACTCGCTCTTGCCGAAGAGTATGACCAAAACAAACAGGATTGTACCTACAACGGCGCAGATATCAGCAAAATTGAAGATCGGAAAAGTATAAGTGCCAAAATCAAACCTGAGAAAATCGATGACATACTTAAGCGCAAATCTGTCGATAAGATTGCCGTAAGCGCCACCGGAAATTAGACACAGAGATACGGACATTGCCATCAATCTGTTATGAACAGCAACAAACATTAAAAGGAAGATAACTGTTCCTATAAGTAGCGAGACTCCGGAGAGAACGTAGATGCCCCAAGGCTTGTCTGCAAGGAAGCTGAAAGCACTTCCGGTATTAACACAATAGAATAACGAGAAGAAGCCGGGGATAATATCGATCTGTTGATACAGATCCATATTGAATGTAACAGCTCTTTTAATGAACTGATCGGCAATTATCAGTAATATCGTCAGGAATGCAAAAAAAGACTTCCATGCCAATGTATTAGACTTATTCTTACTCATATTCACAAAAACGCTTAATGCTAAGGCATCTCCCTGTATTATTCGTCTCAAAGATAATACCACAAATTACGGCAGGTCCGTCTGCGGGTTCATATCTGCAAGGAAGCTTTTTGACTATCCTTGTATAAGAGCATTCGATCTTCATACCGAGCACGGAATCAACGGCTCCGGTCATACCTGCATCCGTAATATATCCTGTTCCTCCGGAAAGGATCCTCTCATCGGCAGTCTGTATGTGTGTATGCGTGCCTGCAACACAGGTTGCTTTACCGTCGAGGTAATATCCCATCAACTGTTTCTCAGAAGTTGCTTCGGCATGGAAATCAACAAATACAGAAGTGCACCCCTTGTCCTTCAGTATGCTTATCAGTTCATCTGCCTTGGTAAATGGGCTGTCAGGAACAGGCATCATCTCGATCTGTCCGAGAAGGTTGATAATGCCGAGCTTCTCATTACCCTTCTCGATAATGATATAGTCCTGACCTCTCCAAGAAGGAGTAAGATTTGCAGGGCGTACGACACACTTAAGATCACCTACCTCAGTCATAAAATTACTGTTTGAGAACGTGTGATTTCCAAGGGTAACTGCGTCAGCACCTAATGATTCCAGCTCTTTGACTATCTTTGAAGTAACACCAAGACCGTGTGCGCTGTTCTCTGCATTGATAATGCAGCAGTCTATGGAATTATTCCTTAATATGTCAGGCAGCAGCGATCTGACCGCTCTCCTGCCCGCATTTCCGACGATATCGCCAATAAAACAGATCTTCAAATTAATATCCGCCAATCTAAGCAGCCTAGCTGCATAAGAAGATTAACATAATGAAGCACGGAATTCCAATGTAACAATGCCGGCACATATGGTACCGGCATTGCTATATCCAACAAGATTATAGGATTCAAATTTGATCTTCCTTCCAAAGAGAATAGGCTTTAAGCGAACTCTCCATGGAATAACCGCGAAGCTTAGCAAGCTTCAGGAATTCATTCTTATCTTCATCGGCAGAATTAAAGCATTCATCAAACAGAAGCTTACAGGTTGTAACGTCATCATCAAGCGAAGATACGATCTCTTCGGCGATAGATTCCTTGATCCCGGCCTGAAAAAGTCTGTTCAATATGTAATTCCTGCTCTCCTGCTTCTTCCCGGACCTGGCTGTAAGAACCTTACGTGCGGCTCTTCTGTCATCAATGTAACCTCTGTCTACAAGTTCAGCCACAGCGGCATAAGATATATCATCCGGAAAGCCCTTGGTCAGTAAGTAGGAAATGATCTTGCCGGATGAGTATATCCCGGTGCCAATGTGGTTTATAGCGCAGGAAACTGCTGAAGATACAGAATTATCAGACATCGATACCTAAGATATCGTCATCAGCTTCTTCGACTGCGCCCTCTGCGACAGTTGCTGAAGCCTGAACTTCGTCATCGCCCTCGTCATCTGCGGGCATGTATGATTCTCTTACCTTTGTCTCGATCTCAGTCATGACTTCAGGATGCTCGATAAGAAACTGCTTTGCAGCATCTCTGCCCTGAGCAATCTTATTACCGTTATACGAGAACCACGATCCGCTCTTATCAACGATATTGTTAGTTACAGCGAGATCAAGGATGCATCCTTCGTTAGAGATTCCGTGACCGTAGAGAATATCGAATTCCGCCTCCTTAAGCGGCGGAGCGACCTTATTCTTAACAACTCTTACTCTTGTGTGGTTACCGATAACATCAGTGCCGTTCCTCAGTGTCTCTACTCTTCTTACATCAAGTCTTACAGATGCATAGAACTTAAGTGCGCGTCCGCCGGGTGTAGTCTCGGGGTTACCGAACATTACACCGACCTTCTCACGGAGCTGATTGATGAAGATGCAGATACAGTTAGACTTAGATACTACAGGTGCAAGCTTCCTCAAAGCCTGGCTCATGAGTCTTGCTTGAAGACCAACATGCGAATCTCCCATCTCACCGTCGATCTCTGCCTTAGGAACAAGAGCTGCAACTGAGTCGATTACAACTACATCGATGCATCCTGACCTTACGAGAGTCTCACAGATCTCAAGTGCCTGCTCACCTGTGTCAGGCTGTGAAAGGAGAAGATTATCAACATCTACACCGATATTGCCGGCATATACTGCATCCAGAGCATGTTCTGCATCGATAAATGCACATGTGCCTCCCATCTTCTGAGCTTCAGCTACACAGTGAAGAGCCACTGTAGTCTTACCTGATGATTCGGGTCCATAGATCTCAATGATCCTTCCTCTGGGAAGTCCGCCGATACCGAGAGCAATATCAAGTGTCAGCGCTCCGGTCGGAACTGTATCAATATCTACCTGAGTACGGTCACCCATTCTCATTACAGCACCCTGACCGAACTGCTTCTCGATCTGGGCCATTGCTGCTTCAAGAGCCTTCTTACGCTCACTCTGATCCTGAACCTGGGAAACTGCACTCTTACCGGCATTCTTACTCTTTGCCATAATTACCTCCAAAATACGGGTTAGAACATTTGTTCTGATATTTATGAATTCATTGTATTGTTATGATACATCTTTGTCAACCGAAAATATCAGACAAAAACCGACAAAAACCGACAAACGCTCAAATCAGTACCATTAAAGGTACTTTGTGGCACTTATTCGCTCTCTTCAGCCTTCTTATGAGAACGCTTGATGAACTTGGATCTGATCTTATCTATCCAGAAAGTTGCTTCGTCCATCTTAAGTGCCAGCCCCATTCCGAAGTATATGAACAGACATGCAATGCCTTTTATACCGATGATGGCAAGCTGTGTTATCTTCCCGCCTTGTGCAGGCAAGAACATATCGATTATAAAAACGTGCACGAAGGCAACGATTGCGCAGACTACGCTCTTTATGAGCATTGGGATCATCTTTTTGGGTGCAAGTTCTTTGTTAGTGCAATAGATGAACAACAGGAAAACCATCTGAAGGAAATTGGTAAGTGAATATGCTGCAGACAGAGACAAAGGACCCATTCCGAGCTTAATAAATGTCCAGCAGAATAAAGGATTAAGGAGCATGCCTACAAAACTTGACCAGAAAGGAACTCGCGTCTTTCCTATCGCATAGAACGCATGATTGATGATATGGATTACTGATGCGGTAATGATAGCCGTAACGAATCCCTTGAGGAAGACCGAAGCAGTCTGAGCGTTAGTATCAGTATAACTTGATGTCCACTGATAGATGGCTTTGACGACATCCAGACTCTCGAGCCAGATGAATAACGAAGCAGGTATCATAATGAACATTGAAGTCTTAAGGCTTCTGGAGAGAAGCGCAGAAGCTTCCTTATACTTCTTAGACTCATTAAGGCCAGCAAGTTCAGGAGTCATTACTGTACTTATAGCAACCGTAAATATACCGTATGGTATCTGCCAGATAGTTGAAGCATTACGGAAACCGTAAATGCTGCCGGAATCGAATTTACCCGCAAAGTAATTAAGTATTACGACATTAACCTGAACGATCGATGAAGAAAACAATATGGGTATTGCCCTTCTCAAGAGCTTTTTGAATTCTTTATCAAAGGGATCGAAGTTGAACTTGAAATGCTTCAGTTTGTCGAATCCCATGAAATACTGGAATAGGAAGTAGATTATTGCTGAAACAAGGATTCCGCCCGTAGTCATATATAGCTTCTCGGGTGAACTTCCGGCAAAGAATACAAGTGATAACAGAACACAGACATTATAGATCGTCGGTCCGAAGGATGTTGCCGTAAACCTCTTATAAGAATTCATAATACCGATACAAAGCGCTGCCAGCATTATGAAGAATATCTGCGGGAAGAGTAATTTGGAGGCGTTGGCGGCAAGTTCTAATGTCTGCGGGTCTATACCGTTCTCTCCGCTGTGACCCATTGCATAAAGAGAATATATCGGCTTGGAATACCACGTACCTATACCGCAGGCGATCATCATGACAACGGAGATAACCGATATAAAGATACTTACTGTCTTGATACCGCGCTTCTCCTCTCCTACTGATATTGCTCCGGACATATAAGGTGCGACTGTGGAGAATATAGCGCCGCCGACCAGAAGGTTATAGAACAGATCAGGAATTGTAAAAGCAAGCGTAAACGCATCTCTGTACAGATCCTGATCGAATTTGATGCCTACAAGGATGTCTCTAAGGAATCCGGATCCTTTGGTGAACAGAAGACCGACCATAACAATGATCGTCGAGAATATCATATTTCCTGCAGTCTTCTTGGTCTTCATCTGTTTATGCCCCGACCGTTTCGATTATCTTTTTAAATGCTTCTGCAGCAGTCTGATGCCTTATCTCATCACGTGTTCCGGTAAGATCGAGCCTTACAGAAGAGACTTCTCCTCTGTTATATATGCCCATAAATACCGTGCCGACCGGCTTGCCGGGCATATCTCCGCCGGGTCCTGCGATACCTGTAACTGAGATCGCAATGTCGGCAGACAGTATCTTGGCAGCACCTGAAGCCATTTGTTCAGAACATTCATAAGATACTTCAGTGTTCTCGGCAATAACATCAGGATCCACACCGAGAACTCTGATCTTTACATCATTTACATAAGAAACGACCGAACCGTTGAATACGGAAGAAGCGCCCGGAACATCAACTATGCCGGATGAGATCATCCCGCCGGTCAGACTCTCGGCAAAACAGAGCTTGAGGTTATTCTGCTTAAGTAAAGCGACTGCTTGTGCAGCGAGTTCACTATTACATTCCGCCATTCTCTTCACCCTTAGCTTTGATCTCAAGCCATTCAGTCCTGGTTATCAGGACCTTCCTGGGCTTGCTTCCTTCATAAGGACCGATGATATGCTTCTTCTCTAGCTCATCTATCAACTTGCCGGCACGGGGATATCCGACTCCCAGTCTTCTCTGGAGAACAGAAACACTGGCAGTTCCATTCTCAAGAACGATCTCAACTGCCTCCTCGAAAAGGTTATCTCCTGAACCGGAGCTTCCGGCATCTGAAGAAGCACTGCTGCTTACACCCTTCTCGGGTTCCTGAGCAGCAATCTCTATATCCTTGATGATCTGCTCATCGTACATAGAACCATACTTTGAATTGAGAAAACTGACTATAGCTTCGACTTCCTCGTCTTCAACAAGTGCACCCTGACCTCTGACAGGTTGTGGTGCGGTCATCGGTGAATAGAGCATATCGCCCTTACCGAGGAGTTCTTCAGCACCATATTGATCGAGTATTGTCCTTGAATCAACACCGGATGTAACGGCAAAAGCGATCCTGGAACCGATGTTCGCCTTGATAACACCCGTAATGACGTCGACAGAAGGACGCTGAGTAGCAATAAGGAGATGTATTCCGGCAGCTCTTGCCAGTGCTGCAAGTCTTGAGATATAGGTCTCCACTTCCTTGGAAGCGACCATCATGAGCTCGGCAAGCTCATCGATCACTATAAGGATCAACGGGATCTTGTTATTTGACTCGCCATGTTCATCACACTTGGCATTGAAGCTCTTTATGTCTCTTACCTGAGCATATTCAAAGAGCTTATATCTTCTCTGCATCTCCGCGACAGCCCAATTCAGAGCTCCGGCAGCCTTTTTACAGTCAGTAATGACAGGACTTATAAGATGAGGGATACCATTATAGACAGAGAGTTCAACGACCTTAGGGTCAATTAAGATCATCCTGACATCATTCGGTGAAGCGTGTACTAGAATGCTGGACAGAATCGAATTGATGCATACGGACTTACCGGATCCTGTAGAACCTGCGATCATGAGGTGAGGCATTTTCGCGAGATTACAGTAGATCGGCCTTCCGGGGATGTCCCTTCCTAAAGCTACACTGAGCGGTTCAGACTGCTTGAACTCCTTGGTCTCTACCAGACTCCTGAGATGAACCGGTGTTGCCTTCTTGTTGGGAAGCTCAATTCCGATGGCACTCTTGCCGGGGATCGGAGCTTCGATCCTTATAGATATTGCAGCCATTGCAAGCATTATATCGCTCTTGAGCTGTGTAACCTTTGAGACCTTAACGCCGGCAGGGATAGTGAGCTCGAATCTGGTGATCGAAGGTCCGTGAATGATATTAATGACCTTGGTATCGTTGATACCAAAACTTGCAAGTGTCTCCACTAGCTTATTTGCACTCTCACGTAGTTCTCTGTTGGTGTTTGGATCAGCTATTGCCTTAACATCTTCTGCAAGAAGCTTGGTGGGAGCCGGTCTGTATCCTCTGATCTGATAAGCTCTTCCGGTGCTGTCTATAGCACGCGATGAATTGCCCTGGTCTCCGAAATCAACCGGGTTATTGGTCTTTGCAGGTCTTGAAGACCTTGATGTCTTGAACATCCTGCCTTCGGTCTCACTGTAGCCTTCCACGGAATCGGCAGCGTTGATGGTAATAGAGTCTTCAGCCTGTACAGATGTTCCGCCGAATATTGAAGGATCAACATAGGGTGTCCTTACATTTCGTGAATAGTCGTAATCATTACCGTCAGCGTCATCATCGAATACTTCGGAAGGCATCTCATCAAGCGGTTCTTCCGGTTCCGGAGCACTTAACTGCTGCGGGGTAAGATCATAAAAATCTTCATTGGAGCCGTCTTTGAGGAAAGTAAGCTCTTTTTGCTGCTTTTTCATCCTTATCGGAGCATTCTTAGGTTCCGCATTATAGTTGAAATCCGCAGTGGGATGCTCTTCGTTAGTGTTATAGTCTCTTCCGTTGAAGTTCAGGGTGTCTCTCCCGTTCTCATCTCCGGAAGCAAGTCCCATTCTCTCTACGTCAGTAAATCCCGTAGCAGCATCGATAGGAAAATTCGAACCGAACGGATCACTGCCAACGGAAGGAGCAGGATATCTGTTTACAGGTTTTGTCCTTCCCGTATCAACAAAAGGCGAAGCGCTTCTCTGAACGGGATAGGGATTGGGATTCTGACCATATGTCATAACCGTAGTACCGGATACGGGACGGCCATATGAATTGGTATTCTTAACGGGCGCTGTTACTCTTGTATAAGCCTTCTGAGCAGTCTTGCCGATCATGTTGACCGTCTGCTTTGCCGCCCTCTTGATAGAGATGTGGAATACGGTAACTATCTGAGCTAGCAGGAATACGGCAAGAAGGATGATACCGATAGCTTTACCCGTAACCATATGAAGTCCGATGGCGATCGAACCGCCGATGATGCCGCCGGGGATCACCTTCATGGCAAGGGCAGAATTCTGAATAAGCGAAGCATCGGAACCTGAACGCCAGAGAAGATCAAGGGCTTTTGTGGCTACGACCTTCTCACCTTCAGAAGATATTGCAGAGATATAAGCGATATCCATGGTTATCAAAGCCAGGAGCGAAGAGATCGAGATAAGGAACAAGATCACAGATACAACTCTTATCCTGGATACGCCCGCTCTCTTCTCAAAGAAAAAATCAATTGCAGCATACAGAAGATATACAGGTATCGCATAAGCTGTGAATCCGAACAGTCCCATGAAGAAGGACTTTGAGAATTCGCCAAGAACTCCGGTAAGCGTAACAGGAAGATAGAAGAACAGCATGACTACAACTGCCGTAAAGAACAGTACTATGCCGGTTACTTCTCTATGTTCCTCAATACGGCTCAAAGACCAAACCTCCTGGCTGCTTTATAGATGATGATAAGCGTCTTAGCGTCCTCTATCTGTCCCATCTCTGCCATGGCGAGCGCTTCCTTGAGCGGCATCTTAACAGTAGAAAGAAATTCACTGGCATCAGGATTGCCGCCTTCATAGGTAAGACCGGTAGCAAGATACATGTAGATGATCTCGGAACAGTAACCTGGGGTTGATATCATGTCGCCCAAGTATTCGATCGAAGAAGCTTTGAAGCCTGTCTCTTCAGTGATCTCGCGGCTCGCACAAACAAGCGGGTCTTCACCGTCATCGAGTTTTCCTGCCGGAGCTTCGAGAATCACTCTCTCAAAAGGCGATCTGAACTGCTTAACCAGATAAACATTCTGATCATCATCGATCGGCAGGATGCAGGCTCCTCCGTTATGGAATACCAGTTCACGGCTTGAAGGCTTTCCTTCAGGAGTCTCGATCTGTCTTACCTTAACTTTGAAGACACGACCGTCGAAGATGTCCTTCTCGGATACCGTCTTCTCATAAAGCATATCTTCACTGCAGTTTATCTGTCCCATGTATATGACCTTTGAATCAGTATTTCTTTGATTCCATAACAGCAAGCTCATCGCATCTGTTATTGAATTCATTATCGGCGTGGCCCTTCACTTTAATGAAGGTCACATTATGGATCTTTGTAAGCTCAAGGAGTTCCTTCCAGAGATCACTGTTGGCAACATCAGCCTTGGCACTGTTCTTCCATCCGTTCGATGCCCACTTCCCTATCCAGTTCTGGCTGAAAGCATTCACTACATAAGCACTGTCGCTGTGAACTTCGACATTGCAAGGTCTTGTTAGTGCCTTGAGTCCGGAGATAACCCCCATCAGCTCCATGCGGTTGTTCGTGGTATTCGCTTCGCCGCCGGAGAGTTCCTTTTTCGCACCGGCAGCCATGAGGATAGCGGCCCAACCTCCGGGGCCGGGATTGCCGGAACATGCACCGTCAGTATAGATTACAACGTCAGATATATCTGTCATCAGCTCTTCTTCTGCATCTCGAGAGTCTTATCATAAGCAGCTAAGACTGATTTGATGGCAGCATTCCTGAATCCGTTCTCTTCAAGAGCCATGACACCGGCAATGGTGGTACCTCCGGGAGAACATACCATGTCCTTAAGTACTGCGGGGTTCTTGCCTGTATCAAGGCAGAGCTTGCCGGAACCCATTACAGTACCGGCAGCGATCTTGAGTGCGTCATCACGCTTGATGCCAAGACTTACAGCAGCATCGGCAAGAGCTTCGATGAAGAGCATGACATAAGCAGGCCCTGTACCCGATACGCATCCGATGGCATCCAGTGTTTTCTCATCGCAGAGGATAACCTCACCGCATGTACCGAGAAGATCCTTAACAAAACCCGTCTCATCTTCCGTAAGACCGACAGGACATACGGCAGATACTCCTGCACCGACCTGAGCGGGCGTATTAGGCATTATCCTAACGAACTTGCGGTCACCGAGGATACCCTTGATCCTGTCGCAAGTAACGGCAGCCGCAATAGACAGAACGATGGCACCGTCAGTAAGGCGTGTCTTTATTCCTGCAAGTGCATCATCGAAATGAACGGGCTTTACAGCCATAAGGACATAATCACATCCCTCCACTGCTTCGGAAGCAGAGCCGCACTTGTTGATACCGAGCATCTCAGCTGCCTGGACAGCAGCAGGCTCATAAACATCAAAACAATTGATATCTTCAGGCTTGAATATTCCGCCTGAGATAAAACCGCCCACAAGGGCTTTTCCCATATTACCTGTACCGATAACTGCGAGTCTCATATTATTTTCCCCTTAATTAATAAAAAGAGTTCATTACGGAGTAAATCTTAACATTACACTTGACATAGTGCAAACCAATGAATAAAATGCTTAAGTGCTTTAGGGGAGTGGCTCAACGGTAGAGCAGCGGTCTCCAAAACCGCCGGTTGCGCGTTCGAATCGTGTCTCCCCTGCCAATTAGAAAACCGCCTTAACGAAGGCGGTTTTTTGTTTTTGCTGAAAATGAAACGAGATTGTAATTTAAGCGGCCGGAACTTCTGATTCTGCAACAGTTGAAGTGATAACCTCATCGATAGGGATCGTGCTTGAGATCTCATTGTCCTTCAAACCAGATGACGGTACAACATCAAATGCGAAATAGTTGCCGCCGTTTGCCGGCAGATACATCAATCTGTATCCGTAATCACCCATTACAGTATATTTGCCCTGTGTGTTTATGTCGTATTTCTGAAGAAGATCCGCAAACAAACTGATCGCCTGATTGGCATCAAGATCCGGATACAGGCTCTGAAGTACACATGCATAATAGTAAGTCATGTATGTAGGCTCACCGCCGTATTTTGTGATGAACCTGAGTGAAGTGATCTTACCGTCGATCTTTCTTGCACTTCCCTGCATGAGAGTGATCAGATCCGTATTAAGAGCTACCTGGAAATAATCACAGTTAGAATCAAATTCAGTCATTGAGAGCTCGCCGAAGTTGTCATCAGTGTACATTCCGGTGAATTCTCCCGGAGCTTTTGTAGTATCGATATAATTAACCGGAGTGATATCAAGACCAAAGCTGACGAACAGTCCCTGGTAGATCTCCGAAGACTCATAACTGGTCTTGAAATCGTCAAGCGTTATGTTCATGGCAGGAGTCCTGAAAGGAAGGATAAAATAGATCGCAGCTCCGATAAGGCTCAAAACAGCTAACGCAAAGCATACCGGTATGATCGGATCCTTCTTGCATTTATCAGCAAAACTGAGTTTGCTGAATTCTTCAGTCGATGTATTCTCAGACATAATATCCCTCACTTTCAACCGTTGCTATTATAACTCAAACATATGATTTGGATAGCGGTTTTTTAGATGTTAGAATAAGTGCATATTTTATGTAAGGAAGTGATGTTATGCCGCATATGTTGATATCCGGAGGTTCCCGCGGAATAGGCAGAGCCTGCGCCGAGATCTTTGCATCAAACGGATATAAAGTCTCTTATCTGTATCATACAAACACGGACTTTGAGACAGATTCCATCTATCCTTACAAATGTGACGTGTCTGATCCTGAACAGGTAAAGGATGCTATCGAAGCGGCTTGCATGAGCTTCGGCAATATCGACGTGCTGATCTCCAATGCAGGCGTGTCTCTCACTTCCCTGTCCCAAGATACTGATCATACGGACTACCGCGAGGTAATGGATGTTAATTTTGGAGGCTTCTATAACCTCTCGCACTGTGTTATTCCCAAGATGGTAGAAGCTAAGAAGGGTGTTATTCTTGCTGTTTCTTCAATGTGGGGGCAGACCGGTGCTTCATGCGAAGCACTCTATTCTGCGAGCAAAGGAGCAGTAGATGCATATGTAAAATCACTGGCCAAAGAGCTTGGACCTTCAGGCATCAGAGTCAATGCTGTCTCACCCGGAACTATCGAGACTGATATGATGTCCAGCTATTCAGAAGAAGATAAAGCCGCTATAGCCGGTGATACTCCCCTCGGAAGGCTCGGTACGCCGGATGAAGTTGCTGAAGTAATGTATTTCCTTTCTTCAGATAAAGCATCTTATATCACAGGCCAGATTATCGGAGTCAACGGCGGCTTCCTCATTTGAAATAATCACTTTAGTCAATTACAATATAATAACTTCACGATAAAGGGATAATATCGAATTTATTAGATACGGAGGTTTATTATGACCACAAACAGCGGTTACTCCAACAGCTATTCAAAGATCACGCCCGAGATCAATAAACTCGCCGAGATCTGTACTTCTATCAATATTGATTCTGAACTCTATACTAAGTATGACGTAAAGCGCGGATTAAGAGACCTTAAGGGTAAGGGTGTCTTGACCGGTCTTACAAGGATATCCGAGATCAACGCAACAAAGACAGTTAACGGCATTACGGAACCGGCAGACGGAGAACTCTTCTACAGAGGTATCAATGTCAAAGATCTTATTGCCGGTCAGCCCGAAGAAATGCACTGCGGTTTTGAGGAGGCTACATATCTTATCTTGTTCGGAAAGCTTCCTACCGCTAAGGAACTCGCTGATTTCAGGACTCTGCTTGCTAACTCCAGATCACGTATGCCTAAGAACTTCTTCAGAGATGTCATAATGCAGAAGCCTTCTTCTGACCTGATGAACAATATCGCCAGAGCTGTTCTTAATCTCTATGCATACGATTCTCAGCCTATGGATCTGTCCATACCCAATGTTCTGCGTCAGTCGCTCGAACTCATTGCCGTATTCCCTCAGATAGCAGTACATAGCTACGATGCAATGCAGTACTACATCGATAAGGATTCTCTCGTAGTTCACCGTCCGAGGCCGGACCTCTCGATCGCCAAGAATATCCTCTATATGTTGAGACCCGACAACAAGTTCACGCCTCTTGAGGCCAAGATACTTGATGTCGCCCTCATACTTCATGCAGAACACGGCGGCGGTAACAATTCCACTTTTACTACTCACGTTGTTACCAGTTCGGGTACTGACACTTATTCTGCAATAGCGGCTGCTCTGTGTTCTCTTAAGGGACCTAAGCACGGTGGTGCGAATATCCAGGTAATCAAGATGTTCAAGGAACTCGAGAAGAACATTACTGACTGGGAAGATGAAGATATGATCCTCAGTTATCTCGAGAAGATCCTTAATAAAGAAGCATTTGATAAGTCCGGTGTAATCTACGGCATGGGTCACGCAGTATATTCGATATCAGATCCCAGAGCGGTTATCTTCAAGAATTATGTTAAGCAGCTTTCTGCAGAGAAGGGCCGTTCCAAGGAGTTTGCTTTCTACGAGAGAGTAGAGAAACTTGCTGCTGAGCTTATTGCTGCAGAGAGACACATCTATAAGGGCGTTTCTGCCAATATCGACTTCTACAGCGGATTCGTATATTCGATGCTCGGGCTTCCTACGGAGCTCTATACCCCCCTGTTTGCCATTGCCAGGATCTCAGGATGGTCAGCTCACAGGATCGAAGAGCTTACAAATCACGGCAAGATCATCCGTCCTGCATACAAATGCGTCCAGGACAGAGTAAAGTACGTTCCTATCGAGAAAAGAAAGAAATAATTACTTTCCGATTATTCCTGCAGCACCAAGTGCGAGTACAAGAATGCCCAGTGCTATCCTGTACCAGCCGAAGCATGTAAAGCTGTGTTTCTTTATGAATGCCATCAAACCCTTGATGATGAGCATACTTACCGCGAACGCAGTTACCATTCCAATGCCGAGAAGCGCGATCTCATGAATTGTGCAGTTTCCGTCATACTTAAGTATCTTCAGAAGGCTGGCACCGAACATAACAGGGATCGCGAGGAAAAAAGTAAACTTGGCTGCTGCTTCTCTTGAGATGCCTATCGCAATGGAACCTACAATGGTCGAACCGGATCTTGATGTGCCCGGAAAGATGGCCGCAAGAAGCTGGAACAGGCCGATCGCAAACGCATGTCCGTAATTGAGCTGGCCTATCTTCTTGATCTTGGGCTCCTTCTCCCTGTTAATATGCTCGACAACGATAAATGCAACGCCGAATACAATAAGGGCGATTGCCACACAGACATAGTTATACAGATACTTGTCGAGGATATCATCAAACAGTACACCGACGATCGCAGCAGGAATACAAGCGATGAGGATCTTGAACCACATGATGAACTTATCCTTCATAACATAGCGCCCGATCCCGGATTGGGAGAACGGATGTTCATTACGCTTGATGCCGAACGGCCATATATCCCACCAGAATATGATAACGACTGCCATGATGGCGCCGAGCTGAATGACGACCAGATACAGATCATAGAATTCTTCGGATACGTTAAGTTTGAAGAATTCATTCAGAAGTATCATGTGTCCCGTAGAAGATACGGGAAGCCACTCGGTAACGCCTTCAACAAGTCCAAACAAAAAAGCAACAAAATAATCCCACATATATAGATCAACCTCACATAAACAATAGCGCTATTTTATCACACTGATCATACGGTTATATGCCGATACGATCGCTCTGACTGACGATTTGGTTACAGATGATGATACGCCTGCTCCGACATAAACCTTTCCGTCTTCTTTGTTACGGATCTCTATGAATGTGATAGCGGCTGAATCAGAACCGCTCTTCATTGCGTGCTCGGAATAGTCTTTTATCTCAAAATCAGTACAGGTATATTCCTTGAATGCCGTTACGAAAGCATCAAGGAGACCGTTACCGGTTCCAGAGATCGTTACTTCCTTTCCGTTGTCAGTAATAACTGCGCTGACAGTTGATATCTGTTCACTATCCTGTGTCTCGGAGAATGTCTTAAGACCGTACGGTTCAAGAACATTGATGTACTTATCGTCAAACAGGTCGAAGATCTGCTTTGGAGACAGTTCGCTCTCGTTGCCGTTCTTCTCTGTCTCGGCTTTTACCACGGGCAGGAAGTTCCTCAGGAAGCTCTTAGGCAGAGTAATTCCGAAATACGTCTGCATGACATAAGAGATACCGCCTCTTCCGGACTGGGAATTGATCCTGATGATGGGCTCGTATTCACGGCCGACATCCTTGGGATCGATAGGAAGATACGGAACAGCCCAAACGGTCGAACCTCTCTCCTCCATCTTACGTCTTCCCTTGCTTATCGCATCCTGATGGGAACCTGAGAATGCAGTAAACACAAGTTTTCCAGCCCACGGATGTCTCGGCTCGACTTTCATGCCTGTGCAATCTTCATATACATCGATAGTGTTATTCATGTCTGAGAAATCAAGCTCGGGATCGACACCGGTCATAAGCATGTTGATGGCAAGGGTAATGATATCAACGTTACCTGTCCTCTCTCCATTACCGAAAAGGGTACCCTCCACCCTGTCCGCGCCTGCCATAAGACCGAACTCGGACGTTGCAACGGCAGTTCCTCTGTCATTATGTGTATGCAGGGAAACAACTATTGAATCTCTCCATCTTGTATTTGTACAGAAATATTCGACCTGATCGGCATAGACATTAGCCGTCTGATATTCTACGGTCTCCGGAAGGTTGACTATCGCCTTCTTATCAGGAGTCGGCTTAATGACATCCATGACCGAATCACATATCTTTACCGCGAACTCAGGTTCGGTCGAAGAGAAACTCTCCGGAGAATACTCGAAAATGAACTCAGTACCGCTGTTATCAGAATTAATGCGTTCTGCTATCATCTCTGCGCCTTCGGTGGCAAGTTTGATGCAGTCCTCACATGAGAAACCGAAAACAACATCTCTTTGAAGTGTGCTCGTCGAATTATAAAGGTGGATAATGACCCTTCCGGCACCCTTGACGGCTTCCATCGTCTTCTCGATAATGTGAGGTCTGGACTGTGTCAGGACCTGAATAGCAACGCCTTCAGGAATAATACCGTTATCGATCAGGTATCGGCAGAAGTTATAGTCTGTCTCAGACGCAGCCGGAAAGCCTATCTCGATCTCTTTGAATCCGATCTCACAGAGGAATTTGAAGAATTCAACCTTCTGATCAAGCGTCATAGGCACTTCAAGAGCCTGATTCCCGTCCCTAAGGTCAACAGAACACCATATGGGTGCTTTATTGATCCTTGCTGACGGCCACTTCCGGTCAGGAAAATCTACAGAAGGGATCGATCTGTATTTATCACTGTTCACTTAAGAACTACCTCCAATCAATGCTTCACAGACCATTGACGATATCTTTGAACAAGTCTCCGCGATGCTCAAAATGCCTGAAATGATCATAAGAAGTTCCGATCGATGACAGAATGACTATCTCACCGGGCTTGGCAAGTGCTCTCGCCTTATTTGCAGCCTCAGTAAAAGCCTTAACGACATTGTCTCTCGTCTTCGGGATCTCATAAACATCATTTGGATCGTCAGGTATCCTTATTATCTCATATTTGCGGCCCTGAGCTTCTTTTGCGATTATCTCCTCTACAAGATCAGCATTGGATCCATAGATGATTATCCTGTCGCAGACTTTAAGAATGGCATCACCAAGTTTGGAATACAGGCATTTCTTGTCAGCGCCACCGCAGATCAGGACTCCATGCTCATCTCTGTCAGCAAGAGCGTTCATAGTATTCAGAGATCGGTTAGGTGAAGTATCGATGGATGAGTTGTACCACCTTACTCCGTCGAGTTCTCTTATGAATTCGATCCTGTGAGGAACACCTATGAAGTTACGAGCTACTTCAGCAATATCTTCAGGCTTGACGTAATCTATAACGGCAGCGGAAGCTGCAAGGAAATTCTCTACGTTGTGCATGCCCGGGATGAAGATGTCGCGTTTGTCGCAGATGGTTGTTTTCGAGCCCTTCTCCTCATAAATAAGAGTGCTTCCGTCAAGGTAAGCGCAGGGGCAGATCTCGGAGCCGCTCTTCTTGGCGTTCTCCTTGGATGCCGAGAAAAACTTCACCTGTCCCCTTGCAACATCACGCATATCATAGGTAATACCGCATCCGGCATTAAGGATAACCTTACCAGTAGGGCCCTGATTACGGAAAGCATTTATCTTGGCCTGAATGTATTCGTCATAATCTTTATGGAAATCAAGGTGATTCGGAGTAACGTTAGTAACGATTGCAACATCAGCCGGTGTAGCCATGCCGAGAAGCTGGAATGACGAGAGTTCAAGAACGACCTTATCTGATTCAGTCATCTCCTCAACTTTATCGAGCAGCGGCGTACCGATGTTACCGCCAAGATATACCTTGTATCCGGCCTGTCTCAAGATCTCTGCAGTCAGAGTTGATGTGGTCGTCTTGCCGTCAGAACCGGTTATCGCGAAGATCTCGCAAGGACACAGGTTCATAAAGAGTTCCATCTCTGTAGTGAGAGTGGCACCTTTTTCCTTACAGGCCATCAGTTCCGGAGTCTCGAATCTCATCTTAGGCGTTTTGAAAACGATATCAAAAGTACCTTCCCTGAGAAGATCCAGATAGCCTGAACCGCATGACCATTCGATCTCGATGCCCTCATTCTTAAAATCCAGTATAGTCTTGCTTAATACAGGGTCATCATATGTAAGCTTATCGAATGCCGTTACCTTACATCCGAGCTTATTAAGCCATCTGATAAGCGGTCTGTTCGATATTCCGACTCCGATTACAGCTGCTCTTCTGCCGTTAATGTAACTCTTAAATTCGTCAAGTCTGGTGTTCATATCTGCCTCTTATGTTGTATATGAAGCGTATAGCTTCGAATAGAATCCGTTGTTGCCGATAAGTTCGGAGTGAGAGCCAAGTTCTTTGACTTCACCATTATCCAGCACAACTATCATATCACAGCCTATAATTGTTGAAAGCCTGTGAGCGATTATGATACCAGTACGGCCGTTCAGCAGCTCGTTTATGGCTTTCTGTATCCTTACTTCAGTTACGATATCCACTGAAGATGTAGCTTCATCTAATATCATTATCGAAGGATTGGCAGCCATGGCTCTGGTAATAGTAAGAAGCTGTCTCTGACCTTCCGATATCTCACTTTTGTTATTGTAGATGTACTCGTCATATTTAGCGGGGAACTTCTTGATGAACGAATCGCTGCCGGCCTTTACTGCCGAGGCTTTTGCTTCATCAAGACTGAGATCCTTAGCACCGAACCTGATGTTATCAATAACTTTGCCGTTAAGCAGCCAGGTATCCTGAGACACGAATCCTATGTAATCTCTTAAGCTGTTCCTGGGAATTTCCTTGATCGATCTGCCGCCAACGAGTATATCGCCGGAATCGGGTTCATAGAAACGCATAAGAAGGTTAATGAGTGTTGTCTTGCCGCATCCCGTGGGTCCGACGATGGCAAAAGACTGCCCTGCACCGACCTTGAACGAGACGTTCTTAAGAACAGGTTTACCCTGAACATACGAGAATGTAACATTTCTAAACTCTATCTCTAATTTGGCGTATTTCTTATCGACTGAATCAGCAACAGCCAACAGGTCCTCATCAATCTCTTTCTCATCAAGATACTCGAAAACCCTACTCATACATGCCATGGAATCCGACATCTCCGTATATACCGCAGACAGATCGTTGAAGGGCTTCATGAACTGGCTTGCATATGCCAGAAGAGATGACAGCGTACCAATGGTTATACCGCCGGCAGCACCGGTAAAGGCACCGACAAATACGATACCGGCATAGATAAGAGCATTTACAAATCTTGTAGAAGGATTGCTTATAGAAGAAAGAAAAGTAGCTTTAGTTGCGGTTTTACGATAATTCTCGTTAAGAACTGCAAAATCTTCTGTCTTCTCACCGGTAACACCAAGGATCTTGCATTCCCTGTAGTTATTTGTCATCTCAGACATGAACGATGTCAGATCAGACCTGATCTCAGATTGCTTTCTGAAAGATTTGAACGCCCCGCCTGCAATCAGGTATGACACCACAAAAGATACCGGAGTAAAAACAAGAACTATGAGTGCGATCTTCCAGTTCAGATACAGCATGACGCCAAGAGTAAACAATATTGATACTAGTCCGGATACGAACTGATTAAGGAATAACAAAATACCATCAGCTATAGTCTCAGTATCGGATATGATCATACTCTGCAATGTACCGGCTGATACCTTATCCAGATAAGACATGGGAAGTTTGCTGATCTTTCCATAACAGTCATTACGGAGTTCGTTTACAGCATTATAGGTCAGCTGGTTGTTACATCTTAAGAGCATTCGCTGAGAAACACAGGCTATAATGATCAATCCGGCAATAATAAGCAGTATCCTTATGAGCAGATCACCGGGAGCAGAGAATGAATCGATCGCCAAGCCAGCAAAATACGGGATCGCCATTGATGCAGATGCAAACAATAATCCCATGAAAAACGAGAACAGCAGGTAAACTCTGCTATTACCCATATAGGCGAGGAATCGCTTGATGTTTTTCTTCTTCATGAAGCATCCTCCCCTTGAAGCTGACACAGGTTTCTGTATTCTTCGGAAGCAATAAGAAGATCATTATGCCCTGCATAAGCGATTATCTTGCCGTCTTCAACGAGCATTATCCTGTCACAGTTCTTAAGTGTTCTTATCTTCTGTGAGACCATGACGATAGTCGGATCACCTTCAAGTTCAGATAATCTGTCAAGAAGTCTCTTCTCTGTTCTGCTGTCCAACGCCGAAGTTGAATCATCTAAGATTATCAATCCGGGGTTTGAGACCAGAGTCCTGGCAATCCCTATCCTCTGCTTCTGTCCTCCCGACAAGCCGCTTCCTTCAGAACTTACTTCATAAGACAGACCTTCTGTCTTGCCGGATATGATCTCATCAGCACAAGACACATAAGCAGCCTTCTTAATATCTTCAGATGACAGTTCTTTACGTCCGGCTGTAATGTTATCTTCTATCGTCCCGGAAAACATCCTGGTCTTCTGCATAGCCAAACCTATACATGAAGTCTTATCTTTGTCAGCGATATCTTTTATATCGATACCATCGATCAACACTTCACCGCTGTCAGGACTGTACATACCTGCCAACAACGAAGCTAACGTAGATTTACCGCTTCCCGTACGGCCTGTTATACCGATCTTCTCACCGGGTGATATCGTAAAACTGATATCTGATAAAGATTCTTCCGAATTGCCGCAGTATGTAAAATGAACATTTCTGAATTCAACCGAATGGTTGGCTTTTGCCGTAAGATGTAACTTTTTCTGACTTTTCTTATCATCAGGAATGGCAAGAATGCTCTCAACCCTGGAAGCACAGGCAGCTGCACGCGATACGGTAACTATAAGGTTAGCCAGCTTTATGAGTTCGACCAGTATCTGAGACATGTAGTTATACAATGCAACAGTCTCACCCTGTGTTAGCGTTCCTGCATTAACATGTATACTGCCTCTGTAGATCAGAATACAAACGGCCAGGTTTATCAGCATATATGTAACCGGATTCAGCCAGGCGGAGATATCAGAAGCTCTTTTCTGAGCATTGCAAAGAACTCCACTCTTGGATTTGAACGACTCAAGATCATCGAGGCTTCGGTTGAATCCCCTTATGACCTTGATTCCTGATATTCCGTTGTCACATGAATCAACGAGTTCATCCAATCCATGTCTGGTCTTACGGTAAGCCGGAATAGCTGATCTCATATTGAATGCAATAAAAACAGACAGTACCGCTACAGCAAGCACAAAGATCATGGCCAGACGCCAATCAATTGTAAAAGCCATTATACAAGCACCGGCGACTATAAAAGGTGATCTTAACAGAAGCCTCAAGAACAGATTGACACCTGACGATATCTGATTTACGTCAGAAGTCAGCGAAGTTATCAGCTGGGAAGAACCTGTCTTCTCATATTGAGACACATTGAGTCTGAAGAGTTTGTCAAACAAAGCCCGTCTGATATCAGAAGACACACCGCTCGCAGAATATGCTGCAAAATACTGTGCACATATAGCACTGGCAAATCCGACAACCGCAAAAAGAACGAGCAGCCAGATGTGCGACTTGATATATTCAGTATCAGAACCTGTGATACCCTTATCGATAATACCCGCTACTATCAAAGGAACTGCGAGTTCAAAACAAGCTTCCAGCAGCTTAAAAACAGGGCTCAGGATACTCTGAAGTCTGTAATTGCGGAAATAACCGATAAGAGCCTTCATAGTTTACCTGAGAACTTCCATGAACCCTGCTGCATCTTTATAGACTTCAGCAATATCGAGTGTTGTATACTTTCCGTCCTCATATAGTATCTTACCTGCTATCATCGTCATCTTAACTATCTGAGGGCTTCCGGAATATACGATATTCGCCGTCACGTTATTCTCAGGCTTCATACACGGCCTGTCCATATCGATCATGATAATATCGGCCTGTTTGCCGGGAGCCAGTATATCGCAGTCAGACAGCCCCATACACCGAGCGCCGCCCGTTGTGGCAGCCTTCAAGATCTTAAAAGGATCAATTGCGGCTGCATTATGTGTCTCCACATTAGATAAAACGGTATCAAGATACATCTCTCTGAACATATCGAGAGCATTATTGGATCCGGCACCGTCAGTACCGATCGCGATATTCATTTCATCTGAAATAAACTTATATACAGGTGTAATACCGCTTGCGAGCTTCAGATTGGAGCAGGCATTAAAGACAGACCATAGACCTCTATCCTTAAATATCTTCCTGTCTTCATCAGTAAACCATACACAATGGAATCCGCCTCCGCCAAAATCATAGATACCAAGTCTGTCGAACAGGACCGCAGGAGTTACGCCATATCTCTCGATGCAACCGTCAACTTCTTCCTTAGTCTCTGAGATGTGTGCATATACGGGAGCATTATACTTATGTGCCAGATCAGACATTAACTTAAGATTGTCTTCGCAAGTCGTATATTCTGCATGGAAACCATAGATAAACGACACGAGAGGATCATAAGAATTCAGTTCAATGTAGTATCTCTCAAGATCCTCGAATCCGCCGTAATCGTTTGCCGCACCGCAGAATACATGTCTGAATCCGGTCTCCACTGCCGCTCTTGCGTTCGCTTCCTTCTCGAAATACATATCAAAGCAAGCCGTAACACCTCCTGCGAGATACTCAGCGTAAGCAAGCTTTGAGAAGCAGTATACAGAATCAGCCGTGAGCTTAGCTTCCCTCGGGAAGATAGCCTTGTGAAGCCAGTCGTTGAGACAGTATTCATCAGCCAGTGACCTTGAAAATGTCATAGCGGAGTGCGTATGGGCGTTCTTCAAGCCCGGCATAAGCAGATTACCTTTACAGTCGATCTCTCTGTCAAATATAGTGTCATTGTTTTTTGCGGGACCAATGTAAGCGATCTTAGTATCATCAGTATGCAGTTCACCTTCAATGATCTTATTGTCTTCCATTGTCAGGATCCGCGCATTGTAGAATCTTATCTTCATATATAACTCCTCCCAAAATATCAAAGAAGCGGCGCTATCAGTCTTAACAGAGACCTGATAAATCGCATGATCAGATTAGGCTTGATCTTTGCCTTCTCTGTAACCTCTTCACTGGTTTCAAATGTATTAATGAAATCACTCTTAACATCCGTTATGGCATCCACATCATACAGCAGGACACCGTTCTCAAAATGATGGAACAGACTTCTGTAATCAAGATTGATCGTACCAACAACACAGGTCTTGTCATCTGACAGGCAGAGCTTGCAATGGTTGAATCCCGGAGTAAATTCATATATCCTTGCGCCGCTAAGGGCAAGTAGGTTGTAATATGACCTGGTAACACCGAATACTGTTCTCTTGTCCGGAATGCCCGGAGTTATAATCCTGACGTCCACTCCCCTCTTAGCTGCAAGCGATATGGCTCTCTTAAGCTCATCAGAAAGTACGAGATAAGGAGACATGAACCAGCAGTAATCGACAGCATTGCCAAGGATATTAATATAGACATTCTCTCCCATGGGATCATTATCTATCGGACTGTCGGCATATGGAGCTACAAAACCTTTTGTCTCGACTTTCCATGGATATCTGTTCACAAAATTAAGCTTGGTAATATCATCAGTCCTCAGATCGGAGAAGTTCCACATCTCGATGAACATGGCTTCAAGACTGTTAACGGCAGGACCTTTGAGCCTTATGCCGTTATCCTTCCAGTATCCGTACGGACTGATTATATTGAAATACTCATCAGCAAGATTATATCCGCCGGTATAACCGTAGATTCCGTCAATTACAGTGATCTTACGGTGATCACGGTTATTCATGAAGATGGACAGGAAAGGCAATGCAGGATTGAAGACATTACATTTGATTCCCTCACTGTTAAGCTGTCTTTTGAAGTCTCTGTTTACGAATATACCGCTTCCGACATCATCGTAAAGTATCCTGCAGTCAACTCCTTCAGCGACTTTCCTGAGCAGCACATCATGCAGCGGCTCGAAGTACTTGCTGTTTGCTACGGCATGATACTCCATATAGATGTATTTTGTAGCCTTTTCCATATCGTGAAGTTGAGCTTCAAATGCAGATTCGGCACTGTCGTAATACCTGATATCGGTATTCTCATATACAGGAAACGGCTTTGAACGCAGATAACTGAACTGAGATGCTACATCCGGCGCCTTCTTCTTAAGGTTCTCGAATGATTCGTCCTGTCTGTCGACTTTAGGGAATATCTCATCATCGATCTTATTGAGTTTTCTTTTAACTATCCTCAGATAAGGATTATATTGGGCGATGATATATAGGATTATACCTGCAACAGGTACAGTAAGTATAATAATAACCCATGCAAGCTTAATAGCGCTGTTATTGTCGATCGCATTGATACCGATAACGATGAACAGAGCTAATCCGCGTATAGTCATAGCGAGAATGGGATATTCAGCTCCGAGATTCATGATGAACAGGACAATGGCGATGATCTGGAGCAATATAAGAAGTGCGGTAAGCGTTATCCTTCCGACACTGTTCTTGATCGCTCCTTTTTTCTCGCCTGTCCTCTTTTTCATCAGAAAACCTTACTTTATGTTCTCGATGAAAGCCTTATAGCCGAGATAGAGGAAATATAGATCTATCTTGGAGATGACTTCGATCGGTGCGTGCATAGACCATACGGGAACACCCATATCTACAACATCCATACCGAGTTCGGCCATAACTGCAGCGATAGTTCCGCCGCCGCCTGCATCGATCTTACCGAGTTCACCGGTCTGCCAAGGGATCGAATTGCTGTCTAAGATATCCGTGATTTCTGCAATAAAGTCACCTGTAGCTTCAGAACAGCCTGACTTGCCTCTTGCTCCGGTGTACTTCTCTATCTTGAGTCCGCAGGACATGAAAGCAGTATTGCGCTTCTCAAACACGCTCGCATACTTAGGATCATAAGCAGTCGTAACGTCTGTGGAAAGCATTTTTGTGGCGGCAAGCGCTTTTCGGAACTTGAGAGTATTGAACTTATCGATACCACCGTCAGCCTTAGCCATGAGTTCCATAAGGAAATTCTCATATAGATAAGAAGAAGCTCCTGAATTGGCATAAGAACCGATCTCTTCCTTATCCGTAAGCAACGTGACACAAGTCCTTGCAGGCTTCTCCTGAGCAAGAAGAGCTCTGAGCGCCGGATATGCGCAAACCTTGTCATCGTGACCGTACGCAGCGATATAAGCGCGGTCGAAGCCGACATCTCTGGCTTTGGCTGCAGGTACGATCTCGATCTCTGCAGACACAAAATCCTTCTCAGTGATCCCATACTCTTCAGAAAGGAGCTTAAGGATAGCAGCTTTGTAAATCTCCTTATCCTTTGTTTTCTCGTCTCTTACAGGAATACCGCCGATAATGACATTGAGATCCTCTGCAGGAATGAACTCGGATGCTTTCTTAGCCATCTGGGCATTTCCGAGATGAGGAAGAAGATCCGTAATGTAGAAGACCGGATCATCATCCTTCTCGCCTACACAGATCTCATGGCTCTTACCGTCATTGGTAAATACGACTCCGTGGACGGCAAGCGGTATAGTCGTCCACTGATACTTCTTGATCCCGCCGTAATAGTGAGTCTTGAAGTAAACAGTATCGTTATCTTCGAAGATAGGATTAGGCTTAAGGTCAAGTCTGGGGGAATCGATATGAGCTCCGAGTATATTGAAGCCTGCATCGGGTCCCTTCTTGCCGATAACAGCAGCAGCAAATCCTTTGCCCTTTATGGTGCTGTAGACCTTGTCGCCGGCATTAAGTGTGTCTTTGGTAGATATATCTACAAATCCGAGCTCTTCAGCCGAAGCAACCGCATTCTTGGCAAATTCTCTTTCTGTCTTGGATGCATCCAAAAAAGCCTTATATTCTTCAGCAAATGCCATGGTAGCAGCAATGTCATCATTACTTGCAACCTTGTACTGATTCGGGAATTCAGCAAAGAGTTCCTTAGACTTAGTTTTCTTAGTCTCTTTCTTTTTTGCCATATTCATCACCTCTAATTATTGATATTTTATGATAACATTAATCACGTAAAATGTTTACAGATCAGGGGTTTATATGGTTACTGACGGACACAATCATACGAAGCATTTCTCACCCGATGCGGCTCAGTCTGTAGAAGAGCTCTGTACCTCTGCTGAGCAGTGCGGGATCCGCAGGTTAGCCGTAACCGAACACTATGACGCTGATTTCCCTGATTCCAGCCTCAACTGGGTGTTTGACATCGAAGAATACAAGACTGCATTTCCCAATTGGCAGTCTGCAAATCCTGCCGTAGAGCTTCTTATGGGGGTAGAGTTCGGATATCAGGCTCACCTTGCTTCAAAGATTGACGGATTAGCTCTTCAGGCACCGTTCGACGTTGTGCTTCTCAGCAATCACCTTATACGCGGTGAAGACATATACGTATCGAAGCTTTGTTATGAGATCCCGCGTAAAGAGCGTTTTGCCGAGTATGTTGCTACGCTTGCTGAGATGACCGAGAGATGCAGCAATTTCGATGTTGTTGCTCATTACGATTACATAAACAGATACGGAACAGATGACGACAGCCGAGTATCCTATGACGACTGTCCTGCTGAATTCGACAGATTCCTCGAGGCTCTCGTATCCAAAGAAAAGGCGCTAGAGATCAATACCAAGTCCATTCAAAAGCTCGCTCAGAAGAATGCATGTGACATAATGCCGGATCCGAAGATCATTCAAAGATACATTGATATGGGCGGCAGGCTGATAACGCTGGGTTCCGATTCCCACACTCCCGACGGTATCGGAATATGTTTCGAAGAGACTATTGAATATTTAAAGTCCCTTGGTATCACCGAGACGGTGTACTACAAGGGACATAAACCTTATCCTGAAACGCTTTAAGTTTATTTCTCGTTCTTCATGCCGGACAGGAAAGCGAAAATGAATCCGTCTACCTTACCGTCCATAACGGCATCGACGTCAACTTCTTCATAACCTGTACGGTTATCCTTAACAAGCGTATACGGGCAGAATACATAAGATCTGATCTGGGAACCCCATGCGATCTCCATCTGATTGCCCTTGAGATCTTCGATCTTAGCCATCTCGGAAGCCTGTGCCAGTGCAAAAAGCTTAGCCTTAAGCATCTTAAGACACGTCTCCTTATTCTGTAGCTGCGATCTCTCAGCCTGACAGGAAACAACAATGCCGGTAGGATTATGAGTCATTCTAACGGCTGTATCAGTCTTGTTGATGTGCTGTCCGCCCTTACCTGTTGCTCGGTAAGTATCAACTCTTACATCGGACATATCGATCTTGATATCATCTTCAGTCTTCTGGTCAAGCTCAGGGATGACTTCGCAGGAAGCAAATGATGTGTGTCTTCTTCCTGCAGAGTCAAAAGGCGATATTCTTACAAGTCTGTGTACACCAACTTCAGATCTTAAGAAACCATAAGCATTCTCACCTGTGATCTTCATTGAAACAGACTGTATTCCGGCTTCTTCACCGTCAACATATTCGAGTTCCTCAGTAGTAAAACCATGGACTTCAGCCCATCTCTTATACATTCTGTAGAGCATGGAACACCAGTCCATGGCTTCAGTTCCGCCTGCGCCCGCATGAAGCGAGAGCGTGGCATTGTTAGCATCATAAGGACCGGTCAGAAGCGTCTCAAGGCGCATTTTCTCGAAATCTTCCTTGAAAACAGCAACACTCTCGGTCAACTCGGCAAGCGAATCCTTGTCTTCCTCTTCGTTGGCAAGCTCGCACAGAGCCAGGAGATCTTCTCTCTCAGCTACAAGATTCTTATAATTCTCGACTTTTTTCTTAAGTCTGCCGAGAGTCTGCGTAAGCTCCTGAGCCTTAGCTGCATCATTCCAGAAATCAGGTTCGGTAGTCCTGTTCTCAAGCTCACTTATCTGATCTGTAACGCGGTCGATATGAAGTGCATCCTTAAGTTTGGCAAGGGGCTCTTCAAATGATTCCAAGTCAAGTCTGATGTTATCGAATTCAAGCATCGGGATTAACCTTTCTTCAGATCTTCAACAAATTCTTTAAGCAACTTCATGGCTTCTTTGAGATCTTCCATGGAAGCAGCGTAACTGATCCTTACAAAACCTTCTCCGCACTTACCGAAAGCGTTACCGGGAACGATGGCAACATGCTTCTCGAGCAGGAATCTCTCACAGAATTCCTCAGATGTAAGACCGGTGCTCTTGATACACGGGAATGCGTAGAAAGCACCGTAAGGTACAAAACAATCCAGACCGGCATCCTTTAGGCCCTGGATGACGACTCTTCTTCTGTGGTTATACTCAGTCCTCATCTTAACTACTTCATCATCGGCATTCATGGCAGCCTCGATAACGGAGAACTGAGCCATAGAAGGCGCGCACATGATGCAGTACTGATGGATCTTGATCATCGGAGCCACAAGTTCTGCAGGGCCGGCAATATAACCAACACGGAAACCCGTCATGGCATAAGACTTGGAGAAGCCGTTTACCATGATCACACGCTCACGAAGTTCAGAGAACTGCGTAAGCGAAGAAGGCTTGCCGTCAAGATAATTAAGCTCACAATAGAGCTCATCTGAAAGAACGATGATATCGGGATGACGGAGAAGTACATCCTTGATCCTGGCCCAATCCTCAAGAGTCATAACTGCTCCTGTAGGGTTATTCGGATATCCGACGATGATATATTTGGTCTTATCCGTGATTGCAGCCTCGAGTTCTTCAGGCATAAGCCTGTAGTCGTTCTCGGGCTTGGTCTCGACTACGACCGGCACACCGTGTGCAAACTCGACTGTTGCTTTATAAGCAACGAAACAAGGCTCTACAACGATTACTTCGTCTCCGGGATTTATCAAAGCTCTTGCAGCAAGATCAAGACCTTCGCTGCCGCCAACTGTTATAAGTATCTCGTGTGCCGGATCGTATGCTACGCCGTATCTTCTCTTGAGGTACTCAGAGATGGCAATACGGGAATCTATATAACCGGAATTGGGAGAATAGTGTGTATATCCGTCAACGATAGAATTGATAGCGGCTTCCCTTACAGACCAGGGAGTTACAAAGTCAGGCTCACCGATAGACAGCGATATAACATGTCCCTTCATCTCATTTGCAAGATCAAAGAACTTTCTAATGGCAGAAGGCGGTACCTGTTGTACTGCCTTCGAAATCTTATCTTCGTAATTGAAACTCATAAGATTATTGCCTGCCTGTCATCCGTGTTTGGATTATCGTAGATAATACCGTTGGCCTTATATTTCTTAAGGATAAAGTGCGTTGTTGTTGAGAGGACGCCTTCCATCGGAGCTATCTTCTCTGTTACGAAGTTAGCGATATTTCTAAGCGTACTGTCCTCATATATGATCATGAGGTCAAATCCTCCGGAAACAAGGTAACATGCCGTAACCTTATCGAATTTGCTTAATATCTGAGCGATCTGATCGTAACCCTTGTTCTTGACAGGGGTGATCCTTACTTCGATCATTCCGATGCAGTTATCCGGAGCCTTCTTCTCCCAATTGATGACGGTATTGTACCCAAGGATGATATTCTCATCCTTGAGTCGCTGGATCTCATTATTAACTTCGTCTTCAGAGGATCCAAGCATGGTCGCGATCTCAGCTGAAGACAATCTCGCGTTGTTCTCGATAAGTCTTAACAGTTCAATATCATCAATCATGGCTTTTCTCCTCTTTACAGTAGTTTTTCTAATGATCAGATGCGTGCAACGCCAGTATCTCTTGCAGCCTGTGCAACAGCAGCAGCAACTGCAGGTCCTACCCTATTATCGAATGCATCCGGAAGGATATATTCAGGGTTCAGTTCTTCGTCAGAAACGATGCCTGCGATTGCGTTTGCAGCAGCGATCTTCATCTCATCATTGATATCGGAAGCTCTTACATCGAGAGCACCACGGAAGATGCCCGGGAATGCGAGAACGTTGTTGACCTGGTTCGGGAAGTCAGATCTGCCAGTTGCCATAACTGCAACTCCTGCCTTCTTAGCTTCATCAGGAAGGATCTCAGGTGTAGGGTTAGCGCAAGCAAATACGACAGGATCCTTAGCCATTGTAGCGACCATGTCTGCTGTAAGCACACCCGGAGCAGATACACCGATGAATACGTCAGCACCAACGATAACGTCAGCAAGGGAACCTGCCTTCTTCTCAGGGTTTGTGATCTTAGCCATCTCTTCCTTAGCTGAGTTAAGGCCTTCTCTGCCCTCATAGATAGCACCCTTACGGTCGCAGAGAATAACATTCTTAAGGCCTCTGGAGATGATGAGCTTTGTAATAGCTGTAGCAGCTGCGCCGGCGCCGTTAACTACGACGTGGATATCTTCCATCTTCTTACCAACAATCTTAAGAGCATTGGTAAGACCAGCAAGTGTGATTACAGCTGTACCGTGCTGGTCGTCGTGGAAGATCGGGATGTCACATCTTTCCTTAAGTTTCTTCTCGATCTCGAAGCATCTGGGAGCAGAAATATCCTCGAGGTTTACGCCGCCGAAAGAACCTGCAAGAAGCGCAACTGTATTAACGATCTCATCAACATCCTTGGAACGGATGCAGAGAGGGAATGCATCAACATCACCGAAAGCCTTGAACAGAGCGCACTTGCCTTCCATAACAGGCATGCCTGCTTCAGGACCGATGTCACCAAGGCCGAGAACAGCCGTACCGTCAGTAACAACTGCTACAAGGTTATGTCTTCTTGTATATTTGTAAGAGAGGTCAACGTCCTTCTGGATCTCAAGACAAGGAGCTGCAACGCCCGGTGTATACGCGATAGCGAGTTCTTCCTTAGAACCAACGGGAGCTGTGGCGATTACTTCGATCTTACCTGCCCATTCCTCATGCATCTTAATTGCTTTCTCATTGTTATCCATATATGAACCTCCAAATTGTAGTCTTAAGTATAATAATTAAAAGGCTGATAAAAAACAACAGGAATAAGAGCAAGAAATCTTACTCTTCTTTGCCCCCATCCTCGTTCAGTTTGTCAGTATATTCATCTTCTTCAGGTTCTTCACTGAAGATAAGGCCGGGAAGGTTCATCTTCCTCCATCTTCTGCCTACCATCATCTTGCAGTAGGAATTGGCCGCATATCTGGCAAAAGACATCATTATCCAGCATCCGAGAGCCGAATTGATAATAAAATAAGCCGTCGTAGAGAATGAAGCCACCATACCGATAAGGAAATCCAGTATAAAATAGGCACTCATTATAAGAAGAATGCCTCTCCACCGGTCAAGATAGTAGCCTTGTGTTCTCTTTATCATGTTCGGGAAAGACGAGAACAGACCGTAATCTCCGGAAAGATAGGCCGAAGGCATTACAAACAGGAACGGCAGAGCTACAACGACCAACAGCGTAAAAGAACCTATAAAGATAAGGAACGGTATTGCTATTACTAGACAGTGCAAAGTAAGAAATATCATACGGCCGGCAAGTGCAGACGACTTGATAGGTTCTCCAAACGCTTTAAGCTTGGTCCTGTTTTCCCTGAAAGCCTTAATATACAGACCCGAATAAAGAAAAGAAGCCATAAGCGTCAGGAAAATCGCAGACAGTGCAGTCAAAATGAAGATGATATTACCTTCTGTCAGGGGTATAGCAGAGAGCCTTATAGCGTATGTATCTTTCTCGCTTGATGCCTGAACCTGTTCAGCCCAGCTGAAGAGAGCATCAAAGTTAGTGTCAGAATAAGGATTAAAGCGTACGGCGCAATTGATCAAAACCGTAAAAAGATACAGTATCCTTACACCCCAGCGGTTTCCGACATCATCTATGTCAAACAGATTCTTAAGTGTTGCGAGAAACATATTTACTCCTTATGTAGCAATAATAATATAAAACTCAAGAATTACCTATCGAAAATTAGTTTTATTAATATTAGAAGCCTTAATTTATTGTGTTAGAATCATATATATTTGGGCAAGGAAGGCGTTTTTATGACTGATTTTCATGTAATTCCGGAACTTTTATATGTTATTCCCGCTGAGAAGCATTCTGCTGAAGACATCAGGCAGATACTTGATTTACACCCGGAGATAAAGTTTGTATCGCTTGCTGCCGTTGATCTTATGGGCAATGATACTGACGAGAAGATCCCGATATCAGATTTCAGCCATAACTTAGAGAACTATCTGAACGGTCATGCTGTCCAGACCGACGGTTCATCAGTTGTCCTTCCCGGTATTGCTACACTTAATGACGGTAAGGTCGACCTGATCCCCGACCCCGAAGTCATCTGGTATATCGATTACAACTACGAACACAAAGACCCTGTTACAGGTCTTCCTATTGGAACTCTCAGGATCCCTTCATACCTTAAGCACGGAGACGATATGGTCTGCTCCAGATCTATCCTTAAGAAGAGTGCTGATTTCTTTGAGAAGAAGATCACTGATGTCTTCGAGAAGAACCCCGATATCTGCGCAGAATACGGCTTTAAGCCCGATGAACTGTCAAAGATAACTCTTATTACTGCAACTGAGCTTGAATTCTGGGTAAACTCTCCTGATGAGATCATCAGCACTGAACAACTCTCAATCTCCCAGGAACTCAAGGAATCTTACTGGAAGCGTACAAAAGGCGTAGTCAGAACTGCTCTTGAGCAGGTCATCATGGTACTCGAGCAGTACGGATTCAACCCTGAGATGGGTCATAAGGAAGTGGGCGGCGTAAAAGCATCCCTCACTTCTTCCGGTGAATTCCACTTCATCATGGAACAGCTGGAAGTTGACTGGAAGTATTCAGATGCACTTCAGGGCGCAGATTACGAATTAATTGCAAGAATCCTCATCAAAGAGATATTCAGGCTTCACGGTCTCGATGTCAGCTTTGATGCCAAGCCTCTTCAGGGCGTTGCAGGTTCCGGTGAACACACTCATGTTAATGCAGTTGCAAACCTTAAAAACGGAAAAAAGATCAATCTCTTCACTCCTGAAGACATGAGCAAGGACTATCTGAGCAAGATCGGCTGGGGCTGTCTCATGGGTATCATGAAGCACTACAACATCATCAGCCCCTTCGTATCTGCTACAACTGATGCTTTCGAGAGACTAACTCCCGGTTTCGAAGCTCCTACTCATGCCGTAGCTTCTATCGGTATGGACGTGCTTACTCCCTCAAGAAACCGTTCAGTACTCCTTGGTCTCGTAAGATCAATGGACAATAAGCATGCAACGAGATTCGAGCTCAGAGCCCCGAACCCTCACACTAATACATATCTCTGCCTTGCAGCCGTATATCAGTCAATGCTCGACGGCATCGATTATGTTCTCGCTTCCGGCAAGGATACAAAGGCTCTCGAAGCAGAATTCACAAAGCCTTACGGCGAGCCCAGCGATTACCTTGAGAAGGACAGGCTGTACCGTTGCGAAGACGACATTTTCGAGGACATGACGTCTGAAGAAAGAGACAGGTTGTTTGGAAAGCCTTCCGAGAACGTATACCATTCGATCGACATTCTTAAGTCTAACTCTGATGTTGAGCCCATTCTCGGGAACGGAGACGTATTCAACAAGATGATCCTGGATTCTTACTATCAGGCAATGCTCGGAAGATGGGAGATGGAACTTCTTGAGAAGATCATCCCCGCTAACCTCCAGACAATAAGAAACGTCGTAAGAAAAGACGACGGGTCAAATTCTTACGACGATATTCTTTGGAATGAGATTGTAACTCTGAAGGTACGCCTTGCAAAGGATTCCGAGACTGAGACTTCTATCTTTACAAAGATCAAGAATGCCATCGGTGAGCGCAACTGGGAGGAAACATCCAAGTATCAGCTTGAGATGAAGGCTTCCATGAAGGAGCTCAGAGCCAAGTACAAGGCTTACTGCGAGAATCAGATTTAAACCTTGAATTCTTCCTTCATTGTAGATATGTACTTGTAGACAGGTGCTGCCAAAGCGCCACCTGCAAGAGGTCCTACGATAAATACCCAGAGGCTTGCAAGTGCATCTCCGCCTGCGAAGATAGCAGGTCCGATAGATCTTGCAGGGTTAACGGATGTTCCGGTAAGACCGATTCCGATAATATGGATCATTACGAGTGACAGACCGATGATAAGTCCGCCGAATGAACCGTGGTTGAACTTGGAATCAGTAACTCCGAGGATGATGAGGACGAACAGGAACGTTAGTATAAACTCAACGATAAGACCGCAGATGGCATTTCCGCCAACGCCTGCAAGACCATTTGATCCGATACCGCCAGTCTTATCCTCAATGCCGCCAAAGCTCCAAATGAGCTTGAGAACAGCAGCGCCGGCAACAGCTCCGATGATCTGTGCAAAGATGTAGATGAAGAACTCGTTAAGTTTCATCCTTCCTGACAGAAGAACACCAAGAGAAACAGCAGGATTGATGTGGCATCCTGAAGAATTACCAACACAATAAGCCATGCCGACGATCACCAGACCGAAAGCAAAAGCGGTAAGTATGTAGCCGGAACCAGCCTGACTGTCGCAGCCTACGAGCATTGCTGTTCCGCAGCCAACGAGTACGAGTGTAAACGTACCGATGAACTCGGCAACAGCCTTCTTGATTGAATTAACCATAAGACACCTACCTTTTGACAAAGATTCAGGATAATTGTCCTGTTAGGTTAATTATATACAAATTCCTCGCCTTGATATTTGATAATTACTTCATTATTGTTACCATTTGATTGCTCGACGTGTCCGACGATCCTCGATTCGATGTTAAATGAAGAAGCTATATCCATGATACCTGCTGCTGTTTCTTCGGAATCACAGTAGAACTCGATCCTGTGGCCGCAGTTGAATACCTGGAACATCTCCTTCATGGGGATCTCTCCGGACTCATAGATAGCCTTGAACAGCGGGGGCAGTTCAAAAAGGTTGTCTTTTACGTATCTGACGTTATTACCGAAGTCGCGGCACTTTGCCTGTCCGCCGCCTGTGCAGTGAATAATACCGTCAATGCTAGAACGGTATTTACCGAGAACAGCCTTGATTACCGGCATAAAAGTTCTTGTAGGCGACAGGATAGCCTCACCTACTGTCTGCTCTGATCCGGGAAGCTTGTCGGTAAGTCTGAACTTGCCGCAATATGCTTTGTCTTCACCGATAGTATCGGAGAAAGACTCCTTGTAATTCTCGTAGTAATACTTGGAGAGCAGCATGTGTCTTGCTGCAGTAAGGCCGTTGCTGGACATACCGGAATTATATGATGATTCATATGTAGCCTGACCGAATGAAGCAAGACCTACGATGATATCACCGGGCTTGATATTTGCCGCATTGATGATGTTATCTCTCTTCTCTCTTGCAACGATCGTGGAATCAACAATAAGAGTACGGACGAGATCTCCGACGTCAGCAGTCTCGCCGCCGCACATCTTGATATCGATGCCTAATTCAGAGAGCTTATTGATCATCTCATCATAGCCTTCAATTACCTTGGCAATAGCCTTGCCGTCTACGAGATGGGCATTACGTCCGATAGTGTTGGACAGTGAAAGATTATTAATAGCACCAACGCAGGCAAGATCATCAGTATTCATAACGAGAGAATCCTGAGCCAGACCCTTGAACCAATCATAACTGCCTGTTTCCTTGAACATAAGATAAGCAACGGAGGATTTGGTTCCTGCACCGTCAGCGTGAAGTGCTGTACAATACTCAGGATCACCGGCAATATCTTCGATCAATTTGCAGAAAGCTCCCGGGAAAACACCCTTGGACTGGTTCTTAACGGCAGCTTTTACATCGTCCTTTGTAGGCGATACGCCTCTTGAAAGATAAGATTCTGCAGACATGATACTCTCTCCTTTTATATGTTATGTTTTCCGTGCAGCCCGGTAAGCCGGGTTCTGTATATGACAATCATCTATCTAGGATCTGTGTCTCCACAGATCTCAAGCCGTCTCCTGAAGCCCGCGGACCACGGTTAATGCTTACCCACGACGTTGCTCCGGATGGGGTTTACAAGGCCGCTGCGTCTCCGTAGCGCCGGTGAGCTCTTACCTCGCCTTTTCATCCTTACCCCAGAGGGGCGGTTTTCTTTTCTGTTGCACTTTCCTTAAAGTTGCCTTCACCGGGAACTGCCCGGCACCCTGTCCTGTGGAGCCCGGACTTTCCTCATGCACTGATGCTTTCGCACCGCTTGTGCCCGCGATTGTCTCGGACTGCCCGGAAAACACACTTATTATAAATATAAACCTGCTTAAATAACAGAAGCGGTTTCATTATTATTATTCACAATGAATTTGATCTGAGGGAACTGTTCAGACAACAACTTGGCAAGCTTTGGAAGATAGACCTGTTCAGTGGCGGAATGTCCCGCGATCATGGAATTGATACCCATTTCTTCCAGCATAACCGTGACATGATGCTTGATCTCGCCTGATACGACCGTATCACATCCCGCAGCGGCTATCGCCGGAATGGAATCCTCATCAAATGATCCGCCCTGGACAAAGACCTTGGAAACTTTATTATTGGGATCATTGATAGTAATGATCCCGCTGGCACCAAGACCTGCCGCAATTCTCTTGGACATAGATCTGACATTCTCATCACAATCGAAAACAACACCGCACAATGCGCCTTCCAAAGGAACTGCATCAGAAGCGCCGATCGCTTCTGCAATGGCAAGATTACCGAATTCTTCAGTCAGATCCAGATTGGTATGGCTCGCAAAGCAGGATATGTCTGATTTTATAAGCTGAAGAAGAAGCTTTCCCGTTGAAGTCTCTGTTGTAATCGTATCAATACCGCCGAAAATCAATGGGTGATGCGTGATTATAAGATTAAAGCCGTTCTTACGCGCTGCTTCAATTGCCTTGGAAGTGCAGTCAAGAGATATAATGCATCCGGTTACCGTTCTGTCGTAATCACCTGCAATAAGCCCGGGATTATCGTAATCAAGAGCCGCTTCAGCCGGAAACTCAGCTTCAAGAAAATCTGTGATCTCTTTAATCTTCATGTTCTTCCTCCAGCATAGATCTGATATCCTCATCTCCACGAGCCCTCACGGCAAATATCTCATCAAGATGCGCGAAATATTCTTTGGTAAGGTCATCGCCATTCTTGAGCAGACAAGGGCCGTAATAACTCTGTCTCATACTGAGCTCATAAGGAATCCCCGTATATTCGAGTCTCATTACATTATAGAAAAATCCTCTGTCTTTACAAACTGTCTCATTGGCAATAATGAAACCGCGCTCCGCAAAGAAACGTCTGACAAGATGCGTGGATTTCTGCGATTGGATGACATATCCGCATCTTTTGAGACTCTGATCATCGGAATCATTGATGATCCGGGTAAAGATATCGATGATGTTAAGACCTCCCATGCCGGCGGTAACCACTATATCATTAGGCTGAAGGTCAATCCCGTTCATACCGTCGGTAACCATTACCGTGAACTTATCCTTGAATCCGGCCATTATCAGAGAACCTTTGGACTTCTGCGCAGGAGCTTCATGTATATCAGTACATACCGCAAAGTCGGATACGCCTTCCTCAAGACATCTTACAGATAAGAATCCGTGATCAGAACCGATATCGATAACTCTTCCTTGCTCAAGAACAGATCTGCTCTCGCGGACAAGTTCAAATACAGACTCAAGCCTTACGGATAACTGCTGCATCAGAGCCTTCCCATAGCTGATTTCATCTGATCTTTATACTGTGATATAGCCTGAAGATTCTTCTGAAGTATGACTCTCTCATCTGAAGAAGCGCCTGAATATAAGGCCAATATCCTCTTCTCCTCTTTCTCACAGACCGAGATCCTGATCTTATAGAGATAACTCAGGTACATATCGCGCTTTACTTCAACGTTCTTCTCATTATCAGCTCTGTCGTAAGGAGCCAACATCACAGCTTCTGCTTCAGTTCCGTTGATCGTATACTGTCTGAAGTAATCGGTCATCCTCGCAAATGAGACCGAACCTGAACGGTCAAGTATACCAAGCAATTCAGTCACCAGCGTCTTCATCGTGTCGCCGGAAAAATCAGCAGGTCTTAATATATCCGTTCTGAATACGATCTTCTCATCGATAAGAGAATCGCCAAGTGCCATTGCATATGCCAGGAGACTGATCTCATCTTCTGTTGCAGAGTCATTGATCACATGTGCATTTGCTTCAGTTACGGACTGTACTTCATCAGGTGCATTCTCGATCTCTTCAGGCATTGAAGAATTACGCATCGACAGATCATCTCTTCTCTCCCTGGCTATACTCCGCTCTGACATCGTTCCTTCAGACTTGATATCCGCGTCTCTCAGAGCGTTGATACGAGTGTATACAGCTTCGCTGCTGGCACCCAGAAGACCCGCTGCAGTATTTGCCATCGATGATCTTTTGATCTCATCATTCAGCCAGGATGCATATCTGCATACATCCTCCTGGTATTTGCCTTTATCAAGTCCTTTATCATCACTGTAATTATCGTTATAAGCTCTCTCGAGAAGATAATCATCTACATACTTAGCATGTTCAACAACACCTTTGAAAGCATCAGCTCCGTTTACCTTGATGAATTCATCGGGATCCTTACCATCAGGGACCTTAGCTATCTTTATCCTGAGTTCTACTCCCGAGAGTTTACGCAGAGCTTTAGACATCATATGGATGGCACGAAGAGCTGCTTCCTGACCGGCATAATCAGCATCAAAGAAGAACACTACTTCCTTGGCATATCTGGAACATAGCCTAAGCTGAGCATCCGTAAATGCCGTGCCGAGTGAAGCTACGGTATTGCGGAAACCGGCTCTGTGCATGGCTATCGCATCCATATAACCCTCAACTACGATTAGCGTGTTCGACTTCTCTTTCTTGGCAAAGTTCATCGCATAGAAGTGATTCTGCTTCTTATAAACAAGAGAATCGGGAGAGTTAACATACTTAGGTTTCTCATCTCCCAAGGCTCTTCCGCCGAAGGCAATTATATTGCCCATCGGATCGAAGATCGGGAACATAAGTCTGCCCCGGAACAGATCCAGGATATTGTTATTCTTCTTTGATCTGATGAAGATGCCTGAATCCATCATCTCATCATCCGTATAACCTTTAGACTTAAGATGCTTATACAAAGTATCCCAACCCAGTGGTGAATAACCGATGCCGAAATGATCGAGTGTCTCCTTATCAAGGCCTCTCTTATCCGCATATTCTCTGGCGGGCTTACCCGTATCCTTATCCTGAAAAGACAGATAATAGAATCTGGCTGCTTCTTTAAGGATATTGCTGACACGCTCTTTCTTTCTCTTAAGCTTGTCTTCAGCTTCAGATGAAGCATCATCCGGAATGGTTACGCCATATCGGTCAGCAAGATAGATTACGGCATCACGATACTCAAGGCCTTCCATTTCCATAATGAAACTTATGGCATTGCCGCCCTTCTGGCATCCGAAACACTTGTATATTCCTTTAGAAGGATTTACGGAGAACGACGGTGTCTTCTCATCATGGAAAGGACAAAGCCCCCACATATTCTGGCCTTTGGCTTTCAAAGACACATAATTACCTACAACGTCGGCAATATCAGCCTTCGCCAGGATCTCGTCTATTACACTAGGAGGTATTCTTCCCAATTGTCCGTACCTTTTTATACATACGGCCCGGTTATACTTCCGGGCCGAGAGATTATAATATCTGTCAGAAGATTACTCGGGCTTGTCTTCCTTCTTCTTAGAAGATCCGAAGAGACTCTTCTTCTCAGCCTCTGGTTCCTTCTTCACGCTTCCGTCAGGATTGAGACGGTCTCTCTTAACTACAGTCTGGATAGCACTCTTAGTATAAGTAACAAGTGAATTAGCTGCAGATGTGGAGATCGTGATCTCATCGTCCTTGATATTTGCTACAAAACCTACAAGTCCGCCGATAGTTACGACCTTATCACCGACTGCAAGATTTTCCATCTCTTTCTTGAGTTCCTTATCACGCTTCCTCTGAGGTCTGATAAGGATAAAGTAGAAGACAACGAACATAACGATAAGGATACCGATGGAATAAAGAGATCCCATCTGATCCATACCGAAAGCACCTTCGGAACCTGTTGTTGCTGTCTCCTCAGCAAGAATTCTTACATAATCAAACATTATATAAACCTCCGTTTATTGATCGTTATTAGCGGCAATGACATCGGACATATTGAAGTATCCCTTATCCTTACCCTTCATGAAGCTTGCGGCTTTGAGAGCGCCCTTGGCGAAAACATCTCTCGTCTTAGCACTGTGGCTAATTGTAACCGTTTCTTCGTCACTTATAAAGTAGATAGAATGTTCACCTACGATATTGCCGCCTCTGATCGAAGACATACCGATCTGATTAGGCTTCCTAGCTTCATTGACAGAATGTCTGTCATAGATAAGCTCCATCTCATCGGGAACCGTCTCCTTAACGGCATCAGCAAGCATAACAGCCGTGCCTGAAGGTGCATCGAGCTTACGGTTATGATGAGCCTCGAGGATCTCGATATCATAATCGGGATAAAGCGTTGCTGCAGCCTTCTTGATAAGTTCGAGCATGATATTGATACCCAGGCTCATGTTTGCAGATCTGAATACGGCTATCTGCTCAGATGCCTTATCGATCTGCGCGAGAGTAGCTTCATCCAAAGCAGTGGTGCAGCAGATAAAAGGCTTCTTCCTCTCGATCGCGTAAGCCAGTATAGCAGGAACAGCCTTTGCATTGGAGAAATCGATGATTACATCAAAATCCTCAGATGCTTCATTAGGATCCTTATATACAGGGAATGACATATCTTCACCGGGCATCATGTCGCATCCGGCGACGATGTTATATTCATCACTGCTCTTGCAGATGCATGCGATAGCTCTGCCCATTCTTCCGCAACAACCGTTCAGAAAGATATTAACCATACTAACTCCGATTACTTAACGTATTTATCCATAGCGGATACATCGTACTGAGTGAGAGTATCCACCATTCTCTGATGACCTGCTTCGCTCATATCGCAAAGAGGAAGCCTGCAGGGACCAGCATTCCAACCAAGGATGTTCATAGCTTCCTTGACAGGTATGGGATTGACCTCACAGAAAAGAGCATTGATGAGAGGTACCAGATCGATCTGTGCTGATCTTGCAGCTTCGTAATTGCCATCAAGAGCATCATGCATCATCTTACTCGTGATCTCAGGAAGGATATTGGCAACAACAGAGATAACACCCTTGCCGCCGAGTGATACCATAGGTACGGCAAGAGCATCCTCACCGGAATAGACAGCGAACCTGTCTCCGCAGAGACTGTAGATATCGGGTACCTGAGAGAAATTACACTCTTTGATCCCTACGATATTATCGAATTCAGCAAGTCTCTTAAGTAGAGCCGGGCTGATGTTAACGTTAGTCCTGGAAGGAACATTGTAAAGGATGATCGGACATTTTACTGCCGTTGCAACCTTCTTATAGTGCTGATATAGACCTTCCTGTGTGCACTTGTTGTAATAAGGTGTAACAAGGAGCAATGCATCTGCACCAAGCTCTTCTGCCTTCTTGGAAAGATTTACACAATAGTTAGTATCATTGGAACCTGTTCCTGCAATAACGGGAACTCTTCCTGCAACCTTGTCGACAGCGTACTTGATGGCAGCGATGTGTTCTTCATCATTCATCGTTGCTGCTTCACCGGTAGAACCGCAGATTACGATTGAATCGATCTTATTCTCGATCTCAAACTCGATCATCTTGCCGAGTTCATCAAAGTTGATACCGCCGTCTTCAAAAAACGGTGTGACGATCGCTACTGCAGCACCTTCAAATACAGGATTTGACATAAGTCTTGCCCCCTTAAAAAACAGAAATGTAAACAGTCGGACTGCTTACTTCCTACGAATTTTATCATTGTCCTTTATATATAGTCAATTTATACTTTGAGGGCGTACAAGTGTACTTCTCACGCGCACAAAATCAATTCTCAGGATCGTTATTGAAGCTGATCTGATATCTGTTGTAATCAAAGTCTGTTGTTATCTTTTTGTATATAGCATTCAGGGCGGATTTTGTTGTTGCCTTAATGACAAAATCCATTCTGTACTTTCCTCTTAATTCGTATATGACATCCGGCATGGGTCCGAACAATTCAAAGCCGTGCTTCTCATCCTGGAACGAGAGAAAATCCTTAAGATAAGACTTGAGTTCATCTGCCTTTAATGTAAGGTCTTCTTCGTTATCGTCAGACAGGATCAGCTCGCCTATGGCCTTGAACGGAGGAAGCTGGAGTTTCTCTCTATACTCGATCTCCGCCTTATAGAAAGCATCGTAATCCTGAGTCAACGCATATTTGAACAGAGGTAGATCAGGCCTGTAGCTTTGTACAAATACTTTACCCGGAGCATCTGCCCTTCCGGCCCTTCCTGCTGCCTGCGTGATGAGCTGGAAAGCCCTTTCGGAAGCCCTGTACGATGAAGACGCCAGCATGAGGTCCGCACCGAGTACGCCAACTACAGTAACATTCGGGAAGTCATGACCCTTGGCGATCATCTGCGTGCCTATCAGGAACGAAGCCCTACCTTCGGCAAAATCGTCGATAATGTCGCGGTATGCTTTGGGTGACATGGTCGTATCCTGATCCATCCTGAGCACATTCTCGGTCGGATAGAGTTTTTTGATAAGTTCTTCCAGCTGCTGAGTTCCGAAGCCGGCACGGGTAAAATGGTTTCCGCCGCACGAACCGCACTCTGCGCTATCAGCAGGGATCGTATATCCGCAGTAATGACAGACAAGATTCTGTTTGCCTGTACGCTTGTTGTTATGTAGTGTCATCGCGACCGAGCAGTTAACACAAGTAGCAGCAGTGCCGCAGTCATTACAGACGAGGGTTCTCGAGTAGCCTCGCCTGTTAAGGAAGAGCATGATCTGCTTGTGTTCGGACAGAGCAACGGATATCGCCTGTCTGAGCGGAATCGAGAGCATCTCTCCGCTTCCAAGCTTGATCTGTTCCTTCATATCGACAGGAACCGTCTCAGGGAGCCTGGCCTGTTTCCTTGCCCTCGTCTTCAGCTCAACCAACTCGTAAACGCCTTGATTTGCGGCATAGAAGCTCTCGATCGAAGGTGTTGCGGAACCGAGTATTATCCTGGCTCCGGTATAATTTGATCTCATCCTCGCCACTTCTTTGGCCGAATACCTCGGATGCGTCTCAGATCTGTACGAACCATCGTGCTCTTCATCTATTACGATAAGCCCCAGGTTCTTTATGGGCGCGAAAACGCCGCTCCTGGGAGCAACGACGATCCTGGCGATACCGCGCCTTATCCTGTCCCATTGTATGTATCTCTGGTTATCGGTAAGCCTGCTGTGCAGTACCGCAACACTGTCGCCGAGACGTCCTCTTATCCAGTTTATCGATTGAGGTGTAAGTGATATCTCGGGAACCATATACAGAACACTCCCGCCGCTCTCTAAGACCTTGCGAGCACAATTGAGATAGACCTCGGTCTTACCGCTGCCGGTGATACCGTAAAGAAGATAGACGGATTTATCACCCCCCATGATCGTCTTTACGGCCTGCTTTTGCTCATCGTTAAGCTCATGTTCCTCTGTGAATCCTTCATCCGGTGTCTCTTCGAAGGCAAAATCGGAAGTAACTTCACTGTCCTCTGCCCTTGTCTTGTATGACCTTACCAGACCTTTGTCTATCACAGCCTTAAGCTGGGCAGCAGATGCACGGCAGCTGTATAAGACCTCCTTCCTGTCAGAGGGGCCGTACTCAAGAAGGTATTCAAGTATATTGATGTGTGCGCTTGATCTCAAAGAACCGGAATCGAGCGCCTGTTTGGCAGTCTCCTTATCCGTAACTTCGATAAAAGCCACAGACTTATTCTTATGAGTCTCAACGCACGAAGGGATCATGAGTTCGAGAACTTCACCCCTCGTGCAGTTATATCTTGCAGCGATCTTATCGATCACGGCGAGCTGATCTTCTGTAACTACCGGCAGATCAGACACCAAACCGGATACTTCCTTTACCTGATACTTAGATGTGTTTACATCGGATATCTCAGTTACCAGAGCGGTCTTAAGGCGGTTGCCCTTACCGAAAGGCACATTGCACAGACATCCGGGAACGACCTTTCCTTCAAGGTTGTCCGGGATCTTATATGTGTAAAGAACATCGGTCTGCTTTACCGCGCCTCTTAAGATCACACTGCAGTATCTCATCAGCATTCATCCTCACAGAAGGTCAAACAGATTCATCTGCGCGCTCTCAGGTAAGTCGTCTAATATTCCGCCGTAATCGAGCAGCTTCTGGGTAACTGACTGGCCTACCTTGGTACGGTTCATGAAGTCTTCCCTGTTCTTAAACGGTCCGTCTGCTCTTGCAGCTTCTATTGCTTCACCGTTCGCAGGTGATACAGAACTTATCGCACAGAAAGGAGGCCTTATAAGCTTGTCACCGGCTTTGGCGAACTTGGTTCCGAGCGAATCCTCAAGAGTAATAGGTGCAAACTTAATGCCTCGCGCATACATCTCCTCAACAAGCTCATAGAAATAGAACTTGAGCTTGGTGTTAGGATCACCTTTGGCATGCATCTCGTCAGCAAGTTCGATCCTGCGTTGTTTTACTTTCTCGGGACCATTGCACATATCTTCAGCATTGAACAGACCTTCACCTCTGTGCGTAAAGAACGAACAATAGTACTCTTCGGGATAGTAGACCTTGAACCAGGCTACTCTTAGCGTAGATATCGCGTATGCAGCAGCATGAGCCTTCGGGAACATGTACTTGATCTTTTGGCACGATTCAATATACCAGTCGGGTACTTTATTATCCTTCATCTCCTGGACATATTCAGGCCACTTAGCACACTCGCCTTTGGCAACCTTGCCCTTACGCACAGCTTCCATGATATCGAAAGCATCCCTGTCAGGCAGGCCCCAATATATCAGCGTCGTCATTATAGAGTCACGGCATCCGATGACCGAATTGAGGTCACATATACCGTTCCTGATAAGTTCCTGTGCATTACCGGTCCATACGTCAGTACCATGTGACAGACCCATGAGCTGGACAAGATCGTAGAACCTTGTAGGCTTTGTCTCTTTGATCATTCCTCTTGCCATGTTGGTGCCAAGCTCAGAGAGACCCAATGTGGCAGATCCCGCATCGGTTGCTTCAATGGGGAATCCCAGGGCTTCAGTACCCGTAAGAAGGCTCATGACCTTATCATCAGGTATCGGAATATCGGTGATCGTCACTCCGGTAATATCGCTGAGCATCCTTAACACTGTAGGATCAGCATGACCTAAGATATCAAGTTTAAGGATAGTATCGTGCATAGCACGGAAATCGAAGTGAGTCGTAATGATGCCGCCGTCAGTCTTATTGGCAGGGAACTGTATTGGCGTAAACTCATATACATCCATCTCCTTGGCGATTACAACGATACCGCCCGGGTGCTGGGATGTTGTTCTCTTTACGCCTATGATGTCTCTGGACATATAGGCCAGATGAGCTTGAGTGAAGGGTTCTCCCCTTTCCTCACAGATCTTACGGCAAACGCCATACGCGTTCTTGTCCTGATAAGCTCCGATCGTACCTGCCTTGAAAGTATGCGTACCGCCGAACAGTTCGCCTACATAAGCATGTGCTCTCGGCTGATACTCACCGGAGAAGTTAAGGTCGATATCAGGCTGTTTATTGCCGCCGAATCCGAGGAAAGTCTCAAAAGGAATATCCTGACCGTCGGGAATAAGCTTCTCGCCGCATTCAGGACAATTCTTCGGAGGAAGATCGTAACCGGAACCATATTTGCCCGTGTGATCAAACTCCGCGTAGTTGCATTTGGGACACCTGTAATGAGGAGGCAACGGGTTAACTTCAGAGATACCGCACATCGTAGCGGCAAATGAAGATCCTACAGAACCTCTTGAACCAACTACATATCCGTCGTTGTTGGACTTCTTAACGAGTCTGTATGCGATATAGTACATGATCGCATAGCCGTTACCGATGATCGACTCAAGTTCTCTGTCGAGTCTAGCCTTAACCAGTTCATTAAGCACTCCCTTATGGCGGTACATACGGTTAGCACGTGTATAAGCTATATCTCTAATGTCAGCAGCAGCACGCGCGATCTGAGGCGGATATGATCCGTCGGGGAAAGGTTTGATACCGAACTCGATCATATCCGCGATCTTATTCGTGTTATCGATAACGACTTCTTCAGCCTTCTCCTCACCGAGATAACTGAATTCCTCGAGCATCTCCTCAGTAGTCCTGAAATACAGATCGCTCTGCATGTCAGCATCTTTGAAGCCCATGCTCATAAGCAGATATTTACGGTACTGACCGTTTTCCTTATTGAGGAAGTGCGAGTCAGTAGTAGCACAAACAGGCATACCGTGATCATCTGCAGTCTCTACGAGCAATTCATTTATGATACGGATATCATTCTCATCGACAGCTACATTTCCGGTATCAGATTCAGCCGGGTTTTGCCTGGAGATAAACATGTTATTGCACAGAGGCTGGATCTCGACATAGTCATACAAAGACAGTATGTCTGCAAAATCAGATGAGTCCTTGAGATATTCTCTTGTCTTAACCCTGTCCTTACCGAGTTCCTTGTACTTAGAGATGACATATCTGTATATCTCACCTCGCTCACACGCCCCGCCGACAATAAGAGCTGACTTAAAGTACCTGAGCAGGCTCTTGGGCGTTCTCGGTCTCATCGCAAAGTAATGGATATTTGCTTCCGACACGATCCTGTACATACCGTAAAGGCCCATATTAGTCCTGGCAAGATATATGATGTGATACATAGGAGCACCACCGGGATTCTTCTTGCTCTTTACTGACTTGATCTCTCTCGGAGTCTTATGGCCATGGTTATAATTGATCTTATTCGCATCAACGGTACCCTCTTCTTTTAACGCCGCAATGAGCAGATTTGCAGAAGCATAACAGTTATCGAGCAATGCATCGGCATCTGTACCTGTAGACTTAAGAGCAAACTCCATTCCCTTCGCTTTGAGAGCATCATTTATATCGGTGTATTCTCCGCCGAAGACATATCTCAAGATATCTGCATCATTAGTCGCAGGCATAAGGAACTTGTGCCTGTAGTACACTTGGTCTTCGATATTGATACCGTAACCGGCACGTCTCAGGAAAGACAAAGTAGTGAAGATATCTTCACCTGTCACATACGAATCACCAATGAACTGAACCAGTTCACCCATGGCGAAATAAGATTCACAAGGTTCACCTTTGCCGGGATAGATAACATCTTCGAACTCGGCATAGAAATCAGCAACATGCTCGAAAACCAACTCTTCCGGAACGACTTCCTCATCGGTATCAGAGTATTCACCCTGAATGCCGCCATCCTGATTGAATATCTTACCTATCGGTTCGCGCTTAGCTTCAGCCTTGGCTGCAAGCTTCTCATCCGTCAGATTCTCAGAATACTCAGACGGATCCCACAAAGATCTGTCTATATCGTGTGATGCAAACTCCTTTGCAGATTCATCGGATTCGCCTTCTTCCAACGGCTTCGCGGCTTTATAGTTCTTGAGCCTGAATTTGGCTGCTGCAACGCTCGTGAAAGTATCACGGCATTCGTCATTGCCGTTCCTTCTGATTGCGATAGCAACAAATGAGCCTACTGATCTTGCCTTCTCGATAAAGTTCAAAGAGGCATCTTCAGTATCTCCGTTGAATACATGTTCTTTATCGTTATCTGCATCGTAAGGAAGATTGTAGAAGACAGTAGGACCGTCATCTACAAGATATCCCTCACATCCGAGGATGGTCTTGAACTTGGGCTCGTCGTCTCCGCGCTTTTTATTAATCTTTTTGGCCGCCTCGAAGACATGCGGGAACGCCTGTACGACACCGTGATCGGTAACTGCGCAGGCGTTGTGTCCAAACGAAGCTGCCATCTTAACAAGATCAGCAGGCTCCGTAGTGGCATCGCTCTCGCTCATCTTGGTATGGACATGAAGTTCAACACGCTTTCTCGGCGCATTATCTTTTCTTCCCTCCGGCTTATCCGCGGGGAATGCGCCAAAGACTTTAAGCTGCTTCTCGCCGGTATATGTATCTGTCTCGACATTACCCTGCAATCCTGCGAATCCACCCTTGCCAAATGCCTTCTCGAAGCTGTCAGCTTCTTCAGGCTTAAGAAAAGCTATGCAGGATATCGCATCAGAGTCGTCCATTACCATGAACTTTGCAATAACGCTCTTGAATGTCTTGGAAAGTCTCAAAGGATTCTCATCAGCCATAGTTACGGAACCGATGACATTTACATCCATGTCACCGATCGAGAGTTCTGATATCTTTACCAACTTGGCATCTGTCTTAACCTTACCGAAGATCGCGCCTTCAGCATTGAAAGAACGTCTGTATTCCTTTTTCTCTCCGCCTTCTGCCTCGGCTTCCTTGCGGCCCTGCTTCGCTTTGTATTCCCATGAAGAAGTACTGAGCTTCTTATCCTTGGGCTCGTCTTCCTTCTCTTCTACCTTATCGCTCTGACCTTCGGTCTTCTTTTTGCGCTTACCGGGTTTCTCATAGTTACCGTCATCTTCATAATATGTACCGCTCTCACGGGCTCTCTTGATTATCTCTTCTGGAGATAAGACATCCTCGTTTCCGGTATTGTTATAGACGACACGCATCTCGATCCCTTCGCTATCAGACGGATCTATACCTGTTATCAGTTTGCAGCTCCTGCAGACCGCATTTTTGATCTCATTTATCTCATTACCTGAATACAGATTCGCCCAATAGCCTGGCAGGATAATATCGAACTTACCCTCATTGCAGGATAAGTCCATAACGCAGCTCTGATCTAAGATCTCAGAATCAGAATCCTTCAAGATCTGGTATTTGATAAGCGAAGCGATCTTTCCGGTTACACCGTTAAGATCACTTATGTCAGTAAAACTGATATTTACTCTATTCTTATAGTACTCATTGAGCTTATCCAGATACTGAGCCAGGTCATTATCAGGCGACAGGCTGTCAGCACCGGAAACCATTATGCTGATGACACCCTTCTGCCTGAAAATATCAACGGACTCTACATATATTCCATCTATTCCTGCACAGGCTAAGTCGTTACTGTCCAGCAGCTCCGTCAGCCTTGCTCTTTGCTTCTCCAACTCTAACCACTTCCTTTACAAACTCATCAACAACCAGATCTGCCGGAATCTTTCGCACCGGCTGCCCCTTCTCAAACAGAACGAATTCGTTCTTGCCACCGGCTATGCCGATGTCGCATTCTCTTGCTTCTCCGGGACCGTTAACCACGCAGCCCATAACGGCTACCTTAAGGTTGTAAGGAAGGCGGGATACCTTCGCTTCGATCTCCTCGGCAAGCTCGATAAGGGGTACCTGAGTCCTGCCGCATGTGGGACAAGAGATGAATGTTATGCCGCCATCCCTGAGGCCTAGGGCTTTGAGGATGCTTTTCGCGGCGTAGATCTCCTCGATTGGATCACCTGTAAGTGATACCCTGATGGTATCGCCGATGCCTTCTGCAAGAAGAGCACCGATACCGACTGCAGACTTGATGACCCCTTCCTTAATGGTTCCTGCTTCGGTTACACCGACATGAAGCGGATAGTCACAAGCCTTGGAGAGTATCCTGTAAGTATCTATCGTAAGCTTGGGTGATGATGACTTGATAGAGATAACGATATTCTCAAAGTCTGCATCTTCAAGGATCTTAACGGCACCGAGCGCGCTCTCAGTCATGGCGTCCGCATTGACTTCGCCGTATTTTGCCAGGATATCCCTCGATATAGAGCCTGAATTGACGCCTACTCTGATCGGGATACCCATCTCCTTGCATACATCTACAACGGCCTTAACATTATCTGCGCCGCCGATATTACCCGGGTTGATCCTGATCTTAGCAGCGCCGTTACGGGCAGAAGCTATAGCCAGCTTGTAATCGAAATGTATGTCAGCCACAACAGGTATTGGAGATCCGGCCGTAATCTCCTTCAGGGCCTCAGCAGCTTCCATATCAGGGATTGCGACTCTGGTTATATCGCAGCCCGCCTCTGCAAACTGTCTGATCTGTTCAAGTGTAGCCTTGGCATCTCTGGTATCGGTGTTGTTCATTGACTGGATCTTTACCGATGCGCCTCCGCCGATCCGGACATTGCCGATCATTACTTCTCTGGTCATATATGCCCCCTTAACGCTCTACGATAATACGGATAATGTCTGATGAGAATGCGAATAACACAAGTGCTATAAGCATGCAGAAACCGACAACATTAATAACGCCTTCAGCCTTCTTGGATATCTTTCTGCCCATTATCATCTCAACAGCGATGAGAAGTATCTGAACACCGTCCAGACCGGGTATTGGCAGCATATTCGTGAAGACTAGTCCAATGGATATAACACCGGCAAGAAGAATTACCCAGTAAACCTTATCAAATACCGATCCTGCGTCATTGTTAACAACGTCATTAACTGCAGTGGTTACACCGATAGGACCAGATACGACGTTATATACTTCCTCTTCGCCCTTAAAAGCATTCTCGATCATAAGGACCGATCCGACTACGATCGAGGGTGTCATCTTCAATGAGCAGAGCGCAGCTTCGCCAATCTGCTCAAGAGATTCCATACGGTAATCACATACTCTGATGCCTCTTGCGTTTGAGAGAGTCATCGTAGTGATGGTAAGGTCGTCCTCAAAAGTCTGGCCGTTATGGACATAAGTAATATGGATGACCTGGCCTTCCTCGAAACCGCTGAAAGACTCGAGCAGTTCTTCAGATACGGGTACTCCGTCTACGGCAACGAGATAATCTCCGGCATCGAGCAAGATATCACCGCCGTTCTGCTGATCGAACGCACCGGTGATGTACCAACCGTTCCATTTATTATCAGTGCTGTCAACAAAACAAATGCCGAGAGAAGGCTTGGTCACAAGCTCAGGCGACAGAACGATATCATACAATTCGCCTGTATCCTTTGACTTAAGCGTGACAGTAACGTCTTCCGTAGCACTGGGCAAAGAGATCCTGTAGTTATAGTCAAATGAAGTGAATACTGTCTTACCGTCAACGGCAACAACCGTATCAAAAGGCACATATTCAGTATTAGCGAGCTGAGACCCTTCCGGTGCAGGTATCAGATCAAGACTCGGATAGTAAGACAGAGAGAACAGGCCAAAGAGGATCAAAGTACCCAGAAGGTAGTTCATAAGAGGTCCCGCTATCGAGACGAGAAGTCTCTTCCACCTGGGATTATTGATAAGTAGATCCGGGTCATCACTGTCAATGACATTGCCTTCTTCGTCTATATCCGTAAACCTTACATAAGCTCCGACGGGAATTGCCCTTATAGAGTATTCGACTCCGTCCTTGCCCTTCCAGTGGAAAAGCTGAGGTCCGACAAAGATCGACACCTCAAAAGCTTTGATGCCGAGGAGCTTTGCGACCCAAAAATGACCAAGCTCGTGGATCGTAACCAGGATCCCGAGCATGATAATGACTATGAATATGCTTAATCCGATGCTTAATCCGCCCATTAATCTATATATTCTCCAGCTTTGATCCTTGCTTCCCTGTCATATGAGAGAACATCTTCAATGGTCAGTTTGTCAGGCAGATATCTGCCGGAATAGTCTTCATATACAGTTTTGACGGTCTTCTCAATATCGAGGAAACCTATCTTGCCGTTAAGGAAAGCATTAACGGCAACCTCATTTGCTGCATTCATGACAGCCGGAAGTATTCCGCCCTGTCTTCCTGCTTCATATGCAAGATCCACGAGACCGAACACTTCGGTATCGCACTTCTCGAAAGTAAGATCGCACAGACCCTTGGCAAAAGGATCGAACTCTTCGATGATCCTCGGGCCTCTGTCGGGATAGTAGAGCGCGACCATAATAGGAAGTATCATGGACGGTTTGCCCATCTGAGCCATGACAGAACCGTCGCAGAACCTGACCATTGAATGAATGACGCTCTGGGGATGTACGACAACATCGATCCTGTCAACGCTTACTCCGAACAGATGGTGTGCTTCTATTATCTCCAGGCCCTTATTCATCATTGTAGAAGAATCGATGGTGATCTTTCCTCCCATCTTCCAGGTTGGGTGCTGAAGAGCATTCTCTGCTGTCATACCTACAAGTTCATCTCTGGATTTGCCGCGGAAAGGTCCGCCCGAAGCAGTGATCAGGATCCTGTCAAGGTTTGATGCTTTCTCTCCTCTGAGACACTGCCATATAGCGCAGTGCTCACTGTCGACAGGAAGCAAAGCAACTCCCTTCTCTTTGACAAGGGGCATAATTACGTCTCCGCCTGACACAAGAGTCTCTTTATTTGCAAGAGCAATATCCTTGCCTGCCAGGATCGCCTTATATGTGGGAAGAAGACCTGCCACGCCGACCATGGCGCCGACCACTGTATCGCAGGATCCCAGTGTCGCTATAGAGATGACACCATCCTCACCGCTGAGGACCTCAGTCTTGATGCCGGCAGAGTTAAGTCTTGATCTTAATTCATCAGCTTTTGCACTATCGGCAACAGAGACAGCTTCGGGCATAAATTCTTCTATCTGCCTATAAAGCAAGTCGATATCCGAGCCACATGCAAGGCCTGCGACCTTGAAGTCATCCGGATTGCGCCTTGCCACTTCAAGTGTCTGTGTACCGATAGAGCCGGTTGAACCTAATATAGACAATACTCTCATCAAAATTAACTCTCCAATAAAGAAACTTCAGGATCAGAAGAAATTAACGGCAGCAAGTCCAAGAAGTAGACCAATGGGCAAAGTGAAGAATGCGCTGTCAAATCTGTCGAGCATTCCGCCATGACCCGGAAGGATCTTACCATAATCCTTGATCCCGACTCTTCTCTTAATGACTGATGCAAACCAGTCTCCGAGCTGCGACATCACAGAGACGACGAAGCCGGTAATAAAAGTTATGACACAGAAAAGAACGGGATTGATAGTCATACCGTCAATACTGTATATAACGATTATCGAATACAACATAACAGCGATGGCACAGCCCAGTGCGCCGCCGATACAACCTTCCCAGGTCTTCTTAGGCGAGATGTGCTCGATGATCTTATGCTTACCGAGCGTTACACCAGAGAAGTATGCGAATACATCTGATACCCAGGGAGCAAACAGACCGATGATGCCGTAGAACCAGCCGTTCTCAATGAGCATCATCGTACAGCAGAAGCAATACAAAGGGAAAGTAACATAGAAAACGACACCTGCGGATATCAGGCCGTTCTGGAGCGCAAAATCATCATGCTTACGGAAGATGGGAACAATGATACCGCAAGCTACACAATATGAACCGATGACAAGCAGATAGAATGCCAGTGCCGTATCAAGCGGCAACGTAAAGGCATAACAAATCACGAACAGTGCAAAGGCCAGTATGGTTCCAATAAGCACAAGTATCAGTGACGGGCTGAATGTTCCGTCTCTGAGTGCCTTGATCAGTTCATAGATTACGAAACCGCTGACCAACAACGAGAATACCAATGCGATCACCGGCAGCCAGTACGCAGGAATATAGAAGGCGCAGACGCCCAGTGTAAAAAGTATTCCTGTTATAACTCTCTGTCTCATCAGTATTAATTCTCTTCAGTATCTTTCTTGGACAGTCCGCCAAAACGTCTGTCTCTCTTAGCATAGTCTCTGAAAGCCTGCGTTAGGTCTTCATAACCGAAGTCAGGCCAAAGCGTATCTGATACCCAGAACTCGGAATATGCACTCTCCCAAAGAAGGAAGTTCGACAGTCTCATCTCACCGCTTGGTCTGATTATCAGTTCGGGATCCGGTACATCGGGAAGGTACATATTGGAAGAAATGATATCTTCTGTTATGTCTTCCGGCTGAAGCCTGCCCTCCTTGATGTCCTTGGCAATACTCTGAACGGAGTGCACGATCTCACGCCTTCCGCCGTAATTGAAAGCTACGATGAGCTGCATTTTCGGGCGGTCCTTGGAGCGTTCCTCGCCTTCCCTGCATACCTTCTGTATGTTCTCGGGAAGGTGTTCGATGTCTCCCGTAAACCTTACCCTGATGCCCTCTTCCGCAAGCTCAGGATCATAACGGTCAAAGAACTCCACGAAAAGCTTCATCAACTGATCCACTTCTCCCTGCGGTCTTGACCAGTTCTCAGTGGAGAAAGCATACACGGTAAGATACTTAACGCCGTAATTACCGCAGTTGCGGCAGAGTTCCTTAAGATTCTCTGCACCTGCCCTGTGACCGGCGCTTCTCGGAAGGAGACGCTTCTTGGCCCACCTTCCGTTACCGTCCATAATCACACCCAAAGATACGGGGACCTTAAGTCCCGCCGTATCATAAGTCTTATTCTTTGATGTGCCTCCGGTGATCGCCATTATCAGATCTCCATGAGCTCCTTATCCTTCTTGTCAGCAACAGAATCAACTTCACCAATGAACTTGTCTGTTATCTTCTGGATCTTCTCCTCATATTCCTTAAGTGAATCCTCAGTCAGTTCCTTGCGCTTATTGGCACTTCTCATCTTATCGATGTAGTCACGGCGCACATTACGGATAACGACTTTGGTCTCTTCACCGTAGACCTTAACCTGCTTAACGAGTTCCTTACGTCTTTCCTCAGTGAGCATAGGGAAAACAAGTCTGATCATCTTACCGTCATTGGTAGGATTGATGCCGAGATCAGAGGACTGGATAGCGCGCTCGATCTCCTTGAGCATCGAAGGATCCCAAGGTGTAAGAGTGATCATGCGGGCCTCAGGCACCTGAATGTTAGCAACGGCATTGAGCTGTGAAGGAGCACCGTAATACTCAACCATGATCTTATCGAGAACATGCGGATTTGCACGTCCTGCCCTGATTGAATTGAGGTTCTCCTGAAGGTTATCGATGCACTTGCGCATCTTAACTTCTACTTCATCATAATCTTGCTTTGTGATCTCGATCATAGCCATGGTATTATCCTCCTATAATTAATTACTCAACGATCGTACCGAGAGGTTCGCCTTCAGCGATCCTGACGATGTTTGCGGGATCCTTCATGGAGAACACGAGGATCTTGGTGTGGTTGTCACGGCAAAGTGCAGCAGCTGTAGCATCCATGACCTTAAGATTGAGTCTTAAGACTTCGTCATGGGATACGACATCGTACTTCTTAGCATCGGAATATACGTTAGGATCCTTATCATAGACGCCGTCAACCATTGTTGCCTTAAGGAAGATGTCTGCTCCGATCTCTGTAGCACGGAGCGCAGCACCCGTATCGGTGGAGAAATAAGGATTGCCTGTACCACATGCAAATATGACGATCCTGCCCTTCTCAAGATGTCTTACGGCTCTCTTCCTGATATAAGGCTCAGCCATCTGTCTTACTTCAATTGCAGACAGGACTCTGGTTACTGCTCCCTGCTGCTCTAATGCGTCAGAAAGCGCAAGAGCATTCATAAGAGTTGCCAGCATACCCATGTGGTCAGCCGTTACACGATCCATCTTCTCGGAAGATCTGCCTCTCCAGAAGTTACCGCCTCCAACAACGATAGCCACCTGGACACCCAGATCAGCTACTGCTTTGATATTCTTGGAAATCTCTTTGAGGACTTCATCATTGATGCCTATCTTGGCATCACCGGCAAGTGCTTCGCCGGAGATCTTAAGTAATACGCGCTTATATTTTGCTTCCGCCATCGGTTGAATTACTCCTTATTTTTTATTAATAAATTCTATCAATAATATCCCGAATGGTGAATAAGATTTTAAAAAAAGTAATTTGACGTTTCCGTAAAAGAAAAGGCGCGGACATTTTATCCGCGCCTCTTTAAATTTTCTAAAGTAATCAGTTATTACTTCTCAGCTTCGAATACGAGCTCAACCTCTTCGCCGCCGAAAACGCCGTCCTCGTCCTCAAGCTCTACTGTGATCTTGCCGTCCTTAACAGTACCGTCAAAATCATCGCTTGTATCGCTGTCGAACTTGATAGTATCGCCAACTACTGAATACTTACCGGACTCATCAAGCTCAAAGTCCTCAGCAGAGAAGCTGGACATAACCTCATCGAGGAAACCGGCCTTCATTTCTTCATAATCAGCATAACCCATGTATGTAGCATACTCATTGAGTGTGTCCATATCATCTGTGCCGAAAGATGCGATGAGGATGTTGTCGATGTTAGCAGAAATAAAATCGTTCATATCAGACTCGAACTTCTCACCATCGATCTCGATCGTGTACTCACCCTTCTCCATTGTAAGGATGAAATCTGCCTCGATAGAACCCTCAAGTTCCATACCGTCCATAGCTTCAGACATGATGTCTGTGCAGTCCAGTGTAGCCTTGTAAGTACCATCATAGTTCTTGCCGCAAGCTGTAAGAGCGAGGCCCATAGCTGCGCAGAGTGAAAGTGCAATTGCTTTGTTAAGAATCTTCATAAAATACCTATACCTTTCTCACATATGTTTGATGTGTAGGATTATGTTATCAATAAATATATTTAGAGTAAATCTCAACTATTTAATATATTTTATACAAATAAAAGGCGCGGAATTAATCCGCGCCTCGCATTTTGACTAATAAACCAGAATCAGAGTCCAGCCTGCTTCATTACTTCAGCAGCGAAGTCATCTTCCTTCTTCTCGATTCCTTCACCAAGACCGAATCTTGTGAAACGCACAACGGAAAGCTCTGTGCCGAGTTCCTTGGAAGTACGGGCAATGTATGTCTTAACATCGATCTCTTCATCCTTGATGAATTCCTGATCAACGAGGCAGTTCATCTTGTAGAAGTTCTTGATCTGTCCGGGGATGATCCTCTCCATGACGATCTTCTCAGGCTTGCCCTCTTCGAGTGCCTTGTTCTTAAGGATCTCCGTCTCCTTATCAAGCTCGGACTGGGGAACGTCACCCTCTTCAACCCAACCGGGTCTGGAAGCTGCAACCTGCATTCCGATATCCTTAGCGAATACTGCGAACTCAGGCTTTGTGATGACTGCATCGTCACCTGTAGCTATCTCTACGAATACGCCAACCTTACCGCCCATGTGGATGTAGGAAGCAACAGCGCCGTTACCGGATACTTCATAGATAACGAATCTTCTGACGGAAGTGTTCTCGCCGATATCAGCGATAGCTTCCTTCTGGAAGATCTCGATCGTCTTAGAAGGATCGTTGTAGAGAGGCTGAGCCATAAGAGCTTCCATATCAGCAGGCTTGGAAGCAAGGATATGATCAGCAATAGTATTTGCAAAAGTCTTGAACTTTTCTGTGTTTGCTGCGAAGTCTGTCTCGATGTTTACTTCAACAAGAACGCCGAGCTTCTGATCATCGCTGATCTTGGAGATAACTGCACCCTCTGCAGCAACTCTTGCGGACTTCTTCTCAGCCTTAGCCATACCCTTCTCACGAAGCCAAGCCTTAGCCTTCTCAATATCTCCGTCAGACTCGATAAGTGCCTTCTTGCAGTCCATGATACCGCAATCAGTGAGCTCACGAAGTTCTTTAACCTGTTGTGCTGTAACAGCCATAGTAATATCCTCCTGTTGATTGGTCTAATTGATCAAGACTCAGAAGCGATCTCTTCGATCGACTTCTCGCCTTCTTCAGCCTGAGCCTGCTCAGAAGCAACAGCCTCTGTCTCAGCCTTAGCCTCAGCACTGTCGATATCAGCGCCTTCTGCACTTCCGTCTTCACCGGAATGAGCTTCGATAACTGCGTCAGCCATCTTGTCAGTAATGAGCTTAACTGCACGGATAGCGTCATCGTTACCGGGGATTACGTAATCAACTTCATCAGGATCGCAGTTTGTATCAACGATAGCAACGATCGGGATGTTAAGTCTTCTAGCCTCTGCAACAGCATTGTGCTCCTTCTTTGTATCAACAATGAAGAGTGCTGCAGGGAGCTTCTTCATGCCAACAATACCGCCGAGGTTCTGCTCAAGCTTTGTAAGTTCGAGCTTAAGCTTGGAAGCTTCCTTCTTTGTACGAAGCTCAAATGAACCGTCCTTCTCCATCTGGCGGAGCTCTTCGAGTCTTGCAACTCTCTTCTTGATAGTAGAGAAGTTTGTGAGAGTACCACCAAGCCAACGATAGTTGATATAGAACTGACCGCAACGCTCAGCTGCTTCCTTGATGGAATCCTGAGCCTGCTTCTTTGTACCAACGAAGAGAATGTCACCCTTGTCAGCGAGCTCTACCATTCCGGCATAAGCATCGTCAACTTTCTTGACAGTCTTCTGAAGGTCGATGATGTGGATTGAGTTACGCTCCGTGAAAATGTACTCAGCCATCTTAGGGTTCCAACGGCGAGTCTGGTGTCCGAAGTGGACGCCTGCTTCAAGAAGCTGCTTCATTAAAATTACAGACATAAAATTTTCCTCCTGTTCTACTACCGTACGCGCAAAGTATTATTCAGCATATAGCCACAGAAAGAACGCGCACGTGAATTTTATGCGCAATGATTGTAACAAATAGGCACGGGCGGCGCAAGTACTAAATAATAAATATATATATATGCAGATCAGATCTTCTCGTAATGTCTGACTGTAAACTCTACGCCTTTCTCACTCATGACAGGTGCTTCCTCTTCGATCAGTCCCCATCCGTAGCGCTCGTCAAGGTTCGGGAAAAATGCATCAGCCGTAAAAGTCTTATGGATATAAGTTATTATCGCTCTGTCGCAGAGATCGATAAGTGAGTTATAAAGTGATGCTCCTCCTATCAGATATACCTCATCCGTATTTGCCATCCTGAGGTAATCCTCGAGTTCTGCGGCGGAATGCATGATGACAGCACCTTCCTTGGCGAACTCATAATTACGGCTCATGATGATATTAGTGCGCTTTGGAAGGAGCTTCTGGTCCTTGAAAGTCTCAAGTGTCTTTCTTCCGTATACGACCGTATGGCCGGAAGTATACTTACGGAAGACACCTTTCTGGTCCTCCGGAAGAGATATCAGGAGCTGTCCCTGATAACCGATTCCCCAATTCTCATCTACTGCTGCGATCGCGATCATAGTCTTACCCCTCGAAAATGTCTGTGAAGTATCCTGAAGCGGATACCGGTTCCCCTGCTTCGATGAGATGTCTGCAGTCACCGAAAGCCTGTACTCTGAAAGCCGCCTCTCCGGGAATACGCTCCTCACTGCCCAGGACCGTTATTGAAGTCGGGGCCATGAAGAAACCCTGCCAGAGACTTGGCGCAGCCACACCGGTAAGATACCCTGTCAGAAGTGCGGTAATGCCAAAATGGCAGAAGAAAACTAGATTGTCATCGTTATGTTCTTTTACGGCATAGACACCGTCTTCACGTCTTACATATCCGTGTGAAGCCAGAAGATCGTCCATACCTTTGATAACATCACGGTAGTGTTTCTCGATATTGCCGGAACTCATGACCGGAGTCTTGAACCATTCATCCTTGTCATGAAGCGCATCGTTATGGCAGAAATAGTTAGGCATGAAATCCCAAGCTATAGTCTCCTCTCCGGTATGTTCGTCGATTACACGGTAATAGAATTCCTGGAGCCACTCATATGTCTCAGCAGTGCGTCCTGTCTTCTCAAGTGTCAGAGAAGCGGTATCCTTAGCTCTTCCCAACGGAGAACAATAGAATTCCTTAACAGGCCAGTTCTTGACACGCTCGGACAGGATATCAGCTTCGCGCCATCCCTTAACAGTCAGAGAGTCTTTGACGTAATCGGGATCACCGTGTCTTATGAATATCAGTTTCATTGATTATGCCTCAGACAGCGACCGGTATGCCCTTGATCTTGGGCCCGTATTCGTATCCATCAAGTCTGATGTTATCCGTAGTGAACTGGTAGAAATCAGTAATGCCTTCATCGATCACGAGCTTGGGAGCCGCAAACTTAGGTCTCTCGATAAGCTCCTTGACAATATCGACATGACGGTCATAGACATGTGCATCGGCGATAACATGGACAAACTCGCCTACTTCCAGGCCGGCACATCTTGCCATAAGATGAGTAAGAACGGCATACTGGCATACGTTCCAGCCGTTCGCCACGAGCATGTCATTGCTTCTCTGATTGAGAATGGCATTGAGCTTATTGCCTGTTACATTGAATGTCATTGAATATGCGCAGGGATACAGGTGCATCTCATTAAGATCCTGATGAACATAGATATTTGTCATGATCCTTCTCGATGACGGATTGTTCTTAAGATCAAAGAGCACGCGGTCGACCTGGTCGAACTCGCCTTCCTTATACTTATGCTTTACACCGAGCTGATAGCCGTATGCCTTGCCGATGGAACCGGTCTCATCAGCCCAGGCATCCCAGATATGGGAATTAAGATCGTTAACATTATTGGATTTTTTCTGCCATATCCAAAGGAGCTCGTCCACAGCCCCCTTAAAATTAATGTACCTCTGAGTAAGCATGGGGAACTCTTCCGCCAGATCATAGCGGTTTACTATGGCAAATGCTTTGTAAGTGTAGGCCGGAGCACCATCGTCAGCCCAATGGGGACGGACCTTGTCATTGATCGTCGTATATCCGGAATTAAGGATCGTTCTTATGTTCTCGTCGAAAATATCGTCTGCCCGGCTCATATGAAGTACCGCCTTTTAAGTGATAGCAAAATTATATCACTAAGGTCGGAACGGACAAAACGTCAATACTTACCCAGATAGACTATCTCTGCGGCAGTTATGCTGCCTATCGGACGCTCGTAATGAGGTTCTATCATCTCAACTGAATCAAGGCTCCACTCAGGGTCATAGATGGCACAATACGCAGTACAGTAGCTGCAGCTGCAGTTAATGCAGGAAAAACAGTTGCCATTACAGTATCTGCAGTCACAATAATCAGCGAAACTTGAAGAATAACCGCCGAAGCCGATCGAATTGTAGTAGACCATATGGCAGTCGATAGAATAAGAGTCAATAAGTCTGTATGCAAGAACTATAGCCCATTCAGAATCAAGAGTACGGGATACATAGCACTCCTTTGTCTCCTGATTTACCGCAAGGAACTGGTTAGGACGCTGCAAAGTCTTTGTGATGGTCTTAGTGGGCCATTTGGAGCAGTTAGTCCTGTTGATGACAACGCATGCAACGAGAACCTTATCGGTAAGGTCATCCTCACAGAAGCGGCCTTCACCTTCTACTACCCTCGCGAAAAACTTGAATTCCTTCGTAGAGAGACCAACGGCTCTGGCCTTGATCTCAGTGTCCATATAGTAGCGCTCCTCATCAGTTGCCTCCATCCAGATCTTATCGTAGGTATAGAGTTCTTCCTGAGTAGGTTCATTAAGGATCTCAATTGTATCGGCGATCGCTGTGCTGCTCATGGAGAGCACCATGATAAACATAATAAGAACCGAGATAAGTTTTCTGTGCAAGATGTTTCTCCTTGTAGAAATCGGTCTGGTAAGTATAGCACCCTGTGAAATGAAAATCAAATTTGTAATAATCTTTCCCATGAACAATAAAAAACAAAAAGCCCCGGAACGCAAGTTCCAAGGCTTTATGGTCGGAGTGACGGGACTTGAACCCACGACCTCTTGCTCCCTAAGCAAGCACTCTAGCCACCTGAGCTACACCCCGATGAGCATCGTAAAAGGAAAAATTGGTCGGAGTGGCGGGACTCGAACCCACGGCCTCTTGCTCCCGAAGCAAGCACTCTACCACCTGAGCCACACCCCGATTGGGGATTTCCATTCACAAGCTAATAAATATTATTACAACGACATCAATTATGCAAGTGAAAAATCAAATCTAATACAAAATAATTAATAAGAAGCATCAACCCAAAAGAAACCCCCGGCCTTTGGTTGACCGGGGGTGATTAATCCATATTGAGAACAGATATTACTCTTCTGTCTTCTCTTCTGCAGCAGGAGCTTCATCAACAACAGGCTCTGCAACAGGAACTTCTTCAGCAGGAGCTTCCTCAACGGGTGCCTCGGGAGCTTCAGTCCCCTCGGGATCGATAGGAGCAACAGCCTTGATGGAGATAGAGATCCTTCTCTTCTCTGTATCGATCTCAGTAACCTGAGCAGTTACTTCCTGACCGATGGAGAGTACATCTTCAGGCTTCTCAAGTCTCTGTGATGAGATCTGGGATACATGGCAGAGTGCATCAAGATCAGGCTCAAGCTGAACGAAAGCACCGAACTTGGTAAGACGCACAACTGTACCCTTTACATAAGCGCCGATCGGGATCCTCTCCTCGATATTGTAGTAAGGATCATCCTCAAGCTTCTTGTATCCGAGGGAGATCTTCTTTGTCTCTTTATCGAAAGACTTAACATATACCTCGATCTCATCGCCAACCTTAAGGATATCAGAAGGCTTAGCGTTACGGCTCCAAGAGAGCTCTGTTACGTGAACGAGTCCGTCTACTCCGCCGATATCAACGAAAGCTCCAAAATCAACAAGGCTTCTTACAACGCCTGTATAACGCTTGCCCTCTTCGATCTCGGACCAGATCTCGTCAGACTTCTTCTTATTCTCGTCAGCAACAAATGTACGGTGAGAACCGGAGATCCTGAGTCTGCCCTTCTCTGTATCGAACTTTGTAACAACAACAGTAAGTGTCTGACCTACGTAAGGAGCAAGATCCTTGACCTCGCCGCGCTTGATCTGAGTTCTGTGGATATAGATATCAACACCCTTATAAGTACCGATAAGTCCGTCCTTAACTGTACGTGTGATAGCAACATCAATAGGTGTTTTATTATTAAAAGCTTCCTCGATCTCGGCTCTGCCCTTCTCGGCCTCAACATCATTCTTGGAAAGGATGATCTCTTTGCCCTGATCGGAATTCTTGATGCTTCTTACCTTGACTGTTACTTCAGCATGATCTGCAATAGCTGCATCGAGGTCGAAATCCGGATCGGACTCAAACTCCTTGCGAGAAATCTTGCCTTCGGATTTGTCATGGACGTCTACATAAACGAAATCGGCATCAGCTGAAGTGATGTTACCTTTTACAACGGCGCCCCTCCTTACCTGCGACAGTGCCTCAACAGCATTCGCAAATTCAGAGTCCAGCTGCTCCTGATTTGTCATCTTCTCGTCTTCGTTCATTTCTTGAACAACCTCCAATATAATAGCTTCCGGTGTCGACGCTCCGGCGATAACTCCAACACTGTCATCCGGAAGGATACTGCCTTCGGCAATAAGCTTCCGCACTTCAGATGCGGAATTTATCAGAAACGTTCTGACACAGCGACCTTTGCAGATTTCAAAAAGCTTATTGGTGTTCGAACTGTGAGACGAGCCGATTACCAGAACGGAATCGGAAGCCTCGGACAGAGAAGCAGCTTCCTTTTGCCTACTTTCAGTCGTAATACATATTGTATCAAAAACATTATTTTTTTCAATTTTATTTTCTACTTTATCGCAAATTTTATTAAACACATTACTCGAGAATGTAGTCTGGGAGACAAGGATTGCCGAAGATAAGGGAAAATCAAGTGTCTCAAGCTCTTCAGGGGTGCTGATCACCGCAACCGATACTCCAGTACCGTCTGCCTCAGCGCATATTCCGACTACTTCAGGGTGACCCTTGCCGCCGGTTACGATTATGTTCTTGCCGTTCTCGGATGCATTTCTGACTATCTTGTGGATCTTATCTACAAAAGGACATGTACAATCGCGGATCTCGCAGTTCTTCTGACTGAGTATCCGCTTCTCTTCAGGCGTTACGCCATGAGCTCTGATTATGACCAGTGAACCTTCGGGGATGTCAGAAGCCTTATCGTAGATCTCAAATCCTGCGCCTGTGAGATTCTTGATGACCAGTTCATTATGAACGATCTCACCCAGAAGCACCTTCTTGCGCGTCTCTGCCTTATCGGCAGCAATAGCATCTGCCGTATCAACGGCATTCTTTACCCCAAAACAAAAACCCGATGATCTGGCTACTGTAACCTTCATTAGTCCTCTTTGATATGGCTGAGCAGGAAATCTCTCGTGCCTTCTATTGTGTAATCTTCAGTGTTGATGACAATAGCTTCCGGAACCTGTGTAAGAGGCGCGAATTCTCTGTGGGTATCCTGTTCATCACGGTAACGGATATCTCTTAAGACCTCTTCATAGTTCTGGGAGAAGTCACCTCTCTCATTCAATTCCTTAAGTCTTCTCTCCGCCCTGGTCTCTGCCTTAGCGGTTACATAGAACTTGTATTTCGCGTTAGGAAGAACGTTGGATGCGATGTCTCTGCCGTCCAGAACGAAGCTCTGGGATTTGGCGATCTCGCGCTGCATGGAGACCATGCTCTGTCTGACTACGGGAAGAGCGCTTATGTCAGAAGCAGCGACGGATACCTCGGGGGTACGGATCATACCGGTAACGTCCTCACCGTCGAGGATCATGTGCTGAACGCCGTCCTCGAACTTTACTTCGAGCTTCATATCGTTCATCATCTCGGTTACTTTATCATTATCCTTAGGAGAGATTCCGCGCTTGATCGCAGCAAGACCGCAGGTCCTGTACATCGCTCCTGTATCGAGATACATGATGCCGAGTTCTTTTGCCACGCCCTTAGCAAGCGTACTCTTGCCGCTGCCAGAAGGACCGTCTACCGCAATCTGAAAAATACCCATAATCTTCTCCTTATAATATTTCTTCGCCGGATTTCCTGTCACGTCCGGTCTCGTATACCCTGTACTGGTCCCACAGAGTCTCAAGCGACTCGAAGGATCTCTTGATGTGTTCTTTCCTGTGCATGCCGAGTGTAACAAGCAACGCATTGATAAGCGAGAGCGGCGCCGTAAGTGAATCGACAAAGGATGCCATAGAAGATTTGGCAAGGAGCTTGATGTCCGAATTCTCTGTCATGGCAGTACCGTCACGGTCTGTAATGGCGATAGTTGTTGCTCCGTTCTGGCGCGCGTATTTCATGCAGTTGATCGTACGTGCTGAATACCTCGGGTAAGATATGCCTATCATGACATCGCCCTTGCCTATAGGCAGGATCTGCTCAAACAACTCGTTCGTGCATGTACTTCTTACCAGCACTACATCATCGAAAAGCACCGTAAGGTAGAAATGCATGAACTCCGACAGCGGTGCGGATGCCCTGATACCCATGATATATATCTTTCCTGCATTCAGGATGGAATCGACTGCCTTCTTGAATTCTGCTTCATCGATCGAACTCAAAGTATCCTTGAGGTTCTGGATATCCTGGCTCATGATACCGCTGACAGCATCGAAGTCATCTGTGAACTGCTCGGCAAAATCAAGCCTTTGAACTGAAGTAAGCTTGGACTTAAGTTCTTCTTTGAGAGCCTTCTGGAATTCGGGATATCCTTCGTAACCGAGTTCCGTGGTAAACCTAACTACTGTAGATTCAGATACACCTACGACCTCACCGAGCTTAGCGGCAGTCATATATGCAGCCTTGTCGTAACTCTCAAGGATATAATTCGCTATGGCTTTATGTCCCTTGCTCATCGAAGGCAGGGAATTCTCGATCAGTTCAATTATCTCCATCTGTAGTCTCTTCAGCCTCGTCAGACTTCTCTTCCTTATTCTCCAGCAGGCTGTCTATCGTCAACTGCTTATCCTCGCCGCCGGCAGCTTTCCTGAGCGAATCTTCAAGATCACGTATCGTCTTATAGCTCATAAGTTCCATCGGAGGCAGATCCTTGACCGATTCAATACCGAATTCAGTAAGGAACTGTTTGCTCGTCTTAAACAACGCAGGACGTCCCGGAGCATCAAGATTACCCGCTTCTTCGATCCAGCCTCTGTCAAGAAGCCTGGAGATGATGGAATCGGAAGAGACTCCTCTTACCTGCTCCACCTGAGCTCTGGTGCAAGGCTGGTTATATGCGATAACGGCAAGCGTCTCGTAGGAAGCCTGCGACAGAGGCGCCTGTGTTCTGGGGCCAAACAGTCTCTCAAGGACCTTCTTCTCTGAAGGCTTGGTCATCATTACATAGGAATCTTCTGCACGGACTATCGTAAGACCGCTCCAGGGATTCTGTTCGTAGCGGTTCATGAGATCATTCAAAGTCTTAACAACATCAGCTTTGGAACAATCAAGGATATCAGCGATCTTCTCGGCATTGACCGGATCGCCGGATACAAACAGTATTGCTTCTATCGCACCTGGAAGTTCCTGCAATGTGATCTTAAAATCTTCTGCCATATCAATCCTTCTTCTCCTCTATAAGGATATCGTCAAAATTGTCCTTCTGCGTAGCAACGACCTTATTGTCCCTGACGAGCTCAAGTATCGCCAGGAAGCTGACGATCCTGTCGATCTTCTCAGTCTTCTTGTCCTTGAAAAGTTCAGAGAACATGAACTTGCCTTTCTTAACGACAGTAGCCCATAAAGACTTTATCCTGTCCTTGATGGAGAGCTTGTCTCTTCTAAGGATGTGAGTGATCTTATTCGAGATATCGGCAAATCTGACATCATTACGGGCACATACGGCAGATACCGCTTCTTCGTATTCTGCCTTAGAGAACGTCTGGACCGGAAGATCGATCTCAATGCCGAGATCCTTAGCCGTCATTGCAGTACGAGGGCGCATTCCGTCATACTTCTCACGGCGTTCTTTAAGTTCACCGGCGAAAACGCGGCACCTCTTATATCTCATAAGCGATATGACAAGCTCTTCTCTCGGATCCTCACCTTCACTGCCCTCCGGGGACAGCTTTGAACCGGGCAGCATCATCTTGGATTTGATATGTACCAGAGTAGCACCCATCACGAGGAAATCAGAAGCGATCTCCATATCAAGCGTCTTCATGCCTTCCAGGTATTCCATATACTGCTCGGTTATCTCAGCGATCGGAATATCATAGATATCTATGTCATTCTTCTCAATGAGATGGAAGAGCAGGTCGAGCGGCCCTTCGAAATGTCTGAATCTTACTGCCGGCTTCGGTGTTTCGTTCAACATATCAGCCTATCGACCCGATCAATGCGCAGATCAAATTTATCAAAAGCTTAGCCGGCAAAGATATAATGCCGACAATATTCGACAATATATCAACATTAGAGAATGAGCCGATGACTATCAATGCCATGAGCACCATAGGTGCCAAACGCTCGAACTTCTGGAATCCGTCTGAATATCTGACCTTATACGGCAGCAGTTCAAGAAGAACGTGTGATCCGTCAAGCGGCGGCAACGGTATGAGATTGAATGCCATGAGCATGATGGAGAACAGATAGACGTAATAGCATATAAACACAAGTATTACAGCAGGCATCGGTACTCCGGCACCGTTCAGACCTGCCGCAACATAATAGCTGACGTCAAGTTCAGGAACCCTGGCATAGCTGCCGGTTATTCGCATGATAACAACAGCGATGATCATGGACAGTAAAGCCAGGATAAAATTGCCCGTAACGCCTGCAAGATGAACCATTATGTTCATGAGTCTCTTGCTCTTGAGTTTATAGAGATTGTTCGGATTGTACATAACAGGCTTGCCCCAGCCGAATCCGACCAGAATGATCAGGAGAGTTCCCATCGGATCAAGATGAGCGATAGGATTAAGGGTAAGCCTTCCCTGCAGTCTCGGTATATCATCTCCCAGAGCATTTGCAACAAAAGCGTGCATGAACTCATGGATAGAGAACGATAGAGCCAGAGCAAAGAACATCAGCAGAGCTGAGAAAATCATCTGCTGAGGCGTCATGTTGCCTGCGTTACGAATTATCTGTATCAGCATTTATTTTTATACCTTCTCGACAGAAAGAGTGATCTTCTCTCCGTTAACAGTCCACTCCTTGATGTTTGCACCAAGTCCGGCCTTAACTTCTGTAGCGAGGACTTCGGAAGCAAGGAATTCGCTATTCTTGGCGATGATGGCAGCAAGTTTGTCATTGCCGTCATAGCCGAGGATTATCCTGTCCGTAACCTCAAGACCAGTCTCCTTACGCTGTGTCTGGATCTTGGAGATGAGCTCTCTAACGAATCCTGCCTCAATGAGTTCTTCAGTAAGAACAGTCGAGATGGATACCGTAAGACCCTTGTCAGTCTGTGTGGAGAAACCTTCAGGTTGCTTAGTCTCGATGAGGAAGTCCTCTTCCGTCATCTCATACTCTTCACCTTCAACGGTGATCTTAACTGAACCTGACTTGATAGCCTCATAAGTCTCCTTACCGGGAAGTGCAGAGATAACTTCCTTTGCTGCATTCAGGTTCTTACCGAACTTTCTTCCGCATGTTCTGAGCTGAGGCTTGAAGCTGTAATCAACAAGGCTTGAAGCATCAGCAAGGACCTTGATATTCCTGATGTTGAGCTCGTCCAAGATGATCCCGCTGTATTCTTCACCCAAAGTCTCATCAGATACGACATAGATATCGGACAGAGGCTGACGGTTCTTGATGTTAGCCTGTTCACGGCAGGATCTTCCGAGGAATACGATATTCTGGACAAGTTCCATATTAGCCTCAAGTTCCTTATCGATACGGGACTCGTCGCACTCGGGATACAGGCAAAGGTGAACCGATACGGGAGCTTCGGCATCAACGGATCTGACGATGTTCTGGTAGACCTCTTCAGTGATGAAAGGAACGAACGGAGCGGAGAGCTTCGTAAGCTGCTCAAGTACCGTGTAGAGCGTCATGTAAGCATCGATCTTATCCTGAGTCTCATCTGCACCCCAGTATCTGTCACGGCAGCGTCTTACATACCAGTTGGAAAGCTCTTCCGTGAAGTCCTGGATCTTCCTTGCGGAAGTTGAAATATCGTAAGCGTCCATCCTATCACGGACATCCTTGATAAGTGAATTGAGTCTTGAGAGGACCCATCTGTCCATAGCACAGAGACCTTCTTTGGAAAGCGTATGCTTGGTGGGATCAAAGTTATCGATGTCAGCGTACATTACATAGAATGCATATGTGTTCCAATATGTTCCGATGAACTTCTTGATGCCGTCGTTTACCGCATCAAAGGAGAATCTCGAAGGAAGCCAGGGCTGGTTTGCGGTATAGAAATACCATCTTGCAGCATCAGCACCCTGAGAGTCGAGAACATCCCAAGGATCGACAACATTACCGAGGTGCTTACTCATCTTGATACCGTCCTTATCCTGGACGATACCCATTACGATACAGTTCTCGAAAGGCGCTCTTCCGAAGAGGACCGTGCTGATGGCGATAAGCGAATAAAACCAACCTCTGGTCTGGTCTATACCTTCGGAGATGAAGTTGCAGGGATAGTGTGAATCGAAGAACTCCTTGTTCTCAAAAGGATAGTGATACTGTGCAAAAGGCATGGAGCCTGAATCGAACCAGCAGTCGATGACTTCGGTAACTCTGGTCATCGGCTTGCCGCACTTAGGGCACTTGATGTGTACGTTATCAACATAAGGCTTGTGGAGCTCGATGTCGTCCGGACAATCGTCACTCATGGACTTAAGTTCCTCGATGGAACCGATGCAGTGACGGTGGCCGCACTCGCACTCCCATACCGGAAGAGGTGTGCCCCAATAACGCTCACGGGAGATACCCCAGTCGATAACGTTCCTGAGGAAGTCACCCATACGGCCGTCCCTGATCGTCTCAGGCATCCAGTTAACCATGTTGTTGGACTTGAGGAGTTCATCTCTCTTCTTGCTCATTGCGATGAACCATGTACTTCTAGCAAAGTAAATGAGCGGTGTATCGCATCTCCAGCAGAACGGATATTCGTGCTCGAACTTGGGAGCAGAGAAGAGCAGGCTTCTGGCATCAAGATCCTTCAACACTTCAGGATCTGCGTCCTTAACGAACTTACCTGCAAATGGTGTCTCCTCGGTGAGGTTACCCCTGGTATCAACAAACTGTACCATCGGAAGGTCGTTATCTCTTCCAACTCTTGCGTCGTCTTCACCGAAAGCGGGAGCGATATGAACGATACCGGTACCGTCTTCCATCGTGACGTACTCGTCGCATACAGTATAGTGTGCCTTTTTCTTCTGCTTAGCAGCTTCGTCTGCAGCACCCTGATAAAGAGCAACATAAGATCTGCCTGCAAGGTCAGTACCCTTATAGGACTCGAGGATCTCATAAGCCTTCTCGCCGTCCTTAGCAAGGTTGCCAAGTACAGCATCAAGCAGCGCTGTAGCCATATAGTATGTGTAACCGTCGCAAGCCTTTACCTTGGAATACTCATCGTTGGGGTTAAGGCACAGAGCAACGTTGGAAGGAAGCGTCCAAGGTGTTGTCGTCCATGCGAGGAAATAAGCGTCTTCGTCAACGCACTTGAATCTTACGACAGCAGATCTCTCCTTGACCGTCTTATATCCCTGTGCGACTTCGTGTGAAGAAAGTGCTGTGCCGCATCTCGGGCAGTAAGGTACGATCTTATGGCCCTTATAGATAAGGTCCTGATCCCACATCTGCTTGAGAGCCCACCATTCAGACTCAATGTAGTTGTTGTCATATGTTACATAAGGATGCTCCATGTCTGCCCAGAAGCCGACGCGGTCACTCATGTGCTCCCACTGGTCCTTATAAGTCCATACTGATTCCTTACACTTCTTGATAAATGGCTCAACGCCGTAGCCCTCGATCTGGGGCTTGCCGTTGATGCCGAGAGACTTCTCGACTTCAAGCTCGACAGGAAGACCATGTGTGTCCCAGCCTGCTTTGAAAACGATCTCTTCACCCTTCATTGAGTGATATCTCGGGATTACGTCCTTAACGACTCTCGTCTTGATATGACCGATATGAGGTTTGCCGTTAGCTGTCGGCGGACCGTCGTATAAAGTAAAAGAAGGCGCACCGTCCTTGAACGGCTTGAGGCTCTTCTTGTAAACATCGTTCTGCTTCCAGAAGTCTAATACTTCCTTCTCGCGGCTGACAAAATTGAGTTCCTTTGAAACTTTCTTGTACATGGTATGCTTCCTTGATATTAGAATTTTGCGACTATTTATTATAATAAAAGCGCAAGGTTCAAGTCAAGGAGCTGCAGACACCCACGGTTCTGCTTCCGGAGCCTGTATCTCAAAGGACATTCTGTCGCCTTTGGTCGGGTGATCGAACGAGAGTCTGAATGCCTGAAGCGCAATATCTCCCTCCCGGAGAGAAGCATCTCCGTAACGTCGGTCTCCCAAGAGCGGATGTCCGGAATGTGCAAACTGTGCCCTTATCTGATGAGCCCTGCCGGTACCGAGCTTAATCTCAACAAGTGATCTGTCAGCCAAAGTGTTTACCGTTTTGTAATCAAGAGCAGCATACTTTGATCCCGGGACTTCCCGGTCATACACGGTAACCGTGTTGGATGCCGTGTCCTTGAGAATGTAGTTCTCGAGAGAACCGGAAGCCTCCATCCTGCCCTGAACGACAGCTCTGTAGATCTTGTCTACCTTACGTGTGCGTATCTGCTCGGAGAGGCGCGAAGCTGCTTTCGAAGTCCTCGCGAAAACCATTACACCGGATACCGGTCTGTCCAGCCTGTGCACAAGACCGAGATATACCTCTCCCGGCTTGTTGTACTTGTCTTTGATGTATGCTTTGAGGATGGTAAGCATGTCAGGAGCATTGCTCCCGTCGCTCTGTGAGAGAACGCCTGCAGGTTTTAACGCGACGATCAGATGATTGTCTTCGTAAAGGATCTTTACTCCGTTTGAGATGATCAGTTCGCTGTCCATCTCGCTACAGAACCGCACGGCAGGCAAACGCCCATTCTGGTTACAGGAAGTCCGAGTTCGCCGGAGACGACATTGCCGGTGCCGCCGGAAGCCAGTCTGATGATCTGGCCTGAAGCATCAGCAGTAACGGCTGTCGCATAAGAACTTGCAATGAAGAATAAAGGATCGTCAGACATAAGTTCAAAAGCCAGAGACGCAAGATCATAGAAATTATCCTCCAGTTTCCAAAGTTCACCTGAAGGTCCGCGTCCGTATGAAGGCGGATCCATGATGATCCCGTCATACTTTCTGCCGCGTCTGAGCTCGCGCTCGCAGAACTTGCGGCAATCATCGGCTATGAACCTGATGTATGAATCAGAAAGACCCGATAATGAAGCATTCTCCTTCGCCTTAGCTATCATTCCCTTGGAAGCATCGACATGCACTACTTCAGAAGCACCGTGAGAAGCGCAGGCAACGGTAGAAGCACCGGTGTATGCAAACAGACTCAATATCTTAATGTCATCTCTTCCTTTGGAGACAGCATCGGAGATAAGTCCGCCGCAGAAGTCCCAATTTGCAGCCTGCTCAGGAAACAATCCGGTATGCTTGAACGAAGTAGGCTCTACTCCAAAAGTAAGTCTCTTGCCGAGACAGTCATAATCGATCTTCCATGATTGTGGAAAGGACTTGTTCCTTGTCCAGGAACCTCCGCCCTTATCGCTTCTGTGATAAACGGCATCAGCCGTTGGGAGATCATCCATGGTTGCCGGTTTTCCGTCTGCAAATACAGGCCAGACTGCCTGAGGATCGGGACGTCTGAGGACCACTTCACCCCAACGTTCGTATTTCTCACCGGATCCGGCGTACATGACCTCATAATCAGTCCACTTGTCCGCTACAAACATCATTCGATCGTTACTTCCTCGGAAGTTGCGACAAGATTGCCGTCATAATAGAGTTCAACGTAGTAATTGCCGGGATTGAAATTGACCCATCCTGCCATACCTGCAGAAAAGTCGCAAGATACGGTTACCTCATTATTGACATGGAAGTCATCTGACATAACAGCTTTGCCGTCACTGCCAAGGAGCACCGCATTGAAAGTACCGTTTATAGGCGTACTGAAATAGAACACATTGGTGATAGCATATGCCTTCTCGCTTGGTATCGTCTCAGTCGTCAGCGGGAAATCCATCTCAACATCGTACCAGACAGAATATACATAGGCATTCATTACGAGATCGGGATCACTTGCCACATCGCTTCCGATATTAGGAGTAACAGTGATCGGATCAGTGGGATCAGGCTCAGTGCCGTCATTGATCTTAAGGTTAGCATAAGGATTCATTAGAAGATCCTCAAAATCTTCCATATCTGCTATGACCCAGTCGTCTTTTTTGTTCTTCTTGAGACTGAACCTTACTTCGTATGTATCCTGATCGATCTCCTCTGCCGCTTCCAGCAAGTCCTCTTCGGTACCGGATAAAGTCTCGAGTTCATTGAGATCGACCACTCCGGAGAGCTGGACATATACGTCAGCTTTGCTTCCGGAACTATTGACTGTAGTTTTCTTGACCTTGCTCTTCACATCTGATGTCAGTTCAAAGAAAATGTCTGACTGTTCATCTGTAAGCTCGAACTCGGGATCCTCGGCACAATACTTGGTGTACTTACATCCGGCGGGATCTTCCAGGAAAGCATCGATAAAATCAGTAACCAGCTCTTCGGCATCACTTTCTTCCATGATCTCGATCAAAGCCGACAGACATCCGGTCTGCGCGAAAAGCATCACAAAACAAACCGCGATAACCGCAGCTCTTCTTGAATACTTAACTATCAAACCAGAATTAGAACTCATAACAGTCGATATTATAATCTATTCGCAGAAATTTTGCTCTAAATATCAATCTTCCTCGGAGAGTTCCGCCATAGTTTCCTGAATAACCAGGCAGCTTCCTTCCATTATGATATTGCTGAATTCACTGTCATCGGAAACTATGAAATAGTAATATCCCGGCAATACCTTTCCGGGCTTAACGTCAATGTCATAGCTGGCAAAATCATTATATTGAGTTAATCCGACGCGGTTAACAAAGATAGGATCAAGATTCTCATCCTTCTCGCTGAAACTACCGTCATCAGTAAAATAGAATGCATAATAGAGTTCTTCATCAGTCCACTCGTTCATCACAAGAGAGAAGCCGAGAACATCGCTGTCAGAAGCATAGGCACTGAGACCCACCGATGTGTCACTGTAGTCCCACCAGTTAGTAAGCTCTGCATTGACGAGCTCAGCATAATCTTCATCGATGGAGTAAGTGTTGGAATTCAAGTACTCGTCATCATCATAAGGAGACCAGTCTTCTGTCATCTGAGGCGCAACGATCGGGGTCTCAACCACATTGGCACTGAGTCCGGCAATGATGGCACCGTCCTGATCAAAGCAGGTAACGGAATAAGTGCCGGTAGGAAGCAGATCTCCCGTGTCCGTACCGAAAGTGCAGTTGATCGGACCTTCCTCAATGAGAACAAGGTCACTTAAGAATACCTGTTCACCGTCTTTCGAGACGGAATAATAGTAAGAAGGTGTCTCTCCAGAATCAAAAACGGAATCATCGATATTAACTACAAGCGAGAGATATGAAGTATTCTCAAACTCACCTGTCTCAGAACCGAGCCAATATGAATCCTTAACATACGAGGAAAGAGTAAAGACAGACTCCGATGCCTCGATCTCTGTTACATATGTAATGCCGGGCTCTGTTTCCTGTTCGGGCTTGGCGGTGCAAGCCGCAGATCCTGCGATAAGAGCAAGGCAGAGGATCATGGCCGCAATACGTTTATCAACAAGCATTTGGATAGCCTCCGTTTATGATTTTAGAATTTTATCACAAAATGCAAAAAATTAGGTTTATATTATATATATCGTAAAAAATATGCGGAGGTGTGAAATGGCTTCACCCAATATCCTTATCTGTGATGACGATCCGGTCGTACACGAATCACTTGCACTTTATCTCGACAACGACAACTTTGCGCATGCCGACGCATATGACGGTAAAGAAGCACTGGAGATGGTCGCTCAGACCAATCCTGACCTTATCCTTCTGGACGTAATGATGCCCGAGATGAGCGGTCTTGATGTATGCCGTGAGCTCCGCAAGACTCTCTCGACACCTATAATACTACTTACTGCAAAGGGCGAAGAGATCGACAAGATATTAGGTCTTGAACTCGGCGCTGATGACTATATCGTCAAGCCCTTCTCGCCCAGAGAGGTTATCGCGAGGATCAAAGCAGTCCTCAGAAGATTTTCAGACACACCTTCCACTGCATCTTCGGTTCTCAAATACAGCGGACTCGAGATCAATCTCAACAACTATTCCGTAAAGGTTAATAATGAATCTATCCCCTGCACGCCGAAGGAAGTTGAGATCCTCTATCTCCTCGCATCCCATCCGGGACAGGTCTTTGAGAGAGAGCAGATCCTGGAGTCTGTATGGGGCAACGAATACAGCGGTGATTACCGTACTGTCGATACGCACATCAAGAGGATCAGACAGAAGGTAGCTGATGATAATGCACCTTGGAGCATCCAGACCATATACGGTGTCGGATATAAGTTCGAGGTCAACTGATGTTTCAAAGCACCCTGCTTAAGCGAACGATGTCTCTTGTATTGTGGGCGCTCCTGGCGTCCGCTTTGCTTGCTACCATAGCGTTTATCGTCGCCGGCAGACGTGCAACCATCAATATGGAAGTAAAGAATGCCATCAGCCAGGATGAGGTCTATCTCAACCTGTTCTCACAGTCTGCCGGTTTCTTTGATAACGATGAATACAGAATGTTCTTCTTCAGGACGACGTATGCTTCCGAACATGACTATTACCTTATGTCTGAAGATATGTCCACGGTCTATGACTATACTCCCGCAGAGTACCGCAACCTCAGCAATTCCGATACTATCGAAGCTTTCTCCTATATAGAATCCGGAGATTATAACTATACGGATAACGGACTGTCATACTTCATAGTCAATGAATATAAGCTTTCAGACCAATTCCTGATAATCAAGCAGCCGGTAACATATAACGGTAACCTGTGTTATCTTGTGTCATTAAGCAATCTCGATTCGTATAACGGTCTGGTTATCGAATATCTCAATATCCTGCTCCTCTCCACTCTCATCGCTGCTTTTGTAATGATGATACCTGCTTTTATCCTGGTAAGGCGAATGGTGCTCCCTATCCAGAAGATCAACGAAGTAGCCATGGAATACGGTAAGGGCAACTTCAATGTGCGCGCAGATGAATCTCACAAAGGTGAAGTCGGAGAACTCGGTACGTCCTTCAATTTCCTTGCAGACAAGCTTTCCAAATCCATCAGCGACCTTACAGCCGAGAAGAATCAGCTGCAGGAGATCTTCGATGCAATATCCGACGGTATTGTTGTTGTGGACGAGAAAGCCGTGCCTGTTACTACGAACAAGGCCATTACGAGCCTTTTCGAGAGAGCGGACAAGAACAACATGTTTACTGAGCGCTTGCAGCTCATACCTTTCGATGAGGTATGGCAGGACTTCGAGGAGTGTATCGCTACCGGCGAGAAGAAATCCAGGACACTTGAAGCCCGCGATTATGCATATCAGACGACCATCATCCCCAAGTACAGCTCTGAGGACATGACTAAGATCATCGGTGCCACGGGATTCTTCCGAGATATATTCGAAGAGCAGAAGAACGAGCGTTTCCGTCAGGATTACGTTGCCAACATCTCACACGAGCTTCGCACCCCTCTGCAGACCTTAAGAGGTCTCATCGAGCCGCTTCAGGACGGCATGGTAAAGACCAACGAAGACAGACAGAGATATTACGGTATCATCCTCGACGAGACGATGAGACTGTCAAGACTGATCGACGACATGCTTGAGCTGTCCAAGCTCCAGTCCAGGACTCTCGCATTCAAGACATATCCGTTCGACCTGAACAAGCTCCTCAGCAGCGTCGAAGTCAGGTTCAAGCCCATCATGAAGGAAGCCGGCATCGATTTCTCCGTCCAGTTCAATTCGGGCAAGCTTCCTACTGTTACCGGTAACCCCGACCGTGTGGAGCAGATCCTCGTTATCCTTCTCGATAACGCCAAGAAATACACGCCTTCAGGTAAATCCATCACTATCAGCTCGGACTATATCGAAGCAGAGAAAAAGGTCTACATCTCCGTTGCCGATACAGGTCAGGGCATTCACGAATACGACATCGATCACATCTTCGACAGATTCTTCAAGGCAGACAGAGCCAGAGGCAAGAAGGGCTCCGGTCTTGGCCTGTCCATAGCCAAAGAGCTTCTTACCTACATGGGCGAGACCATCAAGGTCAACAGCAAGTATGAGGAAGGATCAACTTTTACCTTTACTTTGACCAAGGCAGAGGCCGCAGATGTCTGGGACTGATACATCCAGGATCAACAAATATATTGCTTCTTCTGGACTCTGTTCCAGACGCGAAGCCGACAAGCTCATTGCAGAGGGCCGTGTAACCGTTAACGGCATAACGGCGGAATCAGGTATGCAAGTCTGTGAAGATGATGTTGTCCTTGTGGACGGCAAGAACATAATACCGGAGACTAATGACATCTATATTGCCTTCAACAAGCCGCTCGGTGTCACTTGCACAACTGACAGCAGAGATCCTTCCAATATCATAGATTATATCGGTTACCCCGAGAGGATCTTCCCTATCGGACGGCTAGATAAGAACTCTTCCGGGCTTATTCTGCTTACCAATGACGGTTCGATCGTAAATACTCTTCTTCGAGCCGAGAATAACCACGAGAAAGAGTATCAGGTTACTGTCGACAGACCATATGACGATAAGTTCGTTAATGAGATGCAGTCAGGAGTACCCGTACTCGGACAGATCACCCTTCCCTGTAAGATCTCCAAAGTATCTGCAAGAGTGTTCAAGATAATCCTTCATCAGGGACTTAACCGTCAGATCAGAAGGATGTGTGAATACGAAGGCTATAAAGTAGTAAAGCTTAGAAGGATCCGGTTCATGAATATCACACTTGGCACGCTCGGAACCGGCCAATGGAGATATCTTACAGCCAAAGAGATAACAGAATTAAAAAGCGCTGTATCATAAACGACACAGCGCTTTAATAATTTCAATTAATAACTTACTTATTCTTCAGTCTTCTCAGAATCCTCTGCGGGTGCATCTTCAGCTTTATCATCAGAGGCATCTTCTGCCGGAGCAGGTGCAGCAGGAGCTTCAACCTCTGCCTTACGCTCAGCCTTTGCTTCCTCGATCAGCTTCTCGATCTCATCCTCATCAGCATCTTCGTGGTCATCTCTGTCCTTCTCATAGTAGAACTTGACCTTATCTTTACTGTTCCTCGCGCCATAAGCATCAGCAATGGCAAAGCAGTCATCTCTGAGCTTTCTGAAGTCTTCTGCAGACTCAAGATCTGTCATAGAAGTCTGATAGCATGCATCCTGGAAAACATCATCAAGAATGAGATACTCATTAACACCCTTATTGAAGTTCTTATCGATGAGAGCCTGTGCCTCATCAGGCTTGCCTTCTCTTCCGTCAAAGTTCTCAAAAGGAATGCTGATTGTGCTGTAGCGGTAACGAAGCACAACGGCTTTCTCATTGTAGTCGACAGCTACACGATACTTAGATACCAGGAAAGTCTGGCAGAACACGAGGATCGATACGATAACACCGATCGCACAGACACCACCCAAGAGCATAAGAGTATAGCTTCCGTTTGCCATAAGAAAAGCAGCAACAGCACCGGCAGTAAGAGCTACGAAAAATATAGCGGATACGATCCTGTTCCTGTTTATCTTCTTAGCACTTCCGGGATAGCAGTGAACGCCTTCCTGAGGCAGCTTTGCGATCTTCTCTGCATCACCAAATTCAAGTTCCATAATCAATCCTCCGTTATTTCTTAAGCATCGCAATTCTTGATACGATGTTATTATACATTTCTTCGTAGTTCTTCTGCTTATCTTTCTCAGCGTTGACTACCTTCTCGGGAGCCCTTGAGACAAAATCCTGATTAGCAAGCTTAGCCTTTACTCTGTCGATCTCACCTGACAGACGTTCCTTCTCCTTATCGAGACGTTCGAGCTCCTTGTCGATATCGATAAGATCTTCAAGAGGCAGATAGATCTCACCGCCCTTGAACATTGCAGCAACAGCAGAAGCAGGAATGCCTTCCTTATCCTTTTGAGTCTCAACGCCTTCAACGGAAGCAAGACGTGCCAGGAATCCTTCACCGTCCTTGAACATCTCCGCAGTCTTATCTTCAGGAGTAACTACGATGATGTGGGCCTTTCTTGAAGGAGCAACATCCATTTCCTTACGGACTGCTCTGATACCTCTGATGGCATCCATAAGAGTCTCCATCATCTCTGCTTCCTCAGCATATGAAGGGATGTCATCAGCGCAAGGCCAGTCAGATATCATGATGGACTCAGCCTTTCCGCCGATCTCAAGGTTCTGATAGACTTCTTCTGTAACGAACGGCATGAAAGGATGCAGGAGCTGCATGGATACTCCGAGAACATAGTTGAGCAGGTACTGTGCTTCAAGTCTTGTCTCGCACTCTTTATCAAAGAGTCTGCTCTTGGAAGTCTCGATGTACCAGTCACAGAAGTTATCCCAGATGAAGTCTACTATCTTGGAGAGAGCAACACCAAAGTCATAGTTATCTATATTCTGCGTAGCCTCAGCCGTTACATCATGAAGCTTTGTAAGTATCCATTTGTCTTCTACTGTGAACTTATCAGAATCGACAGCGGAGAAGTCAACGTCATCTTCCAGGTTCATTATGACGAATCTCATTGCATTCCATATCTTATTGGACAAGTTCCTGCCCATCGTGATCTTATCTTCCTGGAATCTCTGGTCATTACCGGGAGCATTGCCCGTGACGAGAGCAAATCTCAGAGAGTCAGCACCGGATTCGTCTATGATCTCGAGCGGATCGATACCGTTGCCGAGAGACTTGGACATCTTTCTACCCTGCGAGTCTCTTACAAGACCATGAATAAGAACATCTCTGAAAGGTTCTTCATCCATGTGAGCCATGCCTGCAACGATCATTCTGGATACCCAGAAAGTAATGATGTCATATCCTGTTACAAGTGTATCAGTAGGATAGAAACGCTTGAGATCTTCAGTATCTTCAGGCCAGCCGAGTGTTGAGAAAGGCCAGAGAGCAGATGAGAACCATGTATCGAGTGTATCAGGATCCTGACGCATCGGCTTGCCGCACTTAGGGCAAACTGCTGTCTCATCCTTGGTAACTACGATCTCGCCGCAGTCATCACAATAGAAAGCCGGGATCCTGTGTCCCCACCAAAGCTGTCTGGAGATACACCAGTCACGGATATCCTCCATCCAATTGAAGTAGTTCTTGCTGAATCTCTCAGGAACGAATCTGATCCTTCCATCTCTAACAGCTTCGATTGCAGGCTTAGCAAGCTCTTCCATCTTAACGAACCACTGAAGGGATACGCGGGGCTCGATAGTAGTGCCACAGCGGTAGCAAGTACCGACGTTGTGGTTGTAATCCTCTGTCTTGATGAGGAATCCGCCCTCTTCGAGGTCCTTGATGATAGCTTCTCTTGCCTCGTACCTGTCCATACCGGCATACTTCGGATAATCATCAGTGATCTTGGCATCCTCAGTAAGAACAGTGATGACTTCAAGACCGTGACGCTGTCCGACTTCGAAGTCATTAGGGTCATGAGCAGGTGTGATCTTAACAACACCCGTACCGAATTCGATATCGACATAATCATCAGCAACAACAGGGATCTTCCTACCAACGAGAGGCAGGATGAGCATCTTGCCGATGATATCCTTATATCTCTCATCCTTGGGGTTAACAGCAACCGCTGTATCTCCTAAGAGAGTCTCAGGTCTTGTTGTGGCAAGCTCGACATAACCGCTTCCATCCTCAAGAGGATAACGCAGATGCCAGAAATGACCTGCCTGATCCTCATACTCAACCTCTGCATTGGAGATCGATGTAAGGCAATGCGGGCACCAGTTGATAATGCGCTCGCCTCTGTAGATCAGACCCTGGTTATAATACTTAACGAAAACTTCCTTAACGGCTTCAGAGCAGCCTTCATCCATGGTAAAGCGTTCTCTTGACCAGTCACATGAAGAACCCATCTTCTTGAGCTGCTCAACGATCCTGCCGCCGTACTGTGCCTTCCAGTCCCAAGCTCTCTCCAGGAACTTCTCACGTCCGAGATCTTCCTTGAAGATTCCTTCTTTACGCATCTGCTCAACGATCCTTGCCTCTGTGGCGATAGAAGCATGGTCAGTTCCCGGGACCCAAAGTGCAGAGTAGCCGGACATTCTCTTGAATCGTGTAAGAATGTCCTGAAGTGTGTTATCAAGAGCGTGACCCATATGGAGTTGGCCCGTGATATTCGGCGGGGGCATTACAATTGAGAAAGGTGTCTTTGTCTCATCGTCTGAAGGCTTGAAATATCCTTTATCAAGCCATCCGTTATACAATCTCGGTTCGGCCTCATTGGGATTAAAGGTCTTGGAGATGTTGTCAATTCTTGCCATGTTAAGGGTTGTCCTTCTTTCGTTCTTACTTCTTTATCATCGAGAGGGCACCGTAGAGTATGGAATCATCTCCCAGTGCAGCCTTCTTGAATTCAACTGTCTCTCTAATAGAGGGCATGCAATACCTGTCTACTTCAGATGTGATCTTCTCAAGAAAGATATCACCAACGGCTTCGATCACTCCGCCGCCATAAACAACGATGTCAGGACTGAAAGTGTTCACAAGATTGCCTGTAGCTATCGCAAGATAATGGCATGCTCTGTCTACTGCTTCTGTTGCAACGGGATCTCCGCTCTCAAGAGCCTTCTTGAGAGCCTTGGACTTGAATACTCCGCCCTGGACGGCTTCAGCCATCACGCTCTCTCTGCCTCTTGATACCTGCTGTCTGATATATGCGCTCATACCCTGTTTGCTTGAGAATGCTTCAAGGCATCCGCGCTGACCGCAATTGCAAAGAGGTCCTTCAGGATCAAGTATCATATGTCCGTACTCAGCAGCCTTGAACTGGTTGCCTGTAAAGAGCTTGCCGTCGAGGATAAGACCTCCGCCCATACCGGTACCGACAAAAAGACCGACTACATTCTTATAGCCCTTTGCAGCGCCGAACTTATACTCGCCGAGAACACCGACGTTAACGTCATTACCGATATAAAACTTAGCACCGAACTTATCTTCGATCGGCTTCCTGATATCATAATCTCTCCAAGGGAGATTTGGCGAGAAAAGAACAACGCCGGTATCCTGGTTGATAACACCGGGAGCACCTGCAGCTATTGCGTTGATCTGAGACTTTTTAATGCCTGATTCGGCAATAAGCTCTTCAACCACGCTGATGATGACTTCCTCAACATTCTGAGACGAATCACCGCCTGCCTTTGTCTTCTTTTTAAGTCTGTATACGATCTCACGCTTACTGTTGAAGATTACACCAAGGATCTTAGTTCCGCCGATATCGAGACAGATGTTATAAGACTCAGCCATTGCTATTCCTCCTTCTTGATCAGATGTTGCCTTCTAATTATCAGCCTGCCGTAGCACCGAGATTGGGATTGAACTCAGAAGAAGCCTGTTCATCAGAGCTGTTCTCTGACGCGCCCTTCTTATAAATGATAACAGGCTGCTTGCCTTCAGTAATACATTCCTTCTTGATGATGCATTCCTTAACATCCTTCTCCGAAGGAACATCGAACATAACGTTGCGCATCGTCTCTTCGATGATCGCACGAAGACCTCTTGCACCCGTGTTCTGCTCGATAGCTTTCTCCGCAATGGCCTTTACAGCCTCGTCTTCGAAAGTAAGCTCGACATCATCCATCTTGAGCATCTTCTTATACTGCTTGATGATGGCATTCTTAGGTTCTGTAAGGACTCTGACGAGAGCTTCGGCGTCGAGCTTATCAAGAGCTACAGTAACCGGAACTCTTCCGATGAATTCAGGGATCATACCGAACTTCATGAGGTCATCCGGCTTCACATCGTGATAGTATTTGCCGCTGTAGATCTCCTTCTTGGGAGCAACATCTGCTCCGAAGCCGAACTGCTTCTTATCGATCCTGCTGGCAATGATATCATCCAATCCGTCGAAAGCACCGCCGCAGATAAACAGGATATTGGTAGTATCTATCTTGATGCATTCCTCATTAGGATGCTTTCTTCCGCCCTTGGGAGGAACATTTGCTACCGTACTCTCAAGGATCTTGAGCAACGCCTGCTGAACACCCTCGCCGCTGACGTCTCTTGTGATAGATACATTTTCAGTCTTCTTGGCGATCTTATCGATCTCATCGATATATACGATACCGAGCTGAGCACGCTCAACATCGTAATCAGCAGCAATGATCAGCTTGAGAAGGATATTCTCAACGTCCTCGCCGACATAACCCGCCTGAGTGAGGCTCGTAGCATCAGCAACTGTAAATGGAACATTGAGCGTTCTTGCAAGTGTCTGTGCAAGCAATGTCTTACCTGAACCCGTAGGACCGAGGAGAAGGATATTACTCTTCTGGATCTCGGTATCATCAGCAGGAACATCCGAGAAGACTCTCTTGTAGTGATTATAGACAGCAACGGAAAGAGCGATCTTTGCTTCGTTCTGACCGATTACATACTGATCGAGTGTCTCCTTGATCTGATGAGGTGTAACAAGCTTCTTGGGCTTGATGGTTCTCATCTTACGCTTCTTGCTGACCTTCTCCTCTTCTGCAACAATACCGTAAGCCGTACGGATGCAGTCGATACAGATGTAGCAATTAACGCCCGAGAAAAGTCTCGGAACTTCATACTCGGACTTACCGCAGAAAGAGCAGCTTAAGATCTCTCTTGAATCTCCGCCGCCGTAATTGCCGTTCTTCGAATTAGACATCTTTCCCATCCTATCCTTAGATTTAAGAATTGATCCGCACAAACGCAGACACTATATTTTAGCATTAAAACGCGCAAATCTAATATATATTATTATAAAGGGATTACAAGTGGATGAAATTAAAAAGATAATTCATCCGAATCAAGGATGACCGTGAACGGCCCGTCATTTACGAGAGAGACCTTCATATCGGCTCCGAAGACGCCCGTCCCGACCTTTCCGTTCCTCTTGCGGCATTCCTCTACAATATAACCATATAGCTTCTCTGCCATGCCAGGCTTGCCTGCACGGGAGAATCCGGGTCTGTTGCCGGACTTTACGTCAGCATACAATGTAAATTGAGATACGAGCAGAAGGCCTCCATCTACCTGGTCCAGATTGAGATTGGTCTTTCCGTTCTCATCATCGAAGACTCTGAGCTTGAACATCTTATCAATCATCTTGGATGCTATCTCTTCTGTATCAGTTTGAGCAATGCCGATAAGCACAACAAAGCCGCGGCCGACAGAGCCTGTTACTTCTCCGTCTATACTGACACTTCCCTCGGTTACATTCTGGATCACGAATCTCAAGGGTCATTCCTCCTGTTCAGTCATCTTGCGCACAAATTCGAGGTACTCTGAGATGCGCTTCTCGTAACCGATGTCAGTCGGGGCATAGTATTTGCGTCCAATCGTTTTGTCTGTCATATATTGCTGCTTAGTAATGTGTCCCGGGAAGTCATGCGGATACTTGTACCCGACACTGTATCCCAAGTCTTCCATACCGCTGGCCGGTGCGTTACGAAGATGCATCGGGACAACTCCGGTGTCCGTATTCTCAACATCGGACAACGCCTTATCTATAGCAAGATATGCAGCATTTGATTTGGGTGAAGTTGCAACGGTTATGCATGCCTCAGCAAGCGGTATCCTCGCTTCAGGCATGCCTACTGCCCTAGCACAATCATACGCGGAGACTGCTATGAGAAGAGCATTGGGATTAGCAAGACCAACGTCTTCAGCAGCACATATCATGATCCTTCTCGCCAGGAATTCTATGTCTTCTCCTGCCTTGAGAGCACGTGCCAAATAGAGTATCGCAGCATCAGGATCAGAGCCGCGCATGGACTTTATCATGGCACTGATATTGTCATAATGATATTCTCCGTCCTTATCGAAAAGCACAGTCCTGTTCTGCATGCACTCCTTCATGACATCGTCGTCAATAAATACGGTGCCGTCAGCCCCGGGAGGAGTTGTGACACAAGCGAGTTCGAGTGCCGTAAGAGCTGCTCGGGCATCGCCGTTGCATGTCTCGGCTATTTTCGCGAGAACAGCATCGTCGCACTTTATGTCCATGTCGCCATAGCCGCGTTCCTTGTTATCAAGAGCATTACGCAGGATCTTAACGATATCGGGAGTCTCCAACGGTTTGAGCTGCAGAACGGTGGAACGGGATACCAGAGCTTTGTTAACCTCAAAATACGGATTCTCGGTCGTAGCTCCGATCAAAACAACGGTGCCGTCTTCTACAAAAGGCAGGAGCGCATCCTGCTGAAGCTTATTGAAACGATGGATCTCATCAATGAAGAGTACTGTTTTCCTGCCTTCTGATATTATCGGATTCTGAGCATCTTCCGTTACGCGTTTGATGTCCGCAACGCCCGAAGTAACGGCGTTGAGCTTAACAAACCTGGAAGATGTGGTATTGGCGATGACGCGTGCAAGAGCCGTCTTGCCTACTCCGGGCGGACCAAAAAGAATGATTGAGGACAGACGGTCTGCCTCAATCATTCTTCTAAGCATTTTTCCTTCGCCCAGGATATGTTCCTGCCCTGCATATTCATCCAGGGTCTGAGGGGACATCCTGTAAGCCAACGGCTCGTTTTTGTCTTCGCCTATAGACAAGATAACTCCTTACTTGATATCAGGATAGATAGGATACTTATCTGTGAGTGACTTAACTCTTGCGATAACGTCTGCCTTCTTATTCTCATAATCGAAGATGCAGTCTGCGATGCAATCAGCAACGATCTTGCAGTCTTCTTCCTTGAAGCCTCTTGCTGTTACGGCAGGTGTACCGATACGTACGCCGGATGTAACCATAGGCTTCTCGGGATCGAACGGGATAGTGTTTTTATTAGCTGTGATGTTGCAGTCATCAAGTCTCTCCTGGAGATCCTTACCTGTAACACCTGTACCTCTGAGGTCGATCAGCATGAGGTGGTTATCAGTACCGCCGGAAACAAGGTTTACGCCTCTGCTTAAGAGAACTTCGCTCATAGCCTGGGCATTAGCGATGATCTGAGCAGCATACTGTCTGAACTCAGGAGACAGAGCTTCCTTGAATGCAACAGCCTTAGCAGCGATGATGTGCATGAGAGGGCCGCCCTGCTGTCCGGGGAACACTGCGGAGTTGATCTTCTTTGCATATTCCTCTTTGCACATGATGATACCGCCGCGGGGTCCGCGGAGAGTCTTATGTGTAGTTGTAGTAACGAAGTCTGCATAAGGAACCGGATTCGGATGAAGTCCTGCAGCAACAAGGCCTGCGATGTGAGCCATATCTACGAAGAGATAAGCTCCAACTTCATCAGCGATCTCTCTGAACTTCTTGAAATCGATGATCCTCGGATATGCGGAAGCACCTGCAACGATTACCTTAGGCTTAACTTCGAGAGCCTTCTGGCGGATCGTCTCATAGTTAAGAGTCTGAGTCTCAGGGTCTACCTGATAGAACTCGGACTGATATGTTCTTCCGGATACATTGAGCTTCATACCATGTGTAAGGTGTCCGCCGTGAGAGAGATCAAGACCGAGGATCTTATCGCCGGGCTCGAGGATAGCATAATAAACTGCTGTATTTGCCTGAGCTCCTGAATGAGGCTGAACGTTAACGTGCTCTGCACCAAAAAGCTGCTTAGCTCTGTCGATAGCGAGCTGTTCAACGATGTCAACATACTCGCATCCGCCGTAATAACGCTTTCCCGGATAACCTTCGGCATACTTATTCGTGAGCGGTGAACCAGCTGCTTCAAGAACTGCCTCAGATACGGTATTCTCGGATGCAATCAGCTCGATCTTGTCGCGCTGACGGCCGATCTCCTGCATTATTGCGGAATAGACTTCAGAGTCCTCAGCCTTAATATGTTCGTACATGGAAATATATCCTCCTTACAAAGGTACTGATTAGCTTGAAGTATTATATATAAGTTCGTGGGATTAGTAAACCGAAAATAAGATCAACTTATCTTGTATATCTCATCGGCTCCCGGAGGCGGAAGTTCATGCTCAAAGCCGTTAAAATCAATATATTTGACAGCCTTATCATCAGTGAACTTTCCTATCACCGTCGCCTTAACGCCTTCCTGCTCCAGCTTTGCCAGAACCCTGTCAGGTTCGGGCGTTGCTATCATTAGCGCTCCTGAAGAGATGAGCCTGAACGGATCGAGGTCAAGGCACTCGCATATTGCTTTTGAAGCTTCGGAGAAAGGAACGAGATTCATATCAACGGTCACTCCGCACTTGGAGAAGTCCGCCATCTCAAAAGCCGCGCCGAAGACACCGCCCTCGGTAACATCGTGCATCAGGTCAGCAGCGCTGAGCGGGAATCCGTCTTCTCTGACCTTAGCTGTCCCGGAGACTATGCTTCCGCATATACTGCCTTCTTTTACGACAGATATCATAGCGTCATAAGACAAAGCTTCATTGATAAAAGTTTCACATACCTTGCCATCAAGAAGTGCCCTGTGTTCACTTGCAGCAATGAAGCTTCCTTCAATAGCTGCATTCTTGGTTATGATAAGGCTGTCTCCCGGCATAGCTTTGCCGAGGGGCACAGGAGTGCCTTTCTTAACGATTCCGAATGCAGTAGATATAACTATAAAACTGTTGACTGCATCAGACACTTCCGTATGACCGCCTACGATATCTACTCCGAGAGAAGAAGCCTCGCGGCTTGCCTGATCAACGATATCGCTAATATCCGACTCCGTTGCAGAAGGCGGAGCAATTATGACTATAAGTATGCCCGAAGGCTTGACTCCGCAAGCGGCTATGTCATTACAGGAAACATGGATAGCAAGCGTACCGGAAGCTTTACCGCCGGCAGTGATAGGATCCGAAGAAGTAACCATAAGGTCTTCCCCTACCCTGACCCATGCACAGTCGGCACCTATTCCGGCACCCGAGAGGGTTGTCATAGACAGAGCCGGAAGCCTTGATAATACAAGGGATTCGAGCTGTTCATCTGTAAGCTTGCCTATCTTCATACTGTGAATTATATCAGAAAGGATTGATCTCGATCTTCTCAGTTCCGAGAACGCCTTCTTTTACCATCTCAGCTATGTCGAGATTCTCTTCAGCCTTAACGACATCTTCGGGATGAGGATGTGTCTTCGGGTGCTTTGCAACGAAGATCGTGCAGCAGTCTTCAAACGGAAGGATCGACGTCTCGAAGGCTCCTATCTCACGCGATATATCACAAGTAGCCTGTTTATCCAGACCTATGAGAGGCCTTAATATAGGCATCTTAACGACTTCGTTGGTAGCTGCGATCGCTTCAAGTGTCTGCGAAGCGACCTGTCCCAAGCTCTCACCTGTGATAAGACACTTGCAGTTATTCTGCAGCGCTATCTGCTCGGCGATCTGGAGCATTACTCTTCTCATAGTGATTGTGAGCATATCCTGAGGCGAGTTCTTATACATGTCGAGCTGGATCTGCGTGAAATTAACGACATGAAGCGTCATACGGCCGGAATAACCGGAGACGATCTTCGCGAGGTCGATGACCTTCTGCTTTGCCTGGTCGCTTGTGTACGGATACGAATGGAAATATACAGCGTCGAGCGGCATTCCGCGTGAAGCCATCATGAAACCTGCAACGGGGCTGTCGATACCGCCTGAAAGAAGGAGCATTCCCCTGCCCGCGGTTCCGACGGGAAGACCTCTGTGGGCCATCATCTTGCCGCAGTATACGTAATTACTCTCCCTGATCTCGACGTTAACTATGAAATCAGGTTTCTTGACCTTAACGGTAAGGCCTTCGAAGTTATCAAGGATGAACGCTCCGAGTTCTTCGCAGATAACCGGGGAATTCATCGGGAACGATTTGTTTCCGCGCTTGCTCTCGACCTTGAAAGTCTTGTATTCCGGGTGATCTGCAAGAAGCTCGGTTACATATGCCTTTGTGTTCTCGCAGATGCTGTCGAAGTCACCGTCGAACTTCCTTGCAAGGCTCACGGAAACGATGCCGAAGACCTGTGTGATGGCTTTCATAATCTCTTGTGCAGACTGCAGATCAGCAAAATACGGATTATCTTCTTCGAGCGGTTCTATCCAGATCCTGCTCTGGCTCTGGAATATCTTCAGCTTGCCGAATCTCTTGAGCCTGTACTTGAGATTGCTCTTAAGCTGGATTTCGAATGAGCCCCTGTTAAGACCTTTGAGAGTTATCTCTCCCATTCTTGCAAGAATTACGTTCATATCTGTCTCCTGTCACTTGCGGACTGCAAATTTGTCGTAGATCTCATCAACGCATCTGATGAACTCTTCTGCTTCCGCCATTGTATTGTACCTTGAGAAGCTAATCCTGACTGCATTTGCAGCGATCTTCTGGGGCACGCCGGACTCAAGAAGAACATAAGATACCTTCTTTGCCTTGGATGAACAAGCCGAAACAGTAGAAACAAATATATCATATATCTCAAGACAATGAAGCATCGTCTCGGATTCAAATCCGTCAAAAGACACGTTAAGCACGTACGGGAGCGCATCATCGGGCGACAGGATTATCGCTTTTCTGGCTGCAAGTTCCTTCCTGAGATAAGCATTAATGGAAGCAACGATATCATATGCATCTTCCACACCTTCGGAAGCTTCTTCGAGCGCGGTCTCGAAAGATCTCGCAAGCACAAGGCTCTGCGTACCAGACCTCATGCCGCGCTGCTGTCCGCCGCCTAAGATAAAAGGATCTATCCTTACGCCTTCTCTGACATAGAGAACGCCTACTCCCTTTATTCCGTGGATCTTATGGCCCGAGAAAGAGCACATATCACAGCCAAGCTTATGAAGATCAATCCTAATCTTACCCAGTGCCTGTACGGCATCCAGATAGAAGAAGGTTGAGGGACTTACCCTGTTCTTTATCTTCAATATCTCTTCATTCGGCAGGATCGAACCCGTCTCATTGTTGACAAGTGTGAAGCACATCAGAGCGCAGTCACCCGCAGCAAGTGTATCTTCAAGTGCGCCAAGGTCAGGCTTGCCGTCACTTCCGACAGGAAGATAGACCACGTTGTAACCGTTCTTCTCGAGATTAGCAAGGCACTCCAATGTAGCCTTATGTTCAGTCCTGGTGGATACTACCGTGTTGCCGGCACGTTTGTTACGGCTCATGAATCCGCGGATAGCGGTATTTGCACTCTCAGTGGCACATGACGTGAAGACGATCTCCTGAGGCTTAGCACCCAGGAGCTTTGCCGTGTTATTCAGGCATTCGTTATATGCGGAATCAGCAGCAACACCGAGCTTGTGAAGAGAGCCGGGATTACCCGACAACTCATCAGTCATAGCAGCCGAACAAGCAGCTCTTACGCGTTCAGTAGGAAAAGTCGTGGCACTGTTGTCAAAATAGATCATATTCGAGAGCAGTACCCTTGATATCAGACTTTGATCTCTGTCTCGCCGACGGTTAAGTCATCAGCATGAGCAGCAAGCAGAGGCTTTACGCACTCATCAAGGAATGCGTCGACCTGCTCAGGGCATCTTCCGATGTAGAGCTTGGGATCAGTAAGTTCCTGAAGCCTGCTTATATCGACTCCGAATTCAGGATCAGCAGCAATGAGCTCGAGCATGTTGTTAGGCTTGCCCTGCTCTTTTACCACGCTGCCTGCCTCGATAGACTTGAGACGGATGTTCTCGTGGAGTTCCTGTCTGTCGCCGCCGTTCTCGACTGCATCCATGAGGATGTTCTCTGTAGCCATGAAGGGAATCTCATCCCTGATGTGGCGTTCGATCATCTTGTCGTAGACAACGAGATCGCCGGCAACGTTTGCATAGATTCCAAGGATCGCATCGACTGCGAGGAATGCCTCAGGAATGGATATTCTCTTGTTAGCCGAATCGTCGAGTGTTCTCTCGAACCACTGCTCTGCTGCTGTCATCATGGGAGATGTGGATACAGAGATGACATAACGAGAGAGCGAAGCGATACGCTCGGATCTCATGGGGTTCCTCTTGTAAGCCATAGCGGAAGAACCGATCTGGCCTGCCTCTCTGGGCTCCTCGATCTCCTTGAGGTGCTGGAGGAGTCTTATATCGTTGGAGAACTTGTGAGCGCTCTGTGCGATACCGCAAAGCGCGTTCATAACAAGTGAATCAACCTTACGTGAATATGTCTGGCCGGATACATAGTAAGATGCGTCGAAGCCCATCTTAGCGCAGATCTTGCGGTCAAGCTCAACGCATTTCGCATGATCGCCGTGGAAGAGCTCGAGGAAGCTTGCCTGAGTACCTGTTGTGCCCTTGCAGCCGAGGAGCTTGAGCTGAGCAGAGACGTGCTCGACCTCTTCAAGATCGAAAACAAGATCCTGAAGCCAGAGAGAAGCACGCTTACCTACGGTAACGAGCTGAGCCGGCTGGAAGTGTGTAAATCCGAGTGTCGGAACAGCCTTGTACTCTTCAGCGAACTTTGCGAGCTTAGCGATAGTAACTACAAGCCTCTTACGAGTAAGCTCGAGAGCCTCGCGCATGAGGATGATGTCAGTATTGTCGCCTACATAGCAGGATGTGGCGCCAAGGTGAATGATACCCTTAGCCGTTGGGCACTGGTCACCATAAGCTTTTACGTGAGCCATTACATCGTGGCGGACAAGCTTCTCATATTCTGCTGCCTTCGCATAGTCAATGTCATCGATATGAGCTTTGAGTTCAGCGATCTGCTCGTCAGTAATATCAAGACCTAACTCCTTCTCTGACTCTGCAAGTGCGATCCAGAGCTTTCTCCATGTCGTGAACTTCTTGTCAGGCGAGAAGATAAACTGCATCTCGGGGCTGGCATATCTTGAATTCAAAGGGCTCTCGTAAATATTTTTCATTACTGCTTCTCCTCCAGGAGTTTTTCTACTGCGGTAATTTTAGCACAGACGGAGAGTATCCTGATAGCCTTCTCGATCTCTTCAACTTGAGGAAAAGAAGGCGCGAGTCTGATGTTCGTATCGTCGGGATCCTTACCGTACGGGAAGGATGCCCCTGCCGGTGTCAGGGCAATGCCGATATCAGCACACATAGACACAGTCTTAGCTGCAGTACCGGGAAGAGCATAGAAGCTAATGAAGTATCCGCCCTTGGGGTTTGTCCATCTGCATATGTCATTGTTATCACCGAATTCTTCTACAAGAATATCGATAACTGTCTTGAACTTAGGTCTTAAGATCGCAGCATGCTTCTTCATGATCTCATCAACGGCCTTGCTGTCAGGCAGGAATCTGACATGAGCATACTGATTTACCTTATTAGAGCAGATAGCCTGAACTCCCATGTACTTCTTGGCGCGCTCAAGGTTATCTTTATTCGCAGCAAGGCAGGACAGGCCGCCACCGGCAAAAGTAACCTTGGATGAAGAGGCAAACTCATATACTCTGTTGGGATAGCCCGCTTCAGCACAAAGAGAAAGCATATCAGGCAGCTTGCCCCTGTTTTCTGCCTCATCAAAAAGGTGATGGCAGACATACGCGTTATCCCATATGATCCTGAAGTCCTTTGCTGCCGTCTTCATATTGGCAAGACGCTTACAAGTCTCTTCAGAGTAAACAACTCCGTCTGGGTTGGTATAGCAAGGAACATTCCAAATACCGAGTATCTTGTCATCTCCAGCGACAAGCTTCTCAACGATATCCATATCCGGACCATTCTCTGTCATAGGCACAAGAATGAGTTCAAAACCGAGAGTCTCAGTTACTCTGAAATGTCTGTCATATCCGGGCGCAGGACAAAGCCACTTGCGTCCCTCGATCTGCGACCACGGTTTATCGGAATCTATCTCACCGAAGACCATGGCACGCATAAGCGTATCGAACATCATGTTGAGGCTGGAAGAATTGCCGAGGAAGATATTGTCAGCATCAGTACCTATAATGTCACCGAAGACTTTTCTTGCTTCAGCAAGACCTGCGGGATTACCGTAGTTCCTGACATCACATCCGTCAGCAGCCCTATATCCGGAATCTGCAATTCCGTCAAACATATGATTGGAAAGGTCCAGCTGCTCCGGAGAGGGCTGGCCGCGCTTCATATTGATGCTAAGGTTCATTGCCTTATATTCTTCATAGCGCGCCTTAAGCAGAGTAAGCTCTGATCCGAGCTCAGCCGCAGACATGTTCACATAACTCTTCATCGAGTAATCCTTCTTTCAAAATGAAATTTCCAAAGTCCATTCTTGCATATTCCACCGAACGAACGGCCTCAAAGCCGTAGTAATTATATGTATAATGCAATTTTTTGGCAATCAAATTTCATTGGTCTTTACTAAAAAGGTATAATTTCTACATTTTGTACCATTCCGGCCCTGTTATGCGTTACCTGCCCTATCAAAAAGTTTATATTTCTGTCGTACCAGCCGTACTTCGCGATCAGATAAGACGTTGTCCGTATGATCTTACGCCTTTTAGAATGGACCACAGACTCACCTGACGTAGGATAAGGACCGGTATTTTGGCGTGATCTTACCTCTACCACATATATCTCCCTGTCCTTCTCGAAAACGCAGTCCAGTTCACCTACGCCGTGAACTTCGAAGTTCCTTACCACCAGACGGTAACCTTGGCTGCTCAATATTCTTATAACTGCGTCTTCCCCTCTGTCTCCTGTCTTGCGTCTTTCAGTTCTATTATCTGTATCCATGTTGCCTCCGTATCATTTATTTTTTAGTTTTATCGTTATTTTTGTTATTTGGCATATTCGTTGCATTGGTCTACTTTGTGCCTTAATATTAATAAGTAAATAATTTGACGGAGCTGTATTCGATGGAAAGCATCACAACTGATATTCAGAGTTATTTTGACTCATTAGATGCTTTCGACGGTGAGCATTTTGCCGGTGAAGCATTTACTTCTGTAGCAGATTCCGTCGGATGCTGCAGGATCGAGCATCTTATCTATTCTTCAGGCACTTTGGAAAGACAGAACAATGTCTACGTAACAGCTGATGAGCATCAGTCTGAATTTTACGAGTTATCCAAGGATCTGTCTGATGCAAAGCGCGGCTTTACCAGGTTTTACTTCAAGAAGTTCTTCCCCGGTATAACAGATGAACTCAAGCCTTTGTTCAAGCTCTTCTCTTCAAGTGTAAGCTTTACGCTTTCCTATCGATATCTGGAGCAGGCTGTAACCAAGCTCAAGTACTACAACCAGGAGACCGGCCTTCCCAACCTGCATTATTATGCAAAGATCTTCAACAGATACATCGCTGACGGCTCTGCCGACTCTTATCTCGTTGCCCTTGTAAATATCAAAGACAGTGCAAGGATCAATCATTTCTTTGGTTCTAACCTTGCCTCAAGCGCCTTTTCCGACTTCGGCAGCAAATTAGCTGCTTTTACCGACAAAGAGGCCGGTGAGTTCGTAACTCACATGGGCGGTGATAATTTCGTTGCCGTATTCAAGAAGAACAGATTGGATGAATTAAAGGCGTTCCTTAACGGAGTCAAGATCAATGCCCGCTTCCGTGATGAGAACATCGTATACACCCTTGCGGCTCGTTCCGGAATAGTTATGTACGATGACTCTTATATGCATGCAATGGCAATGATCACCGATTGTATGCAGGCTTTGAACGCTGCCAGGAAGACCGGTGAAGATCATGTCGTTTTCGAAGGACATATCGCTTCGGAGAAGATCTCGCACAAGGAATACACCAACGCCATTAAAGAAGCTCTCGATAACAAGAAGTTCCTTGTATACTTCCAGCCTGTTATCAGTGACGTCGAAGAAGATGTTACCCTTTTCGCGGCTGAAGCATTGGCAAGATGGATCCATGACGGCAACATCTGCATGCCTCAGGATTTTATCAACGCCGCTTCCGAGACGGGCCTTATGACAAAGATCGACTTCTATGTTCTTGATACCGTCTGTGCTAAGGTCAAGGAATGGCTCGACCAGGGATTGGATGTCGTGCCCATCACCTGCAACTTCTCTAACCGTAATCTCGTTAACGAAGGCCTGGCCGATGAGATAATCAAGGTAATTGATTCTTACGGCATCGACCATAAGTATATCGGCATCGAATTCAACGAGCCCAATTATAAGGACGAGCTGCTGCTCCTCAAGAAATGCACCGAGAGACTTAAGGAGACCGGCATACTCATCACGATCGACAACTTCGGTTCCGGTCTTACGACGTTGAGGCTCCTTCAGGAGGTACAGCTCGATTACGTTAAGATCAACCGAGACGTAATCACTTCTGATGACGAGCGAGGAATGATCATACTTGAGAACATGATCACTCTCGCCGACAAATTAGGCTATACGGTAATCTGCGACGGAGCTCATGAAGAAGCCGACATCAAGCGTCTCATCCAGTGCGGCTGCAAGCATTTCCAGTCATTCTTCTACGAGAAGCCTTTGACCGAGAGATTCTTCGAGAGACGATTAAAGAACAGGATCATACCCAGGAGGCAGTAATATGATTTCATCCAAGATCAAAGCTAAGCTTGCGGGTGGTTCGGCCATCCGCAAAATGTTTGAGGAAGGCAACCGCCTTAAGGCAATCTACGGTGCAGACAACGTATTCGACTTCTCGATCGGTAATCCCGACCTCGAGCCGCCGCACGAAGTATCCGATGCGCTCAAAGACCTCGCCGATAATCCGACTCCGGGAATGCACGGCTATATGAGCAACAGCGGTTATGAGTCCACAAGGAAGATCGTAGCCGACAAACGTTCTGCTGAATCCAGTCTTCAGATAGGTCCCGATGCAGTCTGTATGACTGTCGGTGCAGCCTGCGCCATGAACGATGTTCTTCATTCCCTTCTCGACGACGGTGAGGAAGTAATCGTTCTTGCTCCTTACTTCATGGAATACAACGGCTACATCGAGAACCATAACGGAGTTCCCGTTATCGTACCTACAGACGAGAACTTCATGCCCGTCATCAGCAGGATCAAGGATGCGATTACTCCCAAGACCAAGGCGATCATCATCAATTCGCCCAACAATCCATCAGGTGTTGTCTACCCAGCCTCACTCCTTACCGAGCTTAATGACATGCTTAAGGCGTGTGACCACACTATCCATGTTATCTCGGATGAGCCTTATATCGATCTCGCATACGACGGAATGACAGTTCCCTGCGCTCTGAGCTATATCGATAACCTCATAGTCTGCTTCTCTTGGAGCAAATCGCTCTCACTTCCCGGCGAGAGGATCGGTTATACACTCGTATCACCTAAGAACGAAGACTACGAAGACCTTACCAACGCAATCGTCCTGTCTCACAGGACTCTCGGCAGTGTCAATGCACCTGCGATCTGGCAGAAGGTCATCGAGAGATCCATCGATGCCAAGGTTGATGTTGCAAACTACGAGCATAGAAGGAACCTCCTGTATTCGAACATAATCGATGCAGGCTTTGATTCCGTTAAGCCCAACGGAGCTCTCTATATCTTCATGAACACTCCTGAAGGCTTAACCGATGCAGAATTTGCCGAGATCTGCGCAAAGCAGAATATCCTTGTTGTACCCGGAGCCGCTTTCTCATGCCCCGGCTACTGCAGACTCGCATTCTGCGTCTCAGAGACATCTATCAGGAACTCAAGGAAAGCATTCTTCGCAGTAGCCGAAGAACTCGGCATAGAACACAAAGCAGAACTTTAACCAAGATTTCTTGTTGGAGGAACGGGGCTGTCTCAATTTGAGGCAGCCCCGATTTTTTATTCTTCCTTTTTTCTATTCCTGATCATAACCATCAGTGCGATCAAACCGCCTGCCAACGAGGAAGCTGCCCCTATTGCTGCCAGCCTTACAACACTTTCCCCTGTTGCCGGCAGTGATTTTACCGTCAGACTCTGGGTTGTACTTCCAAGGTCTGCATGTCTGCTAACCTCTACAGTTTCTTTCTGCAATCCGGATGATATCTCATCTTCTGTTGCAACATCCATGACGCTCTCGAAAACAACAACTACCTCACCTTCAATAAGCCCGGTAGTATCAAAAGTTATCGGTACCTCCAGAACACCTGTTGATTCTTCAGGAGTAAACGCGACCATGCTTATAACCTGCTGTCCGTTTACTGTAATGGCTTCTCCGGTACTCTTATAAAGCGTTGCTTCAATTACATAACTTGAACCCGGAATGAGACCCGCATAGTCAACTTTGTCCACGACCGTAACCGTTGAATTCATCATAACGGCCTTACCGGTCGTCTCTTCGGATGCATTTGTCTCCAGGCTTGCTCTCGTAATAGTCTGATCCTTATCTTCAAGATCTTCGTGAACTGCAAGAAGCACATCATCTGATGTGTAAAGCTTCTCAAATACAACGATCTCTTTTACCTCATAAGGGATATAGACGTTCTCGAATGTGACAGTAATACTTGATTCAGATGACTGTGCCGTGAAGGTCTTTTCCACCATAACAGGTTCACCTTCAGAATCCTTGAGCGCAACGCCGGAATCCATATCCATGAGAGTACCGATGATCTTGTACTCGCCGCCCTTCTTGAGATCTTTATACGATACTTCATCATTGATCGTAACCATATCCGAACATAGCATTACCGATGTGCCGGTATAGGCATCTGTTGCCTTCGTGCCGATCTCAGGTATAGTCAAAGTCTGAGCCTCGTCTTCAATGTCTTCGTGATAATACTTATTCCCGTCTTGATCTTCAAGCATCTCAAATGCTACCAAAGACTCGCCTTCAAGCTCAGTAGTATCGATCTCAAACTCCACTTTAACGGTCATAAACGAAGATGTTGCCGTGAATTCAGTTTCTGATGTGATCACATTGCCATTCTTATCAGTAAGCATCTCGCCTGTGCTCTTTACTGCAAGAGAACCGGTAAGCGTATATGTATCCCCCGTGTTAAGACCCGCGCAGGCTACATAGTCAGTAAGCGCAACATTCTCACCATATGACAGGATCTTTGACTGCATCATTGCTTCAGAAGCAGTATCGACCAGCACGGTTCCGGATATCGGCTGAGGATCACAGAAGTCACCCTCCTTCGAATATTCCTTAGCATAAGCGTTTGTAATGACAGCTGTACTGTCTTCTGCGCTTACCGTAAACTCATATACATTCTTATCGCATATATATCCTGCAGGCGCTTTTGTCTCAGCAAGATAATATGTACCCGCATCAAGCCCGTAGTAATAATAACAACCCGTGTCGCCTTCCGTAAGTTCACCGGCCAAAGTCTTGCAATCTTTATCCTTGTATACCGTAAACGATGCTCCTGACAACAGATCACCGGTCTCATTCACTTTGAAAACCATTACTCCACCGGGAACATTCTCGATATCAAATTCCTGTGTTCCCTGCTCAAACCCGGCAGACTGAGTATCCTTCAGTTCGATACTGAATCCAAACGAATTAACCTCCGAGGTTGCCTTGCCGTTATTATCACTGTAGAAATACCCTGAAGGTAGCGAAGTCTCAACAGCTACATAGCTTCCCGCTCTAAGCAGATCCGATTCGTACTTGCCGGAAGAGATCTCTGTAACTGCAGCATCCTTCATCGATCCGGAATCTGTATCATAAGTCTGTGCCACAGGTTCATTATCCTGATGTATACCGTCTGCATTCAGGTCTTCGTATACAGTGAATCCCGCTCCGCCAACAGCTGCACCGGTCAACGAATCGGTCTTATATATGATCATCTTCTCGGTATACGGAATCTGAGATACCTGAACCGTAACTTTAGATGCAGAATCGACGATTACAGGTATCAGATCTTCAGCTTTATAGTATCCGCATGGGGGAATGATCTCCTCAATAAGATACGCCCCGGACCCGACTTCCTTTACCGTCAGCACACCGTCAAGATCCGTATCCAATATCTCTGTATATGATCCTGTTTCATCTTCATCAAGTTGTCCGTTGGCATTAGTATCTTTGTATACCCTGAACTTAACCGGACTTCCAGTATAAAGAGATACCTTACTGCCGTCCCAGGCATCAGTCTTCTCGATCACGATCTGAGTATTGATGATATTTATAGCCGTTATACCTATAGTCTGATTATCAGAAGACTGTGTCAGATGAACTGTCTTATATCCTGCGGAATCATTACCTATCCATATACACTTATAATCATCAGGGACTATCTCCTTTATCCTGTACCACCCCAGAGGGAGTTCTTCGAAAACAGCATTTCCGTCCGCATCGGTTTCCACAGTATCAACCAGCTCATAACTCCAATTAGGTTCCGTACCGTTACCGCCATAGTAAAGCTCAAACTTAAGCCCCTCATCATTACCGTCTTCAGCTATCTTCGTTATCTTGATGTTTGCCTGGCATCTGTCGTTACTTACATTCTGGGCTACAGTAGTTCCGGAAGAAGCAAGTATAGTCTTATACCAGTAGGTTCCGTCCGAAGACATCGTAAACCCCGAAGGAACGTCATATGTATATGTTGCCTTAGATCCACCATATGTCTTATTGTCAGGGACCAACTCCCTCAGCTGATACTGGCCTGCAGGTATGGTAAGCAACTGTACGCCGGTAACATTACCTGCATCCCACAAAACATTACCCGCAGTGTCAGATTCTCCCTTGGCCAGAAGAACAGAACCGTCCTGAGTCCACAATTCAAACTTGAAGCCGTCTTTGGTATCTGTTGCTTCCACAACTTGCTTTGATATACTCACGCAGGCTTCTTCATTATCATTTACAGCCTTGAAATCATAGTTAGAGCCTCCGAGCTGTCCTGTGGTAAAACTCATCTCGTAGGTATTATCTGATATCTTGCTCCAACCTGATCCCGTATTATTTACCTGGTAACTGATCTTACTGCCGTCATAGCAAGCAAATGAAGGCGTGCTGAATGTCTCTTCTATCGTGTACGAAGTATTAGCTTTCAACGGGAACGATGAGATACTCCAGTAATTCCCATTCATATTCTTCCACACCCAATTGCCGTTCTCATATGAATAAGTTGCGACCGTATTGCCGGAACACTTAAGAGTAAAAACAGTGGAAGTAACATCAAATGATGTATTGGTTGATTTCTCCAGATCAAGAGTCAGAGTATCCGACATATCAGATCCTGCAGTCGGATAATTACCGATAACGATCACAGAACCGGACAGAGGATAATCATTGATCGTCTCAGAATACAGAAGTTCTTCTGCACCTCCGGTTATCCTTGTCACACTGTAATTCATGGTTCCGGTCGAACTGTTCGCACCGGTTATCCTCATATCAACCTTATACACAGTATCATCCTGATAATTGTATGCATCAGGAAGGCTTCCAGTACCGCAGGTCAGATCTATATCGCCGTTACCGGTCAAAAGCAGAGTCGGAGCCACCTTCTCCTTGATATAGTATGTCCCTGTAAAGTCAGATCCATCCTTGGCAAGTTCAAATGGTGTAGACAGTGTACCGTTATAGTTATCATCTATAAGCTGCGATATCTCATTTGTAAGTCCCTGATCAGAATAGACTCCATATACTGCTCCTCCCATATATGTTCCGTCTCCCGCAACCTTATTGATCCAAAGTGTCGTATAAGCCTTAGCATCAGACTTCATCCTGAAACTCTGAAGATAAGTGATCGTATGCCCCGCTTTACCGCTGCCTATAAGATAGCTGACCGGGAGTTCGCAGACACCGTGTGAAGAGCCTGAATGCCACATATATGCGACTCCGTTCACCATACCTGCGAAGATACCGATATGAAGGTCATTTCCGTTCTCGCCGTAGAAGACAAGTATATCTGCCGGCTGACAGTTAGATGCACACCAATCATTAATGGCTTGGGATGTCATTCCTTCCGCATATATGACTGTAGTACCGTACACAGGACAGCATGTCTTGCCTTCTATTCCCGTCGGGATCTCTCCTGCAAATAACTTGAGGAATTCCGCGACCTGCATATTCCCGTCACATGCAAGATAATCGTTAAATGATATGCTTCCCGCATCAAGGAGTACCTTTGCCACATACTGTGCACAGTCCATGCTCGAATACGGAGTACCGTTATAACTTGATGCAATTGAAAGCACTGAAGACACAACATCATCAGGTGATACAGTAAACCACTCTTCTATCGCTCCCGAATTGACCGTAAAGTCATAATCATCCTTATGAACCAGCGGCGTATATTCAGTTGCCGCATTAACAGTGTTTATCCCTATAAACCAAAACAGCATCATTACCGAAAGGATAAAAGATCCTGCTTTGATCCTATTGCTGATCCTATACATATAAACTCCTTTCTTTTGACCGTTCCTTAAGATGCAACAGCATCATCCACGTCTATTCTTTTTACATTCCGGCTCTTGATATCGTAGAAATACAGACTGTCAGATAGCTTCTCTTCTGAACTGACATGCTTGGCATTTGTTCCGCAAACGATATTCGCGAGTTTTGACTTATCTGAATAAGTCTTTGCTGACAGCATGATCACCTCATGAAGCGAAGAAGGAAGCACATAGCAATCGGTGCCGATCTTATCAGCCACCCTTCCCAGAACATCCGGATAGATCAGCGCCGAAGAACCGTAAAACTGTGATTTGTTGGTGATCACATACACACATTCTTCTGAAGGCATCTTTTCGTAATCAGGAAATAGTGCGGAAATACCTGATCTTGAATTACTGCCGATTATCTTCAACATCATGTCCTCGATCCTCATATGCGTGAACGGGAACATCTTGCGCGTATTCTTGAACGCAATATCGTAAAGGAAATCCTCCGACCACTTCACAGATTCCGCAACATCGTTGGTAATCAGGAATCCGGATATCCCGTCTTCGCCTATTGATGTAATGGCGCGGTAAACGATGCTTAGATCTTCAAAATCCCGGTGCGGACAACCGGATATCAGTTCGAGATTATCCAGCGTATTTATCAGCTGGAATACTATCTTATCCGCATAGTCTTCCAGCTTTGTGCCGCACAATTCCTTGGGAGCAAATCTGGCGGAACGTTCCAGGTATATGGCCTGCTTTGCCATCATGTTCTCAAAGTTACCTGTCTCCTTATACTGCTCATACAGTCTCTCCATATAGAAGGTCGGCATTATAACGCCCTTCTTACTCTTCTTTTTGGGAACAACTATGATTCCCGTAAGCACCTGGTTGACCTTCGGTACCTCATGGATCTTGAGTTCACAATCCTTGTACTTGGACGGAAGGTAATCCAGGAACTCGTTCATGACTCTCTCCTTAAACTCTTCGTAGCTCAGCATATTCGTGCCTCCTTAAATAAAAAATCGCAACAAAAAACGCACCGGCCAATTCCGATGCGTTCTTTGTTACGTCATTTTAATGATATTGGGTTTTAGAGTCTCATTCAATACTCCATAGTCTCAATTTTAGGGGGTAAAAAACCAAATCTCGGAGTTCCAAAAACCGCCTAAGCCTACAGGCATAAGGCGTTAAGCCTCTTCTGTTACGATAACGGCAAGAATACCCTCTCCGATCGAAACCGAGAACTCCGAAGCACCATCAACCGGATGGTTGCAAAACGAATATGTCTTACCTGCGATCAGTTCTCCGCCGTTAAGGCTGTAATAGAGTCCTGTGGTAGTAACATCTTTTACGCTTGAATCAAAACTGAGAGGAACAAGTGACACTGCAAGCTTAATCTCGTACTGCGTAAGATCAACGGTAATACTGTCTTTACCGCTCATAAGGAACACTCTTGTAATGCCGTCCGTCAACACTATTCTCTTATGCTTACCGGCAAGCGCTGCGGCAAGCTGAATATTCCCGATAACATGATCGAGCCTGACGTTAATCCCGAGTGGACAGACAATGGTAACTTCTGATCCGTCCGGAATACGGTTCAAAGCAATCTCCGTATCAGTCCAGTCCTTCTCGATCTCGAGTTTCTGTACGGGGATATCGTGCTCTTCAATATATGACAGACCTTCCTGAGTAATGGAATCCAGATCTCCGACTACAAGTTCGGGAATAATCGAATGCTTACATGCAAAATCCGTTCCGCCGTCTGCGCAGATTATATGATCTGCGCGGACAGCACTAAGAGCTTCATCCTTCAGTGGACCTCCGGTAATTACGCAGTAATGCATGCAGACAGTTCCGAACAAGCCTTGCCCGGTTCCTCTTTCGCGAATACGGCGCTGCCCGTTACAAATAACCTTGCTCCGGCATCGTACACGGTCTTGATGGTATCTGAATTAATACCGCCGTCGACAGACAGCCATGCAGTTGAACCTGTCTCATCCAGAGCCTTACGGACAGCTGCGATCCTGTCCAACGACTCAGGCATGAAGTCCTGTCCGCCGAATCCGGGTCTTACAGTCATAACGAGCAAGAGTTCGCACTTGTCTGCGAAAGGCAGTATCTTCTCGATAGGAGTATCCGGGTGAATGGCAACGCCTGCCTCGCATCCGTATGAATGGATCTCATCGATAAGCGCAATGGGATCATCGGAACACTCCACGTGGAATGTGATGATATCAGAACCGGCATCGGCAAAAGCCTTGGCATACTTGCCGGGGTTAGTGATCATGAGGTGTGTATAGAACTTAAGGTCGGTATACTTACGGATGGATTTGATAACCGGAAGTCCGAAAGAGATATTCTCTACGTAATGACCGTCCATAACGTCGAAATGCAGATACTTAACGCTATTTGCCACCGCATCTATATCTCTCATCAAATATCCGAAATCCGCCGCCAGCAGCGACGGTGCCAACTCAAAATCCGCCATCAGGCTTTCCTCCGCTTATAATTGTTACGTTCATTATATAACTCTTCGCTGAACTCGCGGTAACGATTATACCGCTCCTGACCGATTTGTCCCAGCGAAAGTGCATCTCTTACCACACAGCCTTCTTCTTTGATGTGTCTGCAGTCATCATACTTACATTTGCCGGTAAACTTATATATTTCCGGATAACCAGCAGGTACCTCTTTATATCCGATACCGAGCTGAAGCAGTGACAGGGATGTGAATCCCGGCGTATCAGTAATGAATCCTTCTCCGAAGTCAAACAGCTCAACATGCCTTGTCGTATGTCTTCCGCGCTTGAGCTTCTTGGAGATGGTACCGACTTCCATATGCTCTTTGCCTATTATCCTGTTGCACAGAGTACTCTTACCTACACCTGAAGGTCCTGCAAATGCAGCTATTCCTTTACCGGTGATGCTCTCCAGTGCTTCAGCCGTAACAGGACAATCCTTGGAAGATACGAGAACCTGATAACCGCATGCAGAATACTCATCAAGATATTTGGCGGCCGCCTCCTTACCGAGATCTTCCTTGGTAAACACGATCAAAGGAGTGATATCAAGGTTGGCTGATATGATAAGGAGCTTATCGAGAAGCTTAAGATCAGGCTCCGGGTCGGTTACCGAGAACGTAAGGATAAGATAATCGACATTTGCTACCGGCGGTCTGACCAGATTATTCTTCCTCGGAAGGATCTTAGTAATAACGTAAGGCAGATCCGGATCACCGGATGGCTCTATGGTAACTCTGTCGCCGGCCTGAGGAACGATATCTCCAAGCCTGAGACCGCCTCTGATCTGACAGGCAACTCTATCCTTGCCGCCGTCAATGCAGACGCTGTATGCGCCGCCGACGCCTTTTGTGATTACACCCTGTATATCTCCAGCCACAAACACTTAGAATCCGAAGCCGCCACCGCCCTGATTCTCCTGCGACTGCGAAGAGGTTTCAGAAGATTCAGAAGACTCACTTGGAGGAGTTGTTGGTACAGGTGTCGGAGTCGGTGTAGGCGTAGGAGCCGCCTTGAACACAGCCGTATAGGTCGTATCGCCGGCCTGAGCTATAAATGTATAAGTATTCGAATAAGCAACCGTGTTACCGAATCCGTCTGTCCAGTAATCGAACGCATAGCCTTCAGAAGGAGTTGCCGTAAGAGTTACCTGAGTGCCCTGATCGTACTGACCTGCACCGGATACTGAACCGCTGCCGTTGGTATTGACCGTAATGTTAGCCTGAGGGGGCGTCGGAGTCGGAGTACCGCCGTTGTTATAGTCCTCCTGGGTTCCGATATAAAGAAGGATCGTAGAATTCCTTGCTACAGATGTTCCCGGAACAGGATCAGAATACATGATAACCTTCTGGGAATCAGGAAGAGCCATGACTTCAGGGCTTCCGTTAAAGCTGTAGTTAAGGCTTGCATCTGTAAGTATAGGAGCAGCAGCTTCAACAGTCATTCCCGCTACATCAGGAACAACGCTGCTGGTAGGCTCGGTAGCATAGATAATGACGATCGAATCGCCGGGAGCTACCTGAGATCCTGCCTCAGGCTCAGTCCTGATAACGAGACCGGGCTCAACCTCTTCAGAAGATTCAGATCTGAGCGATACATTGAGTCCAAGATTGGAAAGCGCAGTATAAGCATCCTGATAGTTCATCGTCGAATAATCGGACAGGATGATAGAATCGGATGTTGAAGATACTGTAAGAAGGATAGTGCTCAAAGTGCTGTCCTTGGAGATCGTTACGCCTTCTGCGATGCTCTGTGCAAGTACGATGCCGGGTTCCTTGTCATCGGTCTCCTCATACTTGATCTCATACTTGACCTCATTAGCATCAAGTTCCTTCGTAACTTCATCAATAGTCATTCCGACGTAATTGCCGACGACATAATCCATATTCTCGGTAATCGTGGTATTGTTCTGGACCGCATTGATAACAAGTGAACCAAGGGCTACAAGGACGCCGATTATTGCAACGATTATGAGAACGAGCAGGATATTGTCCCTGAGTCTTGATAATCTTCTTGACTCAGCGCTCTTCTCGATCTCGCTGATCTTATCGTAACTGGGCTCCTGCCTGAATGAGATATTAGTCTCGGTAGGTTCAGCCACGGGAGTGTTGGTTATAACGCCATATACTCCGTTAGGATCAACAAGGAGCGAATCGAGCTCCGTTACCATCTGACGCATCGTCGTATAGCGCTTCTCAGGTGACTTCTGCATACACTTGTTGATGATCGCATCGAGACCTGCGGGGATTCCCGGCATTATGGAAGATGCTACCGGAGGTGTCTCCTGAAGATGCTTGACGGCAATTGCAACATTGGACTCGCCGTCGAAAGGAACTCTTCCAGTAACCATCTCAAAGAGGGTTACACCGAGAGAATAGATGTCTGACTGAGGTCCGACATTGCTGCCCCTTGCCTGCTCCGGCGAGAAGTAGTGAACTGAACCCATGGCGCCGCCGGTCATGGTTATAGTCGTGCTGGATGCAGCGCGTGCGATGCCGAAGTCGGTTATTTTCGCGATCTTATCTCTTGTGATAAGGATGTTCTGAGGCTTGATGTCCCTGTGAACGATGCCGTTGGAGTGAGCATAGTCGAGAGCCAGGCCGATCTGGATAACGATAGGTACCGCATGCTTCCAATCGAGGTGTCCGTTCTGGTTAATGAGGTCCTTAACAGTTATACCGTCAACGTATTCCTGAACGATATAACGGAATGTGCCTTCGTGACCGACGCCGAAGACCTTAACGATGTTGTTCTGCTTGAGCGATGATACGGCCTTAGCCTCCGTATCGAACCTTCTGATAAAATCCTCGTCTGATGAGAATTCGGGCTTCAATATCTTAATAGCGACATTGCTGCCTGTTTCCATATCTATTCCGAGATAGACATTGGCCATACCGCCGCTTCCAATGAGGCGGACGATCCTGTATTTATTTGCAAATACCATGCCCTCGGGGCCATGTGCCTGATTTGCCATTCTTTCCTAACTCCCGTCTTTATGCTTTAAGACTTGTATTGCCTATCAAAACAGTCATATTGTCGGTGCTCCGGTTGGAGCTTGCTGAATCTATCAGTCTCTGACAGACCCTGTTCAGATCCGATCTGTCGCGCAATGCGGAGGCCCAATCCTCTTTATTCAGGAAGGCGTAAAGCCCGTCAGAACAAAGGACCACCAAATCGCCATAAATTATATTATAACTATAAATGTCCGGATGTAAAAATTGATTTTCTCCAAGCACTTTAACTAGTCGGTTGCGGCCAGGGTGAACTTTTGCCTCCTCGCCTGTGATGCTTCCCTCTATAACGAGCTGTGCTGCCTGGTTATGGTCCTGCGTCAGCCTTCTTATCTCCTTACCGTGGCAAAGATAACACCTGGTATCGCCTATATGAGCGATGGTAAGCGTCTGTCCTTTGACAAGAGCGGCCGTAAGCGTCGTGCACATTCCGATCCTTTCCCTGTGCTCTGCGCAGTCAAGAAGGATCTTAACGTTTGCCTTATTGAAAACTGAAGTAAGCAGAGAACCGACATTCTCGTCACTGCAGCCGGGAAGTGAATTGTTAAGTTCAGACAGAACGGACTTAACGGCAATGCTGCTGGCTATCTCTCCGCAGACCTCGCCTCCCAGGCCGTCAGCTACGGCCATACACATATAATCGCCTATCTGCTCGAATCCGTAAGAATCTTCGTTCTTATCCCTTACCGGGCCCTTGTCAGACAAAGCGCAGCAGATCATGTTCTGCCTTCCTCTACGCTTCTTCTCAGCTGGCCGCAGGCAGCCATGATATCGGTGCCCATCTCGCGCCTTAACGTCGCATTGATACCGGCAGCTTCAAGTGTCTGCTGGAAACGCCTTACATGATCCTTTGAACTTCTTCTGTAGTCAGAACCAGGAAATTCGTTTGCTGCGATCAGGTTCACATTGCAGAGCATGCCGGAGATCAGCTTGGCAAGCGCTTTCGCATGGGCTTCAGAATCGTTCTTACCGGCAAACAGGCTGTACTCGAACGTTATCCTTCTATGGGTAGTGCCCGTATATCTCCTGCATGCAGCGATAAGATCCGGAAGCGCATACTTGCGCGCGATCGGCATAAGCTCACTTCTGAGCGTATCGTCCGGAGCATGAAGTGATATCGCGAGATTGACCTGCAGATCCAATGCAGTGAACTCATCGATCTTATCGACCAGTCCGCATGTGGATACCGTAATATGTCTCGCACCCAGGTTCAAGCCTTCGCTGTCCGTAGCAAGTCTGATGAACCCGATGGTATTATCAAAATTATCAAAAGGTTCTCCGATACCCATGACAACAACGCTGTGGATACGTTCACCAACATGTCTCTGAGAGAGGATGACCTGAGCGAGCATCTCGCCTGAGGTCAAAGATCTTCCGAAACCAAGCTTTGCGGATGCGCAGAAAGTGCATCCCATCTTGCATCCGGCTTGCGAGGAGATGCAGATCGACAGTCCTGTCTTATAACGCATGATAACAGTCTCGATAACATTGCCGTCATAGAGTCTGTATACGAGCTTGACCGTACCGTCTATCTGAGAGACAAACTCATTGATCACCGTCATGCCGTTGAAGATAAAGTCTTCTTCGAGCTTTGCTCTCAAGTCTTTGGGAATGTTTGTCATCTCAGAAGTATCTATGACTCCGGAAGACAGCCATTTATATATCTGTTTTGCTCTGAAAGAAGGAACATGCTGCGATTCGCACCATGTCTTAAGTTCATCTATCGTCAGGTCAAGACAAAACTTATCAGCCACTTATTCCTTATCCTTCTTATCTCGTTCCATCCTGCAGATGAAGAATCCCTCACAGCCGTCGGTATCAGGGAACAAGGTTATCCTTCCCTCCGACAGTTCTTCTTCTCTTGCCTCATCGATCTCAAGTGAAGAAGGCAGATAAGCCTTGATGGGAACCGTATGGAAATTCTTATGTTTCTCAAGGAAGGCATCTACCTGTTCGCCGTTCTCATCACTGTTAAGAGTACATGTGCAATATACGAGAGTTCCGCCCGGACAGACCATCTTGGCAGCCTGCTCGAGTATCTCGGCCTGAACGGAGATCAGTGCTTCTATATCGTCATAAGTGATCTTCTGTCTGATATCAGGCTTCTTGCCTATAAGTCCGAGTCCGCTGCAGGGAACATCACAGAGGACGAGATCGTAGGATTTACGCGCATCCTTATCCTTGGCGATCTTGGAAGCATCCTGGCATTTGACCGTAACGCAGTCCAAGCCCAGCCTTGCACAGTTCTCTTTGATAAGCTCAGTGCGCGACTCGTTGATATCAAGCGATGTAATCTCGCAATTGCCGCCGCAAAGCTCTGCCATATGAGTCGTCTTACCTCCCGGAGCAGCACAGCAGTCAAGGATCTTATCTCCTTCCTTCGGATCTGCAATGACCGAAGCGAGCATAGCTGCCTCACCCTGAATGAACGCACCGTATTTGGTAAAAGCATCAGTCTGCTCAATACCCCTGACACCGCCGTCTATCGCGACACAATTTGGCATAAAACTTCCGTGAACGGCACCAAAACCATCCTTGGCAAGGCTCTCGATAAGTTCATCCTGCGAGATCTTAGCAGGATCGAACCTTACTTTGGTCTTGATCGGATCCAAGAATGCCTGTCCAATCTCAAAAGCTCTCTGCTTACCGAAGTCTTTCTTCAGCACGCCGTATATCTCCGGTTTAAGAGATACTCTTATTCCGGGCTTGTACTGGTCAAGATACTTCTTTGCCTCAGGTGCCTTACAATACTTGCGAAGAACTGCGTTGACGAAGCCTGAAGCCTTGCCGTTGTATTTCTTAGCGATCTCTACTGCAGAATCACACACTGCATAGTCAGGGATATCGTTGCCAAACTGAAGCTGCCATACGGACATCCTTACTATCGTCCTTGATACGGGATCCATTTCTTCCGGAGCTTCTTTTGTAATGTGTCTTACGAGAAAATCTATGGCAAATGAATAAGTAAGCGTTCCATAGAGCATAGCTCTTACGAAGTTTAAGTTCTTGCCCATGGAAGAAGCGATCTTATCAGCCTTCTTGATAACAAGGTTGGAGAAAGCGCCTTCCTCATATACCTGATAGAGCATGAGAAAACACAGTTCTCTCTCGTTTCCGCTCTCGATAAGGTTAGTTATATCCTTCTTTTTGTATCTTACTTCAGTACTCATATATGACCTCAGATGGTCTGTCCGACCTTATAGTTATGGGCGCAATCTGCAGCTGCAAGCCTCTTGCCGCCTTCTGACTGGAGGGAATTTATCTTAAGACAGCCCTCACCGCACCTTACGATAAGATCCGACTTCTTTGCAGCGACAACTGTGCCTGCCGGACCGTCGATATACCCCTCATCCGGAACTACTTTGGAATCGTAGATCTTAAGTTTCTTGCCGCCGCTGACAGTACTTGCACCAGGCCATGAGCTGAGGGCACGGACGCGATTATGGATATCCTCTGCCTTGTCTGTCCACTCAAAATGCCCTTCTTCGGGAGCGATCGGCGGACAGACCGTAGCCATGGAATCATCCTGAGGAACAGGAGTTATCCTGCCTGCTACATAATCATCTATCATAGAAACAAGGAGTTTGGCGCCCTTATCAGCGAGTTCCATCATCAGTCCGTCCGTATGGATATCGGGATCGATGGGGACTTCAACAGTCTTAAGGATATCGCCTGTATCCATTCCTGCATCCATCTTCATGATGGTTACACCGGTGACCTTATCACCTTCGAGTATCGCCCTTTGAACAGGAGCAGAGCCTCTTCTCGCGGGAAGAAGGCTTCCGTGGCAGTTAAGACAGCCGAATCTCGGGATATCCAATATGTTCTGAGGAAGGATCTTGCCATAAGCAGCAGTGACTATAAGATCTGCTTCTATAGCCTTAAGAGTGTCGTATGCTTCTTCCGTCCTTAATGTTGAAGGCTGATAGCATTCGATACCGAGTTCCTGCGCCAAGACCTTAACAGGCGGAGGTGTGAGGATATGCTTCCTACCGACAGGCTTATCGGGCTGACAAACAGCAAGAACAACGTTATAACCGGCTTTTACAAGAGAATCCATACACACGGAAGCAAAGTCCGGTGTACCCATAAAGATTATTCTGAGATCAGAACTGTCAGACAAACGATTACTCCTCTTCGGTGTTATATATCTTGCCGTCTACTGATCTGTCAATGAAGAGAATACCGTCGAGATGATCGTATTCATGGCAGATACAACGAGCAAGAAGCCCGGTCGCTTCTATAGTAAACTCTTCACCGTTGCGGTTCAGAGCCTTGGCTATAACGTGATCGGGGCGGTCGACCTCACAGGTCTTGCCGGGAACGGAAAGACAGCCTTCGTTGCCGACCTGGGAACCGGATTTCTCAACTATCTCGGGATTAATGAATTCGATGAGTCCGTTATCGTCACCTACGTCAACGATAAACACTCTGCGGAGAACACCTACCTGAGGTGCTGCAATACCGACTCCGCGGTTATCGTAGTACATGGTGTCAGCCATATCATCCAAAAGCTTGATGATCCTCGGGTTGATCTCGTCTACCGGCCTGGATTTTTTGCGAAGGAGAGGATCTCCCTCAAGAACCAGATTTCTAAGTGCCATTTATCTAACTCCTTGGCTTTATGCTCATTTTATTACTTGTATATTATAGAGTCGAACTTCCGGAGGGGCAAGTTACCTGTTATCAGCCCTGTTTTATCAGTTGCTCGTAATCCACTTTGTCCAATAACGTTCTCGGAAGGCTTTGGATAGGGATATAAGCCTTAGGCAGTGCATATCTGGCTACATTTAATGCAAGTTCTTCTTTTACATGCTTCAAAGCATGCGAATTGGCTTCTTCATTATCAGATTCAAATACGATATAAGCCTTGCATATCTCGCCTCTTAATTCATCCGGAACACCGACTGCGGCACATTCTTTGATGCCTTTGCATGAGCAGATGATATCTTCGAGGACCGACGGATATACGTTGTAACCGTTTGTAACGATCATGCGTTTGATGCGCGAATCAAAGAAGACATATCCTTCTTCATCCATATGTCCCAGATCTCCGGTATAAAGCCATGTCCGGCCGTCAGTTCTTACCTTAATGGCAGCATCCGTATCTTCCGGTTCAGAATAATAACCCTTCATCACAGAAGGACCGCTGATGATGATCTCACCCTTTACTCCGGGGGCACAGTTCTCGTCAGTTACTGTATCGACGATCATAATGTCATTGTCTTTATAAGGTACTCCCAGACAGTTTTCTTTGAGACATCCGGGCGGCATTAGACAGACACCGGATAAACACTCTGTAAGGCCGTATCCTTGCCTGATGACAGCCTGTGAACCGTGTCTTTTGAGAAGGTCATTGAATCTTCTCTGCATCTCGGGCGGAAGCCTGTCTCCTCCTGATATTACGAGTTTAACAAAACTCATATCCACATCAGCATCATTAGCTATCATTGCACCAAAGATCGCAGGAACTCCCGCGATGACTTCGGGCTTGTACTTCTCAACAAGCTTGAGGAAACGCTTGAGCTTGAAGATCGGAAGCAACACGGAAGTTCCTCCGTAAGACATGACAGTATGGACGCCGACGCCAAGGCCAAATCCGTGGAATACCGGCAAGACCGCAAGGAGCTTGTCTCCCGGAAGAAGGCATCCGCAGCTGTCTATGGCTTCTATTGCCGAATAATTGAAATTGCGAGATGTGAGAAGCACACCCTTGCTCTTACCTGTCGTTCCGCCTGTATAGAGCATCGCACAAGGTTCATCCTGATCAGTATAAGAGAGATCAGCAAGGACCGAAGACTGCTTCTCACCGTGTAAGATAAAGCTCTTGAAAGTATCATGAGTCTCTATGGTCTTCTCATTCTTTGACCTGATCCTGAAACCTATTCTGGCAAGAGAAGGCAAATAGTCGCTCACGCTTACGGAAATAACCTTTCTTCCTGAACCTGAGAGAAATGCAAGATTGTGAAGGACATCATCAAAAGCAAAGATGGCCTTTGCATCTGAAGAAGCAATATAATCCTTGAGTTCGTTTACTGCCGAGAGCGGATGGATCATATCACATATGGCTCCTATCCTGCTGCAGGCATAGAACAGCATTACAGCCTGAGGTATGTTAGGAAGGATAACTGCCACATGATCGCCAGGACCGCATTCCATATACTTAAGCGCGGCTGCGCATCTGTCAGTCTCGGAAAGCAATTCTTTGTAAGATATCTTGTTGCCGTAGTAATTAACCGCAGTGTTCGAAGGAAACTTCGATGCACTATTAGCTAGCATCTCATATACTGAGATATCCGGATAATCCAGGCTGTAACTCATTATTTAGAAGTCCCAGGAATTGATATATCTGTACTGTTCCTCAGTAAGCCTGTCATAGTTCAGTTCCTTTGTCTCAAGGAGTATCTCGGCAACTCTGTTATCGATGACCTCGGGAGTCTGATAAACATCGACAGGGAGTCTCTCCTTCTGGGAAGCGATATATCTGGCAGACTGTGCCTGAAGAGCAAAGCTCATGTCCATGATCTCGACAGGGTGACCGTCACCTGAAGCAAGATTGACGAGTCTGCCGTCTGCAATGATGCAGATGGTATTGCCGTTGGAAAGCTCATAACCGATTATATTGTTACGGAGTTCCTTCTCGGATACAGCAAGCTCTGCGAGCTGCTTTACATTGACCTCACAATCGAAGTGTCCGGCATTGCAACAGACCGCGCCGTTCTTCATCATGTTGAAATGACGACCGACGATGACATCCTTACAGCCTGTGACAGTTACAAAGAAATCACCGAGAGGAGCTGCCTCGTCCATTGTCATGACACTATAGCCCTCCATAAGAGCTTCACATGCCTTAACAGGATCGACTTCGGTAACAATGACCTTAGCTCCCAGTCCCTTAGCTCTCATTGCAACGCCTCTGCCGCACATGCCGTAGCCAGCTACAACTACTGTCTTGCCTGCTACTACAAGGTTTGTCGTTGCCATTATCGCTGTCCAAACAGACTGACCTGTACCAAAACGATTATCGAACAGATGCTTACATCTTGCATCGTTAACTGCGATTACAGGATATGAAAGCTTATTCTGTTTCTTAAGTATCTCAAGCCTGTGCACACCGGTAGTCGTCTCTTCGCATCCACCCATGATGTTGGGTGCAAGATCCTTTAGTTCTGAATGCAGCAGCATAGCAAAATCGCCACCGTCATCGATTACGATGTCAGGTCCGAAGTCCAGAGCCATCTTAAGGTGATTTATATACTGTTCTTCATTGTCACCATGGATCGTATAGACATGCATACCGGTGCTTGCGAGAGCAGCGGCAACGTCATCTTGAGTCGAAAGCGGATTGCATCCTGTCAATGCGACATCTGCGCCGCCTCTGGCAAGAGCTCTGGCAAGACAGGCTGTCTTTGCTTCAACGTGAACGGATACGGCGATCTTAAGGCCTTTGAAGGGCTGCTCATCAATGAGTTCCTTCTCAATAGCACGAAGAACGGGCATATTGCGATAAGCCCACTCGATCTTCTCCATACCATAAGGTGCAAGGTTCAAGTCTTTTACATCATAATCAGGTGCTGCCATAAAGAACTCCTTATAGTGCTTTTACAAATTCTGATACTAATGAACACATACTCTCAGATGCCTGCCCGGCAACTTCAATGACTTCCTCACCGGACAGCTTTGCTGCGGTTATTCCTGCCGCCATATTTGTCACACACGACAGAGCCGCTACACGCATTCCCATATGGCTTGCAACAACTGCCTCAGGTACTGTAGACATCCCTACGCAGATCGCTCCGAGACTTCTGAGCGCACGGATCTCCGCAGGTGTCTCGTACTGAGGACCCTTGGTATAGGCATAAACGCCTCTTCTAATCTTGATACCGAGCTTATCGGCACAACCTGCCATAATATCAAGATACTCTCTGTCATACACATAACTCTGATCCGGAAAACGGGGACCGAATTCGTCTATATTAGGTCCCCTGAGAGCAGGCGCTGCAAGGAAAGATATATGATCCTCAATGGAAATAAATTCCGGAGGAACAAAATCTTCACCTATACCACCGGCAGCATTTGTGAGCACCAGTGTCTTAACACCGAGTCTGCCCATGACTCTAACATAGAAAGCAATATCTTCAGGTTCGTAGCCTTCGTAATAGTGGAATCTTCCCTTCATCATGAAGACCAATTTGCCTGACAGTTCACCGATTATCAGCTTACCCGCATGACCGGGAGCTGTAGATGCAGGGAAACCGGGAATATCGGAATAATCGATCTCACCTGACTCATCACAAAGATCAGCCAACGGGCCGAGTCCTGATCCTAAGACTATGCAGATCTTCGGAACTTCGCACCCGCCGAGATTCTGCCTGATATGATCACAGGCTCCATCTACTTTCTTCAGATAATCGGCAGCGTTAGTTATCATAAATTACCTTTTGCCGCAGCAATCCTTATATTTCTTACCGGAACCACAAGGGCACGGATCGTTCCTGCCTACCTTGGACGAGTCTCTCTTGGCAGGCTGCGCAGGCTTATCGTTGCCTGTTGAACCCTGGATCGGCTTTGCTGCCGCCATAGGAGTAACGCTGGCATGAGACTCACTGGTAGCTCTTACCGTCTCCTTAGCCTGTACCTGCTTGTCCTGGTTGAAATCAGCTCTCATGATGAACTTGACTGCATCATTCTGGATAGCCTCGTTCATCTCTTCGAACATTGCAGAACCTTCTAGCTTATATTCGACAACAGGATCGTGCTGACCGACGCTTCTCATCCTGATCGACTGAGAGAGCTGATCGAGAGCATCGATATGATCCATCCACTTGAGGTCAACAGTCCTGAGGAGGATCTGTCTCTCTGCCTGACGGAATACTTCAGTAGTAATCTCTTCTTCCTTAGCCGCAAGAGCCGTCTTTGCATCTTCTGCAAGTGCTTCTGCAACATCATCGGAAGAACCGATCTCTTTTGAATCATCTTTTACTACAAGAACCGTGGCAAGCTCACCAAATACTTCCTCGAGCTTCATGCCGAGTGCATATCTCTCGGAATTGGAGATATTGCCGTCGAGTGCAAAGTCATCTACGAGGCGCTCAGCAACCTTATCGATCATGCCAAGGAAGATATTATGAACGTCTTCACCGTCAATGATCCTTCTTCTCTGTTCATAAGTAATGGTTCTCTGGATGTTGTTAACGTCGTCGTATTCAAGGACATTCTTTCTTGCACCGAAATGCATAGCTTCGAGCTTCTTCTGCGAGCTGTCTATAAGCTTGCCGATCGTCCTTGTTGAGATCTCCATAGTATCGTCAAGACCAAAGGTGTCAGCAATAGAAGTGACTCTGTCACCGCCGAAGATCCTGAGCAGATCGTCTTCGAGTGAAAGGAAGAACTTGGATCTTCCGGGGTCACCCTGACGTCCGGAACGACCCTTGAGCTGATTGTCGATACGTCTGGATTCATGACGTTCTGTACCAACTATGAACAGACCTCCGAGATTCCTTACTTCTTCAGCCTCGGGTGCGAGCTCTTCCTTGAACTTGCTCTCGAGATCGGTAAAACGCTGTCTTGCCTCAAGAACGAGCTCATCCGTAGTCTCGTTATGTGCTGTTGAAGCATCGATAAGCTCATCAGTATAACCGAGCTTTCTCATCTCCTGGAGAGCGAGGAACTCTGCGTTACCGCCTAAGATGATATCGGTACCACGGCCTGCCATGTTGGTAGCAATGGTAACAGCACCCTTACGTCCGGCCTGGGCAACGATCTCAGCTTCCCTCATATGATTCTTAGCATTGAGGACATTGTGCTTGATACCGTACTTGGTAAATATTCTGGATAAGAGCTCTGACTTATCGACATTGACCGTACCGACAAGAACAGGCTGACCCTTCTCATGAGCTTCTTTAACCGCCTTAAGAACTGCAGAATACTTTCCGTTCTCAGTCTTATATACCGCGTCGATATCATCAACTCTCTGTACGGGCTTGTTCGTAGGGATCTGAATGACATCGAGGTTATAGATCTGTCTGAACTCAGCTTCCTCTGTATAAGCCGTACCGGTCATGCCGGACAGTTTTGTGTACATTCTGAAAAAGTTCTGGAATGTGATTGTAGCAAGAGTCTTATTCTCACTTGCGACCTTAACGCCTTCCTTTGCCTCGATGGCCTGGTGGAGACCGTCGCTGTAACGGCGGCCCGGCATAAGACGTCCGGTAAAGTCATCTACGATGATGACTTCGCCTTCCTGAACGATATACTGCTGATCCTTCTTAAAGTTACCGTTTGCCTTCAGAGCGTTGTTGATATAGTGCTGAAGATCGAAGTTATCAGGGTCAGACAGATTCTGGATACCGAAATACTTCTCTGCCTTGGCAATACCGTTTGCAGTAAGCACGGAAGTCTTAGCTTTCTCATCGATAACATAGTCGCAGTCGCCAACGATATCATCCATATCGACCTTATCGTCAGTCTCGACGACAACATAAGGCTTAAGTGTCTTAACAAGAGCATCTGCCTTTACATACAAGTCAGATGATTCAACGCCACGTCCTGAAATGATGAGCGGTGTTCTTGCCTCATCGATAAGGATAGAGTCGACCTCGTCGACGATTGCATAATTGAGTTCACGCTGAGACAGTCTCTCCTTGCTGATAACCATGTTGTCACGGAGATAATCGAATCCGAACTCATTATTGGTTCCGTATACGATATCGCTTGCGTACATGTCCTTTCTCTGCTGGTGAGGAATATCGTGGATTATAAGTCCGACAGACATTCCGAGGAAACGGTATACCTTACCCATCCACTCAGAGTCACGTTTTGCGAGGTAATCGTTTACCGTGACTACGTGAACGCCTTTTCCTGTCAGCGCATTGAGGTATACAGGCATCGTAGCAACAAGCGTCTTACCTTCACCCGTCTTCATCTCGGCAATTCTGCCCTGATGCAGGATGATGCCGCCGATGACCTGAACTTCATAAGGCTTCATGCCGAGAACTCTATAGGAAGCTTCTCTTACCGTAGCAAAAGCTTCAGGAAGGATATTATCAAGTGTCTCGCCTGCAGCAAGCCTGTCCTTGAACTCCTGAGTCTTGGCTACAAGTTCTGTATCCGAGAGCTTGGAATAAGGCTCATCAAGAGCCATAACCTTGTTTACAAGAGGTCTGATCCTCTTAAGTTCCTTCTCACTGTGTGTCGGAAATAAACCCATCAATATTACTCCTTAATGTTTTTCTTATTCTTTTCTTCATTAGCCTTCAGGCGGTCCAAGGCCGTTCTGTATCCGCCGTCAGGATTGACATAGCAGTTCTTGACTCTGGATATGGTAGTCGAGCTTACTTTTGTACTTGCTCTCGACTTGCCCTTGGTCCTTCCGGATCTGCGTTTACCGATCTCTTCAGAGTTCTCCGCATCAACACTGACATCATCGGACTCCTTAGGAGACAGCTCTTTGATTATCTCTTCGTAACTCTTGTTCTGCTCGATCCTTCTAACTATCTGCCATCTGTGAAGGAAAGAATGAAGTTCGTTGATTGAACACAGATCTCTGAAGAACTTATTCATCTCTTCAGCTGTATTCATCGTCAGAATGGCTTCGTACAGATCCGTTAATTCTGCGATCTCTTCTTCACTGAAAGACGGAGCATCATTCTTGTCAATCATCACATCACCCTGGCAAAACCTTATCAGTTCACCGCATTGCTGACATAATTAAACAGCATCTGAGCGTATCCGAGATAGATCAATACGGCAGCGGTAGTAATGAGAAGCACTATAAGGATCGCTATAAGGCATCTGCTGAAAAACAGATCCTTCTTGGCTTTCCTCAAGGTATCACCGATCGACATTGCGGAATTCTTATCCGTGAGGATCGCCGAATTCGCAAGTTCGGGGCGTCTAACCTGGTTACCGTGTTTCACTCAAAATACCTCCGCTATAACCGTAATATATTAACGCATTTAGTATTTTAATACAATAAAAAGGAATTTCCAAAAAACGTGCCCCCTTTAAGCATATTTCAAGCTTGTACCGTATTCTTCTACGGTCATGGTTATCCCCTTGGAGGCCGCATAATAACCCATTGAGTATACAGTATTTTTGGCTGTTTCATCCGCATTTGATGGTATGACAACGATAAGGCTCTTATCGGTGACTGATTCGATCGTATACTGAGTGCCGTTGATCTTGGTGTCAGCTCCTCCGAAATCTGCCAGATCATCGATATTTCCGCTTATCTTCTTAATGATCTCGTCTTCTGAGCTGTATGTGGGAGCCGTCAGATCGATACTCATTATCGACGTTGCCTTGCCGTCTTCGTAGGCATCTATGACCGGGAAAGTTTTAGGTAGATTCCCGCCGTATTGCTCCCGGAAATAATCCCCGCGTGTAAAATTGTCCTCACTCCAGATGTCATTTTCCTTTTTCTGTTCCTCTGATGCCAAAAGGAACAGGTCTCCCTTCCCGTATATCGGTATTACGTTATATATGCTCCGTTCGCACCTTCCGGCAAGGGTCAGGACAGAATAAGTCGTGCATACCTCGATTATGCTCTTCTGCGTGTTTACCTCAAAAGTTACATTGATATCGTCCGGCATCATGAAGTCTGAGCCTCCGTTACGGCTGATGTAACCTTCCGCTATGTCATTGGCCATGTATCCGCCAAGAGCACCTTCCAGCACCATCTCCTCGATCATATAGCCCGAAGCCATATCGGCTCCAGTAATGAACTTGGCCACCTGACTTATGGCGTCGTTGCCGCTCAAGCCATCGACCTCTATGTCGGGAAATGCATTAACGGTCGTTGATATAACATCAGAAGCAGTTATGGCTAGAGGACAGATCATAGCGACTTTCTCGCATGTCTGCTCCTGGGCACGCCTCATGAGAATATCTGTTCTGTAGATGTTGATAACACTTATCATGGATGCAAGGAACACCAGAACGACCGTAAAAGCGATCGAAGACTCGATAGTAACTGAACCCCTTTTATTCCTCATAGACAAACTCTCCTATTCATACATCAGATAGATCTTCTCCTGCGAATACTCTTGCCCCCTGTAAACGCCTGCTGCACCGACTCCCGTATAAAGCTCACCGAAATCTCTTTGAAGCACTTCTATCATCCGCTTGAGCATACCATCGTCTAACGTCAGGCACATCAGAAGAAAGAGAAAGTCTCTGTAACCCACATAAACGAGCTCCATACCATCCATTTGGATCAACGGGAAAGTCTCACCTTTGAGCACATCCATCAATGCTGAAACGCTCTCGGCAGCGCTCTTTATGAGGATCATGACCGTCGTAAGGATCTCCGGATCGATATAGACTATTCCTTCAGAGATAACAAGGACAACAGCTGATATAGTTGCTGAGATTCCGGTAAGCGTTGCCTGAAGCTCGGGATCGGCAAAGTTCTCGGCCGCGCGAACGGCAAGCAGTACGGCAAAGATAAGCGCCGATACTTCGACTACGCCCGCTCTTCCGTCCATGCCGCACATGATATATTCAGCATCGAGCATATTGCCTTCATGTATATCAGAGAACTTCGTCCCATTGATCGAACAGTCATTATCGTTAGAGAGTACGCAGTCAAAGTTGTTGGCTGCATAATAAGCACAAGCAGAATGGAAAGTAACATTCATCACGGCATCCGTCAGCCCGTATTGGACGTCGATCAGCTTATCGGCGCCTTCCAGAAGAGAACTCATATCCGTCAGATCGATACCGATATCCAGATCTTCCAGATCGTTATCAGCTTTATCCACAGTCTTCTTGAACTTGGCAAAATCCAGGATCTCCTGACGGTAATCCTCGGAAGCAATATCCTCATCGATCTCCGATGCATCGACAAACCATTCGGCTATGCTTGAAGCTCCGGTCAATAGATCTTCCAGATATCCAGCCGCTTCACTGGAAGTGAACTCCTGAAGTATCTCAAGGATATCTCCGATGCCCGTATAATCAATAACACCCTGCAGCTGTACAAACGCCTTCTCAAACCAGATAGCTCCCGCACGGTTAGAATAATAAACAGTTATGGCCATTCGAAGGTCTTCCATGCTTAAGGTCTTTACACCGTATACCTCTATGTCAGAATCACCGGTGTAACCATGAGTGGATATAGCCTTCTTAAACACTTCGTCATCAACTTCGGTAAGAGTAACTGCGTATATTCCGTTAGTATCAAAGAGCTGTCTGTCATACTCTGCAAGGATAGTCTCAACTTCGGCTCTGAGCGCGCTGTTAAAGGCCATCCTGTAATCCAGATCCCAAATAAACATGACGAATGTACACTCTATCAGGATCAAAGCAGACAGTATTATCGCTAGGAAAATGGTCATAGCACCTTTCTTATTGCTGCTGATCTTCTTCACTGCTGCCACCTCCTCCTGCTATGGTCCCGTATATGATGCGGTAATTGTCGGAAATCCCCGTCAGATAGGTACAGAGCTTCTCGGGAGATGAATTGTAGGCCTCATTACCGCCGATATCTCTGCTGTCCAAAAGGGAATTGTCATCAATATAAAAGCAAATCTCCTCTCCACCGGCTTTGACATCTTCCAAGGATCGCAGAGCAAGCTCTTCCGGACAGACGATTAGGAATGTCAGGAAGGTTATGATCACTGTAAAAGCGATCGCCGTCTCTAGTGTTGACATGTCTCGCCACCTCCTTTTGGAGATAATCTTACTATGCAAACACCCCCTGAAAATCCGACAAAAACCGACAAAAACCGACAAAATAAGGCGCCCTCAAAGGGCGCCTTAAAAGCCTCGCATGGCTTGAGTTTATTGAGTTTCAGCCGTATTACTGTCTGAGTTTTGCTCCAAGCTTGGACTCAAGCTTCGAAATTATGGAATCTATATCATTCTTGATATCGTCATCGGACAGAGTCTTGTCATCAGCTCTGAACGACAGAGATATTGCAACAGACTTGAGACCTTCACCGAGCTTATCACCGGTATATACGTCAAACATCTTAACATCACGCAGATACTTGCCTCCGGCAGACTTAGCAGTCTTGATTATATCCGCAACAGTAACCTTGCTCTCAGTAGTAACAGCAAGGTCTCTTGATATGCCGGGGAACTTGGGCAGCTGCTTGTAGACTCTGTCCTTCTTGGACGCAGCAACAAGCTGGGGAACATAGATCTCAAAAGCGCATGTCTCGGAAGGTGTCTCGAAGCCAGAAGCTACATCGGGATGGATGATGCCAAGCTTGCCGCAGGCTTTGCCGTTTACGATTATGCTAGCCGTGCGGCCGGGATGGAACACCGGATCATCAGTAAGAGGCTCAAAACCGTAAGATCTGATTCCGAGGACCTTGAAGAGCTCTTCGATCGAAGCCTTCGTATCATAGAACAGAGCAGCTCCATCCTTATTGCCGTATGCAAATCCTGCCAGAGTCCTTCTCTCTTCAGGGAGCTCACCTTCAACATTTGAAGGCAGATATACATAAGCAACTTCGAAAACCTTCGCTTCACCTACACCTCTGCTGTAATTCCTTGCAGCGATCTTCAGCATCGAAGGAAGCATCGTAGTTCTCATTACTGATGTATCGTCTCCCAAAGGATTGGATATCTTGAGCTGGTTACGGAGGAAGCTGTCTTCTGCAACCATGAGCTTATCGAGGTCCGAAGGTGATTCGAACGAATATGTAATAGCCTCATAGAAACCGCAGTAAACAAGAGTATCACGTATCTTCTCAACTATCTTCTGTTCATTGGTACGTCCGCCGAGCGTTGTCTCCTTACCGGACAAGAGTGTGGGTTCGATCTTGTTGTAGCCATAGAATCTTGCCACTTCCTCAGAGATGTCAGCTTCAGACTCGAGGTCGGGCCTGTATGTAGGCGGGACGATAACTTCAATGCCGTTCTCCTGAACAAACGCGCAGCCGAGCTTTGCAAGGATATCTCTCATAAAGTCTTCACTTGCATCGATACCAAGGAATCCATTGATCTTTGCCGGTCTGAAAGGAATATGCTTTACCTCACGCTTTGTAGGATAGCAATCAACGACTCCCTTGGATACCTTGCCGCATCCGAGCATCTCTACGAGCTCACAAGCCCTGTCAAGAGCCCTAAGCGCATTCTCAGGGTCAAGACCCTTCTCATATCTGGAGGAAGCCTCAGTGCGCAGACCGTTGCTGACAGCCGTCCTTCTGACGGATACAGCATTGAATACAGCGGATTCAAACAGGATCGTAGTCGTCTCGGGCAGGACTTCGGAATTCTCGCCGCCCATAACACCTGCGATGGCACAAGCCTTCTCTTCATCAGCGATAACGAGCATAGAGCTGTCGAGCTTATGGTCGTTGCCGTCAAGAGTCTTGATCACTTCACCGTCATTAGCTCTTCTTACGATGATGTGCTTGCCTGCAAGATAATTAAGGTCAAAAGCATGCATCGGCTGTCCGAGTTCAAGGCAGACGTAGTTAGTAATATCAACTATGTTGTTGATGGGTCTCATTCCTGCTTCAGTAAGCTTCTCAGCCATCCATGCGGGAGAAGGGCCGATCTTGACATCTTCTACGAGTCTGCCGGTATAGCGGTAGCAAAGATCGGGAGCATCTATCTGGAGCTTAACGACATCAGCCGTATCAAGAGCGCCTTCCTGCTTGATGGAAGGATTGCAAGGTCTGAATTCTTTTCCGATGGAGAGAGCAGCCTCTCTGCCGAGACCTTCTATGGAAAAGCAGTCAGGTCTGTTGGATGTGATCTCGAAGTCGATCGTCGTATTGCCGAGACCGAGGAGTTCCTTAATGTCAACACCGAGAGGTGTATCCGAAGGCATATTCCAAAGTCCGTATTCTTCAGCGCCCGGGTGACCTTCAGCAGGAACGTTAAGCTCTTCTGCAGAGCAACACATACCGAAGCTCTCTACGCCTCTTAACTTGCCCTTCTTGATGTGAATGCCGCCGGGAAGACTTGCGCCTTCTACAGCAACCGGACAGATCATGCCGACATATACATTCGGAGCTCCGCATACGATCTGCAGGTCTCTTCCGAGGTCGTCTCTGCCCGTATCAACCTTGAGAACGTGAAGGTGGTCGGAATCCGGATGGTCAGCCATCTCGAGTACCTTACCGGTATATACCCCGTTAATGTCATCGCCGGAAGTAATGAGTTCCTCTACCTTGGAACCCGTCATTGTCATTGCATCGCCCAACACCTTGGGTTCAACGTCTATATCCGTAAAATCTTTAAGCCAGATAATCGGTGCTTTCATTGCTAATTGCCTGCCTTTCCTTACTTGAACTGCTCTAAGAATCTGACATCGTTCTCATACAGGAGTCTGATGTCGTCTATTCCGTATCTGCCCATCGCGGTCCTCTCGACGCCGATTCCGAATGCGAATCCGCTGTATACCTCGGGATCGATACCGCAGTTCTGAAGAACCTCGGGATGTACCATGCCTGCGCCGAGAACTTCGATCCAGCCCTCGCCCTTGCAGACGTTGCAGCCCTTACCGCCGCACTTCCAGCATGTGAGGTCGACCTCAACGGAAGGCTCAGTAAACGGGAAATGATGAGGTCTGAGCCTGATCTCAGTGTTCTCTCCGAATAACTTCTTTGCAAAGAGTCTCAGGGAACCGACAAGGTCACCCATCGTAACGCCTTTATCTACAACGAGACCCTCGATCTGGTGGAACACCGGAGAGTGTGTAGCATCAAGTGCATCTGAACGGTATACCTTACCCGGGCAGATAACCTTGAGCGGCGGCTTCTGCTGTTCCATTACACGGATCTGCATACCGGATGTCTGTGTTCTGAGAAGGACCTTATCGTTGAAATAGAAAGTATCCTGTGTATCTCTTGCCGGATGTCCCTCAGGAATCCTAAGGAGCTCGAAATTGTACTTATCGTATTCGACCTCAGGACCTTCAGCGATGGAATAGCCGAGTCCTAGGAAGATATCGCAGATCTCGTTGATCGCCATGTTAAGAGGATGACGGCTGCCTGCACCCTTCCTGTCTGAAGGAATGGTTACATCGATGACTTCCTTTTTAAGCTTGTGTCCCTTCTCCTCTTCCTTGATCTTTGAAACGATCTCTTCGAGCCTGGACTCCATGTGGGAGCGGACGTCATTGGCGATCTTACCGATCACGGGGCGCTCTTCGGCAGTAAGGCCGCCCATGCCCTTGAGGACCTGTGTAAGCTGACCCTTCTTGCCGAGGAAGGAGACTCTGAGCTGCTCAGCAGCCTGGGAGTCCTTTACCTGCTCCAATGCCTTATCAAATTCCTCGCGAATCGAATTCAAGGATTCTTTGATATCACTCATATACAAACCTCCCGTAAGGGTTATTTTTCACAAACGGCACTATTTTAGCATAATATAAAGAAAATGCGCGTGAATTTACGCAAAATAAGGATTAGTTCTGATCTCTTCACCTATTGTGGATTCAGGACCGTGTCCGGGATATATAGCCAGCTCAGGATCGAGCTCTTTGACCTTGTTTACGGATTCAGATAATTCTTTAAAGGAACCTCCCGGGAAATCCGTCCTGCCGACAGAACCCGCAAACACCGTATCGCCCGTAAACAGAGCCTTCTCTCCGCCCTCATCGAAAAGGAAACACACAGATCCCTTGGTATGCCCGGGTGTAGCTATAACGGTAACTTTGAGGTCACCAAAGCTAATTGTTCCTTCGGCATCCTCATAGGCCCCTTCAAAAGTGCATGTCTTGCCGTCCATATAAGAGCAGTTTGCCCTGGGATCCGACAACAGCGGGATATCGCGGTGCGACAGCAGGAAAGAAGCATCTCCATGGATTGCGCGCCACTCGTCCGCACAGCAGATATGATCATAGTGTCCGTGTGTTATGAAGACAGCCTTGATGCTGTCGGTATCAAAGCCGTCTATGGTCCTAGATATACGTTCCGGAGACACGCTCGGATCAACGATGAATGAATCATCGCCGCAGAATATCAGATACATGTTGGAAGCAAAAGGTCCGTAAGGGATCCGGTAGATCTTCATCTGATCAGATGGCACCCTCGGAATAATCTGAATTGTTCCACTCGCGGTAATCGAGGGAACCTGCATCAACTGCAGTGATCAGGATCTCAGCAGAAGCGATATTGGTAGCATATGGGATGGTGTTCTGATCGCATACATCGAGGAGCTCGGCAGGATTGGAACCCTCCTTGGCTATACCGTCCCTGAGATAGATGACACAGTCGATACCATTGAACTTGGCTCTGGATGCAAGCTGTTCGAAGCCGCTCGAATAATCGACGGACAGACCTGATACATCAAGGTCCGCAGAGGCCTTGAGAAGCTTGGCAGTATTGTAAACGGATATCAGCTGATGCTTCTCTAACAGAGCCTTGTAGGCTATGCAGAAATTGACAAGAAGCTCTGACTTCCTGTTATCAGCCATCAAAACTATCTTCATCCAAGATACCCCAACTTAATATTCATGTAAAAATTTTACAGTAAATCGTATACAGCTACAATTTATCATTGATACAAAAGTAGTATTCAAAAATTGTCTTTTTGACAAGTTGTCAGTCTGCTTCAGGATTAACGCTGGGTATATAGTCTCCGATAATGGGATTGACGTTGAAAAGATCAACGGAATTATCGTATTGAGAGCCAAAATACGCCGCCAGCAGTTTCTTGGCGATTACCGTCGTCGAAGAACCCCACTCACCTTTCTCTACAACGAGAGCAATAGCTACCTGCGGATCATCTTTCGGTGCATAGCATATGAAAAGACCATTGGAGTACTCTTTACGGAGCTCCTCGTATCCCGTCTCGGCAGTACCGGTCTTGCAGACGATCTCTATCGGGAAGTTCTCGAACTGCGTCTGAGCGGTACTGCTCCACTTGTAAGTACCGGTAACAACGCATCTCATCGCGGTACGGACTGCTTCGATATTAGCCTCATCAATTCCCAGATCCACTGCCTCCGTCTGACCCTGATACAGTATAGAACCGTCGGCAGCCACAACACTGTCGATAACATAAGGCGTTACAAGCTTATTCGTAGCTATGGCAGCCGTGTATCTGCAGAGCTGCATGATGGTAAAGCAGTCGTCGAACTGTCCGATCGCAGCCTGCGCCGTATTAGACGGGAACCAGATCTTATCGTATTCGGATTCGTGAAGCAGTCTCTTGGTCTCACGGCTGGACATAACGCCTGATATCTCACCGGGGAGATCGATTCCCGACTTAACGCCGAGGCCGAATTTATATGCCATCTCAGATATATCGTCGATACCGGTATCTACGCCGAGCAGCATGAAGTAGATGTTGCACGAAGTAGCCATGGCGCTGTTGAGGTCGAGAGGACCGTGACCTCCGTCCTTGAACTCAAGGCATTTGAATATCCAGCCGCCGATATCTATAGGACTCGTGCAAACGTAGGTGTTGTAATTAGGTGTTATGATGCCGTTCTCGAGAGCTGCGAGAGCCGTAATGGGCTTGAATGTCGAGCCTGGCGCGTACATTGACATTATCGCTCTGTTCCACAACGGGAGGTCGGCAGCTGTGATGTCCTCATATTCGTCGATACCGAGGTAGTATTTGACCTGTTCTGCAGCCTGCTCGTCGCCGTAATTTGCAAGTATGAAGTCGTTCGGATCGTAGTTCGGATAAGATCCCATGGCAAGGATAGCGCCGGTATTTACGTCCATCATGACAAAAGCGCCCGCACTCGCCGTGGCATATCCCTTCTGCTCCAGGGCTTCAGCAGCCTGAGCTTCGTTGATATAGTCCTTAAGCGCTTCCGTGCCTACTTCCTGAAGCTTTGAGTCGATCGTAAGGTTGACCGTCGCACCTGCTTCCGGAGCTACACCGTAATCCGAAGATACAAAGAAACCCTCTTCCCCGTATGCGGTCCAGACATTATATGGCGATATACCGCTCGAACCGTGCAGGTACCTCTCCATTTGCGATTCAACGCCTGATTTGCCGACCATGTCGCTGCTCGTGTAGCCGAACTGGGCCAGCGTCGTATAGGATTCCTGAGAGATCTTACCGACATATCCGAGCACATGGCAGCAATAGAGAGCTTCAGGCGAATATGTCCTTGCATATTCGCAGCCCGTAACTATGCCCATGAAGTGATAATTCTGTTCGTTGAGAATGGTTATGAGCTCATCCGGTACATCAGTGGCGATAGTTACCGGAGCACCCTTAAGGAACGACCAATTATCCTGGAATATCTGGTATCTGATCCTGATGATCCTGTAAGCTTCATCATCAGTATAACTTGTATCCAGTCCGAACTTCTGACGCAGATAGAGGAAGAATACTTCAGGATCCGTCTTAACATAGTTGTCCGTGAAAGTAACGATAACGCCCTGGGAATAGTCCTCAAGAGCAAAAAGATTTGTATCGCTCTGCCAGAGCCTTATCTTCTCTTCGTCTTGAATGAACATCGGTTCGGGATCCATGACAAAATACTGGTCAAGACCGCTTACGCTTATGCAATAGTATTCATCGAAGAGATAGCTGAGTTCCAGACACAGTTCATTAAGCTCATCATCATCCAGATAAGCATTTGCCAGCATTACGGTATTGTATTTGACAGTAGATGCCAATACCACGCCGTTACAGTCAACTATGTCGCCTCTCGGAGCCTGACTGATATATTCTCTGGCAATACCCGAAGAAGTCTCCGAGATGGTGTTCTGATAGTTGGAGAACTGCAGTTTGACGGTCATAACAAGGATGATCACGCCGAACACGCTGAACAGCGTAGCTAGAACGAGATATCTGTTTGTTACTATGCTCTTAAGGAACGGAAAGAAACCATCCTTCTTATCTTCACCGGAAACAGGATTCCGGTCAAAAGCACCGTAATCACTGTTTTTCAGATCCGAAACCATGAGTTCTCTCCATACGATTCTATGACATCGTCCTTCTTATCCGTAACGGAACCGAGCTTGTAAGGGCCAAGGAATCTGAGCAGCAACAGCAAAGGCAGTGTCGCAACGGCGTTGAGCAGCAACTGCGGAAGTATGGAATCAATGAGCACCTCCTTGATCCCGATACTGTACATACCATTGCCGAGGACCTTGATCCAGACGAAAGCCACGATGTGACCTATGACTTTATATATCAATGTTGCAGACGCAACAGAGAGGAAAGCAAAAGGTATGCTCCTGTGAAGCTTTTTGGTAAAAAACGAAGATCCGTAAGCTCCCGCCAGGAACAGCACGAGCGCTCCGATACCAACCGTAACCTGAACTTTGCCGTCAAGGCCTATCACGGCCGGCGAAGAGAAACAATCTCTTACGATACCGGTCAGAAGACCTATTATCGTACCATCGGCAAATCCGAAGAAATATCCGGTGAGAACAACGAATACAAACATCAGATCGGCTATCTGTCCCCTGAAGCTGATCGCATCAGGAAAAGATACCTGAAGGCTTGCAAACAAAAGGATATATACCGCGTAGAGGATCACCTTTCTGATGGTAGTGTTCATAGACATCAGCTTCCTTCTTCCGTGCCGCCGGTGGAGCTATCCGTCTCAACACCTTCCTCTACATATGGGATCATCACGAAAACATCCTCGAGATCCTTGATATCCGTATAAGGCTGCAGCGTAGCCGTAACCTGCAGCGGATTCGAACTGTCTACTTCAACTATCGTTCCGACAGGGATTCCTTCGGGGAAAAGGCCACCGTCACCGGAGGTAACTATCTCGGTACCGGGCTCAAGAACAGCCTTGTCAGCGATGTTCGTAACAATGCAAAGGCCTGAATTCTTGAGGGATGCATCACCGCTTACGAGCATCGAAGCACCGTTGACTTCATTTACCTTGCAGGCAACAGAGAAGCCTTCGTGAACGAGCGGCAGGACCTTGGAATTCGAATCGGAGATCTCGATAACGCGGCCTACAAGGTTCATGTTGACATCAACTACCGGGTAAGATTCTCCTTCTTCAACTGATATACCGTCAGTCTTGCCTGCAGCTATCGTGATTACAGAGAACCATTCATCTGCTTCTCGAGATATGATCGAGGCTCCGTAGATGTCGTAATTACTGAACGTATCGCGTATATGGAAGGCTTCTTTGAGTTCTTCATACCTGATGGCTGCTTCCTCATTCTGGGTAAGCTGATACTGAAGATCTGCTATCTGATCCTTAAGATCCTCGTTCTCCTGCCTTATGGCCATACCGTCCGTAAGCGCAGCCCAAAAATCCGACAGCGTATCACCCGCCGACTTGACAAAGGCCTGAACCGGAGTAGCAATGGCAGCAAAAGGAACCTTGAGGAATCCCAGAGGGCTGCCGGGTATAAGGCTAAGAACGACTCCTGCGATCAACACAAGTGATGTCGCAGCAACTATGAACCATTTTGCCGTTAAGATCTTCTTCAAAACAGCTCACACCGCCTTACTGATCAGCCTCTTTTACCGCAGCAATTCTTATACTTCTTTCCTGAACCGCAAGGGCAGGGATCGTTTCTGCCGATCTTATCAGAGTGAGCGATGTTGGCATCACGATACTCTCTGGTGATCTCGGCCATCTTCTCATCTGTAAGGATGGTCTTCCAGAAAGGGATCTTATAGAGCCAATCAGCCTTTGCGTCTCTCATGTTGTAATAAAGCTTCTCGTAATCGATAACGAGCTTGATGTCAGTATCATCAACAACGGCTTCAAGATCGAGATCATCTGCATTTGTAAGGCTTGACTTGATACCATCGAGGAAACCTACGAATATATCCATCGAATCGTCGGTAAACCCGAGCTTAAGAGCCATGTCTTTGGCCTTTCCTTCAAGGAACTGGCCGTTATCGGGATATGCAGAGAGAATGATCTCGTAAGCATTCTTCTCCATCGCATAGTAACGCTTTACATACTCGATATATGCCTGCTGATTGGAATTATCTTCAGATAACTGAATCCATGTGCTGTAATAACTCATAATTAAATCCTCCGTTATATCAAATCCTGTCTCTGACAGCAGTCAAAAATTCTTCTGTATTAACGATCTGCTTATCAGGGTTATCGAGAAGAGAAGCAAGATCACCTGTAATTATACCCGATTCGATCGTTGCAATTGCGGCATTCTCGAGACGGTCAGCAAAGTCAACCAGATCACCCAATCCGTCAAGTTCCCCCCTCTTGCGGAGAGCGCCACTCCAGGCAAAGAGCGTTGCCATAGGATTGGTGGATGTTTTCTCGCCCTTGAGATATCTGTAATAGTGTCTGGTAACAGTGCCGTGTGCTGCCTCATACTCATATATACCGTCGGGTGATACGAGAACTGATGTCATCATCGCAAGAGAACCAGATGCGGAAGCGAGCATATCGCTCATGACATCTCCGTCGTAGTTCTTGCATGCCCAGACAAAACCGCCTTCGGAACGCATAACTCTTGCAACTGCATCATCGATAAGAGTATAGAAATACGTGATGCCGGCTGCTTCGAACTTTGCCTTATACTCGTTCTCATAGATCTCGGCAAACACGTCCTTGAAGCGGTGATCGTATGTCTTGGAGATAGTATCCTTGGTAGCAAACCACAGATCCTGCTTGATGCTGAGCGCATAATTGAAGCATGCTCTCGCAAAAGCACCAATGGACTTGTCCGTGTTGTACATTCCCTGGAGAACGCCAGGATCCGTATACTCGAATACTGTCCTGCTCTCCTTCCTTCCGTCGGGATAAGTTACTACGAGCTCTGCCCTTGCTGCGCCTTCAACTCTTATCTCAGTGTTCTTATATACATCGCCGTATGCGTGACGTGCGATCGTGATGGGCTTCTTCCAGCATGAGACAAAAGGCTTTATGCCGTCAATGAGGATAGGAGCTCTGAACACGGTTCCATCGAGCATTGCCCTTATAGTTCCGTTAGGGCTCTTCCACATCTGTGTCAGGTTATACTCAGTCATTCTCTGCGCGTTGGGAGTAATGGTAGCGCACTTAACGGCAACTCCAAGCTCCTTTGTCTTCTCAGCCGCATCGATCGTAACCTGATCTTTGGTAGCTTCCCTGTTCTCGAGTCCGAGATCAAAATACTCTGTCTTGAGATCAACATAAGGATCGATAACGATATCTTTGATCTGCTTCCAGATTATCCTGGTCATCTCGTCGCCGTCCATCTCGACGAGCGGTGTCTTCATTGCAATCTTAGCCATGCTTTATTTTCTCCATTATTAGAATAACCAAACAATTTTAAGTCATCGGCTCGATATCGTCAAATCACTTCAGGCTTTTGCCGAAGCTTTTACGATAAGCATCTCGAGCGATGTGCGCTCGTCCATCAGTCCGTGCTTGACGTCACTGTCAGCTTTAACGGCATCGAGATACAGTCCGAGAAGCCTTTCCATGGTAAATCCCCTGGCCTGTCTTATGAGCTTATCTGCAACGAAGTCCATCACTCCGAGCCTTGATGACAGTTCTCTCTTATCCGTTACCTCCTTGGCACAGATCATCCTCTTGAGATGGTTCATGAACGTAACCCTGATAACGATCAGCGGCTGTCTGGTGAGTATCAAAGTGTTAAGGGTATCAAGTGCCGCCTCTGCTCTTCCGGTACCGCAGGCATCCATGATACTGAATACCTTTCCGCTCAGATCAGGCGGGCAGCATCGCTCGACAGTTTCCATGTCAACGGAAGTAATATCTTCACCCTTGCAATACAGCGACATCTTCTCTATCTCATTCGCAAGCATATTAAGAGAGAGGCTGCCACGTACAGCCATGGAAGCTGCGGCTTCAGTCGTAATGCTTATTCCTGACTTACTGAGACGCTTAGCGATCCAGTCAGCAAGCTGTTCTTCAGTCATCTGCGAGCACTGACAGACAATTCCCTTGCCAAGGAACTCCTTGAAAGGCTTCCTCCTGCAGTCCATATCTTCTTCCAGGAACAAAAGGATAGTTGAATCCGGCACATTGCTGATCAGATCTATGAACTTATCGGAAGCTTCTCCGGAGAACAAACCGGACTTACGGACAATGACTATTTTCTTACGAGACAGCCACGGAGGTGATGCGAGCATCTCTTCGACCGTATCGAGTGTTATCTTAGCACCTGTCCTTCCGTCGAGATAACACACGTCCATCTGTTCAGAGCCCGGCTCTATGAACATCTTCTTGAGCACATTTACGGCACTGTCAAAGAAATACGTCTCTTCGCCATATAAAAGGACAAGACGCATACTGCCCGCATCAGTCTTGAGCTTACCGAAGAATTCTTTGCTTGTCAGCACTCCTTTGGGAGGACCTTTTTGCTTTGCCATCTTACCCGCCGTAATAAAGATCCAGGTCTACCGGACCGTCTATACCGTCTATCGTACCATAGCAGTTGGTCTGCCACATAACATAATCGCCCTCATAAGATGTCTTATCCGTATAATGCGCGAGCCAGACAGTCTCATCAGCAGAAGGCTTCCAGATAGTCTCAAGATAGTATTTGCTCGAATAGAGCATACCTTCATACCCGTACTTTGACAGCTCATCCTTAAAGACTTGATAGAGGTCTCTAAGGCCTGCCATACTGAGATTATACTGCTGGAATTTTGAGAACTTCTCCCAGTCAAAAACAACAGGGAAATCAAGCTGTTCACCGTTCAACAGCTCACAGAGGGCATCGGTCTGCTCCCTTACGAGTTCCTCAGTGTTCGCAAAAGTGTAGATATATACTCCGACCTTAAGCCCTGCTGCCTTGGCATTCTGCAGGTTCTGAGCGAACTTCTCGTCTATGATCAGTTCACCTTTGTAATAGACCATTGCTCTTAAGATAACGAAGTCACATCCGGCAGCCTTCACTTTCTCGAAATCAACATCCCCCTGATACTTGGAGATATCGATACCGTACATGGCGCCTTCGCCTGCGTAATCTGCCATGAATTCATCGAATTCGTAGTAAGTGGGTTCCGGCTCTGGTCCGGGTTCGGTATCGCCCGTCGGTTCTACAGGTTCATATACAGTAACATTTATATCCTTGGTTGTCTTATTGCCCGCATCATCCGTAAGAGTTACGGTTATCGGATAAGATCCGGTTACGGAAGTATCGACATCACCGTCAACCGTCATATCGACCGTGCTGTCAAGATCATCGATATAGCTGAGATAATCACCGACCTCAAATTCAGAATCGGCTTCGATGTTAAGTGAATCCGGAGCTTCAAGCCACATAGGTGCGGTAGTATCTTCTTCCGGTTCAGTCTCCGAAGCCAAGACCTGTGCATGCGGGGTATTGATATCCGAGGTCTCGCTCTGCACAGAAGTAACTTCAGAGACGGCTTCCGCAGATGATTCGGACTCGCTTTCTTTATTATCGGGTGTTGCATTACAGGAAGCTGTCAGAAAAGCGGACAGCATAACAGCAGCAACGGCAATGTTTTTTCTAGAGATCATACAGATCCTCCTCGCAGACTAGTATATCAAAGATGATTTTCTTTGCGGTGCGAATTTGAGGTAATTATCCCATTGAGATAACCACCGCACCGTCGGTATCCGTTCTTAATATGCTGCACCCTGATGTTTCAAGTCTTTCAAGGCATTCAGATGCAGGATGCCCGTAATAATTGTTCTTTCCGACTGATATCACAGCGGTCTCGGGTGAAACTGCGTTAAGAAACACCTCCGAGGTAGAGTATTTCGACCCGTGATGAGCTACCTTGAGCACGTCGCAGTCAGGCAGAACACCGGTCCGGACAAGTTCCTCCTCCGTCTCACTGCCTATGTCCCCGGTAAACAGGATGATCTCCCCGCCGCATTCCAGCGTCATTACAAGGCTGTCATCATTGCCCCCTCCTTCTGCACAAACAGGCGCGAGTATCTTAAGCACTACTCCGTCTGTAAGATAGAATTCATCTCCGGAGCATACTGTATATACGCTTTCTGTAAGAAATGCATCTTCAAGATCTTCGGGGAATCCGACCGCATTGAACAAGTCTTCTACATCCTTGTCTCTGCCGTTGAACCCTGTATATATCGCTTTGATGCGGCATTGATCATATAGAGCAAAGATACCGCCGGCATGGTCCGCATCCCAATGACTCATGAATGCATAATCGACGGAAGCTATGCCGTAATGATCAAGGATATCCCTTACGGTCCGTTCGCCTTCTTCATACACGCCTGCATCTATAAGACAGGTCTTGTCATCAGTTACTATCAGACAGCAGTCCCCCTGTCCCACATCGGCGAAAACGGCCTGTGCCTTTGGTCTGCATATGAACCTGGCAGTTCTGATACCCAGACACAGCGCAAGAACAAGACATACGGGACCTGTCAGATGTCTCTTGGCAAAAGACTGCGGCAAAAGACAGATCATGACAAAAACACAAGCCGCGGTCAGAACTCCGCCGGGTTCAACAGGGGCAATGCCTGCAGAAGTAACTGCAGATGCTCCCCAGACCGTCAGTTTCTCAAGCAGCTTCAGGCAGAATATCGCAGGCGTATTAACGCCAAGAGCAAAGCCGGGTATAAGAAATATGCATGCAGTCTGTACTATCAGCGAACAAGTGATCTGAACGGCAAGAATAAAAGGATGAAGCCTGATCCCCGTAACAGCACAGAATGGCATCATGACGACTGTGACAGTCAAAGCCGGAGCTATAAGTCCTGCACAAGTCTCACTCATACCTATCCCCATAAGCTTATCTTTTACCGCCGACAGATACAGTATTAATGCACATGAAGCAGCAAAGCTAAGCTGGAATCCGGTACCCATGGCGGCAAAAGGATCTGACAGCAGCATTATGAGAACTGCCAGACTCATCCCCGAAGGAGCATCTCTGGAAGCAAACGAACAAGCGCTCATAACAAACGCTCTGGTAACCGAATCGCTCCACCCGGTAAACATACCGATCGCAAAGGCACATGCCGTAAAAGCAATGCCGGCTGGTCTCTTCCTGATCTTCAGTGTTCTCAGCATATGAGGGATCATCAGAAGGAACCCCGCAAAATGGGTGCCGGATACGGCAAGAAGGTGCGAACAATTCGTAAGCCTGAAGCATCTTATCGAATCATCAGACAACAAAGAAGTGTCACCTGTAAATACAGCTGATGCAACGGCCTTGATATCGGCATCTCCGGAAGAAAACACATCAAGGAACCATTGTCTTGAGATAAATACATTCTTCCGGACTGATCCCGTAATTCTGTCTAAGCCTTTTCCGGATTCTATGACTTCAATGCTGTCAGGCCACAACACATAGCAGATCCCCCGCCTTCTGAGATGGTCTGAATAGTCGTATTCACCGGGATTCCCTGGCTTATCGGGTTCAACCAGGCTGCCTCCTATGTGCAGTATATCGCCTGATCCGAATACCGTATCCGAAAACATAACTGCATATGTTCCTTCGTCCAGCAGACACAAGTATTCTGAAGACCCGTCTGACTTGTATCTTTCTTTAATTACACTGCAAACATACACTCCTTCCCCTGTCTTATCCGGATGTGAATTAAGCCTCAGAGATATGTATGAGCCCAAATATATTACAGTCACCGCAGATATAACCATGCATACGATCAGAGTGGTATTGGGCCTTAGAAATGCTATTCCTACAACGATCAAAGCGATACCTAAGACAATTGAAGGTATCGCAGAGGCGGACAGATAGCAGCTCATACAGGTAATAACAGCTATGAGGGCAGGTATAAGAAGCGGCCTTTGAGACAATATGCGTTTTATCTCGGTAATAGTATCCATAACTTATGGTATTCTTAATGAGAACTTGAAATCACCTGCAAAAACACGACAAAAACGACAAGGTAATTCGTATATGGATAAGATCAATTTTCAGAACACCAGATACTTCATCACAGCGGCCAAGATGGCTGATCTTCCTAAGGACGGCATTCCCGAGATCGCTATGTCAGGGAGATCGAATGTAGGCAAGTCTTCCCTTGTCAATTCACTTGCAGGCTCCAAAAAACTGGCAAAAACGTCACAAAAACCGGGCAAGACAAAGCAGATAATCTATTTCCTTACGGACAATAAGCTTCTCTTTGCAGATCTTCCCGGATACGGTTTCTCAGGAGCATCCAAGTCTGTAACCAGGGATTTCTCGTCACTGTGCGATGATTATTTCAGATCAGGCCGTAATATCACGCTGTCTCTCTTGCTTATGGATATCAGAAGGGATCCCTCTGCTGAAGATGTAGCCATGATCGAATTCTTTAATCAGACCGCTATGCCTTATTTCTGTGTTTTTACAAAGTGCGACAAGCTTTCAGCTCAGGGCGTCAGGAACAGGCTGAACGAGATAAGCAAATATCTGGACTTCAAAGATGACGCCCAGATCTTCACCGTATCTTCACTCAATGGCAAGGGGATCAGCGATCTGAGAGATGCCATATCAGAGCTGATTAGCGCCGGGTAACCATAAAGGAATTTTGACAATAAGTCTTTCAACTCTAAATTTATAAAATATTGAACAAGAATTGGCTAACTTTTCGTGCATTTTTCGAACAGTCATCTTATTTGAATTCAAATCAGGCTTTTATAATATTTATATAGCGAGTTAAGGAGGACGTCACTTGTAATGAGCGATCTGTATGTCAATTCGGATTACAAGCAGGCTAAGCTCGCGCCTTTTGGCCCTATCGGCATTATCTCACATACTGCAAATGAAGACTTTGTAAAAGAGGTATCGAATGTCCTCTCCATGAAGCGTGCCAAGAGAGTTGCTGAAGGCCGCACCCAATTCGACCAGAATCCCGGTTACAGCCGATCTGACTATCTTCTCGACTCCAGACTTGTCAGATTCCAGACCGGTGAAGGCAAATTCGCACTAGATGAGAGCGCGAGAGGTCATGACGTTTATATAATCACGGATGTTTTATCACACAATAAGATATTCGAGCTCACCGAAGGACTTCATACGATCAGCCCTGATGACCACTATATGGATCTTCTCAGGATCGTATCCAATCTCAAGGGCAAGGCCAAGCGCATCAATGTTATCATGCCCTTTGTTTACGAGGGCAGGCGCGAGAAGCTCGATTCTCACAGAGAGTCCTATGACTGCGCCGATATGCTCAAGAAGCTCCAGGAGCTCGGCGTGGCAAACCTCATCATCTTCGATCCGCACGACAAGAGGATCGAGAATGCCGTACCTACGATGAGCATCGAATTCCCCCGCTGCCAGTTCAAGATGACCCAGGCATTGCTGTCCAGATTCGGTTCGATCAAGCTCGATAAAGACAGCACTATAGTAGTAAGCCCCGACGAGACCGGTGTCCCGAGGGCTATTTTTTATTCTTCGCATCTTAACCTCCCTCTCGGTATCTTCTACAGAGAGCGCGACTATACTTTGAAGCAGAACGGAGATCATCCTATTAAGGAATTCAGATATCTCGGTGATGATGTCACCGGCAAGGATATCCTTCTTGTCGATGATATGATCAATTCCGGATCTACGATGATCAGGACTGCAAAGAAGCTCAAGGACGCCGGCGCAAGGAATATCTTCTGCCTTGCCCCCTTCGGTTTGTTTACAGACGGGCTGGAGGTTTTCGATGAGGCGTATGCTAATGGTATCATCAAGTGTGTGTGCTGCACCAACCTGATATACCGCACCAAGGAGCTTCTTGCACGCGAGTGGTATCTGGATACTGACATGATCGCCTATGTTGCCCGCATCATAGATGCGCTTAACACGGACGAATCAGTCTACGATCTTATCAACTCTACTTCAAGACTGACCGATCTTGTCAGCCAGATAAGGATCGGCGAGGTTTTTGATGAATTTGACGAATGACAACATATTATGAAAGGCAGGCTGCACTATGACATCAGCATCTGACGAGAAATCTTACTCACGTTACGACCAATACGGCGATAACCCCATGGCGCCGGTCGGTCCTATCGGACTCATCGCTCTGAGAGGAAGTGAGGAATTCACGGAGAACGTCAACTACTATCTGAACAAGAGACGTTCCGAGTACCAGAAGGAGCAGTTCGTTAACTCCTACCCCGGTTTCTTCCGTGAAGATTACAGGATCCCCGTTGATAACGCCAGATTCTCATCCGGCGAAGGCAAGGCAGTAGTTAAGAATACGGTAAGAGGTCATGACCTCTACCTCGTATCCGATGTCATGAACTGCTCCTGCACATACAAGATGTTCGGTCAGGACAACAGAATGAGCCCTGACGATCATTATCAGGATCTTAAACGAGTCATTCTCGCATGCTCCGGCAAGTCCAGAAGGATCAACGTCATAATGCCCTTCCTGTATGAGAGCCGTCAGCACAAGAGAAACGCGAGAGAGTCCCTGGACTGCGCTTTCGCACTTGAAGAGCTCTATAATCTCGGTGTTGCCAACATCATTACTTTCGATGCGCACGACGAGCGAGTTGCAAACGCGATTCCCCTCGCAGGCTTCGAGAGCCTTAAGACAACATACCAGATCATCAAGGAGATGTACCGTCAGGTGCCCGACCTCTCATTCTCAAGCGGAAAGTTCATGGTCGTATCCCCTGATGAAGGCGGTATCTCCAGAGCAATGTACTACGCATCCATCCTCGGTGTCCCTCTCGGAACATTCTATAAGAGAAGAGACTATACGACTGTCGTAAACGGCAGGAACCCCATCGTCGCACACGAGTTCCTTGGTGATTCCGTCGAAGGTCTCGATATCCTTATCGTCGACGATATGATCTCCTCCGGTGATTCAATGCTCGATATCGCACGTGAGATGAAGGAACGCGGAGCAAGGAAGGTATTCTGCGCAGTTACTTTCGGTCTGTTCACCGAAGGCATCGACCACTTTGACAAAGCTTATGAGGAAGGCGTTATCGATAAGGTTTTTGCTACCAACCTCGTTTACAGAAGACCCGAGCTTCTTCAGGCTCCCTGGTTCGCTGACGTCAACATGTGCAAGTTCGTAGCTCTCCTGATCGATGCCATCAACCACGATGCATCGCTGTCCAACCTTATCAATCCTACCGAGAAGATCAAGCGTCTCCTTAAGGCAAAAGAGGATATCGACCTGTAATGGCTCAGCAGACAAGAAGATCAAGCGGAAAGAAGACGACGAAGAAGCCTGCCCAGCGCAAGGCTTCTTCTGCAAGGAAAAAGCCCGTTCAGCAGGATACGGGCATAACAGCCGGAGATATCTGGAATATGTTCAAAGACTCCAGATTCTTTGCTCCGGTCATCACTATCGTTGCCATTTTCCTCATCACAGGTCTCGACCTGCTGTTCTCCTGGAATAATTTTGAGTTGTTCTTCAAGATCCTCGGCGTGGAGCTGATCATTGCTTTCGCTGTCTGGATAATCAATCTTATGGTCTCGCTCGGAAGAGACAAGAAGAATACCGATCCTTATTCGGACGAGGTATAAACCTTGGCTCTGGACGGTATTACATGCTCCTGTCTGGCCAAAGAGCTTAACGGGGAACTCGCCGGACAAAGGATCGATAAGATCTTCATGCCGGACAAGCATACCTGCATTCTTATGATAAGAACAAGATCAGGTGTAAAAAAGCTTCTCATATCCTTTGACCCAAGCTTTCCCAGAGCCGGCTTTACCGAGACTGACCGCGATAATCCAGCCATGCCGCCGCCGTTCTGCATGCTTCTTCGCAAATATCTTTCCGGAGCTTTTATCGAATCAGTCACTGATCCGGATTATGAACGGATAATCGAATTCCATATAACCGGCACAGACGAACTTCACGACAGTAAGCACTACAGGCTCATAGCCGAACTGATGGGAAGGTTCTCCAACCTGATACTCGTCAACCAGTCCGGCAAGATCATAGACTCAGCTATCCACGTAGACTATTCAGTATCCAGGATACGTGAAGTCATGCCTGCCAGGATATATGAATATCCTCAATCCCAGAATAAGCTCCTCCCCGACAAGGCTTTGGAGATAACTGAAGAAGGCAATCTTCCCATTACCGCTGAAGCGGCCGGAAGACCCGTTGAGAAGGCTTTGGTTGAATCGATCAAGGGCCTGTCTCCCCTTCTGGCGCGCCAGTTGTGCCATAAAGCAGGCTGCGACGGCAGACTTACGGCCGCAATGCTCCCTGAAGACGGCGCACAAGCTCTTAACGAAGCATGCAGGGATTTCCTGTCAAAGCTCATAAACGGTACCTTCAGGCCGGGTGTGTATTTCGGGCCTGACGGAGAACCTGCAGATTACTCCGTGATGGAACTCGAGGGGTTTGACGATTCCAGGTATTGCGGATCGATATCTGAATGTATAGACCTGTTCTATTCGTCCAAAGATAAGAGTATGGCGTTAGATGCCAAGAAGCACAGGCTGGACCAGATCACTTCCGCTGCTCTCTCAAGACTTATGAAGAAGAAGGAAGTCCATGAGAAAGACTATGCAGAAGGCGCCAAAGCAGACAGATACAAGAGCTGCGGCGACCTTATCCTCACTTACAAATACATGATCCGGCCTTCGTCTGATTCTGTTACCCTTATGAATTACGAAGCTGATCCTCCTTGCGAGATCGAAGTAAAGCTTGACCCCGCGCTCGATGCATCCGGCAATGCCCAGGATTATTACAGACGATTCCGCAAGGCAAAGAGGAAGTTCGAGATGGCAGAGGAATATCTTAAAGAAGACGAGCTTGCGATCTCTTATATCCGTTCCCTGCGCACCGCGATCGACAGCGCCTCATGCGATGAAGATCTCGATGCTTTGAATGAAGAGATAAGATCCGAGATCACCGGAGACAGCAATAACAGAACCGGCAAAAAGAACCCGGTACAGAATGCAGGCAACCCCAACAGAATGGTCGGTGTCGCCAAATCAGGCAAGGCATCTTCCAGAGCATTGAGGGAAGCCGCCAGACTGGCCAAACAGCGTCAGGTAAAGCAATCCAAACAGACCAAAGAGCTGTCTTACAGGAAATACACCTCCTCGGACGGATACGAGATCCTCTGTGGAAGGAACAATATCCAAAACGATAAACTGACCTTCTCCGTAGCCTCCAAGACTGACTGGTGGTTCCACATCAAGGGTCTTCCGGGCACCCATGTCATCCTTAAGACAAGACCTGACGAAGATATGCCTTCAGATACGGCTGTTATTGAAGCCGCGCAGCTTGCTGCTTACTTCTCGCGCAATGCGATCGTCGAAGAACACCTGGAAGGCAAAGGCACAAAAGCCGGATCTATCAAGGCCGAGGTCGATTACTGCCCTGTCTCACACGTAAAGAAGATCCCCGGCGCCAAGCCAGGCATGGTCATATACAAGGAATACTATTCGATAACCGTTGACGCAAAAGAACCCAACTAGAGCTTAGATACGATATTCTTCATCCACAGACCCTTCTTGAGGATCACTGCTCCGACTGCGCACTTGATAAGATCTGCAGCATGAACGATCGCGAAGATAGCGATAACGTTCATCGAAGTAAACCTGCTCAGACAATAAGCAACAGGCACCGAGACCAGCATCATGAACACGGAGTCAAATAGGAATGTGACCACCGTCTTTCCACCTGCCCTTATCGTAAAGTATGACGTGTGAAGGAAAGCATCCTTAGGATAGAAGAGCGCCTGTACCATGATAAACATCGCGCCTAATGCTTTGGCTTCATCAGTTACGTTATAAGGGATGGGATAAAGATTTGCCGTAAGGAACATGATAAGTCCGACGGTAGTACCTAGCATAACGGAAGTTGCAAGGATCTTGTTATCCGTATCTCTCGCCTTCTCCATATCTCCCGCTCCCAGCAGCCTTCCTACTATAATGGCTACCGCATCGCCGGTCGCGATGAAAGCGATATTGAAGCAGTTGTTGATAGTGTTGGCTATGCCCTGTCCTGCAACGACATTAAGGCCTCTGAGAGAATATGCCTGGCTCAGAAGAAATATGCCGAGGGACCAAAGCGTCTCATTGATAAGTAGCGGGAATCCCGTTGTGAAGTATTTGACGAACTGCGGTGCTGGCACTTTAAGAGTCCTGTAGACACCCTTGAGATAAAGCGTCTTCTCGGAATGACGGATGACCCATATCCTGATAATTGCAAACTCGACAACCCTTGCGATCACGGTCGCTATGGCTGCTCCGTACACACCCAAGGCAGGAAGTCCGAACTTGCCATAGATAAGGATGTAATTAAAGACCAGATTGACCACAACGGAGATTAGACCGGCCTTCATAGGAAGCACCGTCTCTCCGCACTCTCTTAACGTTCCCACATAGACATTGGTTATCATCACCAAAGGCAATGTGAACATTATCAGATGCAGATATCCGAGGCCGTATTCGAGAGTAAGCACAAGGTCTCCGCCGTCCTCGCTCTCATTGAGGAACAGTCCGATGATCTTATCTCCGGCAAACCACATGATAAGCGCTGAAGCAACGCACAGAAACGATCCTAATATGAGCTTATAACGGAAAGTATTCCTGATACCCTCATGATCGCCCTTACCGAAGAACTGCGCAGTAAAGATACCTGCTCCGGACAATCCTCCGAAGATACAGAGGAAATATACAAACATTATCTGGTTGACTATCGCAACGGCCGAATAAGCTTCAGTACTCAAAGCTCCGACCATCAGGTTATCCAGGAGCGATACGAAGTTCGTAATGCCGTTCTGGATCATGATAGGCAGAGCCACACCTATAAGCATGCGGTAGAACTTGCGGTCACCTATGTATTTTTGGCGTAAACTGCCCAAGATAAGACTACTTCCTCTCTTTACTTCTCAAAGGATCTGTAAATCTTATCACGGAACTTTGAACTTTCAAGCGAGAATATGCATCCGCAGTACTTCTGCCTGTATAAGCCTATCTCTCTGGCCATATCCTGACCCTGTCTGAATCCGGGTCTGAAGTCCATATACTCAAACGAAGTCCCGTACTTCTTTGCCTTCTGCCCGGATACTTCAGCGATCTTGTCGTGCTGCTGATACGGGCTTACGAGAAGAGTCGTACAGAACGAAGAATAACCGTTCTCTGCGGCATACTTAGCAACCACATCCATACGGCGGTCGTAACACATATCGCACCGAGTCGGATACTCATTCAGATAAGATTCTGACTTCCAGTATTCCTCTTCACAGGCATCACCTGCGATTATCAGTTTTACACCGTAATGCTCTGCGGCCTTACCCAGATTCTCGAGTCTCCTGTCCCATTCGAACTGGGGATGTATGTTGGGGTTATACCAGAACAAGTCGATATCGCGGTCGTTCTTCAAAAGAAGATCGACCGGGTACATAGCACACGGACCACAGCAACAATGAAGCAGTAAAGACATCAGGAATCTTCCTCTACGTTATTACCGGCCGTCCATTCCTCGATAGTTATGTTATCCGGCACGGAAGGCTTCATACCGCCTCTTGTCTTGGCTATATAATCATCAGGCATGGGAAGTCCGAGATGCTCGAAAGCTCTCTTCGTCAGCATCCTTCCTCTGGGTGTCTTCTGTATGAATCCGTTCTGCAGAAGGAACGGCTCGTATACGTCTTCGATCGTAACCTGGTCCTCACCTGTAGTAGCAGCAAGAGTCTCAAGACCTACGGGACCGCCGGAGAACACATCCGCCATCGTAACGAGCATTCTCCTGTCAACTGCATCAAGTCCTATATTATCAATATCAAGCTGCTTCAAGCCGAAGTCGGACACTTCCTTATCAATAACATCCTTCTCCATGTAAGATGCATAATCTCTCATTCTCTTAAGAAGTCTGATAGCGATCCTCGGCGTTCCTCTTGATCTTGCAGAGATATTTCTGAGGCCTTCTTCATTGATCTTGATATCGAGAAGTCCGGCATCACGGGAAAGAATGCTCATGAGCTCTTCAGTCTCATATAGCTCTAATCTGTGGATCATGCCGAAACGGTCTCTCAAAGGAGAAGAGATCATTCCCGCCCTGGTCGTAGCTCCGATAAGAGTAAAATGCGGAAGATCAAGTCTCATGGAACGGGCAGCGGGTCCCTTACCTATCATGAGATCGAGCTTATAATCTTCCATCGCAGGATAAAGTATCTCCTCCACGCTCTTGTTGAGCCTGTGGATCTCGTCTATGAAAAGAACTTCATTCTCTTCGAGATTAGTAAGTATGGCTGCCAGGTCTCCTGCCTTCTCTATGGACGGACCAGTCGTAATATGAAGCCCTACGCCCATCTCATTGGCGATGATGCCTGCAAGCGTTGTCTTGCCGAGTCCAGGAGGACCGTAGAGCAGAACATGATCAAGAGCTTCACCGCGCTTCTTTGCAGCTTCGATGAATATCTTGAGATTCGTCTTGACCTTAGTCTGTCCGGCATAGTCTTCAAGCCTGACCGGTCTTAACGTTCTCTCGTCACCGTCTCCCGGCTGGACCATCCTGCCAAGTACGCGGCTGTCTTCTTCTCCGTAACCTTCGTAATCCATCATGATAATTTACTTCCTGATGCTATCTTCAATGCCTTCTTGATAAGTTCCTCGAGACCAACGCCCTCCGAATAAGCCGCCGCTACAGAATCCGTTGCTTCCTGCTCTTTGAATCCGAGCATTATGAGCGCACCTACCGCGTCATTCATTACAGACCCGTCAGCAGGGTTCAGACTACCTGCAGCAGGAGCGATCTTAGTTACAGAGGCAGCCTTGCCGGTCTGTGCCTTGAGCTTATCCTTGAGTTCCAGGATTATCCTCTCTGCAGTCTTCTTGCCGAGACCCTTTACGCCTGTGAGGACAGTTACATTATTACTCATAACTGCTGCAGCAAACTGTTCGGGCTCTAATCCCGCACAGATGCTGTGAGCCACCTTGGGGCCAATTCCGCTTACAGTGATGAGCTTAAGGAACATGTCCTTTTGTTCCTGCGTAGCAAATCCGTAGAGCGAGATATCATCTTCCTTGACACTCTGATATACGAATACCTTGACCTCGTCTCCTATGCCTCCGAGGGGAGCTGATATCGAGAGCGGACAATTGATCAGATAACCTATTCCATTGTTATCAACGATCAGTTCGGCATCATTCCTGCCGGCTATCGTTCCTTTGATATAAGCGTACATATTATCTCCTTATCAACCGAATTCGTTACGCTTGGAATATCCGTACCTTCCGTGCTGATATCCCGATACAACCTTATTGGCATTATTGATACCCGTATTTGCAAGACAGATAGCGATTGCCAGAGCATCAGCCGCATCATCAGGCTTCGGTATCTCTTCAAGTCCCAGAAGCCTCTGCGTCATTAACTGTACCTGCTTCTTCTCGGCCTTGCCGTAACCTGTTACCGCGAGCTTGACCTGCATAGGCGTAAACTCATATGCATCGATCCCGGCTCTTGCTGCTTCGACAAGTACAACTCCCCTGGCTTGTGCCGTTCCTATGGCAGTCGTATGGTTCTGACCCATGAAGAGCTGCTCAATGACCATACAGTCGGGTTTGAACTGTTCTATCAGATATCTTACCTTATCGTTGATCGCCAGAAGCCTCAATGTAAAATCCGCTTTGGAAGAAGTCTCGATCGCACCGTATTCTATGGCCTTGATCTTACTCCCGGTCTTCTCGATTATCCCGTAACCTGTGATGGCGTAACCCGGGTCGATGCCTATGATCCTGTGCGTAACCTTACTTATCATGCTTCCTCAACAATTTGAACATTTGTTCGTATTATACACTAACAGTGTTTTAAGACAAGACATCAATGACCGCTTCTCTTGATTCAGGCGGCTCAGGTCCTATCTCATATGCTTCGAGAACAAGATCCATGGCATCGAACAGGCGTTCTTCATCGAGCTGTGCATTCTCACCGTGACAGAGTGAGCAGAGCACGTCGCCTCTTCTTACCTTATCTCCGCGCTTGGCGTAGAAGCACAGTCCTGCGCCGTAATCGATAGGATCGGTCTTGGCAAGTCTTCCGGCACCGAGCAGCACGGACGCCTTGCCTATCAGATCAGCTCTGACTGACATTACATATCCCTCATCCGGACTCGTTACATGCATCGCATCGAAAGGATATTCCCTATACACAGGCGATCCTATCGCATCGATCCTTCCTCCCTGTGACACTATCAGCTCGGAATACTTGAGATGCGCTCTGCCGTCAGACAGCCTGTTCAGGCACTCCTGCCTGAGCTCATCTTCTGACATGCCGTCTGCCTTATCGGCCATCTGTATGAGCTTTACAGCAAGCTCTATTACAACATCCGTTACGTCCTTGCTTCCCTTGCCGGTAAGCGTCTCGTAGACTTCCTGCATCTCGAGGGTGTTGCCGCAGCATCTTCCGAGAGGCTGGTCCATATCCGTGATAACAGCGCACATTTGCCTGCCTGCGCCCTTGCCTATCTTGATCATTGCTTCCGCAAGCCGCCTGGCATCCTGCTCTGTCTTCATAAAAGCACCGCTGCCGCAGGTAACGTCAAGAACAATGGCCTGAGCGCCGCCGGCAAGCTTCTTGCTCATTATGCTCGATGCTATGAGCGGGATAGAATCAACCGTTCCCGTTACATCCCTGAGTGAATACAGTATCTTGTCTGCCGGAGCGAGATCAGGTGTCTGGGCTGATATCACCATGCCGGTATCCTTGGCATATTCTGCAAATTCCGACTGAGGCACTTCCACATTGAAGCCTTCTATGGATTCGAACTTGTCAATGGTGCCTCCGGTAAAGCCAAGGCCTCTGCCGGAAAGCTTGACTGTCTGCACGCCGAAAGTGCTGATAAGCGGCATAAGGACAGGTGTGATCTTGTCACCGACACCGCCTGTGCTGTGCTTGTCGACCGGGATACCATCCAGATATGACAGATCGTTCTTCTTACCCGAATCAGCCATCTCCAGCGTGAGCGTAGTCATCTCACGCTCATCCATACCGTTGAGGACGATCGCCATAAGCAGAGCCGATGTCTGGTAATCAGGTATGGATCCATCGGTTATGCCCTTGACGAAGAATCTGATCTGTTCGTCCGTAAGAGATCTGCCGTAGCGTTTGTCGAGAATGATCTCAAGCATGTTCATGGATATGTACCCCTTTTTCTTAATAATTAAAGAATAACATTTTTTATGCTAATATATCTAAATCAAAATCAAACGGAGGTACTGATGTCTCTTTCTGTAATAATCGTCGGTTGCGGTCGTGTCGCGGTAAAGCACCTTAAGTCTATATCCAAGCTTAACGGTCTTGAGCTTAAGGGCGTAGTCGATACCAACAGCGATTCTGCCAAGAGACTGCTGGCTTCCGTAAAAGGTTTTGCAGATACCCCCGTTTTCGCTGATTACAAGGAAGCGATCGATACGGTCAAGCCTGACATCACGGCTGTAACCGTTCCTTCCGGTCTTCATTTTCAGATAGCAAAGTACGCCATGGAGCACGGAAGCAACCTTCTCCTCGAGAAGCCCATGACCATGTCGAACAGTGAAGCAAGAGAGATCTATGATCTGTCGCGCTCTACCGGCAAGAAGATAGCCATGGGACATATCTACAGATATCTTCCCATCGTTAACATTCTCAGACAGGACATCGCTACCGGCAAGTTCGGCAAGGTCACCCACGGAACGATCAACGTCCGTTGGGGGCACGGTGATGATTACTATGACTCTGCCGCTTGGCGCGGAACATGGAAGAGCGACGGCGGTGCCTTGATGAACCAGACCATCCATGCCATAGATCTGCTCATCTGGCTTATGGGTTCTGAACCGGTCGAAGCACAGGCAATGCTTGCAAAGAGGTTAAGGAACATCGAAGCAGAAGATCTCGGTATGGCCACGCTTCGTCTCGAGAACGGAGCACTGGCTTCCATAGAAGGCACGACTGCAACTTTCCCTTCCAAACATATGGCAGAGTTTACTGTCTTCTGCGAGAAGGGCATGATCACCATGGGACTCGATTCCGATATCCCCCACATTGCCGTTTATTCCCTTAAGTCAAACGGCAAGACCAAGAAGCTGGGAGGCTACTATATCCGCAAGCAGTTCAAGGAAGGCGGTCTCTTCTCATACAAATGCGCATTGAACCCTCATATGGGTATCTATAAGGATCTCAGAGATTCGATCAATGAAGACAGGCAACCCATAGCTGACGCCTATGCAGGATTCTCATCTGTTGATACTATGCTCGGCATATACAGATCAGCCAAAGAGAAACGCCCTGTCGAGCTGCCTTTATCGGAGAATTTTTCGACTTCTGATATGACAGGTTATTTTGAGTAAAAAACCTGTTGACACATAAAAGTACAATGGTTATAATCATTTCCGTTGCTTAACGCACCTCTAGCTCAGATGGTAGAGCAACTGACTCTTAATCAGTGGGCCCAGGGTTCGAGTCCCTGGAGGTGCACCAAAGTTAAAACCCTTGAGGATCTTCCTCAAGGGTTTTTCTTTTATCTTAATCTATCGCCTGCGGTATTATTACCAGTTATTGTTGCCGTTAGGATCCGTCTGAGAAGCTGCAGTCTGTACAGGTGCGGGCTGTGCGGGAGCCGGCTGTACAGCAACAGGCTGCTGCGGAAGCGGATATCTCGGTGCGATGTACTTATCTGTCTTAGCCTGCTTAAAGATGACTACGAAAAGGCAGATGTATGTTCCGACGATTACTAAGACGAACAATCCGAGGCACAGGAGTAATCCGAGCAAGAGTCCGATCTGATAATCGCCTGATGCATAATCATATTCTTCAGCGAGCGGTACAAAAGAAAATGCGATAGTATCATAGAGTCCGTGAACCAAAGCGGGAATAAAGATCGCAAGGAAGAAGTTCTTTCTCTTTCCCTTCTTGTCTCCGTTGTTCATGCATACTCTCGCACGTGTATAGAACACACCCATGACAACGCCGTACATGAAGTGTCCGGGGATGCAGCATAAAGCTCTCATGATCGCCGTTCCCAAAGACTGGGAACCGAGAACATAACCAAGGTTCTCCAAGACAGCAAAAGTCAGAGCTGAAGTCGTGCAATAGACGATACCGTCGAATTTGCAGTTGAATTCCGGGCTCTTCCACGTGGGCACCTTTGCACCAAGAAACTTAAAGATCTCTTCGGCAGGACCAACAACAAGAAAGCATAAAGCAGCAATAAACAGGATATTGGATCTGTCTTCACCCGTAACGCCCTGCAAGATGGCTTCGCCCGCCAATTCGGCGATAATGGCAGCAATGATAAAAGGAATCTCCATAAGCATGATCTTGATGATGATCTTCTTGGATTCCTTTTCCTTCTTGTCCAGTTTTCTGGTCATGACAAAAAGGATGATTCCCGGGACTACCGCAAGTACAAATAAAATGATAGGTAATACCATAGTTTTCCTCTCCCTTTGACTTTGATGATGATATGATAGTATTCTTTTGCTACTATGTCAATAGTATATACATTCAAATTCGCAAATTCTTCTAATTTTCTGTGCTTTTTATCGGCAGCGGCAAACTTTGCTCAGGTCATAAAGAGCGGTATAATTCAACTGTTTTGGGAAGAGGTTCTATGAATTATTGGATTATATTAGGTGCGGGCGCACTTCTTTCTTATATACTGACTTATCTTTTCATCTTGAAAAGACCATGTGAAGGCCTTCTTTTGGGCCATGACCGAGGCCGCAAGTTTGCGGAAGGCTCCGAAGTAAACATCGGCAAACCCACAGGCACGGGACTGTATTTTACGATCATCTTTACTCTCGTAACCATGGCCTGTGTATATCTTTACCAGTATGAAGCCGCATTGATCTTCGGTGCAGGCGTAACGTTCCTTGCAATGATCACCGGCCTTCTCGATGACCGTTCAAAGAAAGCCTGGAACGAATACATCAAGGGAGCGCTGGATTTCGGGCTGTCTCTTCTCGGCGGTCTCGTCTGCGTCCTGTTTGCTTTCGGAGGTTATGTAAGGCTCGGTCTCAACGGCGTCCCCGTCTTCCTTACCCCCGTGGTGTTCTACATCCTTGCAGTCATACTTTTCGTGGTATCGATAAACGCCACCAATGCTACGGACGGCATCGACGGTCTGTCAGGAACGCTTACCGTGCTTACGATAATCGCTCTGGCCGTTACGGCATTCTTCAACGGTACGCTTACAATGAACGGTATTACGGTCGGCATCATAATGATATGCAGTCTGGCAGCGTACCTGATATTCAACTTCTTCCCCAGCAAGGTGCTTATGGGTGATGCAGGTTCTAGAGCCATCGGTTTCTTCATTGCTTTCTATGCCATCTACCTGAAGGTGCCTTTTGCTTATCTTATCGTCGGACTTCCGTTCCTTGCTGACGGCGGAATCTCGATCCTTAAGATTACTGTTGGAAGGCTTACCAAGAAGAAGATAATCCTCTTCAAAAATATTAGAACTCCTCTTCACGAGGAGCTCAAAAAGAATCGCGGATTCAGTGTTCCCAAGGTCTGGAGGACTATCGTCATCGCCGCTGCCATTATCGATGCATTGTATATCCTGGCAGTCGTGATCCTTCACAGGATCTGATCAGCTATAAGTCTTATTTATCTTCACCTAAGAATTCAGAGAAATCGTCGAAGGTCTCGGCATCAGTAGCGATCGTTGCAGCATCCTGAGGCTTGGCAGGATCTTCGTTATCTTCAGAATCAGCCTTAGCTCCCTCTTTAGCTTTTGCTTCTTCAGCAGCCTTCTCAGCAGCCCTCTTCTCTGCAAGATACTTCTCCTGCTCTCTGTCGATCCTGGCACGCTCACGTGCTTCCTCAAGGAGCTGCTGCTGAAGACGTCTTCTGTCTTCGCGGGCTTTGTTCTTTGCTTCGATCTCAGCCTGCTTTGCCTCTTCCTCTTCGATCTGTGCTTCTATCTTCTTGCGTTCTTCTTCGCTCATCTTGCTTGCATTCTCACGGCGAAGCTTGTTAAGAGGCTCCGGAGCTTGAACTGCACTCTGCATGATGGAATCCATACGCTTACGGCTCTCAGCTGCAGCTCTCTCTTCTTCAGCTGCAACCTTATCACCCATATTCTGAAGATTGGCAAGTTCTTCCGTAGATATCGGAGCAGTAACGCCAGCCTTAACAGGATCCAAGGCGAAGCTCTTGATAGCAAAGTCCTCAACACCGGAAGCTGAGAAATCCGATGCAGCATCCTTTATTGTCTTCATGTCCGGTATATCAACACCAGGAAGTATCTCGTATTTCTTCTCGTCTGCCATGTTCCCTCCTCTTATCCCGCTTTAGACAGGATAAACATAACGATTCCCGCAACAGCAAGCAGTAATCCTATGCAGAACATAGCAACAGACAGCTTGCTGACACTTGCTTTCCCTCTATTCTCTTCGGCAGGAGCAGCTTCTTCTGCAGCTGCAACAGGCTCTTCTGCCGGAACATTCTCTTCCGGTTTTGTCTCCGGAATAACTTTGTCCGCCTCATCTTTCTTATGGGCGATTATCTCCTGCGCCTTGATGAGCTCGGGTTTGATCTGTACGGACAACTCCTTGAAGCTCTCGTCAGAATCTCCGAACTTATCTGCAGTACTCTCGAGAGTTGCAGCATCCGGCGCACTTGTTCCCTCAAAATACATTATACCGATGCTTGCGTCGTCTGAGACATTGCTTCCGGCAACTATGTACTTCTCGACTGTCTCCTTGAGCGCTTCCTCGCCTGCCTGTCTGCCGTCTTTGAAAGTCTCGGCAAGCTTGGCTACTACCGGCTTGACCAGACCGGCTTCCTCGTTATAAACGCTGTCCTGGACGCCGTCAGTCATAAGCGCGATCGCATGACAGTCATCGACTGTTGTCTTAAGAAGACGCATGTAATTATCGGCATGAGCCGCAGTAACGAAGAACGTCTTTCCCTCTTTATCATTCTGCGGCATCGTAAAAGGCGATACACCCGAAGGGGATATTCTCGCGATAAGACCGTCACCGATATGTCCGATCATGAGTCTTCTGTCTTTTACAGCTGCAAAGAGCAGCGTGCATGAGAGTCTGTCGATAACATCAAGGTCTCTCTCATCCATGATCTTCGAGAACTCGACACGCAGCTTTGCCATGAGATAGCCGCGTACTGCAGCCTCCCTGTTCTCCTGATACAGAGCATCGAAATGATCGCACAGAACGGAAGCTATCGTATCGACCGCACACTGCGAACCGAATCTCGCATCCGTATACTGCTTACCGCCGGCACCGTCGGCAATGCAAACAACAGACACACCGTTGCGCGAGACTGCGCATGATGCATCTTCACACGGCGTTCCGCGGCTTACATGCTTATTGCCAATAGTGGTAAAACAACCGACCGTAATCCCGCTGTACATTATTCGTCATCCTCATCAAGGAATTTCATGAAGTCATCCACACCTACCGAATCGCCCTGAGGCTCGGTGTTGATGTTGTAGAGGCTGTCATCGCTCTTACCGGATGATACGATGGAAGATGACGACGAACCGAGGAATTCGAAGAGCTTGCCGAAGTCTGCGGAAGATACCGAGATAGGTTCTGCCCTCTTCTGCGAGAGTCGCTTAAGGATATCGAGATCGGCGCCCGAACCGACACCGATATTGAATACTACGAGCTTATCTTCAGCCTCGAGCTCATTACAAGCCTTGATGGCTAGTTCCATGTTCTGCATGGCATTAGGACCCTGAGGCGCACCGTCGGTAATTACTACGAGCCAGGGCTGGTAGTACTTGATACCGAGTTCCTTATATCCCTCTTTACGTGTATTGAGGAGCTCCAGCGCGGTAAGGATACCTTCGCCGATAGGCGTAAGCGTAGTAGATGCCTTTATCTCGGGAACGCCTTTCTCCTTAGAGATCTTACCGAAAGGCATAACGATCTCAACCTTCGCACCGAAAGTAACGATCGCGATATCCGTGGAAGATCTGGTATCATCATTTGCCTTGATGGAAGCCATGAAGTTCTGAAGTCCCATGTTCAAGAGCCTGATCGGATTGCCGATCATCGAGCCGGATGTATCGAGCGCGAAGCAGATAGGTAATCTCCTCTTTGTGCTGCTGCCAAAATCAGAGCTACTAAAAATCGAATCAGCCATTTTATTCCTCCCGGATATAGTTGTTTTTGTAAGATCAGAGCAGGCCGAAGAACTTTCCGCCCTTCTTCTTGTCCTGTTCAGGCTCATCCTTCAGCGCAGCGTGATTCTTCGCCGCTTCAGGATCTCCGATATTGCGCGGCACATATTGACCGCTTGGTACATTCGTAAAAGTCTTCTTCTCGAATACGGGCTTGGGCTCAGGATTCATGAACGCAGATCCATCGGCAACAGGCGCAAAAACAGGTTTTGTTTCCTTTACTGCCTGCTGAGGTTCAGGTGCAGGTTCAACCGGCTTATGCTCTTCAGGTTTGAAGTCATCAGCCAGTCCGGTATATTCCTTCTGCTTATAATCCGAATCGGGGAACAGCTTATATGCTTCAGCATCGCCGAGCTTCATACCGATGATGTCATCACGGTATTCCGATACAGCATCATACCACTGGACTGCTTCGTAACGCTTACCGCACTTGAATGTCTGATAGAGCATCGTGCGGAGCCTCTCGGGAAGTCTTCTCCAGATATAGTTGTATCCGCCGACCGGGATATGTTCTTCATCGGAATCGTCAAGCGTATAAGGGAAGTTCTTCTCGATGATCTCTTCCTTAAGTGTCTCGGCTCCCTTCCTGGTGGCATACGGATGCAGACCGCAGAACAGGATAGAGAATACGAGCATGGCTATCGAATAATCTTCATCGCACAGACCGCGTACGAAACCGGAAAAATCCTGACCCCACAGTCTGGGATCGGTAAACTCTTCCGTGCCTACAGGACAAGGGAAGTTTCCTGCCTGTACGCTGTCCATATCGATAAGGAATACCTTCTTGGAAGAGGCGATGAGCGCGTTCTTAAGCTGGATGTCACCTGCGATAACGTTATGCAGATGCAGATAGAGATACTTCTCGATAAGAGATACAAGCGTCTCTACCACATCAAGTCTGGTCCAATCGGGGAACTGTTCAAGGATGGCATCGGGGCCGTCGAAAACAGTTCCTAACGTAGTTCCCTGCCCCAGAGACATCGTATAACCTACGGGGATATTGTTGAAGTACAGAAGCGTCCTGGGCAGGCAGAATCCGCTGCTGCGGATACCTAGATCCGCAAGCTTCTGGAGCTTTGCCCACCTGAGAGGCGTGATGGTGCCGCGGTGGTATATTTTCGCGACGAGAGATTTGTTGTCGGTAGTGAATACCATTCCCTCTGCGCCGCCGCTAAGGCGCTTGATAAGTTCATAGGATTCGCTCTGATCCTTACTCTTGACAACATCGCCTACACTGGCAAAAGCATATTCGTCAAGGTAAGAATTATTGAGCGCGAGCTTGCTGACTTCCGGCATAGGATAGTCTTCGGTCAACTTCTCTATGGAATCAAAGAACTTGAGTTCTCTGTTAACAAGTATCGCAACATGGCCTGAGAAATCAGGGTGCTTCTCGTAGAGACGCTTGGTGAATATACCGTTCCTTGTAGTAAGGATGCATGCATCCTCTACAGAAGACAGAGCATCAAGGAACGCACTAGTCTCGATCTCATTTACAAGGTGAAGTCTCTTGTCCGGAAGCAGATATGAGCAGAAAGTCTTCATCGAATCGACGGCTCTCTTGCTCTTGGGATCTGCCTGACGCAGAACACAGTAATGGAGCATCTTGAATGTCTTGCTAACATAGACATCAAGGCTGCTCTTCATTATGACATCAAGCAGTTCATCAAAGGTCGGAGTTCCACCGATCTCAAACATGACTGAATAGTCAAAAACTAAAGCCTTATAATCTGAAAGACTCTCGAACATACCCACGCTCACTTCATAAATTCCCAAGTAAATAATATATTAATGAGAGCCTTCGTTCAATGAATTTGTATAGATTGTGGCAAATTTGTTGTATTTATTTAAAATCTGAACATTTGATAATATCAAATCGTGAATTTGTCTATAAAAGAGCATTTATTCAATGCCTACAAGCTTCATAAGATACTTGGCATTGGACTCCCTGCTGATACCGGGCGCAAGGATATAATCGAAAGTAATTCCCGTGTCAGTGTATTTCTCCGAGAAATGATAGTATCGGACGTTGTTGAAATTCTTAACCGTATTATCGACCATGGCGTAATCGTGAGTGGTCATCATACCGCAGATATAATCTTTGGAAAGATTATGAAGAACAGTGAGAGCACCTTCCGTCCTGTCATCGGAATTGGTTCCCCTGAAGATCTCATCTATGAGGAAGAGCATCGGCTTGCCGTCTTCAGCTCCGTCAATGATCTTGGATATCCTCGTAAGCTCGGCTTTGAAGGTACTGATGTTCTCTTCAAGGCTGTCTACTATCCTCATGGAAGACATAATGCGCATCTTCCCTAGCTTCAGTGAAGTGCAAGGAACGGGAGCGCCCATATATGCAAGGATCGCACAGACGCCGACTGTCCTTATATGAGTAGTCTTACCGGACATGTTGGATCCGGTTATGATAGCTATATCAGAGTTGATCTCTACCGAGTTTGCCACCGCCGTCTCGTGAGCGAGCAGCGGATGAACGATATTCTCACCATTGAAGTATGCTTCATCGGAAGGAGTCTCAGCTTCTACAAAAGTCGGGAATTCGCTCTGTTCGGATGCTATTCCGACCTGGGCAGCACACATAAGAGCTTCAATGCCTGCAATTCCGTCTATCTGAACACTAAGGCTCGGACCATAGATATCAGCCCATCTTCCCATCAGATAAGCAACAAGATAATCGAGAGGGCAGATAAGATTAATAAGCAATGCAAATATCGGCTGACTTCTGAGCTGAGCAAAGAACAAAGCTATCGACAGATTGTTCAGAGATTCGGAAGCCGTATATCTTCTGACATTGCCCTTAACATAGCTTACGAGTAAGGGTGACTTAAGATCTGCCTTCTCAAGCTCTACAAAGAGCTTCCAGATGGTCTTGACCTGCCTGGGCATCTCGCCTGCAGCCTTGAGATATTCTGCATTGAGCTTAAGACCTGCTATCCATACGAGGAAGTTAACGATGAGTGCTGCAGATATCGAAGCGCCGATAAGACCCTTGAAAAACAATATGCAGATCAAAGGGAATAACCAGACTGCAACCGCACAAAGAGCCAGCACGATCGGGAACTTGCCAAGAGGCTGTCCGTTCTCTGCAAAACCGAGCAGAGCCTTGGGACTCTTCTTAAGCTTGCCCAGGGCAGCAATAGCCTGATAGGATTCCATAAAATCTGCCCTGTCTATTAATTCTGCAACTGCCTCTTCCCTGAGCTTGATGTCAGTTGCAGTAAGCTCGGATACGGGACTGTACAAAAGCTCATCTGCGAATGCTTTCCTGCCGAACTGAGTCTCTGAAACGTTATAAAGCGAGAACAAAGACTTCTTACCGAAAAGATCAAGGTCCATGCAGTAATCGTGGTCAGGAGTAAAGAACTCATTGCCGCTGAACCACTCTACAGCATCTTCTATCTCTTCACGTCTTTTAAGACCGTAAACAGCGACTTCTCTCAGTGTCTGGAAGTCACCCTTGATCCTGGCTATGTATCTCTGATTAACAAGATACAGACTGTCCAGATAATCCTGTCTGTCCCTTACACCGTCATGGATATAACAGAGGAGAAAGAAAGCAAAGAGGAAAGCTCCTCCTGCGAGCATAAGCACTCCCTGTCCGCCAATAAAACCATAGACAAAAGAGAATATGCAGATAATGAAGGATATAAACCTGAGAATGCTGAGGATCAGGCTCTTGCGTCCGGTTGCACGTATGTCCTCAGACAACTCTTCAGAACGCTTCTCGAAATAAGCAAGATCCGATCTCATTTCTTTGTCTTGGAAGCACCGGACTTGGCAGCAGGTTTCTTTGTCGAAGCCTTGGATGCAGGCTTCTTAGCTGAAGATGACTTGGCAGCAGAAGACTTCTTGGCAGCAGTCTTTGCCGCAGTTGTCTTACTTGTCGTTGTCTTCTTGGTTGTTGACTTCTTTGCCGCAGTCTTTTTCTTGACCGAAGGTCTGCGCTTGGGAACACAGAGATCGAGAACATCTCCAACGTTATCATGGATAGTAAGCAGAGCCTTAAGATCCATATAAGTCGAACTCTTATTGATAATGACGATCCTGTTGTGCTTAAGGAACTGAGCAAATGTAGCTGCCGGATATACAGTAAGAGAAGTACCTGCGATGATCATAAGATCACACTTCTTAACAGCCTTGATGGCATCGTCTACATTCTTATGCTCAAGATTCTCCTCATAAAGAACGATATCGGGACGTACTATGCCGCCGCACTTGTCGCAATGAGGAACACCTTCCTGCGCTACTACATATTCAGTATCAAACTTCTTACCGCAGTCCATGCAGTAATTTCTGAAAACGGATCCGTGAAGCTCGATAACACACTTGCTTCCCGCTTCCTGATGGAGATTATCAATATTCTGAGTAATGATAGCCTTGAGCTTGCCCTGTCTCTCGAGTCTTACAAGAGCCTTGTGAGCCTTATTCGGCTTAGCATCAGGGTATATCAGCTTACGTTTGTAGAAATCATAGAAGATCTCGGTATGCTCCATGAAAAAGTCATGGGCAATGATATCGATAGGACGATACTTCGTACCGCTCTCTGTATTGTAGATACCCGCACCGCTTCTGAAGTCCGGGATTCCGCTCTCCGTGGAAACACCGGCACCGCCGAGAAATACGATGTTGTTGGATTCGGCGATCAGCTCCTTCAGCTGTTTGAGCTTATCTTCTCTGACGCTCCCCAGTCTGTCTATACGGGTTTCCAAAACTTCACCTCATTAATGATGATCTATGAGATCGTCAAGATCAAAATGACCGTCACCATCGTGATCGATCCCGTCAAGATCACCATGGCCAAACGCTCCGGAAGCACCGAACATCTCTTTGCCGGTAACTCTCTTCTCATCACGGCGCTGTTCAACGAGTGTGCTTATGGCCTTAGATATCCTCTCGGGCTGCTTTATGCTCTTGATCTCAAGAGTCGGAGTGGATTTATCGGCAGTGCTGAGAATAATGCTGCCGACACCGAAGATCTTCTGTCCGAAAGACTGCTTGAGCGTAATATCGAGAACTCTGTAGAGCAGGATCTCTTCACGCTTGATGTTGAACAGACCTGTCTTCAGATAGAACTTGGATTTGCTGAAACTGTATATTGTAAAGGAGATCGGAAGACCAATATATCTCTTCCTGTCCTGCCAGATTATATCCTCTTCTTCAGTAAGAGCAGTAAGCTTATCGATCTTAGCCATGTTATCTTCCTCCAAGAAAAATCATATATATCTTACAATAAAGATTATTTTACAACATACAATGACGAATAATGAAATGAAATTTTAATATAAGGACCTTATGTGCTGTTCCTGGCAGGATCCAGAATCGCCTCTGCGTCAAGGATCCTCGAGTAATCATAAGTAACAAGCGTATTCGCACTGATTATCGATCTGTCAAAATACAGATAGTTGTCGCCATAAGTATAGTAAGGCTTAGAACCTATACCGAAGAAGATCCTGAATCCGAGGTTCTTGAGGTATACTGCCTCATCATCAGTACCGTAGATATAGTTGCCGCCCGGATATACGATCATATGGACTTCGCCAAGAAGAGCACCGACCTGCTCAAGCCATTTCTCCGTGTCGGCCTGGATCTCTTCCATCGTGCAGTTTCTTGCATCGGGAAGATATCCGTATGTGCACGATGCGAACTGCCAGCCCTCATCCTTAAGGGCATCGGCAATCTTGATAACAGTCTCCTGATTTGCAAGGATCTCATCTTCAGTAGGATCTATGGAAGGCATGTTCTGTGTCGCAAGTGCCGCGTTCCTGTCATCCACCTCGTCTTCACTTACTACATAGCCGAAGACCGATTCGTACCCGCTTACGGAGATGATTCCTTTCGCACCATCGTATGTAAAGTCGGGGTTCTCTTCTACGAACTGGTCAAGGATTCCGATACATTCGGCTGTTCTGCTTATGACGATCTCCTCGTCTCCGTTCTCGTTTATGGTAACGTACTGTCCGCATACCTGGCCGCTGTCATTGAGGACAAGCTGGCGGCATGTGCCGTATCCGTATGCAGTAGCACTATAGGAAAGATTCTCGACAACAATGATCAGAGGTTTCTTGCCCACGGGAACCTTGAGATTACGTTCGAGAAGGTAAGTCGAATCACTCATGTCTATTAGATTCTCGGGGTTTACCAGACAATACCCGCCCTCATAAAGCTGCTCGAGCATTGTCTCGAATTCCTCACAGGTAAGATACAGTCCGCTCTCATTACTTGCATAACCTTCTGCAAATGCAGTCTCAGGATCCGCGATAAGAGACCTTACGCATAGCACTTCGATCTGTCCGTAGTATTCATAAGTCTCCGTGGTATTGCCCGTAGCCGCGAGCAGATCGGACTTGATCCTCTCATCATCCGGGAATATCACCGCGAGATCGGACAGCAGGACTTCGGCAGAATAGAACTTGAATGTCTCGAGCATATGCTCACACTCATTGATCATGGGCTCGTACATGATGCCCTTGATCTCTTCGATCCTGGCTACAGAGTAATCATAAACAAATCCTTCATAACCGTCGGCAACGCCCTGATACCCCTTGACTGCACCGATGTAATCGCCTTTGGCGAAAGCCGCTTCTGCATTCTGGACTTCACCTGTAGCAGTCTCGATATTGTCGAGCTCACGGAGCAGAGGACCGGAAGTCGCGGCAAGATTACCTATGGGTTCCAACTGGTCGAAAACAAACATTACATCAGGCTTCTCAGTCTCACCAAGAAGGAAGCTGACGCACAGATCGTTAAGCCATTTGTATACGACCGAGGATGTCAATTCCTCCATTGAATCAAGGAACTCGACGTCAGACTGCATCGGGATATATCTCTCGGTCAGTATCCTGTTGCACAGAGTATCAGTCTTCTCTGCGACGATAGCTTCCATCTCAGCAAGCATCTGAGTCTGAGTGGTAAACTTGCCAGCGTCCTCAGGCGAAGCCGAGAGCACCTCATCCTGAACGCTCCTGTATATGGACAGAGCCTCCTCGTAATTCCCGCTGTCCAATGCAGCCTGGAAATTCGGGATCGTCATGTTCTGGTAAGCATTCGTCCTTCCCACTATCGCGAAAACGATAAACGCCGCAGCAACAGCTGCAGCGCATATTATCGCAGCCGCAAGATAGAACTTTCCGGCCTTCCTCTCACCTTCGTCTCTGACCTTGTACTCTTTTGAGAACGTTATCAACTCAGATCGTCAAAGCTTATCTGCTTTGCCTCCAAAGACTTCTCTCTTATGTAGTATCCGATAGCCGGAACCTTACGTATCCTGTAATACTCAGGATCTGTTACTGCCACTTCTTCAAGTCTTGCAAGGCTCTTAAGGATGGAGCCCTTCTTGGATACGAGGAGCTGCACGCCCTGTGTAGTCCTTGTGGTCTTGAGCGGAATGAGCGATGACTTGAAGACAGCCGCCTTATCAAGAGTATTCGTAACTATGAGGTCAGGATCCTCTTCTTCGTTCAGTAGAATGAATCCGACCGGTTTGCTTCCGTCGTAATAAGCCTTAAGCAACTTCTTACGGTTCTGCTTCGTCTCATATGTATTGATCGGGAACCTGGCAGCCTTACCGTTCTCGAAGGCGATAAAGAGTATCCCCTTATAATCCTGAGTGGCGATCATGAATACAGGAGTCTCATCCTGGTCCATGCCGAGCACACTCCTGAGGAAGTGGCCCAATTCTCCCGGCTTAGTGTCCGCAAAATCATAGACATGCGCCTTATAGAGATTGCATTTATCCGTGAAGATAAGCAGATCCGACCTGTTCTCAGTCTCAAAACCCATGAAGATCTCATCATCTTCCTTAGTCTTGAGTTCGCCTGCATTACGGAGCGAATTCATCGTATGCTTCTTAAGATATCCGTGGCGGGTAAGCATAAGGTGAAGAGTATAGTCCGGAATGACAGCCGCAGCCTCGAATACAGGAGCCTCCTCAGCCACGATGAGTTCGGTCTTCCTGGGCTTGCCGTGCTTTGTGGCAACATCCCTCAAAGCCTTAACGATCAAGGTGTTGATCCTTCTGGGGCTGTTAAGGATATCTTCAGTATCAGCGATATCTTCCTTCAGTTTATCCCTATCGGAGATTCGGTTCACGATGTACTGCTTATTGATGTTGCGGAGCTTGATCTCTGCGACATATTCAGCCTGCTCTTTGTCGATGTCGAACCCATTCATGAGGTTAGGGATAACATCTTCTTCGAGCTCGGTATTACGGATGATCTTGATGGCTTTATCGATATCAAGAAGGATCTGTGCAAGACCGTCCAACAAATGGAGCTTCTTCTTCATTCTGTCCAGGTTGAACCTGAGTTCTCTTGATATGCAGCCCCTTCTCCAGTCGAGCCATTCGTCAAGGATCTGGGTTACTCCAAGCACCTTCGGATTGCCGCCTATCAGGATATTAAAGTTACATGAGAAAGTATCCTGAAGCTTTGTGAACCTGAAGAGCTTAGCCATCAGAGCTTCGTGGTCAGTTCCCCTCTTGCAGTCGATAGTGATCTTGAGACCGTCAAGGTCTGTCTCGTCTCGGATATCGGAGATCTCCTTTGCCTTGCCGGACTTAACGAGATCCGCGATATTGTCGATGATCGCCTCAACGCTTGTAGAATAAGGGATCTCGGTGATCTCGATGAGATTGTGCTTGGCATCGACATTGTATCTCGCTCTTACGGAGAAAGTACCCTTGCCCGTCTCATATATCTGCCTCATCTGTTCCCTGTCATACAGGATCAATCCGCCGCCGGAGAAATCAGGTGCAGGCATGATATCGAGAAGATCAACGCTCTTATCCCGGAGATAAGCTTCAGTCGCTTCACAAACTTCCTTCAGGTTGAATGAGCAGATATTGGAAGCCATACCAACAGCGATACCCTGGTTGGCATTGACGAGGACCGCAGGGAAAGTCGTCGGAAGAAGTGACGGTTCCTTAAGCGTGCCATCGTAGTTATCTACCAGGTCGACTGCATCATGATCTATACCCTTGAAGATCTCTTCGCAGATCTTCTCAAGCCTGACTTCCGTATATCTCGGAGCAGCGCACTGCATATCGCGCGAATACTGCTTACCGAAGTTACCCTTGGAATCCACATAAGGATGCAGGAGCGCTCCGTTGCCGCGGGTCATTCTGACCATCGTATCGTAGATAGCCGTATCACCGTGAGGATTGAGCTTCATTGTCTGTCCTACGACATTCGCAGACTTCGTACGGTTGCCGCCCAGCAATCCCATCTTGTACATCGTGTACAGGAGTTTCCTGTGCGAAGGCTTGAAGCCGTCGATCTCAGGAATGGCACGCGATACGATAACGCTCATCGCGTACGGCATGTAATTGGTCTCAAGTGTCTCCGTAATGGGCTGAAGAACAGGAGCCATATCGGCCGCCTTGGCATCCGTAAGCTTTGCCTTCAGCGAATTACTGTTATTCTCAGGTTCTTTTTTCTTTCTAGCCATTTATCTTCTCTCCGTTTATCCGATATCGAGCATATCCAGGTACAGATGTCCGTCCTGCTCGATGTGCAGCTTCCTTCCGGCGAGGTTATCGCCAAGAAGAAGATCGAAGACTTCCGACATCTTCTGCGCATCTTCGGAACAAACCTTGATAAGTCTTCTGGACTTGGGATTCATGGTGGTCTGCCACATCATCTCAGGCTCGTTCTCACCGAGACCCTTCGATCTCTGTATCGTGCAGAGCTTGGGATCGACCTTCGACAGGATCTCCGTCTTCTCCTTCTCGTTGAACGCGAAATAGGTCTTCTCCTCGGCGTTCTTGCCCTTAGTCCTGTACGTAATCTCGAACAGCGGCGACTCGGCAATATAGACGTAACCCTTATCGATCAGAGTAGGCGTAAGCCTGTAGAGCATCGCAAGGATGAGCGTTCTGATCTGGAATCCGTCGACATCCGCATCGGTACAGATTATGATCTTATTCCATCTGAGATTCTCGATGTTGAAGGCAGAAAGATCCTTGTTGTGCTTGTTGGATATCTCTACTCCGCAGCCCAATACCTTAAGAAGGTCGGTGATGATATCGCTCTTGAAGATGGTCGCATAATCAGCCTTAAGGCAGTTAAGGATCTTACCCCTTACAGGCATGACAGCCTGGAATTCCGCATCTCTTCCGAGCTTGACCGAACCCAAAGCCGAGTCACCCTCAACGATGTAGAGTTCTCTCTTGCCGACATCTCTGGATCTGCAGTCAACGAACTTCTTGATCCTGTTGTTGATATCAAGAGAACCCATGAGCTTCTTCTTGATATTGACCCTGGTCTTCTCGGCATTCTCTCTCGAACGCTTATTGACCAGTATCTGATCTACGACCTTGTCTCCTGATTCCTTATTCTCAGTAAACCAGACTTCAAGATTATCCTTGATAAGCTGGGTCATGAAGTCCTGGATGAACTTGTTATTGATAGCCTTCTTAGTCTGGTTCTCATATGAAGTCTGGGTAGAGAACGTATTAGTTACGAGGATCAGTGAATCAGCGATGTCCTGGAAGATGATCTTAGACTCGTTAGCCTTGTACTTGTCACGCAGTTTGATCTGACGGTCCACTTCGGACACGAAAGCAGATCTTACCGCCTTATCCGGAGAACCGCCATGCTCAAGGAAGCTCGAATTATGGAAATACTCGAGTTCGTTGATGTTGTTATTGAAGCAGAAAGACACCTCTGCTTTTACCTTATACTCGTCTCTGTCAGCCTTATCACGGCCTTTGCCCTCTCCCGAGAAGAAGAAAGAATCCGTAAGGCCTCTCATATCAGAGAGTTCATCAACATAGCCCTTGATGCCTTCAGGATAGCTGTAATGGAACTCTTCTCCGGACTCGGCATCCTTGAGGATGAACTCGATACCGCTGTTGATAACAGACTGTCTCTTGATTATCTCCTTGAATGTCTCGAGGGGGATGACTGTCTCCGTAAAGACCTCGGAATCGGGTCTCCAGCGCTGGACCGTACCGGTCCTCTTGAATCTGTATGGTTCAGTCTGCAGCTCCGTTACCGGATTACCCTTCTTGAAGGACATGGAATACTTAGTCTTGTCACGGAAAACCGTAACATCGAAGAATTCAGAAGCATACTGCGTAGCGCACGCACCAAGACCGTTAAGACCAAGTGAGAATTCATAGTCTCCGGAAGTGTTGTTATTATACTTACCGCCTGCATAGAGCTCGCAATAGACGAGTTCCCAGTTGAAGCGCTGCTCCTTGGTATTGTAATCGAGCGGGATACCTCTTCCGTAGTCTTCTACTTCGATGGTTCCGTCTGCAAAACGCGTGATAAATATCTGGCTGCCATAGCCTTCCCTGGCCTCATCGATCGAATTGGAAAGGATCTCAAAGAATGAATGGATACAACCCTCTAAGTTGTCCGAACCGAAGATAACAGCCGGACGCAATCTGACTCTGTCAGCACCCTTGAGCATCTGTATGCTCTCGTTGCCGTACTCAGCTTTTACTGCCATATATTACTCCTCTTATTATTTACAGATAAATTATAGCATAAGGTTCTTTTTTCAAAGTCCCATTATAAGTGCATAAAAAAGACGCGACGAAAACGAGAAATCTCTACCGTCGCGTCTTTTGGTGAGCCATGGGGGACTCGAACCTCCGGCCCACAGCTTAGAAGGCTGTTGCTCTATCCAGCTGAGCTAATGACCCTGGAGCGAGTGATGGGAATCGAACCCACGTGGTCAGCTTGGAAGGCTGAAGTTCTACCATTGA
>JAFZPJ010000049.1 GCA_017550385.1 Clostridiales bacterium
CTCATCCTTGCTGATACAAAGTTCGAGTTCGGTAAGATCGACGGCGTCCTCACAGTATGCGACGAGATGTTCACACCTGACTCTTCAAGATTCTGGGATGCAGCAGAGTATGAGCCCGGCCACGCACAGAAGAGCTTCGACAAGCAGTTCTTAAGAGAGTGGCTCGAGACACTCGACTGGGATAAGACATATCCGGCTCCGACTCTCCCTGAGGACATCATCGAGAAGACAGCAGCTAAGTACCGTGAGTGCTACTCACGTATTACAGGAAAGGAAATCTGATCCTTTGATAGCAATAGTAGATTACGGAATGGGCAATTTGGGCTCTGTCGAGAAGGCGTTAAAGCACATCGGCAGTGACTGCATCATCACATCCAATGCAGACGATCTTTATGACGCTTCGGGAGTGATACTTCCCGGCGTAGGCAGTTTTGCTCCTGCCATGGACGAGCTTCAGGCAAGAGATCTGGTAATGCCTCTTATCGAGATCGCCAATTCAGGCAAGCCTTTTCTTGGCATCTGCCTTGGAATGCAGCTAATGCTCGAAGGTTCTGAAGAGAACAGCCTCGAGAGAAGAGAGACAAAGGGCGTCGTATCAGGCCTCGGCATCATTCCGGGATTCGTAAGACGCTTTCCCGACAACGGCCTCAAGGTTCCGCAGATGGGCTGGAACAAGCTCGTTGACGTAACCGGCAGGCTCCTTACCGAAGGCGATTATGTTTACTTCGTCCATTCTTACTATTGCCAGCTGGGCCAGGCTGAAGATACCGCTGCACAGACCGAATACGGCATCAAGTACTGCGCATCTTTCGAGCGCGGCAATATCTTCGGAATGCAGTTCCATCCCGAGAAGAGCGGCGAGGCCGGCCTTAATATCCTTAGAAAATTCGTTTCGGAGACAAAAGCATGATAATCCTACCCGCAATCGACCTCATCGGCGGCAAGTGCGTAAGGCTCAAGCAGGGCAGATACGACGACGTAACAATCTACAATGATTCACCTCTGGACCAGGCTTTCATGTTCAAGGAAGCAGGAGCCACATGGATCCATGTAGTAGATCTTGATGCAGCGAAAAGCGGAGTCCCCGAGAACCACGAGATCATCAAGGAGATCTCAATAAAGACAGGCCTTAAGGTCGATACAGGCGGCGGTATCCGCAACATGGATACTCTCGCAAAGTGGATCGAAGAATACGGCGTATCAAGGGCAGTCCTCGGTACAGCTGCAGTTAAGGATCCTGAATTTACAAGAAAAGCCATAGAGAGATTCGGCGATAAGGTCGCTATCGGTATCGATGCCCACGACGGCTTCGTATCAGTAGACGGCTGGACAGCTGATTCAGAACTCAAGGCTGTCGACTTTGCATTGAAGTGCAAGGAGATCGGCGCAACGACAGTTGTATTTACCGATATCGCAAGAGACGGAATGCTCACAGGCCCTGCGGTAGCTGCCACAAAGGAACTTGTAGAGGCAACAGGACTTAACGTAATAGCTTCAGGCGGAATCGGTTCCAATGAAGACGTTGAGCTCATAAAGACATCCGGATGTGCCGGAGTCATCATCGGAAAAGCAATATACGAAGGAAAGGTGGACCTGGCAAAATGCTTACAAAACGAATAATTCCATGCCTGGACGTCAAAGACGGCAGAGTCGTCAAGGGCGTTAACTTCGTATCTTTAAGAGATGCCGGTGATCCCGTCGAGTGCGCCAAGACATATAACCAGTCAGGCGCTGATGAGCTCGTTTTCCTTGACATCACGGCTACCATCGAATCAAGAGGCACGACTGTTGAGATGGCAAGAAGAGTTGCCAATGAAGTCTTTATCCCGTTTACGATCGGAGGCGGAATAAGGACAGTTGAAGATATAAGAGAACTTCTTAATGCGGGAGCAGATAAGGTTTCCCTTAATTCTGCAGCTGTTAAGAACCCGGGCTTCATCAAGGAAGCTTCCGACATGTTCGGTTCACAGTGCATCGTCTGCGCTATCGACGTAAAGGCAAGAGAGACGGGCTTCCCTTCAGGCTATGAAGTCGTTATTGCCGGCGGAACAAAGCCTACAGGCATTGATGCTCTGGAGTGGGCTAAGAAGGCCGTATCATTAGGTGCGGGCGAGATCCTCTTAACTTCGATGGACAAGGACGGAACAAAGTCCGGTTACGATAACAAGATCACATCCCTCATCTCCGAGAGTGTCGGAGTACCCGTAATCGCTTCAGGCGGTGCCGGAACAATGAAGGATTTTGCCGATGCGATCAATATCGGCAAGGCTGATGCGGTACTTGCAGCAAGCCTTTTCCACTTCGGCGAGATCAAGATCTCCGATCTTAAGGATTATCTCGAAGGTGAAGGAATCCCCGTAAGGAGGGTTTTATGAGCGGTATGAGACTTGATCCCCATGAGATGTGGGCGAAAATGAAGAAGAACTCCGACGGTCTTGTACCTGCTATCACACAGGACTTCGAAAATAACCAGGTCCTCATGATGGCTTACATGAACGAAGAGGCTTTCTGCCTTACATGCGAGACCGGTTACATGCACTACTATTCCAGATCAAGGGATTCCCTCTGGAAGAAGGGTGAGACCTCAGGTCACTTCCAGAAAGTCATCGAGGCATACATCGACTGTGACAAGGATACGCTCCTTTATAAGATCGACCAGACAGGAGCTGCCTGCCATACAGGAAACAGGACATGTTTTTATACAGAATTGAACAATTGGGACCTGTCCCAAAACGAGGAGGAATAAAAGATGGATATCATGAGAGAGCTTTACAGCGTTATTTTGGATCGTAAGGAACATCCCGTAGAGGGTTCTTATACTAATTACCTTTTCGACAAGGGTACGGATAAGATCTCCAAAAAGCTCGGTGAAGAGGCAGTTGAGGTAGTAATCGCCGCTTCCCAGAGAGACAGAAAAGCAACGATCCAGGAGATCGCAGATCTTGAATATCATCTTCTGGTCCTCATGGCTGACAGAGGCATCACATTGGATGACGTCGAGGCTGAACTCAGATCGCGCAGAGGTTAAGGCTTAAAAATGCCCTAACCATCAATATTTTCGTTGACTTTATCCCCTGGTCTGTGATACAATCTTCGCGCTAGACCGTTCAGGTCTTGTTTTTAGTTGCGCGGAAATTTGCGCACGGGGACCCTGAAAAGCCCTGAAACACTACGTTTGGAGGTATTTGTACCATGGCAAAGGCCGGAGCTCGCGATAAGCTTACTCTCGCATGCACAGAGTGCAAGCAGAGAAACTATCAGACATACAAGAACAAGAAGAACAA
>JAFZPJ010000005.1 GCA_017550385.1 Clostridiales bacterium
AGTAGATGTGCTGCCCAGAGAGCTGGACTCTTCCTGGATGAAGAGAGGCTTGCCTTCGATACCTACCTTACCAACTTCGTGGAAGAGAGCGATGATGATAGCGGACTCTTCGTCGAGCTGGGGCATGATCGTATCCTTGATCCTGAGGAGCTGCTTTGTAACAGCTACGCTCCTGATGAGGAGACCCTTCTCGCAAGCGAGCTCGCCCTTAACGTCAGCGGGTGCCGTGAGCCAGGAAGTTCTGTTCTCGAGGAAATCGATAAAGTGGTCGAACTCTGTCTTTCTCTTTACGACTGCTGCCTTAAGCTGCTCGTAATAAGTGTCGACATTATCCTTATTGACTTCGATCATAGGCATGATGCCTGCAACCTTGTCAGACTTGCCTGTAGCTGCTGCAGATACTGCTGCTGCCTGAGGAGTTACAACTGCCTCTGCACCTGCATCACCCTCGTCAGCTGAAGTGAATGTATATTTACACTTAGGGCATCTGATAGCCTGATTAGCAATTACCATTCCGCAATCGGGACACTTTTTCATAGTTGGACCTCCTGAATTCACAGCGCCAAACGAGTTTATCCGCTATGAGTTAATTTATTTTGCTATTTTACAACTTAAGAAAGTAACTATCAACAAAACAAAGGCTTGTTTTTGTTTATTTTCAAAAGATTTAACACTTTTTTTTCGGTTTTTTTGTGCAAAAAGAAAAAAGACACTGACGAGGGGTTGTCAGTGTCTTAAGGAGGGTGTTATGAAGTAAGGAACAATTACTTAGAACAATTGTATGATACCACGCACGGGATTTACTTTAAGATTCAAAAAAGGCAAAATAGTGGCAAACATTCACCAAAATGAGGCAGAGCCTCTCAAAAAGGGGAGATAATCATGACATTAGAAGGCCGACTCTTTGTCGGAAACCGCCTTACGGAGATTAAGGAAGTAGCAACGGAAGATACGGATGAGGCATTCTCGAAGCAGCTGGAGACCGCGCTGGTCCTGCTTTGCAAGGAGATGGACGTTCCCGTCCCGATGTGGATGAAGAAGAATACCAAGGAGTTTGCTGCATTCCATCAGACGATCTTCTTCAGTGAACAATATACCGAGAACGTCAGGTTCGACAGATTCCAGATAAAGATGACCGATTGAAGAAGGCTGCCACGTAAACGAGGCAGCCTTCTTTGTCTAACAGCAAATCAGGTCGGGAGGACCGTTTATTATCAATTCTCTCCGTTTACACGGAATATGACTTCGCCCGGATATACCATGTCGAGCTGGCTTCTTGCCACACTCTCGATATAGGCGTTGTCTTCGCCGAACTTCTCCTGGGCTTTGATCTGTCCGAGCTTCTCGCTGAGAGATTCGGACTGCGCGATAAGGGAACTGTTCTCTGCCTTGAGACGTGCACGCTGCTCCATGATGTTGGAGAAACGCGTGATGCAGAGGATCGCAACGACAACTACTCCTATGTAGAGCAATGCCCTGACAAAGGATATGCCGTGTGTCTTGTGATGAACCTTACGCAATTCCAGGATCCAGCCTTTCAAAAAACTTCTGATTAGACTATCTCATACGCAAAACGGCAAAACAACAAAGCATCCCCAAACTTAAAGGGGATGTAACATTAAGTAAGATATTTGTAATCTTAGGATCCTTCTTCGGAATTCTCGTCGGTATCTTCGATGAGTTCGTACATCTCGCGGGCCTCTTCGCGGCGCACCGTCTCGGGCAGGCTCAAGACCTTGAAACTGACGACTCCGTTGCCGAACATTATGGAGACGATATCGCCGATCTTAAGCTTTGTGCCGGGTTTGGCAACCTTGCCGTTCACCGTGACGCGGCCCGTGGAGCACACGTCGTTGGCAACGGTGCGGCGCTTGATCACGCGGGACAGCTTAAGGAACTTATCAAGCCTCATTGCCGGCTCCTTCGCTGAGAGAGATGCGTCCCTTCAGGGCATTCGCGAGTGTCAGGTCGTCAACGAATTCGATGTCCGAACCCATGGGAAGACCTGAAGCAAGACGCGAGACCTTTATGCCGGAAGGCGAGAGGATCCTCGACAGATAAAGTGCCGTGGCATTGCCTTCCGCATTCTGGTTTGTAGCGATTATGACTTCCGTTATCTCGCTGTGTTCGGACAGTCTCTTTATGAGATCGGGAATGGTCGTGTCATTTATGCTCTTGTTGTTGAGCGGATCGAATACACCGTGGAGCACATGGTAGAGCCCCTTGTATTCGTGCATCCTCTCAAAAGACTCGACTTCCCTGGGTGTCTCGACAACGAGCACGGTGCTCTTGTCGCGGGTCGGATCAGAACATATGCGGCAGGGATCGCCGTCGGTAAAGTTCTGACATACAGAACATCTGCGGGTCGACCTGCGGGCAGATGTTATCGAATCAGACAGGGCCTTTGCCTTGTCTTCGTCCATCGCAAGTATATGGAAAGCCAGACGCTGTGCCGACTTCCCGCCGATACCGGGAAGATTCGACAACTGTGCGATCAGATTCTGGATGGAAGGGGAGTAGCCTGACATATCAGAAAGGAAGCTTCACTCCGCCCGTAATAGCGTTCAGACGCTTCTGGGACTCGGCTTCGAGTTCTTCTGCAGCCTGGTTGAATGCTGCCATTACGAGATCGGACAGACCTTCTGCATCTTCGGGATCGATGACTGCGGGGTCGATCTCAACACCGTAGATCTTGTGATCGCCTCCGAGGATGACCTTGACCTTCTCGCCGCCTGCCGTACCTGTGATACGCATGGCCGATACTTCAGCCTGAGCTACCTCGAGCTGTCTCTGCATCCTCTGTGCCTGAGCCATCAGGTTATTTGCATTGCCTCCGGGCATGCCGCGGAATCCGCCTCTTGCCATAGTATTTATTCCTCCTGCTGTATGTTTGTCTTATTATCAATCGTCGTCACCGAAGTGGACGTTAGTATCTATGCCTTTCTCCTGCGCAAGCCTCTGGAATTCCTCCGCGCGGCGCTGCGCCTCGTTCTCCTCTTTGGACTTGAGCATGTTCCTGTACTGATCCTCCGTGCAGAGGAAGAGGTGCTCGGAATCGAACTCGCGCTTGATGTTCGGAGCTATCGTCCTTAATGCGGGCGCCTTCTTGAGGTTCGTCATGAGCTTTGCATCCTCGTTCGCGAAAACGATATACGCGCTGTCTCCTTCCAGCCTCATGGAAGACTTCTCGAGGGTGGCGGCGGCATTGGAACTCTCCTCGGGGAGGTTTGCAATAAACTTCTTCCACCTTACCGCGATGTCAGCACTGTCAGCCGTGAATTCGGGAACTCTGATATCGCTCTTGGGAGTGTCTACGATGAGACCGACGCGGTCCATCTGCTCTGCAAGCTGCGTTGTATGCGTGGGAGCGGGCTCGGGTGCAGGCTCCGGTTCGGGCTGCGGACTGTCTTCAGTGCCGAGCTTCAGATCATCCAGGAATGAAGAATGCAGACCTGCAAGGAAATGAGAAGGCTCTTCTTCCTTCTCGGGAGCAGGTTCGTCGGGTTCGTCTTCGGGCTCATCCTCAGATTCAGCATCATCTGATCCGCTGTCGGATGCATCGGGTGTTGAAGAAGACAGGAAGCTGAACAGTGAGCTCTGACCGGGCAATTCATCACCGGTATCTTCCTTGTCTTCCGGCTCTTCGGGAGCAGGTTCGGAAGGAACATCCTCTGCTTCTGCGGCAGGTTCTTCTTCCTTTACCTTCATAGCTTCTTTTTGTTTTGCGAAGATGCTGACAGGAGCGGGAGAGGGTTCGTTATCCTCCTCTTTTGCGGGTTCTTCTGCGGCAGATTCTTCCTCTGCGGGCTCTGACGTAACAGGCTCCGCGAAAGATATCTTCCCCGCTGCTTCTGCCTGTTTGGAGGCAAAATCAGGAATCACCAGAGGTTCGACGGGCAGGCGCGACTTCTTGCCGCACAGCCTGAGCATCATTATCTCAAAGCTCGTGGTGATATCAGGCGACCACTTGAACTCGGATGCTTCTTTCGACAGGTAAGAGATGTAACCGGAGAGGGTATCTGCGCTGACCTTGTTGGCCGTAACGTACATAGCCTTTACGGTATCTGACGTGTAGGGGAGGAGCTTCGACGGATCCGGCATGACGCGGATCACGAGAAGATCCCTGAAATAATGTGCGAGTTCGAGCGTGAACTTGACGTAATCACGGCCGCTCTCGTGCAGATCCGCCATAAGATCCATCAGCTCGTCGAATCTTGCATCGATAAGAGCATTTGCCGTCTTGAACAGGAAAGTGTTGTCGACGGTCCCCGTTGCTTCCTCGACGTCGGTTCCGGTGATCTTCTTGCCGCCGGTAACTGCTCTCATCTGATCGAGCAGTGTGAGTGCGTCTCTCATGGCTCCGTCTGACTGCGCAGCGATAAGGCTGAGCGCTTCTTCTTCAACGGGAATGCTCTCCTTGTCCGCAACATAACGGAGTCTGTCTATGATCTTGTCGCGGGAGATACGCTTGAAGTCGTATCTCTGACATCTCGAGAGGATGGTCGAAGGGATCTTGTGGACTTCTGTCGTGGCAAAAAGGAATATAACATGCTTCGGAGGTTCTTCCAGCGTCTTGAGCAGGGCATTGAACGCGCCCTGTGAGAGCATGTGGACCTCGTCTATGATGTATACCTTATATCTTGCGGCAGAAGGAGCGAAGTTGACCTGCTCCGTTATCTGCCTGATGTTATCAACGCTGTTGTTGGAAGCGGCATCCATCTCGATTACGTCGAGGATGCTGCCGTTAAGGATACCCTTACAGGTAGGACACTCATTGCACGGGTTGCCGTTCACGGGGTGCTCGCAGTTTACGGCTCTCGCGAAAACCTTTGCTATCGTGGTCTTGCCGGTACCGTGCTGTCCGCAGAAGAGATACGCATGGCCGATCCTGCCATCAGTGATCGACTGACGAAGGGCAGTAACGGCTTCCTTTTGTTCAACGATATCGTCGAATGTCTGAGGTCTGAACCGTCTGTACAACGCCAAGTGTTCTTCCATGGATATTCCCCCTTAAAAAGAAAAAGTCCATCCCGCCCAAAATGCAAACAGATCAGGCTTCCCCGCGGCACACGCGGAAATCCGCTTACTGCTGCTTCCTTCCGGACCTGACAGGGTTCACGGTACCGAGTTGCACGGGACCCGAACCTGTTCGCAGATAAGACGGGATGAACATTAGAGATTATAGCATAAAAGGTCTGCTTATTCCGCATAGCATGCCGATATGAAATCGTATGCATAGGAAGACATTGTATACAGGGCTTCATCGGCTTTCCCGGAGTTTTTTGCCTCGGCATAAACTACGAGGATCACCGGCTCGTCGCCGTCGATTATCGCACAGTCCATATATGCGCCGAGCTCGGAATTGCTGCCCGATACATGGTATACGTCGGCAGAATCGCCGAATGCATTCTTGATGGGAGATTCCATCTCGCTTGTAGCCATATCGTTGATGAGCCTCTGATAGCAGTCGGGATCGTTGATGTAGCCTTCGTACAGATATTCGAGATAATTTGCCATGTCATAGCAGGTCGTTCTCCTGTTGCCCTTGATCTCATATCCGCGGTAGTCGGTATAGAGGACCTCATCCTCGTATGAGATGTATGAACTTATGGCGTTGATCTCATCACTGACGGCTTCGGATCCGCCGAGCACATTGATGACCATGGAGAGGGCTACGTCATCGTTCAGGGTGACAGCGTATCTCAGAAGGGTCCTGAGGTAGAACTGCTTGCCGGGGGAATAGGTGGAAGTTATGTAGGAGATATTGCTCGTTTTCGTGCCGTCATATGTATAGACGGAGGAGAAGTTCGCGAGATTCCCGTCAACCTTGTCGCAGAGCACGATGCCTGCAGGGAGGCTCCATGCGCCGGAGGGAACGACGGGGTCGAGCTGGCCGTATCCGAGCTGTTCTCCCGTATCGAGGGACTTGATGACAAAGCAGATGCGGATTCCGGGGTTATCGGCGGCATACTTGGTGATCTTCTCCTTGAGGCTGTCGAGCAACACCGCACGTTCCTGATATGAGACGGTCCTGGTGGGATACTCATCCCTGAAATGTATTCCCTGAGGCTCGGAGAACGGATCGGGCTTATTATCCTGAACCGTTGTCTCCGTGGGCTCGGTGCTCTCGGGCGGGGGAGTTGTCTCCGCGATTACGGCAGAGATCACGGTAGTTTCCGCTTCTGTAGTAGTCTCCGTTGTTGTCTCGGTGGTGGTCGAATGGACCGGTCTTGAGTATTTCTCCCACTCGGTCGTGGTCGAAGTCGCCGCTCCGACGAGTTCGGGATACGCTTCGCTGTATTTGCGCTGCATCGATGCGACCGACATTATGAAGGCGGTGACAAGAGCAACGACGGAAATGCATGCGATGATTATGAGCGTCCGTTTCCTGCGGAACTCATGTATACCCTCAGCCTTTTTGAGAAATGTCGGATTCGGTCTTTTTGCCATGTTCAGAACAGACCGGTTATGTCTCCGCTGTCAGATACGCCTATATCGAGTGCTGCAGGATGCGGCGGAAGTCCGGGCATCGTAAGTATCGTGCCCGTAAGACCGACGATATAGCCGGCGCCTGCGGACAGGTGACAGTCTCTTACGGTAAGAGTGAATCCTTCGGGACGGCCCAATGCCTTGGGGTCGTCGGAAAGCGAATACTGGGTCTTGGCAAGACAGACGGGAAGACCGCCGTAGCCGTCGGCAGTGAACTTATCGATCTTTTCCTGTGCTTCCGGAAGGATGTCGACCTTAGCCGCACCGTAGATCTTAGTTGCGATGTTTACGATCTTCTCCTCGACGGTCTCATTAAGCTCATATGCATAGTTAAGCTTGCCGGTCGATCTTGTGACGGCTTCGAGCACGCTCTGCGCCAGATCGATTCCGCCTTCTCCGCCCTTCGCGAAGATCTCCGTGGGGACGCAGGCAGCGCCGAGCTTATTGCATTCTTCGATCATTACCGCGAACTCTTCATCCGTATCGGTGAGGAACCTGTTTGCGGCAACAACTGCAGGAATGCCGTAAGAATTGATGTTCTCGATGTGCTTAGCAAGATTTACAAAACCTCTCCTGACTGCCTCGGGATCGGGCTTGGAAAGATCTGCCTTGCTGATCCCGGCATTGTATTTGAGAGATCTGACTGTCGATACTATGACGCAAGCGTCAGGGCACAGACCTGCTTCGCGGCACTTGATGTCGAGGAACTTCTCTGCTCCCAAGTCCGCACCGAAGCCTGCTTCCGTGACGGTTATCTCACCGAGCTTCATTGCGGCTTTTGTAGCGATGATGGTATTGCAGCCATGGGAGATATTCGCGAAAGGACCGCCGTGTACGAGAGCCGGTACGCCTTCCAGGGATTGGACCAGATTAGGGCAGAGAGCATCCCTGAGCACTGCGGTCATCGCACCATCGGCTCCGAGATCGCCGGCGGTAATGTTCTTGCCGGACTTGTCGCAGGCAATGATAAGACCAGCCAGTCTTCTCCTCAGGTCCTCAAGGTCCTTTGCCATACAGAATGTAGCCATGACTTCCGATGCGGCCGTTATGGTAAAGTGGTCTTCTCTTGTTACGCCGCTCTTTCCGCCCTTGGATGCTATGGTGACATCACGCAGTGTGCGGTCGTTCATGTCGAGGCATCTCTTCCAGTAGACGCGGTCGGGATCGATATTCAGTTCGTTGCCCTGATAGAGATGATTGTCGATCATGGCAGCGAGAAGGTTGTTTGCTGTGGTAATGGCATGGATGTCGCCGGTGAAATGAAGATTGATATCCTCCATGGGGATGACCTGGGAGTATCCGCCGCCGCATGCGCCGCCCTTTACTCCGAAGACGGGGCCCAAAGAAGGCTCGCGGAGTGCGAGCACGGCTTTCTTGCCGAGTTTGGTCAGAGCCTGGGCGAGACCGACGCTGACAGTAGTCTTGCCTTCGCCTGCCGGTGTGGGGTTCATCGCCGTGACAAGGACGAGCTTGGCATCGGGATTTGCCGGGATCCTGTCCAAGACTTCAAGCGGGATCTTGGCTTTATACTTTCCGTAGCACTCGATATCCTGAGCGGTAAGACCGAGCTTGGCTGCGATCCTCTCTATGTGTTCGGGCCTGGCCTGCTGAGCTATCTCGATGTCACTTAACATACTGATTACCCCCGTTTTTTATTGATCCTTCGATTTTAAAGAAAAAAACAGGAGTTTTCAAATATGGGATCAGAACACAATATTTTGTGAGAGATGTGATAAATTTCCACTATATATTGTGTTTTTCATTGACAAATTATCAAGTAAATGTTAGAGTTGTGTATATTTCGATTTGGGGGACATGTGCCAATGATAATTAGTTCAGATCTGGCTAAGTGCCGCGAGAAGTTTGAAGAGCTTTTGGGAAAGAGGATCGTTTGCAAGACTAATGGCGGCCGTAAGAGGATCATAACTTACATCGGTACTGTCGAGCATTGCTATCCCAACGTATTTACACTCAGATGCCAGGGTGAGAACGGCAAGGAATCATTGGTATCCTTCAGCTATATCGATGTCCTCACCAGAACGGTACGCGTAGGCGTAATGCCTGAGAAGGCAGAAGAGCTCGCAGTCTGATACGTGCAGAACTAATGTGAATCTCATAAGCCATCCCGCACCTCAGCGCGGGGTGGCTTTTAACTGTAAACTTTTATTTACAAGTGTCTTATTGTAAAATCATTAATCATGGAAAATATCGAGACTTACAAAACATCGGCAAGCGCTAAGGTCAATCTGTTCCTCAGGGTCTGCGGAAAGCTGCCAAACGGATACCACAGGCTTTACACCGTGATGCAGGAGATAGATTTCAGCGATGAGCTTATCGTATCGATAGGCGGGGAAGGTCCTTCCGAGATAGTAGTCGAATGCGAGGGCAGATCAGACATAGTTCCCAAGAAGAATCTCTGCTACAAGGCTGCCGACAGGTTCTATGCAAGTCTTCATAACAAGTTGGATGCCGAAGGCAATTCCGACGGCAGATATGCTTTCCCGCACACGGTCATCAACCTCAAGAAGAAGATCCCTTCCGAGTCCGGAATGGGCGGCGGAAGCTCTGATGCGGCATCCGTCCTCATCATATTGCAGGAGCATTTCGGCAATCCCTTTACGGAAGAAGAGCTCGGCAAGCTCGCGGTCAACGTGGGTGCTGATGTTCCGTTCTTCCTCTACGGCGGCACATGCCTTTGCGAGAGGGTGGGAGAAGAGGTGACTCCCATCGCGAACCTTGCAGGTCTGCCGATACTGATAGTAAAGCCGTCCAAGGGCGTATCGACTCCGGAATGCTTCAAGGCGATAGATTCTTCTGAGCTTGCAGAGTTTGACGGTGAAGCGTATGCGGATTATATGTCCCGTCTCACCGAGCAGAAGGATTCGCTTGCGGATAAGCTCGAAGCATTCCTCTCCGGCGGAGATCTTCTCGTTAACGATCTTCAGGATCCCGCAGTAAGCGCCGTACCCCAGATAGGCAAGATAATCGAAGCACTCAAGGATGCAGGTGCGCCCTATGCTGCGATGACCGGTTCGGGCAGCGCGGTATTCGCTCTGTTTGACGATGAGAAGAAGGCAGGGGAAGTGTCTGAAGCGGTCAGCAAAGATCCCCGCGCGGAAGACTGCATCGTTATCTTAACCAAGACTGTTTGAGAACAGTCCGCGGTCGTAACCTCTCGAATCCTCGTGATCGATAAGTTCGAACCCGCGGTTCTTATAGAATTCCACCATGTATTTATTCGTCGCGGATGAGTGCAGGAGTACTGCGCCGCATTCTGCTTCCTTGGCAAGATCTATAGCACGGTTAACGAGCTCTATTCCGAGCCCTTCATTCCTCAGGTCTTCACGTACAGCAAAACGCGATATGTACCCGACCTTCGTAAAGGCCGACAAGTAGTCCAGTGTCTTGCGCGAGAAACTCAGTCTCTGCGGAGTGTCGATAATGCAAAAGGTTATGGTCGCGACGATCGTATCTTCATCCAGACAGCACAAACAGATGCACCGCTTGATCCTGTCTTCGATGTCCGCGATATCCTCGTTCATTGCTTCGAGCATCTCGGCGGGAATGTTGGATCTGGTACAGTAAGTCTGCATCGCAGCCTTCAGAAGGCGCGACAGTTCGGGTGCGTCTGACAGTTCTGCTTTGCGGAATGTGTACGGCATCAGTTCAGGTAGCAGTTGACCAGGATAGCCTTGTGGGCATGAAGCCTGTTCTCGGCCTCATCGAAAACAACGCTCTGGGGACCGTCGATGACGTCTTCCGTAACCTCATAACCCCTGTATGCAGGGAGGCAGTGCAGGAAGATGGCATCCTTGTGAGCCACGCCCATAAGCTTGCTGTTGACCTGATAATCCTTGAAGATCTCGATCCTCTTTGCCTTCTCTTCTTCCTGACCCATGGATGTCCATGTGTCCGTGTAGATGACGTCTGCGTTCTCGGCAGCTTCAAAAGGATCGGTGGTCATGAGGATCTTGGAACCTGTTATCTCGGCATCCTTCTGAGCCTGCTTAACGTACTTGTCGGGGCATGTATAGTCAGCGGGAGATCCGATGGCTACATCCATGCCTGCCTTGGCGCAAGCCTGGAGCAGTGAGTTGGCAACATTATTGCCGTCTCCTACGTAGCAGAGTTTAAGGCCCTTAAGGTCGCCCTTGTGTTCTTTGATCGTAAGAAGGTCTGCGAGCATCTGTGTCGGGTGCTGGTCGTCTGTGAGACCATTGATGACGGGGATGGAACCGTACTTTGCAAGATCCTCGACGTCGCTGTGCTTGAAGGTCCTGATCATGATGCCGTCGACCATTCCGGAGAGAACGTGAGCCGTATCATGGATGGTCTCGCCCCTTCCGATCTGGATGTCGTTGTTGCTGAGGAACAGAGCCTGTCCGCCGAGCTGGTACATACCGACCTCGAACGATACCCTTGTCCTCGTGGATGACTTGGTAAAGATCATCGCGAGGGTCTTGCCCTTGAGGTAGTGGTGCTCGATGCCTGCTTTTGTTTTCGCCTTCATGTCTGCTGCGATATCGAGCAGGTAAGGCAGTTCATCTATGGCAACGTCTTCGTGAAAATCAATATAATGCTTCATCTTTATTCTCCTTGATCACATATCATCGTCTTCTGCCGCAACGGGTGCGGAGGGTTCTGCGGGTGCTGTCTGTGCTGCCTGTGCGGCTTCTTCCTCGCCGGGAAGCTTATCGAAAGATGCCACGCTGACCTGCTTTGAAGCAGAAGGGAGTTTGTCCTTGATGACATCGATGATGCCCTTCTTTGCAGGTATGGTGTTCTTGAGGATACCGTCCAGCACCTTGCAGAAAGCATCGATCTCCTTCTTGCCGATAATGAGCGGAGGGGCAAGCCTTATCGTAGAAGTGCCGATGGAACTTACGAGGATGCCGTTCCTGAACATCTCGATCATCATCTGCGAAGCCGAGATGCGCTCGTCGAACTCGATGCCGATGAGAAGGCCGAGACCTCTGATGTCGGTTATGCAGTCATACTTGCTCTTGAGCTTGGCGAGCTTCTCCATAAGGTAAGCGTTCATGTCGTTGACGTTTACGAGAAGATTATCTTCCTTGATGGTATCGAGGACTGCGTTTGCTGCGGCGCAAGCCAGCGGGTTGCCGCCGAAAGTCGTACCGTGGTCGCCGACGTGGAAGCCTGAAGCGACCTCGTCGGTGCAGAGCATAGCACCGATCGGAACGCCGCCTGCAAGGCCCTTGGCGAGGGTAATGATATCGGGAGTAATGCCGTACCTCTCGTGGCAGAACATCATTCCCGTCCTGCCGATGCCGGTCTGGACTTCATCGATGATGAGAAGAATGCCGTGATCCTTACAGAACTTGTCTACGAGCTTTGCGTACTCGATGTTAGCCGGGTGCACGCCGCTCTCGCCCTGGACGAGTTCTAACATGACTGCCGCAGTCTTAGGGGTGCATGCAGCCTTGAGCGCCTCAAAATCATTGAACGGAACATAAGTGAAGCCGGGCATTACGGGAGCAAAAGGCTCGCTGAACTTGGGCTGGCCGGTAGCCGCGATCGTACCCAAGGTCCTTCCGTGGAAGCTCATCTTAGCCGTAACGATCTCATACTTCTTCTCGCCCTTGTAGTGGAAGTATCCGCGGGCGATCTTGATGGCTGCCTCGTTTGCCTCAGCGCCGGAGTTGCAGAAGAATGCCTTGTCTGCAAAGCTGTTCTTGCAGAGCTTGTATGCAAGCTCGGACCTGCCGGGGATGTAGTAGTAATTGCAGCAGTGGATGAGATTGCCTGCCTGATCCCTGATGGCTTTTACGAGCTTCGGATGAGCATGACCCAGCGAATTTACTGCGATGCCGCCGATCATGTCAATGTATTTGGTGCCCTGCGTATCCGTGAGATAGCAGCCCTTGCCCTTTACGAAAGCGACCGGGAGGGGATTGAACACCTGAAGGTAATAGTTCTTATCAAAATCCTGAATCAGGGAGAGATCATTTTCTATACTCATAATTCTCTTTTTTCTCCTTTATTATCATCGTGCCTATGCCGTTCTTTGTGAATATCTCGAGTATGATCGAGTGAGGTATCCTGCCGTCTATTATGTGTGCACGGCTGACACCTCGTCGTACGGTATCGAGGCATCCTCCGATCTTGGGGATCATGCCTCCGGAGATGATTCCGCGGTCGATGCAGTCCTGAACGTCAGACTCGTCGAGCACCGGGATGATCTTATCGGTGCCGTCCGCGAGCTTCTCTAAGACTCCTCCGACATCCGTCAGCATGATGAGCTTGGATGCCTGGAGTGCGACTGCGACTTCGGCAGCCACCGTGTCTGCATTGATGTTGTAGCTCTCGCCGTCAGCACCCACGCCGATGGGTGCGATAACGGGGATGTACTCGTCATTGGCGAGCATGGAGATCACCTTGGTGTTGATCTTCTTGATCTTGCCGACATATCCGATATCAACGGGGTTGCCTTCGGCGTCCTCTGTCATCTTCTCAGCCTCGATGAGGTTGCCGTCGATGCCGGAGATACCGATGGCTTTCGCGCCCTTGCCGCAGAGAACGGATACGATCTCCTTGTTGGTCTTGCCGATCAGCACCATCTGCGCATAGCCCATGGTCTCGCTGTCCGTGTACCTCAGGCCGTTTACGAAAGTCGACTCCTTGCCTACTTGTTCGAGCATGCTGTTGATGTCGGGGCCGCCGCCGTGAACGATGACGGGATTGATGCCAACCAGCTTTAAGAGAGTGATGTCATCCATGACGGTCTGCTTGAGTCCGTCGTTGACCATCGCATTGCCGCCGTACTTGATGACTATCGTCTGCCCCCTCATCTTCCTGATGTAGGGGAGAGCCTCGGTAAGCACCTCAGCCCTGTTTACCATGTTCTTCATGTCGCCCGTGATCTCGGGCATCTTATCCTGATTTGCCATATCAAACGCCTCTTACCATATCTTTGAGTCCGGTCTCTTCGGGAAGTCCGAACATAACATTTGCCGCCTGGATCGCCTGGAGGGCAGCACCCTTGCCGAGGTTGTCCTGCGCCGCGAAAAGCTTGATCATGCCGGTATCCGCATCATACACGCCGTTTACCTCGATGTAGTTGGAACCTGCTACGGCCTTTACATCCGGCATGGTGCCTTCGGGAAGGACGCGTACGAACTGCTCATCCTTGTAGAAGTCCTGATAGATCCCGTTGATGGTCTGTGCGGATACATCCTTGAAGTCTTCGGAAGGTCTCACATAGATCGTATTCAGCATGCCTCGTTTGAAAGGTGCAAGGTGGGGAGTGAAGGTGACGGTGATGTCGCCGCTCTTTCCGCCTGCGAGGAAGGAGCACTTCTCGGAGATCTCCGTCGTGTGTCTGTGTCCGACTACGCCGTAGGGCTTGAACGAATCATCCTCTTCACAGAAAGCATAAGCCAGATCTGCCTTTCTTCCCGCTCCGGATACTCCGGATACCGCATCTATAATTATAGTGTCTTTCTTAATTAAATTATTCTTAAGGAAAGGAGCGAGAGCGATGAGAGAGCAGGTCGGATAGCATCCGGGGTTGGCTACGAGCCTTGCGGTCCCCAGCTCATCCCTGTAGAACTCGGGAAGACCGTAAACGGCCTCTTCCAGAAGTTCGGGATGCGGGTGCTCGAGCTTGTAGGACTTCTCATATGTAGCAAGGTCCTTGTATCTGAAGTCGCCGCTGTGGTCGATGACCCTTACTCCGGTCTCAAGGAGAACGGGAACGGTAGCGGAAGATACTCCGTGGGGGAGGGCCGTGATGACAAGATCGCTCTCCTTGCCGACTTCTGACGGATCCTTGTCGCTTAAGACGATATCGCATACTCCGCGGAAGACGGGATATACATCGGAGAATGCCTTGCCTGCAAAACTCCTGCTGGTCAGATCCTTTATCTCAAAGTCAGGATGAGCGACAAAACCCCTGACGAGTTCTGCGCCCACGTAACCTGTAGCTCCGATAATACTTACTTTAAACTTACTCATATATATAATAGCCCCTCGGTTTGTTAGATTTATGCAATATAATGCATAAAAATACAATTGTCAACAAGAATCTCACTATATTATTGCGCTAACGCCTTATATACAAGGTTACATTGCGGTGACATAGTGCCGGCAGGACATGCCGCGTTGTCATATAGCACAAAGTATTAGGCAGGTTTAGTTGCTCTGAAGTTGTCATAAATACTTGCTTTTTTGGTTAGAACATACAAAAAACAAAAAACTGAATGGGAATTATAAACAAAACGGGGCTTTATAGACGACAAAAAGGGTTATTTTTTTTTGGGAATAATGCCATATAGTAAACAAAAAGTGGCTTTGTTAGTATTTCTGTATGAATTAGCCCGCCCATAGGCGTGGCCCTTTGGAGGTAAGAAAATGGCAAGTTTATCTTTCCAGCATGTTTACAAGAAGTATGAAGGCGGCGTTGTTGCTGTATCAGACTTTAATCTCGACGTTGCAGATAAGGAATTCGTTATCCTGGTAGGACCTTCCGGATGCGGTAAGTCAACAACTCTCCGTATGCTCGCAGGCCTCGAGGACATTTCCGAGGGCGAGATCTACATCGACGACCGTTGCGTTAACGACGTTCTTCCTAAGGACAGAGACATCGCGATGGTTTTCCAGAACTACGCTCTGTATCCGCACATGACAGTTCGCGACAACATGGCTTTCGCTCTTAAGCTCAGAAAGATGAGCAAGGACGAGATCAACCGTCGTGTTATCGAGGCAGCTAAGATCCTTGAGATCGAGCATCTCCTCGACAGAAAGCCTAAGGCTCTGTCCGGTGGTCAGAGACAGAGAGTTGCTCTCGGACGTGCTATCGTTCGTGACCCTAAGGTCTTCCTCATGGACGAGCCTCTCTCAAACCTCGACGCTAAGCTCCGTGTACAGATGCGTGTCGAGATCACAA
>JAFZPJ010000006.1 GCA_017550385.1 Clostridiales bacterium
CCTTTCAATTCTCAAGTTCTTAGGCTTCGAGCAGATCTTCAAGAATTCCCTTACAGGCCATCCTATGGGCGGTGCTAAGGGCGGCAGCGACTTCGACCCTAAGGGCAAGTCTGATAACGAAGTTATGGCTTTCTGCCAGAGCTTCATGAGAGAGCTCTACAGACACATCGGTCCTGACCTCGACGTACCTGCAGGTGACATCGGAACAGGCGCACGTGAGATCGGCTTCATGTTCGGTCAGTACAAGAAGATCGTTAACGAGTTCTCCGGCGTTCTTACAGGTAAGAAGCTCAGCTTCGGCGGCTCCCTCGCAAGAACAGAGGCTACAGGTTATGGCCTTTGCTACTTCGTTGACGCTCTCCTCCGTGAGAAGATGAACACATCTTTCGAAGGCAAGACAGTTGTTATCTCCGGTTCCGGCAACGTTGCTATCTATGCAACAGAGAAGGTTACACAGCTCGGCGGTAAGGTTGTTGCACTTTCTGACTCCAACGGTTACGTATATGATCCTGAGGGCATCAAGCTCGACCTCGTTAAGGAGATCAAGGAAGTTAAGAGAGGCAGGATCAGCGAGTATGCGGATCAGGTTGCTTCCGCTACATACACTGCAGACGAGAACGGTTCCAAGGGCATCTGGACGATCCCTTGCGACATCGCTCTTCCTTGCGCTACACAGAACGAGCTGGGCCTCGAGTCTGCTAAGATCCTCGTTGCTAACGGCGTAAAGGTTGTCGGTGAGGGCGCTAACATGCCTACAACACTCGATGCTACAAAGTTCTTCCAGGATAACGGCGTATTCTTCACACCCGGTAAGGCTTCCAACGCAGGCGGCGTTGCTACATCCGGTCTTGAGATGTGCCAGAACAGCGCCAGACTTTCCTGGACATTCGAGGAAGTTGACGCAAGACTTAAGACGATCATGGAGAACATCTTCCACACAGTTGATGCTACAGCTAAGGAAGTCGGCTGCGAGAACAACTACGTTGTCGGCGCTAACATCGCAGGCCTCCTTAAGGTTTCCGATGCTATGATCGCTCAGGGCTGCATCTGATATCCGTATCATAATCTAAGCTTATTGCCGTCCACGGGGATTATCCTGTGGACGGTTTTTTTGTCAGTTTTCGGATACGGTGTTTCTTTCTGATTGAATAATGAACAACTAGACTATATATTTGTATTATTAATCTTTAGGAGTGTTCTATATGAAGAAGGCAAATGCGATTACGGCGATCTCGCTCGTCCTTGCGGCATCCTTTGTTATGAGCAGCTGTGCTCTTATGAAGTCGGAAGGATTCAGAGGTCCTATGGTAGGCAAGCAGGCAGAGAAGCCGGCTGCTACGCTCGAAGACAATGCTCCGCAGGTATCCAGCGGTGAAGATGCTGGTCTTGCGGCAAACCAGGCTGTCGTGGATATCAATTTCGATGACAATGATGTCGACGGTTTCCAGGTATTTACGGACGGTGGCAATTATACCCTCAAAGCCCAGGACGGCCAGCTGGTATGTGCCATCAGCAGCTGCGGCAAGAAGGATTATGCTAACCAGGCATACTGGGACGGATTTGAACTCGCAGAGGGGTGCGAGTACACATACAGCTTTGATATCTCCTGCGATATCGAGAGACAGGTCGAGTATCGTCTCCAGCTCAACGGCGGCGACTATCACGCATACCAGGGCGAGTATATTACCGTAGGGCCCGAGGTCACGAACTTCTCGGTGGATTTTACGATGAACGAGGCTTCGGATCCGGCGCCCAGGCTTTGCTTTAACATGGGTAAGATGGATGACATGACTGATGATCCTGGCAGCCACAACATCTATATCGATAACGTCAAGCTCGTTATCAAGAATGCTGACAATGCCCAGAGCGTTGCGATGCTTCCCACTTATCTGAACGTCAACATCAACCAGATCGGATACCTGCCCGAAGATACGAAGACGGTCTTCGTTAAGACTGACGCTGATCAGGAGGATTTCTACGTAGTAAATAATGATACGGGACTGATCGTATATCAGGGCAAGCTCGGCGGCGCCAATTACGATCCTGCAAGCGGCATGAACGTCGCGCGGGGAGACTTCTCCGAGATCAAGGATCCCGGCACATACTACATATACACGAATGCCGGTTCTTCATATACGTTCAAGGTCGGCACTGACGTATACAGCGACATCTACAAGGATACGGTCCTCATGCTCTACAGGCAGCGCTGCGGTACTGATCTCGATCCCGCCATCGCAGGCGATTTTGCACACGGCGCATGTCATGACTCTGAGGCTTTGATCTACGGCACGAGCGAGTATAAGGACGTCTCGGGCGGCTGGCACGATGCAGGCGACTATGGAAGATATATCGTCTCCGGCGCGAAAACTGTCGCTGACCTCTTTGCTGCTTACGAAGACTGGAACGCTGCCGCAGATGATCTCGGTATCCCCGAGAGCGGCAACGGAGTTCCGGACCTTCTCGATGAAGCAAGGTACGAACTCGAGTGGATGCTCAAGATGCAGGATGAGGAATCCGGCGGCGTATATCACAAGGTAACCGGCATGGTATTCCCGGGTATGGTCATGCCTGAAGAGGAGACAGAAGAACTTATCATCTCACCGATCTCCACGACTGCAACAGGCGACTTCGCAGCAGTAATGGCTAAGGCTTCCGTGATCTATAAGGATATCGACGCTGAGTTCTCTGCTGTCTGCTACGAAGCAGCAGTTAAGGCTTGGGGCTATATCGCTGACATCGACGATACGACCGGATTCATCAATCCCCAGGGAATGGATACAGGTGAGTATCCAGATGCAAACACTCTGGATGAGAAGCTCTGGGCTGCTGCCGAGCTCTATATCGCATGCCAGTCAGGCGTTACAGGTGCTGATAGCGCTGATGCCTCCGGATATTCAGATTTTATCCAGACTGCATGGAACGGCGAATATGTTGAAGGCCTCAGCTGGCTCGATGTCGGAATGTACGCCGAATACGACCTGGCAAAGTCTAAGACCGACCTTGCCGGGACTGCAAAATCCAGGCTTCTTGCCGAGGCTGACAAGCTCATAGCCGCTGCTGAAGGTGATGCTTACTACCAGAGCCTTGGCACCAACTATTACTGGGGTTCGAATATGGGAATTGCCAATAACGGCATGATCCTGTACATGGCAGCTAATGTCTCCGAAGGAGATGCTGCGGCAAAGTATAAGGCAGCTGCAGGCAAGGAACTCGATTATCTGCTCGGCGCGAATGCTCTCGGATACTGCTTCGTGACCGGATACGGCACGTTCAGCCCGACGGATATCCACCACAGACCTTCACAGGCGATCGGCGAGGTCGTTCCCGGCATGCTCGCAGGCGGTGCGAACAATAATCTGGAGGATCCGTATGCAGAGATGGTCCTTGCAGATGAAGCTCCTTCTATGTGCTACGTTGACAGCTCGCAGAGCTATTCGACCAACGAAGTAGCGATCTACTGGAACTCTCCGCTGATCTACATCTTCGCAGCCGAGATGTCGTAAGTTTACGCAGACTCTGATTCAAACCAAAAGAAGAGGCGCTCCGTTGCGGGGCGCCTCTTTTATTGACCGATTGTAATTAGGATCAAGGATTGATCGTTGTCTTATCAGCGTTGGAAGATCTAACCAGGCAGATGTATGACTTACCGCGGTTGACCTCGACCTCTTCGCCGTCTTCATTGTAGACCTTGATGGGCTCGTGTACGTCTGTCTTCGTCCAAGTTACATTGATGATCTTGCCGTCGCAGATGTAGTAACCGGAACCGCCTTCTTCGAAGAAGTAGTCTGTACGGTAGTTATCGTCTGCAAGAGCAACTCTTACGTAGAGAACGAATACGTTCGTAACAGCGATCTGATTGCCGTTGTTCTCGTCGATCTGAGGATCGCCGTACTGGCTCTTGTAGTAGAGACCATCGCCTTCGTTGTACTCGAAGTAAGCGTCATCATTGGAAGCTGAGAAGTAAACGTTAATTGAAGAGCATGTCTCTGTAGCGTTCTCGATATCCTTGGAGTTATCGGGAACGAAATTGAACATCATGGGTGTCTCGTCTTCGCCTGTAGCGAGATCGATGCCCTTGTACTCGAGCGCTTCCTTGATGTGTGTACCGTCAGATACAGCTGTGTGCTCGATAGCTCTCTTGCTTGCCCAGTCCTTGTCTCTCCAGAAGAATGTGCTGCCGGGGAGATCAACGTAGCCGTCTTCGTAATCGGAAGAGCTGTACTTGCCTGCGCACAGGTAGTTACCGTCGATGTGTACGATGTTGTTGTTGGAGAAGTAGGATACGACTCTTGCTTCACGGCCGAAGTGTACGAAGATCGCATTAAGACCTGCGGACAGGTTAGCCGTTACAACACGCGCACTTCTGAGGGAACCGATCTCAGGGATCGTATTAACGTCAGCGAAAACGCAGAGCAGACGGGAGATGCCGCCCTCAGTCTCGTACTCGAAAATAGCGTCTGCCTCGGAAACGCCTCTCTGGGGCATTGCGGCATAAACGTTATTTACAACGATGGTGATAGGCTTGTTGCCGACATTCTCAAGATCCATATCCTGAACACCTGTGATGGGGTTAAGACCATACGGGAGATCGGGATCATAGAGAACGGGTTCTGTCTCTGTAGTTGTCGTAGCTTCAGTCGTGGTCGTCTCAGAAGGCTCTGAAGCCATGACGGTCGTAGTAGTTGTTGTTGTCTCAGGAGTCTCTTCCTTCTTGCAAGCCGCAAAGGGGATAGCAAGCGTCAGAATGAGCATCGCTGAAAGTAGTTTTTTTGTTTTCATAGTAATACCTCGCTATAAAACTTAATTTGAGTATAACATTCTTTATAAATTCTCCATGTGTTGGAAAATTACAATTTGATGTTATAATACGTGGTGCATTAAGGCCCTTAATATGGAGTTAAATAATGAGTAAAAAGAGCTCGGATTCTTCTTTTGTTCAAACGAAGAAGAAGTCTAAAGCTGTGAAATATAGTGTCAGGATCATTCTCGGCATCCTCGGTTTTATCGTGGGTGCTGCTCTGTATTTTGTCTGGATCTTCGGCGGCACGTATGTCGCTATCCCCATTGTTTCCGAGGAAGAGTACGAGACCATGGTCTTAAGTGCCGATATGAGCACTACCGGCGGTGACGTCACTTCACCGTGGTCAGCCGGCGGTCATACGAGGCTTTATTATGACCCTGAACACCCGATAATCAAGGTCGAACAGATAGACCCGAATGTTGAGAACATTCTTGTTTTCGGTGTCGATTCGAGAGGTACCGACGATTACAAGTGCAGGACCGATGCCATGATAGTCGTATCCATCAATAAGCAGGCGGGTACGGTTAAGCTCATCTCGCTCATGAGGGATACCGGCGTATATATCGGCGATACCGATGAGACGGCTTCAACAAAGCTGGACAAGCTCAATGCCGCATATGCTTACGGCGGAGTAGGGCTCATGATCAACACGATCAACAGGAACTTCGGCCTCGATATCCAGAGATTCGTTATGCTGGACTTCGGCAGCTCAGCCGAGCTCATCGATCTTGTTGGCGGTGTTGAGATAGACGTCGCTCCCGAGGAAGTAAAGTATGCAAACCCTTATATCCAGGAGATCAACGCCCTTAACGGCACCGATTCTCCGCTTCTTACGACCAGCGGCCTTCAGAATCTTGACGGAACTCAGGCTACCGGCTGGGCCAGGATCAGATATCTCGATTCGGATTTCGTAAGAACATCGCGCCAGAGAACAGTTGCGATGGCGATGATGAAGAAAGTAAGCAACATGAGCTACGTGGCGCAGCTCATGCTCCTCAATGACTCTGCCGGAGTCTTTGAGACCAACATGGTATCAATGGACCTCATGCGTGTTGCGACCAATGCGATGGGAGGCCTTGATAATATTCAGGAGTACCGCGTTCCTGCAGACGGCCTTTATACCGTTCAGAACAATCCGTGGATGATGATAATTGACTTTGAAACTCAGAAACAGTTATTATATGATTTTATTTGGGGAGACGCTTAACCTATGAGTAAAACAGTAGCAACTTGTATAGCAGAAACCAACCAGGCCCAGAATATGCCTCAGGAGAACGTATTCTTCCTGACGCTCTCTCGTAAACTCGAGGATTTTCCCAACGAGTTCCTCAGAACGGCAAGATCGACATCTCCTATCCAGATCTGTGCTATCTTCTCGACGATCGGTCCCGATAACCTTGCAGCCGTTCTCAACCTTGAGCTCAACAACGAGCTTGAGAAGATCGTTGCAGCTGCATCCAACCAGCCGGTCCTTGATTTCGAAGGATTCTCTAATCAGGTAATCAATACACTTAACGTAAGAGTCTGCAACTTTGCTGCCAACAAGGGTCAGCAGTTCAAGACATCAATGACCATGCTCGTTATCGAGGGAGACATCCTGCGTGTAATCCATGTCGGTGTTACAAAGGCTGTCCTCTTCAGAGACCAGCGCATCATGCTCCTCACTGAAGAGCAGACTGTTGCTCACAGATACGTACAGCTCGGCTCCATCACAGCTGATCAGGAGAAGACACATCCCGAGAACATGAACCTTACACAGTATCTGGGCAAGATGCCTCAGGACGGTCAGGTTCAGGCTGACAGGAAGATCCACCTTAAGCTCAAGGACGGCGACGAACTCTTCCTCATGGGTCTCGGAATCTCCAGACAGATGCCGCCACAGATGCGCAATCAGATCATTGCCAAGCCTGTATCCACGGAGAACAAGGCTAAGGAGATGATCGCTTCCGCAGTAAACTACGGCATCAAGTCCGGTCTTACTTTCGTTGACCTCAAGGTTGAGTCTACATTCCTGCTTCCCGGCGATGCAGTTATCGGAAGCAACCTCAATTCTGACGGCAGAGTTGCCCAGCAGAAGGCTAAGTCTCCCGAAGATGCTTATACATCTTTCGGTGGCGGTGCCGCTGCAGGTGCTAAGGGCGGTGAAGAGGAGAATACCATCAGCTTCGTTCCCGGCCGCGGCAGCGATGATGATGATTTCGTGCCCGTAGTCAACGAGAAGAAGGAGAGGATCATGTCCGTCGTTATCCCGCTGGTCATCTTCCTCGGATGCATCGTTCTCGGCTTCGGTGTTATGTTCCTCGTATTCAATATGAAGAACCTCATCGACTTCGATCAGGAAGAGACGACGCAGACGATCACTATCGGCTCCGTTCTCTATGTTATTAACGACAACACACCTGTTTATTCACAGAATGATACGAATTCCACTATCATCGGCTACCTCAACAGAGGCGACGTCGTAACTCTCTCCGAAGAGACCGACGAGACCTTCAAGAAGGTCGTAACCGGTGACGGCAAGGAAGGATACATCATGTCGGCTGCACTCTCCACAGAAGATCCGACCATCTATGATGAGACATCTTCCGAGATGCTCGAAGATCCGACACCCGTACCGGAAGAGACAACTTCCGAGACTACAACTGCAGCTGCTACTGAAGCTACAACTACTACTGCAGATCCTGCACAGAACACTCAGGCTACAACAACGGCATCTGAGACAACTTCTGAGACTACTACAGAAGAGACTACTACAGTTGATCCTAATACTGTTGAGCCTGGTGAGATACCTGAAGATACAACAGCTGCTCCTGCTGAGCCTGAGACTCCAGCAGAACCTGCACCTGCTGATCCTGGCACAGGCGACGCTGGTGAAGTTTAAGTTCTAACAATTAGATTTCAAGGCTGTCCGATCGGGCAGCCTTTTCTTTTGCACAAATCATCTCTTCCTGTGATCTCAAACCCGAAGACAAATTAAAACCCCGCCGGAGTCAACCGACGGGGCTGAAGTTCCAACTTATAAGCCTATCAATATCTGAACAGTTCTTTGTACAGAACTCTTACGGCATAAGAGCAGTAAGACTCGGATACACCGAACATCATGGAGATCTCGGAAGCACCCTGGTTAACGATCCTCAGGTTGATACCTGCGGAAGACAGTGCGGATGCTGCTCTTGCCATGATACCTACGGAATTCGCCATAGCTTCACCGACGATCATGACTATCGCGAGGTCGCGGTCGACTTTGCACTTGGCATCGAGTTCCTTCTCGATACGTCCGACGATCTTCGCTTCCTTCTCTTCAGTGAAGTACTTCTTGCGGAGAACGATCGTGACTGTGTCGATTCCGGAAGGAATGTGATCGATCGAGATGCCTTCGTCTGCGAAGATCTCGAGGAGCTTAGCCAGGAAGCCGACCTGGTGGTTCATCATGTACTTGTCTACGGTAACGGTGCAGAAACCCTTGTCACCTGCGATACCGGTTACGAGTGAGTCGTAATGCGTTCTCTTGGATACGATCCATGTGCCCTTAGCGGAAGGATTGTTCGTGTTCTTGATGTTGAGCGGGATACCGCGTGCGAAAACAGGGTAGATAGCCTCCTCATGAAGGACGGTAAAACCTGCATAGGAAAGCTCTCTCATCTCGTCGTAAGTGATCTCGGTTATCGGGAACGGGTTCTTGACGAGGTTCGGGTTTACCGCGAAAACGTTATCTACATCCGTCCAGTTCTCGTATACCTCTGCACCAACTGCAGCGGCGAGGATGGAACCTGTAATGTCGGAACCGCCTCTGGAGAACGTGATTATGTTGCCGCTCTTAGAGTAGCCGAAGAAGCCGGGGAATACGGCGATGGTATCCTCTTCGTCGGCAATGTGGGAGAGATTGTCGTATGTCTCAGGCAGGATGACTGCTTTGCCTGCAGCATCGTGCTCAAGGTAAAGACCGCACTCGGAAGGGTCACAGTACTTAGCCTTGTGGCCTGAAGCGTTAAGGTAGTAAGCGACAAGTCTTGCGCAGGAGTCTTCGCCCATTGCCTTGACCGAGTCGAGATACATAACGTCGTCGGTGTAGGCGGCAGCGCAGATCTTTCTGATATTCACTTCGATGCCGGGCATGACTCTCTCGATATTGAGCTCATCGGCAATCTCCGCATATCTCGCGAGGACTGCTTCGATCTCCTTGGAGTAGTCTTTGCCGGCAAGTCTTGCCTTGGCTACTGCGATGAGCAGGTCTGTTACTTTTGTATCGTCCTTGGTGCGCTTGCCGGGTGCGGATACGACCATGATCCTGCGGTCAGGATCTGAGAGGACTATGTTGCAGACCTTCTGTATCTGAAATGCATTGGCGAGTGATGAACCGCCGAACTTTGTGACTTTCATATTCTGGTGCTCCTTGACTTGTCTTGTAGCGTTAATATAATATCACAAGCGGTTTGGTTGTAGTTTTATATTATTATTACAGTAAAACACGCGTAAAACCGTGCGGGGGAGTATATCTTGAACATATTTAGTGCAATGAAGCCCGAGAAAGTCTACGGATCACTCGATGTGATGCCGTGGAACGAGCTTGCCGGAGAAGGCATCAAGACGGCTCTTCTTGATTTCGATAACACGCTCGGTCCCGATCATGCGACCGAACCCGAAGAATACAGCTATAAGTGCGTAAAGATGATAGAGGAGGCAGGCATCAGGTGCTGCCTGGTGTCCAATGCCAAGTCCGGAAGGTCTTCCAAGATAGCCGAGATGCTCGGCATCCCGTGCGTTACTTATGCCAACAAGCCCGGCACTTCAGGAGTTCTTAAGGCCATAAAACTCATGGAGTCTTCTCCTAAGACATGCGTTATGGTCGGCGATCAGATCTTTACTGACGTTATAGCAGGGAACAGGTCGGGTGTCAGAACATTCATGGTAGAAAGGCTCCACAAGAAAGAGGTATGGTATATCGTGCTCAAGCGTGTGTTTGAGCGGATAGTCCGTGCCATTGCTCGTTTTTGAGGGGTTGCAAGAAATATACCTTTCAAGTAAAATTAGTCAGTTATACCTAATTAAGATTTTTAAGGAGTACAAAATGATCAGCGCAGGCGATTTCAAGAACGGTTTATGTTTTGAGATGGACAATCAGGTCTATCAGGTAGTTGAATTCCAGCACGTTAAGCCCGGCAAAGGTGCGGCTTTCGTACGTACAAAGTATAAGAACGTAAAGACAGGTTCTGTTGTAGAGCGTTCTTTCAACCCTAACGAGAAGTTCGAGCAGGCTCAGCTCACAAGAAGAGATATGCAGTATATCTATTCCGAGGGTGACCTCTACTTCTTCATGGATCAGGAATCTTATGAGCAGATCCCGATCTCAGCTGATAAGATCGGTGACGCTATCAAGTTCCTCAAGGAAGAGATGGTTTGCAAGGTCGTATCCTACAAGGGCGACATCTTCCAGGTTGAGCTTCCCATCACAGTTGAGCTCGTTATCACAGAGTGCGAGCCCGGTGTAAGAGGCGATACTACAAACAATGCTTCAAAGTATGCTACACTTGAGACAGGTGCTGTTGTTAAGGTACCTCTCTTCGTAAACCAGGGAGAGACGATCAGAGTAGATACAAGAACGGGAGATTATCTCGAGAGAGCTTAAGTCTTCAGCTTAAAGACTACCGATTTTTGACATGGAAAGTAACTTCAATTCCGAATCTATCAAGGGCGACCGCTCGATGACTCAGGGCTTTGTGGCTCAGTATGCCGCCGAAGCAGCGCTCAGGATAGACGGGGTTGTATCGCTAGTACCTTCATTCGCAGTAGCGTTGAAGGAGAAGGCCGGGGTAGTACACGAAGGTAAGGGTGTAAGGGTCGTTTTCGATGAGAATGACGACAACACCGTTTCCATTACATGCTACCCCGTTATCAGTTACGGCAAGATTATTCCCGAAGTGGCGTGGCTCATCCAGGAGAAGGTCAAGGGCGACGTCGAGAAGTTCACGGGACTCAACGTGGATACTGTAGACGTATATGTCTGCGGTGTCAGCGATCTTGAAGAGCCCGGGGATGTGAAAGGAGAACTGGAAGAATGAATGGATTTGTCAGAGTACTGATGTTCATCTATTCCGTTGTTATTGCGGTTATATCCGTTGTACTTTTATATGCGCTCGTCGATGACGGCATCTTCGCGGATATCTTACAGCCTCTCAGATCGGTCGTTACGGGACCGGTGAGCAAGTGGGTGTATTTTGCCGTTCTCATGCTCTTATTCATCACTTCGATTATTTCGATCACAAATGCTATTACATACGGCAGACTCAACAGGACCAGACTCAGAAAGACAGACATCGGTTCCGTGGATATAGGTGCCGACGCTATCGAGAACATTGCGCTCAACAGTGCGAGAGCAGCCCAGGTCGGTATCAAGAATGCAAGATGCCGCGTAACGCCCGGTAAGAACGGCGCCATTAGGGTCATCATCTCATGCGTTCTGTATTCCAACGTCGAGATCCCCGCTTCCATGGCTAAGGCCCAGGAGAAGATCAAGAAGGATATCGAGCGTTACACGGGTATCGTCGTACAGGACGTCTTTGTTAAGGTCACTAAGGTTGAAGCTACGACGGCAAAGGTTGAGAACAGATAATGGAGAGATTCCTGTCCAAATTATTCGAGAAGCTCAGTAACACCAAAGCCGGTGTTATCTTTGCATTCCTGTTCTTTGTTGCGGGAATACTGCTGTGCATCTTCGGATTCTTCAAGACGCTGTTCATCATACTTTTTACTGCAGCCGGCTTCTTCGTAGGTGCGTTCCTGTTCTCGGATACCAGCAAGTTCAAGAAATTCCTTGACAGGATCCTGCCGCCGGGGAGGTTCAGATGAGCAGAATAGAGACACGCGAACATGTATTGATGTTCCTTTTCCAGGCATCTTTCCGTACTGATCCTGTTGCGGGACAGCTCGAGATGTTCAAGGAAGATTATCCCGAGGTCAATGATGACCCCGTATATTTTGTGGATATGGTCTACGGCGTTATCAACAAGCGCGCCGAGATAGACGAGAAGATCGCTCCTTTCCTCAATAAATGGAAGATCGACAGGATCCCTCTTGCTGACAGGATCGTACTCGAGATAGCCGCATATGAGATACTCTTCATGGAAGACGTCCCTGTAAGCGTATCCATCAATGAAGCAGTTAAGCTTTCCAAGAAATACGGCACCGACAATTCCTCCGCATACATCAACGGCGTCCTCAGCAGCTTCGAGAAGAGCCTCTGACGGAGGAGCGCGCCTTGGTATTCGATTCGCTGAGTGAACTCGTAAGTCACCTTAATAACGTTACCTTCCAGGATGACCCAGATATCCTGGGTTTTGAGGTCACGGGCGAGATCACCGGCTACAGGCCGAAGCCTTGGAACAACATTGTATTTATCAGTTTTTCTCTTCAGGAAGATATCGGTAAGGGTAAATTCCTGAAGCTGTTTTGCAATACCAGGGAAGACAGATGCAATTTCATAGGTTTTGACGGAAGCCCAAAGGACGGGGATAAGGTCACGATCAGGGCATCTCTTCAGTACAACAGGAACATAAGTGTTCTTCAGGCTGATGTATTTGAGATCAAGAACACCGGCAAAGGCGACCTGCTCCTGAAGTTCCAGGAGATCAAAGAGCGCCTGGACAAAGAAGGTCTCTTCGACGAAGACAGGAAGACGGGACTGCCCGTTCTTCCCAGAAGGATCGGACTGATCACCGGCGCTGACGGTACCGAGGGCAGAAGGGACTTCCTCGATGAGATAGAATGCAGGTCGCCCTACTACGATATCCATATATATAGCGCCAGGATGCAGGGTGAGAACTGCCCTCCGCAGATAATCGCGGGTCTCGATTATTTTGAGTCCGTTAGTGGCGACGCGGATAAGCGTGTCGACGTAATAGTCATTACCCGTGGCGGCGGTGATAAGTATACGGACTTTGTCTGTTTCAATGATGAGGCTCTCGCCAGAAGGGTAAGTGCCTGCAAGATCCCCGTTGTATGCGGAGTAGGCCACTCATCTTACGAGACGATCCTTGACTATGTTGCTGATGTGTCCGTAAAGACTCCTACTGCAGCGGCAGATGCCGTGATCCCGATATTTGATGATGAGATCGCAGGTATCGAAGCTCTGACATCTTCGATGGAGCAGGCGCTGACATCCCGAATGAGATTGTCACAGGGTACGATAGATTCTTATAAGTACCATAAGGCGTTTGCCGGCGGCTTTATCGACAGCAGAAGGACATATCTAGCCGGGCTTACGACTCTTCTTGAGAAGCACAATCCCTCATCGGAACTCGCCGACAGGCAGAGAAAGTTCTACGAGCAGAAGGTCAAGCTTGAAGTGTTTACCGGCAGGCTTGAGATGATGAAGGTCGAGCAGGAAGCGCTGGCCTTAAGGCTCGAGTCTGTCAATCCCGATAATGTCTTAAGCCGCGGTTATTCTTATGTCGAGTCAGCAGAAGGCGATGCCATTGATTCCGTATCCAAGGTCAGTGCCGGACAGGAAGTAAAGATAGTTTTCGCCGACGGAACGGCAAATAGCACTATAATAGATACCAGAAGAAAGGAAGTCTAAGATATGGCTGAATTAGAGAAGAAGATCGAATCAGGTAAGCTTAGCTACGAAGAAGCGCTCGAAGCACTGTCTTCCGTAGTTAAGAGCCTTGAGAGCGGAAAGGTCATAACAGGCGGCGAGGAGAAGGATCTGACTTTGGACGATTCCATCAAGCTGTACCGTACGGGCAAGTTCCTTTCTGATTATTGTGAGAAACTGCTTACCGAAGCTCAGAACCAGATAAAAGAGATCAACAATGGCTGATATTGCAAGATTAATAGAAGAATGCAGCGAGTGGATAACTCCCGAACTCGAGAGTTGTTTTACTGTCAAGCAGCAAGAGGACATAACCGTAAAGGCTGCCATGTACAGCCTTATGGGCGGCGGCAAGAGATTAAGACCCCTCATGATGAAGATGACGGCCGAGATGCTCGGATGCTCTGAAGATGAGATGGCGGATGTCAGGTATTTTGCCGCAACGCTTGAGATGATACACACATATTCTCTTATCCACGACGATCTTCCGGCGATGGATAACGACGACCTGAGGCGCGGCAGGCCTACCTGTCACAAGGCTTTCGGTGAGGGTATCGCGCTGCTCGCGGGAGACCTTCTGCTGAACAGTGCTTACGAGAGGCTCTTCGCGAAAACGATATCCAACCCCGGTTATGCATACGCATCCGGCAGGATGTGCACGCTAGCAGGCATCGAAGGCATGGTCGGCGGCCAGAGCATCGACCTTGCTTCAGAGGATAAGAAGATATCCATGGAACTTCTTACTGAACTTCAGGAGAAGAAGACAGGTGCGCTGATCGAGACAGCGATAGTTACTCCTTGTTATCTCAAGGGCAACATGACAGAGGAGCAGGCCGAAAGCGATAAGACGGTAAGACTCTTAAGACAGCTCGCGGCTCATCTGGGACTCGCGTTCCAGATCAAGGACGATCTGCTCGACGTAACATCGACTGCTGAAGTTCTCGGCAAGAGCGTCGGCAAGGATTCGAGGGACGACAAGTCGACTTTCGTAACGCTGTTAGGCCTTGAACAGGCTAAGGTTTGCCTTGAAGACGAGACTGCAGCTGCAGTCAAAGTGCTCAAAGAATTGTCAGACATGGGTTACAATACTGAGGATTACCGTATCCTGGCTGATTACATGATAAGCAGGGAGAACTGATGGAATATAAGATACTCGGCAAAAGTGATCTGACGCCGCAGGCGATCGCTTCTCTGTCAGCAAAAGACAGGGAAGAGCTCTGCGCTGAACTGCGTGACAAGATCCTTAATACTGTGTCTGCCAACGGCGGGCATCTCGCGAGTAATCTCGGCGTGGTCGAACTGACCGTTGCCCTGCTGTCCGTTTTTGACTATACAAAGGACAAGATCGTATTTGACGTCGGTCATCAGTCCTATTCATATAAGCTTCTTACCGGAAGATACGACAAGTTCGATACGCTGCGTAAGAAGGGCGGCGTGTCCGGGTTCCCGCGTATCAGCGAGTCGCCGTACGATGCTTTCGATACGGGACACAGCTCCACTTCGATCTCTGCCGCTATCGGTATGGCAAGGGCCAGAGACCTCAAGAAGGAAGATAATTACGTTGTTGCCGTTATCGGCGACGGCGCTCTTACAGGCGGTCTGGCTTACGAAGCGATCAACGATCTCGGTCACAGCAAGACCAGGATGATCGTCATCCTTAACGACAACGAGATGAGCATCGACAGGAACGTCGGCGGTCTGTCCCGCTATCTGTCCAAGCTCAGAGTATCTTCCGGATACATCTCCGCGAAACGCACCACTGAAGGCTTCCTCAAGAAACTCGGCTGGTTCGGCAGAGGTATCATCAAGATAATCCTTGCTATTAAGGATTTCTTCAGATTCCTTCTGTACCGTAAGAAGCCTTCTATCTTCGAAGACTTGGGACTTAATTACTACGGCCCGGTTGACGGTCATAACACGGAAGATATCATCGAGGCTCTTAATGCAGTCAAAGACATCAAGGATCCTATGCTGATCCATGTCATCACCAAGAAGGGCAAGGGTTATGCTCCTGCCGAGAACAACCCTGCCGATTATCACGGCGTAGGAGCTTTTGACCTTGAGACAGGCGTCACCAAGAACGGCAAGTGCAGCTATACCACTGCTTTTGCAGGCGCTCTTGAAGAGCTTGCCGAGAAGAATCCCAAGGTCGTGGCAATATCTGCTGCAATGGCGCAGGGTACCGGTCTCGATCATTATTCAATGAGATTCCCAACAAGGTTCTTCGACTGCGGCATCGCAGAAGAGCACTGCGTTACGATGGCGGGCGGCCTTGCCGTATCCGGATTCGTACCTGTTGTTGCAATCTATTCTTCGTTCCTGCAGCGTGCGTATGACGAGATGATCACTGATGTCTGCTTCATGAACAACCACGTAGTATTCTCGATCGACCGTGCAGGCTTCGTCGGCCAGGACGGTCACACGCATCACGGTCTGCTCGATCTGTCGTATCTTAATTCAATGGTCAATATGACCTTGTTCGCTCCCCGTGATTATAAGGACCTCAGGAATTGTCTCGATTATGCCGTCAATACCTGCACGGGCCCTGTTGCTATAAGATACCCCAGAGGAAGCTCTCCTTTCGAAGCGGAAGGTCCTCTGTACGAACTCCCGGAAGATTGCATCAAGCCGCATCTTGCTTCGAGCAAGGGATATGACTTTGTCATCATCTCGGTCGGCAGGATCTGTGAGGAAGCAGAGAAAGCATGTGTTCTTCTTGCAGATGAAGGAATTAACGGCACGCATATTAATCTGTCTCTTGTAAAACCTGTTCCTGCCAAAGAGATAGTAGAACTCCTTGGTGATACAAAGAATGTATTCACGCTTGAAGAAGGTATCTTAAGCGGCGGCGTCGGAGAAGATATCCATGTCCAGCTCAACAGGATCGGCTGGAACTATAATGTCATAAGCATCGCTGTGGAAAACCCTGTTATCAAAGCTTCTTCGCCTGAGGATCAGATCAGGACTGCAGGGCTTGACGGCGAATCGGTTGCTGCGAGAATAAAGAACTCACTCGGCAGGTAACAGGATACATGTCATTTAATCTGATCGAAGCTTTCATATGTTTCCTGCTTGCATTTGTCGGCATTTTTGCTGTTGCTATGTTAATACTCTCGGTCTGCCTTCTGATCAGATGGATCAGGGATTTTGCCAACAAGAAGAGTAAGCCGTACAGGATAAGGATAGGAATAGCGTTACTTGTTATCTCCATAATGTTTATGCTCTTTTATTGCGTTGAGCTTCTTCCTAATCTGTATTGGCCGTTCAGCTTCTGATGCTGCTATGTATTTTTATGCAAAAAAGTGTTTAAATATATAGGCAGAAAACAGGAAAGGGAATGCTTATGAATTACGGCATAGTATCTAACGGCACGCGTGATGCAGGTTATGCCACCGCGATAAGAGCTGCGGAAGTCATCCTCGGCAGCGGCAATACGCCTGTTTTCGAGAAGGAGCTTGAAGGTAAGTTCGATGCACCTGAAGGTTCTGTGTTTGCCGTCTTTGATACATTGGATATAAAGACGATAATCTCGATCGGCGGCGACGGAACGTTCCTGTCCGTTGTCACCAAGTACCGTGAGCTCGATACAGAGTTCATAGGCATCAATAAGGGCAGTATCGGATTCCTGACCGAGATCACCGAGGCTAGCCTCGAGAGCGATCTGGGCAAACTCATATCCGGAGATTACTCCACCATAGAGAGAACACAGCTTAAGTGTGAAGTTTGGAATAACGCAGGCGACTTCAAGGGAAGTGCTGTTTGCCTTAACGATATCCTCATAGTCAGAGGCGTTAAGCCGCATATCACAAAGCTCGAGCTCTTTATCGACGGACAGAGGGTAGAGAAGTTCTACGGTGACGGTCTGATCGTATCTACTGCGACAGGTTCCTCGGCATATTCACTTGCTGCAGGCGGCCCGCTCCTCATGCCATCCATGAAGGACATCATAGTCACACCCGTAAGTTCGCATACGCTTTACGGCCTCAAGTATGTCGCAGGTCCCGAGAGCGTTGTAAGGGTAGTGCTCGATGATTTCGAGACGGCGCCCATCATATGCCCGGACGGAAGGGACTTCGTTGCTCTCGAAGCGTTCGATTCCATAACGATCAGAAGGCACGATAAGGTGCTCAAGACTGCGACGCTGAAGCGTGACAATTTCTTCAGCGATGTACGCAAGAAGATAGTTCAGAGAGGCTCATTCTATGAAAACAGCTAAGAATGCACGTCAGGAAATGATAATCAAGCTCATCAAAGAGCACGACATATCGACCCAGGAAGAACTGACTGCCAAGGTCAAGGCGGCAGGCTTCGAAGCAACACAGGCAACATGCTCCAGAGACATCAAGGAGCTCGGCATCATAAAGATCACGATGCCTGACAAGACTACGAAATATGCAGTCCTTGACAGGACAGGTGACGTTGCTCCCGGACGGCTTCTTGCAGTATTTGCAAACTCGCTGATATCAGTCCAGTCTGCGATGAACATGCTCGTCATCAAGACTCTTCCCGGCATGGCTCAGGCTGCAGCATCCGCTCTGGATTCTATGCACCTTGAAGATGTCGTCGGTACCATCGCGGGAGACGATACGGTATTTGCCTGCGCGACAGGTCCAAATGAGGCACAGGCCCTTGTTGTAACCATAAGAGACATGATGGAATCCGGTGCTGCGCCGGACAGAGCTTGATATGCTGCTCAGACTAGAGATAAGAGATTTTGCAGTCATCTCCAATATGGTCTTCGAACCGGGTTACGGTCTTAACGTCATAAGCGGTGAGACCGGCGCGGGCAAGAGCCTTATCGTCGGTGCGATCGGACTGATCCTTGGCAACAAATCCACAAGGAACGTTATCCGGACGGGACACCCCAGCTGTTATGTCGAAGCGTGCTTTGACTGCTCTGATATCGATGATGCGGATTTTGCAGAGTGCCTTGAAGCATACTCAATTACCCCTGATGACGGAATGCTGATAATCAGCAGGACCATATATGAGAACGGCAAGAGCGTAGCCAGGATCAATGGAGAGGGAGTGACCCTTACTGCGCTCAAAGCCGTTACTTCATTCCTTGTGGATATACACGGCCAGCACGATACCCAGAAGATCTTCGACGAGAAACAGCATGTTAAGCTTCTCGACCGCTATGCCGGCAAGAAGGTAGAATCTCTGTATACCGAATACACTGAACTTCTCGGAAGATACAAGGATATCGTTACGCGCATCCGCGGCATATCGTCTTCTCCCGATTATCTCGATAAGAGAAGGGAATACCTGGAATTCGTGGTAAACGAGATCACTGAAGCAAACTTCAAGTCAGGTGACGAGGAGAGGCTTACCGAGACCCGTAAGAAACTCATCGCTGCAGAAGAGACTGCAGGAGACATCAACGAGGCAGCTTCGATCCTGTCGGACGAAGGCATGACCAGAAGCGTTGTTGCCGGCGTTCAGGAAGCTTCGAGAGCTCTGGAGAAGGCCGCTTCGACCAACAAAGAATACAGGGAACTGGCTGACCGGGCGAATTCGATATATCTTGATCTTGATGCTCTGGCATCAGATCTGGGCTCAGTCCTCGATAAGATGAACTATGAGCCAGAGCTCAAGATACAGATGGAAGAGAGGCTCGGCCTGCTGTTCGACCTCAAGGCAAAGTACGGTTCTACCGTTGACGAGATCAACGCTTTTGGTGACAAGGCGGGCGAGGAGCTCGCATCCATAGAAGGCAACAAAGACCTTCTCAAGGAACTCAAAGAGAAGCGGAAGGCAGTGGAAACTGAGCTCGTTGCCTGTGCAGAGAAACTCTCTGATGAACGCGTTAAGGCAGGCAGGAAGCTGTCGGCTGAAATAGTTCGCGAGCTCGCAGATCTTGAGATGCCCGATGCAGTCTTTGAGGTCAGCTTCACAAGACACGACAAGAGCAAGTATTTCTCTTCGTCCGGTATCGACGATATAGCATTCAGGTTCAGCGCCAATCCGGGACAGGATGTCCGTTCTCTGTCTGCGATCGTATCAGGAGGCGAGGCATCCAGGATCATGCTGGCGATCAAGAACATCCTCGGCCGCTGTGATTCCACACAGACATTGATCTTCGACGAGATCGATACCGGTGTATCAGGCAAGGCTGCAGGCGCTATCGCATCGAAACTCAGATCCATATCCTCGGGACGTCAGGTCCTCTGCGTTACCCATACCGCCCAGATAGCAGCCGCGGCAGACTGCAACTTCAAGCTCTCCAAGAAGGTATCTTCCGGTAATACCGAGACTTCCTGCGAGCTCCTCGGAATAGACGGCAAGACAGAAGAAGTTTCCAGGCTCTTATCCGGCGGATCTCAAGACAGCTCAGTCAAGCTGGCAAGAGAGCTTATCGATACTTATTTTGGCTGGATCAGTTGATGACTGCTTCCATGTCTGACGGAAGCGGCGCAGTGAATTCCTTGTCTTCTCCGCTGAACGGATCCTTGAAGGTAAGCTTATATGCGTGAAGAGCGCACCTACCCATGAGCGCGTCCAGTTCTGCTGAATTGGGGAAAGAGCTATTCGGATTGTCTATAGAGTTCGGTCCGTAAAGACCGTCTCCCAGGAGCGGATGTCCCATATAAGTCGAATGAACCCTTATCTGGTGGCAGCGGCCGGTTATCAGCTTGAATTCCACGAGTGAGATATCCTTGTCCGGATAATAGGCAAGGCTCTTATACAAAGTCGTGGATTCTTTTCCGTTGGGATCGACGTCTCTGATCATGACCGAGTTGGGCCTTCTCGCTATAGGCCGGTCGATCGTGCCCTCTTCCGGGGTGTATCTTCCGTAGACGAGAGCTTTGTATGATTTCGAGATGTTGCCGTACAGATGAAGGGAATTGTGGGAATATCCGTCCTTAGCGATGATGATAAGACCTGAAGTCTCGCGGTCGAGTCTCATTACGGGGTGGAGCGTATGGTCAGACAGCTGAGTCAGGAGCGAGTCGTCTAGGTGGCCTTGGACCGGATGCGTCACGATACCTGCAGGCTTATTGATGACTGCGTAATGAGAATCCTCGTAAAGTACGGGGATGGAATCGACCTTGTTAAGCGTAAAATCGGAATCGCCGTATTCGAGATAGAGTTCGTCACCCTCATGAACATGCTCCCGGACAGTGGCATGAACGCCGTTAAGATTAACTGTTCCGTGGAATTTGAGACGTTTGATCATTACGCCGCTCATCTTGAACTCTCTTACCAAAACCTTATAGATCTCATGATCTTCGTAAGATTCGGGGACTTTATAGCATATTTTCATGCACATATTATACCGATTATTGACTTTAGTAGTATTTATTTATAGAATTCTAAATGGCTTGTCAGAGCCAATTATAAATGTTCTTTGACAACTAAATAAACTATTTGGAGGTGAGTACCAACGTGCCAGACATAGATTTGGGTCTAATATTGGCCGCGATCGTTTGTCTTGTAATTGGTCTGCTTCTGGGTTTTGGAATAACTGCGCTTTACTTTAAGAAGAAGATTTCTAAGGAGCAAAAGCAGCTGGAAGAAGATAAGGCGAAGTCTCAGGATAACGCAAACATTTATCTCGCCAACGCTCAGAAGGAAGCTGAGAACAACAAACGAGATTTACTCTTGCAGGCGAAAGAAGAAGTTGCCCGTGTCCGTTCCGAACTGGAGCGCGATGCCAAGGAAAAGAAACAGGAACTTGCGAGAGAGAGGAACAAGCTTGAGCAGAAGGAGAGCAATCTCGCCCGTATTGAAGCAAGCTATGAGCGCAAGCAGGAAGAGATCGAGAAGAAGCAGCAGTCTGTTGCAGAACTCGAAGCACGTGCGAAGGATTACGAATCCCGTAAGAGAGCCGAACTCGAGAGAGTATCCGGACTTTCCGTTGCGGAGGCAAGATCACTCGTACTTGACGAAGCACAGCGCGAATACAGCCACGATATGGTCCTGATGCTTAAGCAGATGGAAGAAAAGACCAAACAGGATGCCGATAAGATCGCAAAAGATATTATCGCAGGCGCTATCCAGCGTTACGCATCCGATTATGTATCTGAGGTTACTGTATCAGTTGTTAACCTTCCCAACGACGAGATGAAGGGAAGGATCATCGGCCGTGAAGGCCGTAACATTAGAGCAATCGAGACAATTACCGGCGTTGATCTGATCATCGACGATACACCTGAAGCAATCGTTCTTTCTTCGTTCGATCCTATAAGGAGAGAGATAGCGAGACTTACGATAGAGAAGCTCGTTGTAGACGGAAGAATCCACCCGGCAAGAATTGAGGAGATGGCTAACAAAGCCCGCAAGGAACTCAATAACACCATTAAGACCGAAGGTGAGAAGGCTGCATTCGACACAGGCGTAATGAATCTTCACCCTGAGCTCATCAAGCTCCTCGGAAGACTCCGTTACCGTACGTCATACGGCCAGAACGTTCTTCAGCATTCGATCGAAGTGTCATGGCTTGCTTCTATGATGGCAGACGAGCTCGGACTTGACAGCACACTGGCAAGGAGAGCAGGACTTCTGCACGACATAGGTAAGGCCGTTGACTTTGAACAGGAAGGAACCCACGTACAGCTTGGTGTTGACATTGCCAAGAAGTATCATGAATCGCCCAATGTAATCAATTGCATTGAAGCACATCACGGCGATGTGGATGCCCTTACACCCGAAGCAGTTCTCGTCGCAGCTGCAGATGCCATATCCGCAGCAAGACCTGGAGCGAGGAGAGAGAATCTCGAGACCTACATCAAGAGGATCGAGAAGTTGGAGGAAATTGCCACAAGCTTCGACGGAGTTGAGAAGAGTTATGCCATTCAGGCAGGACGCGAGATCCGTGTTATCGTTCAACCGGAGAGAGTATCCGATGATGAGATGGTCCTCAAGGCTCGCGATATCTGTAAGAAGATCGAAGAAGAGCTCGACTATCCCGGACAGATCAAGGTTAATGTCATTCGAGAGACTCGCGCAACCGATGTTGCAAAATAATTCATATATATTATTTTGGCATTTGGAATTTGCTTACATCACAAACAAAAGAGGGACTGCAATAAGCGGTCCCTTTTTTAATGTCTTACTGTGTTATAATGCCCGATATGGAACGCAAAGATATTAACATCACACTTGTTGCACTCGGCTGCTCGAAGAATCTCGTTGACTGCGAGTGCATGTCCAAGCTTCTCAAAGAAGCCGGCTACAACGTGGTCTCTGATATCGCAGACTCTGACGTTGCCGTCATCAACACTTGCGGATTCATAGAATCTGCCAAGACAGAGGCGATCAGCACTATTCTCGATGTTGCGGACTATAAACAGGAAGGCAGGCTTAAGCACATTGTTGCAACGGGATGCCTTGCCCAGAGATACAGCAGCGAGATCTTAGACCAGATGCCGGAAGTCGATGCTGTGCTCGGCACAGCTCACTACGGAGACATCGTAAAGGTCGTAGACGAGTTGTTTGGCAGTGATATGTTGGAGAATAACCTGACTGACGGTCTGGGCGGTCTTACGCATATGCTCGAAGACAGAGACATCTCGACCCCCGGATATGCATGGCTCAAGATTGGCGAGGGCTGCCTTCACCGCTGTGCTTTCTGCGCGATCCCGCTCATAAGGGGAACGTTTATCTCCAGACCCATGGAAGATATCGTCAAAGAGGCTGAAGTCATCGCTTCCAAAGGTATTAAAGAGATAATCCTCGCCGCACAGGATACGACCAATTACGGCATTGACCTCTACAAGAAGAAGTGCCTGCCCGAGCTTCTGCGTAAACTCTCCGAGATCGACGGGATCGAGATGATCAGGGTCATGTACGGCTATATGGACGGCATGACAGATGAACTGATCGACGAGATGGCAACTAATCCCAAGATCACTCACTATTTTGATATCCCGATCCAGCACGGATGTGCGAAGATCCTGAAGGCGATGTTCAGGAAAGATACTCCCGAACTTATCACAGAGAGACTTGCGGCCATAAGAGCCAGGATACCTGATGCCATCATCAGGACAACTGTCATGGTAGGGTTCCCGGGAGAGACGGAAGAGGATTTCGAAGAGCTTAAAGCAAACCTCTCGAAATGGGAGTTCGACCGTCTGGGATGCTTTATCTTCTCGCCCGAGGAGGGTACCAAGGCCTTCGACATGGAAGACCAGGTTCCTGATGACGTAAAGCAGAGAAGATACGAGGAAGTCTATGCCCTCCAGCAGGAAATATCGTCAAAGCTTACAAAGAAGAGGCTCGGAACGACCGTAAAAGTTAATATTGTCTCAGTCTCGGATGATGGTATATTCTATATCGGCCGCAGTTACGGCGAATCTCCGGAAGTCGATCCGGTGATCTATGTGGCAGCGGAGACAGGCGAACTTAATATCGGTGACATCGTTGATGTTAAGATCGTCGACTGTTCGGACGATTACGACATGACAGGAGTAACAGTATAATGAATCTTCCTAATAAGCTCTCACTGCTGAGGATAATCCTCGTGCCGTTTACGATGCTGTTCATGCTGCCCGTTAATATCTACGGCTGGCAGCCTGAAGGATGGAATGCTTTTATCAACAGCAACGGAATGACTGTCGCAGCTGCAATCTTCATCATCGCATCTCTGACCGACATGGCAGACGGCAAGATCGCCAGAAAGTATAATCTCATCACGGACCTCGGCAAGTTCCTGGACAGCCTTGCGGATAAGATCCTTGTCATAAGCATCATGCTCGCTCTGGTATATCTCGGAAGACTCTCACCGATCATGGTCATGATCATCATCTTAAGGGAGTTTGCAGTATCCGGTCTTAGGATGATCGCCGCATCCAAGGGAGAGGTCATCGCAGCCCGCATGATCGGCAAGGTAAAGACCGTAACGCAGATGGTTGCGATCATCTACATCATGTTCGAACCGATCCTTCTTAAGATATTCGGAATGACTTACAACGGCTATCCGCTCGAGATATCTGCCGTTACGATCATCGGTGACGTGCTCTTCGATATATGCGTCATCATGACCATCGTATCGGGTATCGATTACATTATTAAGGGCAAGAAGTACCTCAAAGGTTAAAATACTTCGATAATCAAAATAATGCCTATTGACAATAATCAAACTTTAATATAAAAACAGTTTGTAGGTTGATTTAAATCACGGAGGTAAATACAAATGACAAACGAAGAACTCTTTAAGAGCATTAAGCAGATGATCGTAGACCAGCTTGGTGTAGATGAGGATACAATCACAGAAGATTCCTCTTTCGTTGACGATCTCAATGCTGATTCTCTGGATATGGTAGAGCTCGTTATGGCAATGGAGCAGGAATTCGACATCGAGATCCCTGATGACGTTGCTGAGAAGGTTGCTACGGTTAAGGACGCAGTTGAGTACGTTCAGAACCTGATGGAGGGCTGATATCAGTCCCGGCATTTAGACTGAAGACTATGGCTGAATGTGTATTTATGCGCATTCAGCCTTTTTATTAGATCATGGCTACTGATTATTCTGAATTTGAGACAACTCTGGGATACGAGTTCAAGGACAAGTCGCTGCTGGAGGAGGCCTTCACGCACACGACTTTTGTTTTCGAGCGCGGCGGAGGGCACTGGGAGTCCAACCAGAGACTTGAGTTTATAGGAGATTCGGTAATAGACCTTGTTGTCGGATGCGAGCTCTATAAGATGAAGCCGACTGAAGGTGAAGGCTATCTGTCCAAAATGAGAGCCATTGTCGTCTGTGAGAGATCTTTCGCGGAGGAAGCACGCAGGCTTGATATGGGCAGGTATCTCATGCTCGGTAAAGGCGAGGAGCAGTCGGGAGGTGCCGATAAGGATTCGACCCTGGCAGACTGTTTTGAGGCCGTAATGGCTGCCGTTTTCTTTGACGGCGGTTATGAGGCGGCAAGATCATGTATACTGAAAAATCTTTCCGATACCATGCAGAAGGCGGTAAACGGTGAGATCTTCCTGGATTACAAGAGCAGACTGCTTGAGCTGGCGCAGATGAAGGGCAGACAGCATAATATCAAGTTCACGGTTACCGATGAACGCGGCCCTGCGCATGCTAGAGAGTTTGACGTAGAGGTATATGCCGACGATTCATTTCTTGCCAAAGCTTCCGGCAAGAGCAAGCGCGATGCCGAGCAGAAGTGCGCTCAGGCAGCAATCGAGACTTATCTCATGCTTTTTCCAGAGAAGTGATATAATTAGTCGGTATTTTTAATTAAAGGATCAATTAATGTTTCTAAAGAAGTTGGAGCTCCAGGGATTCAAATCTTTCCCTGACTATACCGTTATCAAGTTCGAGAAGGGTCTTACGGCCGTTGTCGGACCTAACGGCAGTGGTAAATCCAACATAACGGATGCCGTAAGGTGGGTTCTCGGTGAGCAGAGCGTAAAGTCTTTGCGAGGCGGCAAGATGGAAGACGTCATCTTCGGCGGTACGGCTGCCAGGAAGCCGATGAACTATTCCGAAGTTACGATAACATTCGATAATTCGGATAAATATCTTGATTACGATTTCCCTGAGATCCAGGTTACGAGAAGACTCTACCGTTCCGGCGAGTCCGAATACAGCATCAACAAGGTAAACTGCAGGCTCAAGGATATTACCACTCTCTTCCTTGATACCGGTCTCGGTAAGGACGGTTATTCCATCGTAGGACAGGGCAGGGTCGATGATATCCTCTCTCCGAAGTCCGAGGACAGACGCCGCGTTATTGAGGAAGCTTCCGGTATCGTTAAGTATAAGGTCCGTAAGGAAGAGGCTGAGCGTAAGCTGTCCAATACGGAACAGAACCTCTTGAGGATCGATGATGTCCTTAATGAACTCAACGAGCGCAAGGGACCTCTTGAAGAGCAGGCCGGCAAGGCCCGTGAATACCACAAGGCTTACGAAGAACTCAAAGAATTGGAGATATCACTTCTCGTACACAAGATCACCGAGGCTGAAGAACAGATCGGCGGTTCTGCTGCAGTTAAGAGCCAGCTGGAAAAAGAGATCGAAGAGCGCCAGGATGCCTATCTGTCGCTTCGCCAGGAGAACAAGGCGGAGATGGACGAGAGCGAGAACCTCGAGAATGAGATAGAAGACAACAGACAGTTCCTGTCAGACCTTACCGAGAAGGAGCACGATCTCATCACGGAGCAGAAGGTCTCGGCAGAGCGTAAGAACCAGGCTGAGGCGAAGATCAAAGAGTCCGAAGCCGCAAACGAAGACGCCGAGAAACAGAAGCAGGAATTCACCGAGCAGATCAGGGAATATAACGAGAAGGCTGACAAGCTCCTCGTCGAGGCAAATGATGCCAAGTCCAAGGCTGAGGCAGTTGCCGAAGAACAGAAGGAACTCTATAAGACATATGAAGAGTCAGAACTGAGCAGGAAGGACCTGAACAGTGCCGTGGACAAGAAGACAACGGAGCTCTTCGACGTAAGAAGGAAAGTATCCGAAGGTAAGACCCGTATCGAGGGTATGGAAGCCAGGATCAAGGAACTGTCCGAGCAGAGACAGAATGCCGCAGGTTCTCTTGAGGCTTTGGAAGGCGAACTCGAAGCCAAGGACAGGAACCGCGTCGACATGAAGCAGAAGAAGGGCGAAGTCCTGTCTGATATCGACAAGCGCAACAAGAAGCTTGAAGAACTCAGAGGCAAACAGGTCGAGCTCAACCAGTTCTTCGACGAGCATAACAAGAAACTCTTGGCAGAAGAGGCAAGACTCAAGACCTTGAAGGACTTGGAGCGCCGTAAGGAAGGCTACCAGGAGTCCGTAAGAAGGCTCGTGCAGGAGGCTGAGAATGACGGCAGCGTTAAGAGACGCATCGTCGGTATCTTAGGCGACCTCATCACGACTGACACTAAATATCAGACCGCAATCGAGATCGCTCTCGGCAACGGTATCCATAATGTAGTAACAAAGACGGAAGAAGACGCTTCAAAGCTTATCGGTTTCCTCAAGGACAATAAGCTCGGCCGTGTTACGTTCCTTCCCATCGAGAACATCAAGCCTCGTGACCTCGAGCAGTCCCTGCAGGATAAGGCCATGGGCGAGGACGGCTATATCGGCATGGCTTCCGAACTCGTCAAGTGCGACAAGGAGTTAGAGGACATCGTATCGAACCTTCTGGGAAGGATAATCGTATCCGATACTCTTGATTCCGCAAGGCGCATCGCATCACGCATCAACCACAACGCGAAAGTAATCTCCCTGTCAGGAGATTCCGTTAACCCCGGCGGTTCACTTACCGGCGGAAGCGTTAAGAAGTCCGGCGTAGGTATCCTCGGAAGGGCTAAGGAGATAGATACCCTTACCAAGTCCATTGCAAGCCTCGAAGAGAAGCTTGCCAATTCCGAAGAATCCCGCCAGGAAGTGGATGACGGCATCGGCACACTGAAGCGCGAACTTGAGATGCTCGGCGAGCAGCTCAAGTTCTACACGTTAGAAGAGGTCAAGGCTGAGAACGAGTATGCCAATACCGAAGAGAAGCTCAAGGCGGCAAAGGAGGATTCTGCAAGTTACGACGAGAATATCAGTGCCATATCAAAGGATAAGATCAGGCTCGAAGAGGATATCGATGAGCTTGTGCGCATAGAATCCGAGATCGAAGATGAGCTTGCCGACTTCAAGGACAGCATCGAAGAGAGTGACGCGAAGACCAGGGAGTTCAACGATAAGCTCAACGCCCTGCGTGAGAAGGAAGCCGAGTTCGTAGCGCTTACCGACAGGAAGATCACTGAACGTAATGGTGTGCTTAACCTTGCTGATCACATCAAGGGTCAGATCAAGCAGACTGATACCGCCATCGAGAATAAGAAAGCCGAGATGGAGGAGACACGTGCTCTCATCGCGCAGATCGATAAGGAGATCGAAGGCTTCGATAAAGAGATCGAGAAGGTCCGCGGTGAAGAGAAGATCTATGAAGACAAGATCTCTCAGCTCTCTTCAAGAAGAGATGCGGTCAATGCCAAGCTTGCTTCGTTCTCCGACAGGCTTAGCAATGCTTCTGATGCTATCAACGATCTGCAGAATAAGCTTAATAACCTCGTTGCCAAGTACGACAGGTATTTCACCGAGATAGATATCGATAAGAACAAGCTCTGGGAAGACTACGAAGTCACATATGACAACGTCAGGGAATCCGCGAAGCCTGTCGAGAAGCCGGGTGAACAGGCTAAACAGATCACGACCCTCAAGAATAAGATCAAATCTATAGGTCCCGTTAACCTCGGCGCGATAGATGAGTTCAAGGAACTGTCCGAGAGACTCGATTTCATGAATTCACAGCGTGAGGATATCGAGAATGCCAAGAAAGATCTCGAGAAACTCATAGCTGATCTTATCGCAGAGATGGAGACTCAGTTCAATGAGCACTTCAAGATAATCAACGATAACTTTAAGCAGGTATTCGTCGACCTCTTCGGCGGCGGTACCGCAGAGATACAGCTCGAAGGCGAAGACGTCTTAAGCTGCAACATCGAGATCAAGGCTCAGCCTCCGGGAAAGACGCTCAAGACACTGTCCCTGCTCTCCGGCGGTGAGAGATGCCTTACGGCGATAGCTCTTCTGTTTGCGATACTTGAGCTCAAGCCTTCTCCGTTCGTTATCCTCGATGAGGTCGAGGCGGCTCTCGATGATGCGAATATCGTAAGGTTCACCGACTTCGTAAAGCGTTACAGCAAGAAAACGCAGTTCATGCTCGTTACCCACCGTAAGGGTACGATGGAAGCATGCGACCAGATATACGGCGTCACGATGGCAGAGCGCGGTATCTCTAAGATCCTTTCTATGGAGCTTGACTGATGGGGATATTTGAGACATTCAAAAAGGGCCTTGCCAACACACGTAACTTCTTCAGCAGCGGTTTTACAAGACTTGCCGCAGGAAGCGGGCATTTCGATGATGATATGCTTGATGAGCTCGAGGAACTCCTGGTCAGGGCTGACTGCGGTTTCCAGGCGTCTAAAGAGATAATCGACAGCGTCAAGGCAGGCATCAAGAAGACGGGCGACGACAGCAAGGAAGCCGTGTACGCTTCGGTCAAGAGCAAGATGCTCGACATATTGGGTGACAAGCAGACATACGAGCCCGAGGAAGGCAAGCTTAACATCCTTCTTATGATCGGTGTTAACGGAACCGGAAAGACAACGACTTCCGGCAAGCTTGCGCTGAGATACAAGAAGCAGGGCAAGAAGGTTATCCTGGCTGCTGCGGACACTTTCCGCGCGGCAGCGGTCGAGCAGCTTAAGGCCTGGGGCGAGAGGACGGATACGACCGTTATCTCCCAGGGTTCTGACGGTGCTGATCCTGCAGCTGTTGTCTATGATGCGGTTCATGCAGCCGTCGCGCGTAAAGCCGATGTCCTTATCGTCGATACGGCGGGAAGGCTGCATAATAAGAAGAACCTGATGGATGAGCTGTCAAAGATCAGAAGGATAGTCGTCAGAGAAGCCCCCGAAGCCTCACTTAAGTCGATGCTCATCATCGATGCTACTACAGGTCAGAATGCCGTTCTGCAGGCCGAGGCTTTCTCCGAGGCATGTGAACTTGACTATATCGGCATCACCAAGCTCGACGGTAGCGCAAAGGGCGGAGTTGCCATTGCGGTTGCTTATAACACGGGCAAGCCCGTCGTACTTGCCGGCTTAGGCGAAGGCGAAGAAGACCTGGTTGATTTTGATCCTGAGATTTTTGTCGATTCGCTTACTGAAGAGTAATCCCAATATATTGTGTTTTTCGAGAGCCGGTCCTGAGTGGCCGGTTCTTTTTTTGGAAACACGATTACTGTTCCGCCATGCAGTACAGCCGTAGTAACAAACGGTCCTTTTCGATGCGAAATACACTGCAAATGTACCGCATAGCAATGTATTTTGCGGTGACAAACGCTTCCCGCCTGCAAAAATGGTACAAATGGGTGATAGATTCGGGAATCTTAAATTTGTAAAATCATCCTAACAACTCAAGGAGGATTTGAACAATGGGATTTTTCAGTGATCTGTTTGGTAAGAAGACATGCTGCCTTTGCGGTGCTGAGTGCGGTGCTATGAAGAGGGAGAAGATCAAGAATAAGGAATATGTATGCAACGAATGCAAGAGAAAGTGCAGCAGCTTCGTAAGGATCTCAGAGATGGACAAAGAGACTGTCCAGGAGCACATAGCCTTCATGGAGAAGAGGGAGAAGATATATCAGGAGATCCTCCTTAACTCCAAGGTTCAGAGATTCGAGAGCAAGAAGAAGGATAAGGGATTCTACTTCTACGATGATCACGGATTCGTTGTTATCGAGAACAAGAAGGCCGGCGTACCCAAGGAAAACCACGAAGTCATCAGATATGACGAGATCGACAGCTACGAGATCTATACAGAGATGAATGAGCCTACCGAGGCAGGCAAGCCGAAGACATTCAAGGAAGACGGCGTTCTCATCAGACTCGTAAACTCAAAGCCGGGCGTACAGCTCTCATCAGACACAAAGAACAAGGGCGCTCACGCATATCCTTACAATACCAGGGATATCAAGGTATGTCTCAGGACATCCGAGAAGGATACACAGTATGCAGACAACGTTGTACAGCATCTCGATTATATCTTTGGTGTACACGACAATCAGTCCGCGCTCTTCAGCTTCGGCTTGAATAAGCAGCAGAAGAGGGAGATGCAGGCTCAGGTCGACATGGCAAAGCTTATGGGTGGTGCCATCAAGGCAGCCGTAAGCGGTGAAGAAGATACTGAGAAACTCCAGGCTCAGATGGAACAGGCGCAGGCTTCTACAGCAGCAGCCGAGACAAGCGGTCTGTCTGCATATTCAGCAAAGGCTGATGCTGCTGAGCAGCAGGTTGGATAAGCCATAACATTCTGCCCGTTTGGGATAGTTCGATCCGATAGTGGGGTGGCAGCGATAACCGCTGTCACCCCGAATTTTAATGATCTGAAATACATTGTTTGAATATTTCGCAATATACGGCAAAAATTTCTCTGTATTAACAATAATTTGATTGCCAAACCAAACCATTATCAGTATAATCTTTGCGGTAAATTCCAATTCTATTCCTATATTTAATAAGGAGGGACCAAAGTCATGCCTTTAACGACTTCCTGGTTAATCGTTCTCGGCGTAGTAGTGCTTGCACTTGTCTATGTCGCTTACAACTACTTCCGTATTAAGAAGATGCCCGAAGGAACACCTGATATGATCGAATTGTCAGGCATCATCCGTTCCGGTGCGCAGACCTTCCTTAAGACGGAATACAAGAGCATCGCCATCGTTGTTGGTGTTGTTGCCGTTATCTTCACACTCTTTGTAGAGAAGACGGCAGGTATCACATTCCTCATGGGCGCACTTATGAGCTCTATCGTTTGCGTTCTCGGAATGCAGAGCGCTACTTATGCTAATGTTCGTACTTCGAACAAAGCAAGAGAGAGCCTCTCTATCGGTGAGACCGTTAAGGTTGCACTTTGCGGCGGTTCCATCAGCGGCCTTGCAGTTCAGGGCTTCGGTATGCTGGGACTTCTCGCAGTTCTCCTTTGCTTCGGCGGCGTAAAGCATGATGCAGAGAGCACAGGTCTTATCGCAGGCCTCACATGCAATCCTTACATCATGAGAATATCCACATATTCTCTCGGCTGCTCCATCGTTGCTATGTTCAACCGTGTTGCAGGCGGTAACTACACAAAGGCTGCTGACATCTCTTCCGATATCCTCGGTAAGCTCAGACATGACCTTCCTGAGGATGACTCCAGGATCCCTAACACCATCGCAGACTTCATCGGTGATAACGTTAACGATATCGCAGGTAACTGCTCTGACCTCCTTGAGTCATTCGTCGCTACAATGTCCGCTTCTCTCATGATCGCTGTTACTCTCTTCCAGACACACGGCGGAAATGTTTCCGATGAGTTGTTCAACGCAACAGTTCTTTTCCCGACGATCCTCGCAGGCTGCGGTCTTGTAGGCTGCCTTATCGGTCTCGGCCTCGCTA
>JAFZPJ010000050.1 GCA_017550385.1 Clostridiales bacterium
CCGTGACAGCCTCGTTGCTGCTAAGCTCGGGGCGGTCTTTTGTCTTCTTCAGGTACGCATCGAAAAACTCCAGCTGGCACCTGCACACATTATCGTGGAAGACATCGGGCTGCAGCGCACCTACCACGCGCTTGGAAGCAATGGCATGCTTCATATCAGAGAATCCCAGGTGCTCCATATCCTTGAATACGACTTTATATACAGGCTTCCTGTGATCAAGATAAGCTCTTGTTACCACATTAAGATTTGCTTCACAGCTTATCTGCATGAAAGGCGTCTCAAGGACCTTGCCGGTAAAATCTCCAAGTATTATTCCGTCGAGGTTGATGCCGCATACATATTCCGGGTCGTGCTGGCACAGAGCATATGCCGTCGCACCGCCGTAAGAGTGTCCCATTACACCGATCCCCTTATCGAAGTCTATCATGTAAGACAGGTTCTCCTTCGCATAAGAGGAGGCTCTTTTGGTATCTTCTTCCCACGGAGAGAGGTTGCTGAGCAGATAAGCGCAGTACGCCTTCTCGATACCATCAAGCTTGCCTGCAAGCTCCCTGTCAGAACCCTTTTCCTTCATGAACTTCAGCAGGCTCATGGCGCCTTTAAGATACGGTTTATAAGTCTTGAAGGTCAGATTCTTCTCGGCATACTCGAACGTACCGTTATCATACTCGGCGCATGCGGCAAAACCGGGGTGTGCGATGCAGAGCACGATGTATCCGTGTGAAGCAAACTCGATGCACATGAACGAATTGCTCTCCCTGTAGCCACCCGCGCCGTGGCTGAAGACGATAAGAGGGAACTTCTTCCCCTCGATGTGAGGAGCGTTCTCATAGCACTCCGAGACATTTCCTCCCGACTTCTCGATCTTGTCGTAGTTTATGGGGAACATCAATGTCTTGGTGATGCCCTTGCAGACCTCACGGGACATGTAGCGGGGCTTGCTGCAGCCCTCAGCCGCTTCAGCTGTTATCGGGTAGTACACGCGGCACGCGATGTTCCTCTCTCCATACAGGGAGTACGTCATAGTGCCTACTTTGTATTCGCCTGTGGGCTTGGGATTATTCATTGACCTTACCTCCGAACAGCATGATGGTCGCACTCGCAAGCGTTCTGAAGAGCTTCTTGGGTTCGACACTAAGATTCGGTGCGGCCGTTCCGTAGCAGTGTGCCATGATGCAGTATTTCTCGATGCCAGAGTAAGATGCTGAGAAGAACGCACCGATCTCTTCGGGCGAGGCCGCAGGATGATATCCTCTTTTGCAGGCACCTTCGATCAGGAGAGGCATGGCGTGCTGTCCGAGATATTCCAGATTGCCCGTACCCTTAAGCTTAGCCATTATCCTGGAGGCGCGTTCAGGTTCGTTGATAGTGATTACGCCGAGGTCGAAATTGATCTTCTGGATATCCGAGATGTGATCCGTCATCGCTTCTGCGAGGGTATCGCAGACCCTGTAGAGCAGATCCTCAACGCTTGTCTTCTTATCCGCAAGTATCTCTTCGAAAGAATCGATTATGTTATATTCGCCGCGCATTCTGGTGAGCATGTCGGCGAGGATATCATCGAGTCCTGCATAGTAACGGTAGATGGCGCCCTGGCTCATTCCGGTCTCGGCGATTACGTCTGATATAGTTACCATCTCGACCGGCTTTCTAAGGCAGACCTTATAGGCGCAGTCCACGATCATGCTGCGTTTGCTTTCCATGTATTCTTCAGTAACCTTAGGCATTTCCCATTCTCCTTTTGACGAAAATGAAACAACATTCATTTAGTGAAAGTAGTTTCATTTTAGTTTGAACGGGACCGGTTGTCAATAGTTCCCGCGGCCTTGTTATAATGGATGCATGCATTTCACGGAAGCAAAAGGAATACTTCATAACAAAGGCGGATACAACGGTATGAACATATACCGCGGGTGTACGCACGGCTGCATCTATTGTGACAGCAGGAGCGTGTGCTACCACATGGAGCATCCTTTCGAAGACGTGGAGGTAAAGCAGAATGCGCCCGAGCTCCTGGAGAAGGCACTGAAGTCCAAGAGGAAAGCCTGCATGATCGGAACGGGTTCCATGTCAGATCCGTATATGCATTGCGAGACGGAGCTTCGGATGACGAGGAGATGCCTGGAGCTGATCCACAAGCACGGATTCGGCGTTGCGATCCAGACCAAGTCGGACAGGATCTTAGAAGACATAGATCTTCTTGATGCGATCAACAAAGATGCCAAGTGCGTGGTGCAGATCACGCTGACGACTTATGACGACGATCTTTGCAAGATATTAGAGCCGAACGTGTGCAACACCAAGAGGCGCATCGAAGTATTGGAAGAGATGCAGAGAAGAGGCATTCCGACTGTCGTATGGCTTACTCCGATACTGCCCTTCATCAACGACACGGAAGAGAACGTTACGGCCATCCTTAACGAGTGTGTGAGAACGGGTGTTAAGGGGATAATATGTTTCGGCATGGGTGTTACATTGAGGGAAGGCGACAGGGAGTATTTCTATGCCGCATTGGACAAGCACTTCCCGGGTCTCAAGGAAAGATACATCAGTACATTTGGTAATGCTTACGAAGTGCCAAGTCCGAACTCGCGGAAGCTGATGGATATCTTCTGGAAGACATGCAAAGATAACGGCATAATCTGCGACCCGGATGAGTGCTTTAGGTACATGAACGATCTGCCTGATAAGCAGATGAGCATTTTCGATCTCTAAGAGATGTAAGCATGGAAAGAATAGTGGTTTATACAGACAGCCTGAAGGACTCCGTGTTCGAATTCACGGACAAGTGTTTCCGCGAGATCGGTAAGGCGTTCGAGCCTGACGGAAGGCACTCGTTCTACAACGATATCGAGAATGAGTTCGATTGCTTCTGGTGCCTATTGGATGGGAGCGAAGTTGTTGGTACGGTCGCGATCAAAAAGATCGATGATTCCACGGCTGAGATGAAGTCATTATATCTGTCGTCGGAATTAAGAGGACAGGGATATGGATACAAGCTGCTCGACAGTGCCGTGAAGTATGCGGGGGAGAAGGGATATAAGAGAGTAGTCCTGGACTCGATGTCCAAATACGCAGATGCACTGAAGCTCTATGAGCGGTATGGGTTTAAACCTACTGCAAGGTATAATGATAACAAGTTCGCAGATGTGTTTATGGAATACGATATGACTTACGGAATCGATCTGAAAGAGATATACCTCTCGGAATGCAGCGATGTCTTCTACTCTGAAGATAAGAACGTTGTTCTTGTTCATTGGAAGAAGTATTGTGAACTGGAACAATACCGCACTCCGCTGGAGCGCGCTCTGGATGTGATCAGGGATCACGAAGGATGCGATTATGTCGCAGACACCAGAGACGGATTCGAAGATAATCCGCTCGATACCAAATGGGTGGCAGAGTACTTCATGCCCAAGGCAAAAGAGTACGGATGCCGGATCATCTATTTCATTATCGATGAGGGTAATTCCCTTAAGGAAGAACTGGAAGGTCAGGAGAAGGATTCGTCTGAACTGTTGGAGTTCAGATATATCTACAGTCTGGATGAGGTATAAGTATTACCATGGCTCTGTACGATGTAGGGATTGATTATAACGGCCGCAAAGTGATCCTTCATTCGGATCCTGACAAATTCGTCTTTGTTAATCACGGCAATATTACCTGGGAGGACGGCACTCCTCTTACCGTTGATGAGACCGTCGAATTCCTGAAGTATTACGGCAGGAATCACATAACGCCCCCATGCGGCGAGGTTGCTTTCATGGATGGCCAAGATGAGTATTACGGCGGATACGGGCTAGTGATAGATTTCGATGAGAACGGAGAGCCGCAGTACAAGATAGAAGACGGCAAGATCTTATCGTCGCAGGTTCTGTGTGACTGTGAGAGGATCGGTGCCAAACATATCCGCGTGGCATCGCAGGAAGAATTAGAAGCTTTCAGGGCGAATCTGGTAAACAGCGGAACGTTCACGCTCCTGAATGAGGCGTACAAGGTAAACAATATCCCGTACTACCAATACAAGTGCAATAAGTGCGGGGACATCTGGCTGATCGCTCCGCATACCGCCCATCTGTACGCCGGCAATCTCATAACGATGATATGCAAGAAGCATTACGAGACGGGCCTTAAGCGTCGCGGCGAGGATACGGGGTCGAAAGCCAAGAGACTGCTCATCCTGATACTGTTGCTCCTGTTAACGATGGCAGGCACTATGGCGTTTATCTTTTGGCTTAACACTCTGTGATAGAGATCAATCCGATGTTTGCTTCGGGGCTTAAGCCGGAGGCGTTCCTCTGTAACGGATGTGATCGTTGCCCTTGAGCTCTCTCTTACGCGCATACATCAGTTCGTCCGCACGCGCGAAGACCGCATCGAAACTCGAATCTATATCCGGATCGAAAACGCTTATGCCTGCAGATACCACGACGCCGTCATTTGCCTTGTTGTATTCGATCTCTTCGTTGAAGTGGGCGAGAAGGCTGTCCCTGTTGCGGTAGTCGCTGTTCATGAGGATGGCTACGAACTCGTCTCCGCCGATCCTGAATACCGGGCTGTGATCGAAGATGTGGCATATGAGCCAGCAGCCGTCCAGGATATATCTGTCACCGGCTTCGTGGCCCTTGGTATCGTTGACCTTCTTGAGATCGTTAAGGTCGAACACGGCAATGCCGAATTCGTGGAGCATGCCGGTGTCTATCTTGTGCTCGAGATCGCGTTTGGTCTCGGCATATGCATTGATATTCCTGACACTGGTGAGAGGATCCTTGTATGCGACCTGCTTCATTGAACCTAACTGATGAGAGCTTGCCGTCCTCTCGTCAACGCCTACATAGGTGTTGATTATGCTGGTGCCGAGAAGGCATCCGATAGCATAGAACGGAAGCAGGGGAAACATGGCCTGGAGACCGACGAACAAAGCCATGACGATGCTGGAGATACCGATGGCATTGTAGTGGAGCTTATCCCGGTTGGTGTGTTTGAAAGCTCGGAACAGGGTGATCACACCGATGATCGCGAATAAGACGATCTGAGCGATCAGTACCGTATAGCGCGCCGGTCTGGTAACGTATTCACCGTCATCTTCAAAATAGAAGAAGATCGGGATGAAGAAGTTGACTGCCAGGGCGATGGTCTCCAATGCGAACAGGCTTAGTCCGATTATGTTGAGGATCTTGCTCAGGATGCCGTTCTTATTGATGTAACCGATGATGAATCTGATCCACATATAGAGAGTCAGTCCCATGGCCAGGAAGTACAGAACGGTATCGGAATAAACCAGCGGGATGATCCTCAGTTCATACAGGAAGCCCCAGAGGATATCCGACAGATAGTAGATCATTATGCTGTACAGGAAAGCGCGGTATCTTCCGCGGATGGTGTTGCCTGATCTGACGTGGCCGAACAGGATATCCGCATTAACGATAATATGCATTATTGTCGCGAGCATTCCGAAGCTGGCGTAATACATATGTTGTTATCATCTCTTTTCCGCAAAACTATCTTTTCTAATTATCCGCCTCTAACCATGAAAATAAAAGTGGATAATGTTAAATTACGATTAATGGGAAACAAAGGATTTCAGGTTGGTTTCAGGATTGGCCTTTGTTTTGCGTCGCACAATCACAAAAAAGGGGCTGCCCTTAAGACAGCCCCGGAACACTTATCAGGTTTGTCTCGTTGATCTGCCCGGTCGCAGCCAGCCAGATGATCAACACTATCGAGAACACGACAAGCAGCAGCGATGCGATCATTATCACCTTGCCCGCCGGGTGTGCGATGTTGACGGTTCCGCCGTAGCCTAATCTCTTCTCGACGTTCAGACGGGTGTCGTTTGGGTTGTAGTAGAACATACCGAGCACCCAGTTATCGTCATCGTCTTGGAGTTCGAAGTCCGTATCGCGGTCATATCTGTTCTCGACGGCCTTCTGGTTAGCTATGCCGATGAAGACGATCGTAAAGATGATTACCATGTATGCGAGCAATCCGCAGAGCATGACGATGTCGTTATTTACGAATACCAGAAGGATCGCAAAGCCAACCAGGAAAAGTGCGTTTGCCCAGGACATTGCCGTAAAGAGGTCTGCCCAAGTCTTTTTCTTGGCTCTGCTGTAGTTCGCGTTGACATTGCTGTCCCTGGAGATGACCATGTTACGTGCGTTATCCATCATAATGGCGAGCGGGATGAGCAGAACCGCTATAAACAGGAACGACAGGCTCATTGCCGTGAGGGCGTACTGTCCGGCTGCAGGTGTGATGCCGATGACTCCGAGGTCGATCAGCAGTGCGCCGATTGTGGCAGCCAGAGCTATCGCGTTCGGCAGGATCAACCAGGGCATCTTCAGGCTGTGTACGACGTTCGTGTTCGTAAGGTCTGTATAGACCACGCCGGACTTGGTGATGCCGAGTTCTTTTTTGAGGTTCTTGAGCTCAGTGTTGCCCTTTGCATACGGTACCGATACGAGGAACAGTGCGAAAACAAGCACTATCCAGGCGACCATCGTTACTCCGTTGGCAGGAAGCGCCAGAAGCACTATGCTTGCCAGGCATACGAGGACCGTGATGATGAGTCCGCCCTTGCGGCAGGAAGCGATTATATCCTTTGTCTTCTTGGCTGTATCGCCTTCAAAGAACTTCGGGTTATTCCTTACGCCGAAGATCATCTTCTTTTTCTCCGGTGATGCCGGAAATGCCAGTGCATACATAGCGATCACAGACGGTACGATGCAGATGAACATAATAAGCTTAACTAACCATGTCATATCTAATCCCTCCAATCCCATCAGTAAAACTCGTCGATGAGTTTCTTAAGTTCGTTCTTCGGTACGCCCGAGAGCCTTGCTTCCGAGACGATGCGCCGCAGTTCGTTCTTGTTTTCGACGGACATCACGCCGCTCTGTGCGATGTTCTCTCTGACTCGGGCTCCGTTCTTGCGGTCGGTCATGATGTAGCCTTCCTGCTTGAGCAGCTGATAGGTCTTGCTGACCGTCATCGTGTTGATGCCTATCTCGAGCGCGAGCGCTCTTACCGTCGGGAGCTGTTCGCCGGGCCCCAGTTCGCCCGAAGAGATGCCCATAACTATCTGATTTCTGATCTGCATATAGATGGGCACATCAGAGTATTCGTCTATCCTTATGATCATGCGGATACCTCCTTTGTCTTAGCAGCTTTGCGAACTTCGCAGATGCCCATGATGACCGCGCATACGATGATGGGTGCGCTGACTACCAGGCCTGTTCCGATGGGGCCGCAGAAAGCAAACTTATCGAGTATGTCTGCTCTCCCGGCGTTCGCGAATATCTGCGGTATCGTCAGTGCTGCGTTGATAGAACCGTGCAGCAGCGCGGGATACCAGATGCACTTTGTCTTGTTGTATACGATCTCCTCGAGTACACCATAAGCGATGACGACTACCGTGAATACGATGAGTCCGAGCCAGGGCGCGCCGATATAATCTTTGCCGTACTCGTATCCGCCGAGGAGCATTGCGGGGAAGTGGAATGCTGCCCAGATGATGCCGCCGATGATCCATGTCTTTGCCTTGCCGAAGCTCTTGCCGAGCTCAGGGTAGAGGAAACCTCTCCAGCCGGTCTCTTCTCCGATCGCCGTGATTATATTGATGAACGGTGTGTATATGAGAGATGCGATGGTAACTATCATATACATCTGCATCGTCATTCCGGACTCAGCCATCTTCGCTTCGAAGTCCACACCTGCCGCAGCATTCTGTGCGATCACGTAAGATAACGAAGCATCGAACATGCCGGGGAAGATCAGGTAATACAGCACTCCGCCGATAGCCGTCAGGGGGATCATCGCATATGCCGCGAAGAGGAGCCAGCCGATATTGCCCTTGAACTTCGGGATCCATCCCATTCCCTTGAGACTGCCGTTTACGATCCATGCCGCAACGAACGGTCCGAACATGCAGACCGCCATACTTGCCTGGAATACCATAATGCCTGTCTGTCCGGGATTGTTTACCATGTAGAGAGCACCTGCTGTCTGCAGCGCCCATGAGATCACGTAGGTGATGACCACATATTTGATCACTTTCTTCTTGTCCATATCTATCCTCTTTCCCATACAGGCACCTTGTATGCTTTGTATTAGTGCTTGTAATACAGAGTATACACCCGGGGGACGGGGTGTCAAGTGTTTTCGTACCGGGTCACGCATTTGATACAATTACAGGGTAGGGGGGCAATGATGGAAAAAGTATTTGAATCAGAAAACATAACATATGTAAAAGTGACGCTCGACCTCGAACTTGCGAGGAAGTGAGCAGGGAGGCCATATGATCAGACAGCTTACGGAAGAAGATTTTGCCGAGGCGATAAACGTCATATGCACGAGCTTTATGACGGTCGCGGAAGAGTTTGATATCACGAGGGAGAACGCCCCTTACTTCACCGCATATGCGACCGATGAGAATAAGCTTAAGACGTGGTATTTCGAGCAGGAAAGACCGATGTACGGTTACTTCGAAGACGGTAAGATGGTCGGCTATTACAACCTGATGGTAAAGGGC
>JAFZPJ010000051.1 GCA_017550385.1 Clostridiales bacterium
CATCGCAGTCAGGACCGATGTGTCTGTAGAGCTCTCTCATGAAGCTCTGGCAGAAAGCCATAACTTCGTTATCAGACTTGCCCTTAGGGTCGAAGTCGCTGCCGCCCTTAGCACCGCCCATAGGAAGGCCTGTAAGGGAATTCTTGAAGATCTGCTCGAAGCCTAAGAACTTGAGAATTGAAAGGTTTACTGAAGGATGAAGTCTGAGACCTCCCTTGTAAGGTCCGATAGCGCTGTTGAACTGGATTCTGTAACCTCTGTTGACCTGGATCTTGCCGTTATCGTCGATCCAAGCTACTCTGAACATGATCTGACGCTCAGGCTCTACGATCCTCTCGAGGACCTGCTTCTCGATAAGCTCAGGGTGTACGGGAAGTGCAGGTGCGATAGAGTTAAGGAACTCATAAACTGCCTGGAAGAATTCCGGCTCGTTGCCATTCCTTGCGATAACGCTCTGCATGAGGCCGTTGAGGTACTCATTCTCAATTGTGTAATCCATAAATGTTCCACCTTTCTGTTGCTTTCAATTTTGCAAGTTGCGAAAGCAAAAAATTCATTTTTGAGCCAAATTACCTTTATCGGTTAGTCTTGGCAAAACTCAACGGACATATATTAGTACAACTTATATAGTTGTGCAACAGAAAATTTGATAATGAAAGTTGAAGTTGTTAATCCTTCATTTTGGACAGGATCACAAAGTGGTATTCGATACCGTTGCAGTCGGAGAAGTAAGCTGTCCGGCGACCTCGGTCTCAGTTACGGGCTTATTGGAACTGAACGGGTCGTTCTTAAGGAAATCAGACATGGAATCGACGCCGAACATCTGGCTGAGCTCGCCGTAGTTGATCATCTCCGTAAACCTGTTGACCGATATAAACAGCAAAAGAAGGAATATAAGCGCAAGCAGTCCTCTGCGCAGGATTATCATGTGTCTCTCGGCATTGAACTTGGCATCGACCTGAGCCTTCGTGGTATATCCGACAAGAACGTAAACCTTGCTGATGTCTTTGCGCGGGGGACGGTTCCTGATCTCATTGACCTTACGCCTTACTGATCTGACGAACCTGGAAGGCAGTCCCTTGAAGTATCTGACGGTAGCCTTAGCAGAAGACTTCGCGAAAGCCTTTACCGTATCCATGAAGTCTGATGCTGCACCGCCGTTGTTACTCATGTAACCTCCTCAAAGTTCACGGTAATTATATCATTAATCTTCTTGATATAACTATTTGTTTGCTTCCTGTTCCCTGCACCTGATGACAAGCAGCTGTATCGCTTTCTGCTTGGTCCTGTAGTAAGTCGAACGGCTCATGTACAGCTGGTCGCTCACTTCGTCCGGTTCCAGCCGTTTAAAATAAGTCAGATATAAAACTGAAGACATGCTGAGCGGCAGGGATACCATACAGGTGAACAGCCGCATTGCCTCCTTCCTCCTTTGTACCAACTCGGCATAATGCTTCTCTATCTTCTTGACGAAGATATCGTAGCCTTCAGTGAAATGGACCATATAGTCAGTCATATCCGAAGGACCTGCAGGAACAAAAGCCGTATTTGTAACCTTCGCCCCGGAATAATATTTGGCATATATCTCCATTAGATTCACTTTTTTGTCTTCATACAATCTGCAGAGCTTTACGAAGAAATCAGTCTCATCACCGCCCGTCCCGTTGAGATCCTTATTTAGATTCTTAAGTCTTTGAACCATGGTCTTGTACTCATCTTTACTCACCATATGAACTCCTTTCCCATATCAAACATATGTTTGACACTTACCATTAATATGATAAGATTAAATAGAATATTTGTTCGGGAGGTATCGTATGTCTGCCAGAGGGCCGGAATCCAGAAGCGCCAAGTCGATCGACCGCGTGTATGAATATATATGTAACTATATCCGTAAGAATAATATCTCTCCTTCTGTAAGAGACATTTGTGCGGGTGTCGGACTTAAGTCCACTTCTTCAGTTCACGCTTACCTTAAGCAGCTTGACCAGATGGGCAAGATCGAATACCGTCCCGGTATCAGACGTGCGATCATCATCAAGGATCAAGGCTTCCAGTCAGATCCTGCGGTAACCACGCCGCTTAATGATGACGGCGAAGTCAGACAGCTTTACTGCATCGGTAAGATAACTGCCGGTGTACCTATACTCGCTCACGAAGACTATTCAGAGAGTTTCTTCGTAAACAGATCGATCATCGGAGATTCCGAGTGCTTCATGCTCAAGGTCAAGGGCAGCAGTATGATCAATGCTCACATCCTTGACGGAGACTATCTCATCGTCAGGAAGCAGAATACCTGCGACGAAGGAGATATCATTGCAGCGCTTATCGGAGATGAAGCAACGGTCAAGCGTTTTGGCCGTAAGAACGGCGTGCCTTACCTGTTCCCTGAGAATGAGAGCTTCTCTCCCATCGAATTCAATACGGAAGACTGCCGCATTCTTGGTAAAGTTGTCGGACTTCATCGATATTCAATATCGTGATCACCTCCCTCGAATTGCGCAATTAATATAATTTATAAACCCTGATGCCTCGAATTCAATGAATATCGGGGCATTGGTCTTAAACTTGGGATTTCGAAGGGTTTTCCTTTAATAATATCAAGAATATTTGACTTCAAAATGAAAATCCGGTTATCTTTTGATTAATAAGTCTCAATCTTAAGTGAAACTACAGACTAATGGTATCTAATACCTGCTGTACATTCTTACCGGCATCACCGGGACTCAGCTTGATTACGTCGTCTCCCATCGCACGGAACCATGTAAGCTGCCTCTTGGCGTAGTGCCTTGACCTGAGCTTGATGCTATAGACGGCCTCATCTATATCTGATGCGCCTTCAAAGTAATCCTTGAACTCTTTATAACCGATGGCTTGGAAGCATGTGGACTTCTTGTCGGCATCCGAATCGTAGAGCGCCCTCGCCTCCTGCTCAAGGCCTTCATCCAACATGATATCGACTCTTCTGTTGATACGGTCGTAGAGCACTTCCCTGTCCATGTCTATCATGAACAGCTTGAACGGATACTTAGGACCTTCATTTGTCGATTCGTTATTCTTCTCCGTGAACGTCTTGCCTGTTGATTCGATCACAGCGAGAGCCCGTATTACGCGTCTTGTATTGTTGGGATGGATCTTGGCAGCTGCTTCAGGGTCCCTCTCAACGAGCCTTGCGTAGATTCCTTCTATGCCGTCTCTTGCAAATTCTTCTTCAAGCCTTGCGGTCTCTTCGTCTGCCGAAGCATCTTTACCGTAGTCGAAGCCGTAGTACAGTGCAGAGATGTACTGTCCCGTTCCGCCGCAGATGACAGGAAGTTTGCCATGTGCGAGAAGCGAATCGATAACTTCATAGCACGCCGTAACATAATCGCTCACGTTGAAGTACGTACCCGGCTCCGCGATATCCGTCATGTGGTGCATTATCTCGGCACGTTCTTCGGAAGTATCTTTCGCCGTGCCGATATCGAGACCCTTGTAGATCTGCATGGAATCCGCGGAGATAAGCTCTCCCCCTGTCTTCCTGCACACATCGAGTGCCAGCGAACTCTTGCCGCTCGCTGTAGGTCCTGTGATAACGGGAATGTATTTGTACCCGGGAATGCTCTTACTGATATCGATCATACGATCCTTCTGAAGTTCTTCTCGAAGTCCTTGCGTGCGATCTTGAAGAACGTCGGTCTTCCGTGTGCGCAGTGATAAGGATCCTCGAGCTTAGTCATCTGCATTACCAGTGCTATCGCCTCGTCCTTGGAGATGACGTCTCCTGCCTTGATGGCAGCCTTGCACGCCGTGGTCTGGATAAGCGAATACCAGATGTCGGATCCTGCGGGAACGTCCCTCTTAAGATCCGTCATTATCTGCTCGAACATGACCGAAGGCTTGTTGCCGGAACCGAGAGGCATCGACCTTAACGCGATCTCCCTGTCGCCCAGCATCTCTATCTCGAAGCCGTTCTCATCGAACTTGTCCAGGTTATCCGAGATGAAGCCGTAGTCAGCCGCGGATACCGAGATTATCTGGGGTACGAGCAAGGTCTCTCTGTCTTCGACCTTCTTGCCGGGCGCTTTCTTAGCCATGAAGCGCTCGTACATGACACGCTCATGTGCGGCGTGCTGGTCGACGAAGAACACGTCCGACTCGCTCTGCATTATGATGTACGTTGTAAACAAGATCCCTATGAACTCCGCTCCTGCCAGAAGATCGATGTCAGTCTTGGCTGCGATCGTATCGTCATCGGCAATGACTGCTTCTACAACAGGCGCAGCAGGCTGAGCCTCCGAGGGCTCTCCCGTTATCTCGCTTATGTCAGGCTTGAATCCCGATAGCACTTCCAGGAGCTTATTTGCCGCAGCGGGGTCTCCTGCAGGTTCTCGCCTAAGCGAATGTGAAGAAGATGCGGAAGGTGTCTGCGCAGGCGCTTCCGTCCTCGCGAAATCCATCCTCATCTGCACGCCCGAAGACGTCTCTGCCTCCTTGGCGATTCCCTCTTCTGTCTTGCCGAGGAAATCCTCCCCTGCCATTCCGCCTCCGAAAACAGCATCTCTCACTCCCCTGAACACCAGGGAGAATATCGTGCGCTCGTCTGCGAACTTGACCTCTGCCTTCTGCGGGTGAACGTTAACGTCCAATGTACCCTCGGGGCAGTATATCTTAATGAAGCACACCGGATACTTATTCTTCATCACGGCGTTCTTATACGCTTCGTCTATAGCGGCGGTAACCGTCTTGCTGCCTATCAGCCTGTCGTTGACATATACGCACTGCAAGCCTCTGTTACCTCTGGTAAAGCTTGTCTTGCCCGTGAAGCCTTCTATCCTGTATCCTTCGATGCTGCCGCTTACCTCGAGCATGGAAGACGCGGTCTCCTTACCGTATACGGCATAGATGGCATCCAGCATCGACCCGGAACCGGGCGTAGTGAACTGCAGGACATTGTCCTTAACAAGCTTGAAGGATACCGACGGGTTGATTATCGCGAGCTTCTCCACAAGGCTGGTAATATACATGCCTTCCGTGGCATCGCGCTTAAGGAACTTATACCTGGCAGGAAAGCTCTTGAACAGGTTCTGCACGGTAACAGAAGTTCCCCTCGAATTCTTTATCTCGCTCACGGACACAAGTGATCCGTCCCTGTATTCGACCTTGGTACCGACGCCGCCTTCAGTAGCGGTCTCGAGCGTAACGTCGCTGCACGCCGCGATAGATGCCAGAGCCTCGCCCCTGAATCCCATGGTCGAGAGATTATAGATGTCTTCTATCTTCTTGAGCTTGGACGTCGCATGTATGACGAAGGATTTCTCCGCGTCATCGGGATCCATGCCGCAGCCGTCATCGGTAACCTTGATAAGCGATATGCCGCCGCCTGCGAATTCTATCTTTATGTGTGTCGCTCCGCTGTCCACGGAGTTATCGACCAGTTCCTTTACGACCGATACCGGGCGCTCTATTACCTCGCCGGCCTTGATGGCGTTGCAGGTCTCACGGTCAAGAACATTAATCCTGCCCATTATTCTCCTCCTCGACCATCTTGGTAAGCTCGTACAGGATATTCATCGCCTCTATCGGCGTGAGCCTCGAGACATCGACATCCTTTATGGCTGTCCTGATCTTATCCTCTCTTCTGTATACGACATTATCCGGGTTGAAGAACGACTCCTGACCGGGCATGACGTCTGAAGACAGCTCCGTATCCCTCTCATCGAAAGAATCCCTGTTGCCCTTCACCTTGAAGTTGCCTATCCGCTCGAGTTCTTTGAGGATGGCAGCAGACCTTACAAGGACATCCGAAGGGAGTCCTGCGAGTCTGGCAACCTCAATACCGTAGGAATCAGACGTTCCGCCTTCTACTATCTTATGCAGGAATACCACTCCGTTATCGTCTTCCCTTACTTCAACGTGATTGTTGAACACGCCGCGGTTAAGTCTCTGGAGCTGGTTGAGCTCGTGATAATGCGTCGCGAAGATAGTCCTCGCATAAAGTATGTTCGGATCGATTATGTATTCTATTACCGCCCATGCAATAGACAGACCATCATATGTGCTCGTACCTCTTCCTACTTCATCGAGGAGCAGGAGACTCTTTCTGGTAGCATTTTTAAGGATATAGGACACTTCCTTCATCTCTACCATGAAGGTCGACTGTCCCATCGCGATATCATCAGATGCACCGATCCTGGTGAACACGTGATCTACAAGACCGATGTGCGCCGACTTGGCAGGCACGAACGATCCCATCTGGGCAAGAAGCACTATGAGCGCTACCTGTCTCATGTATGTGGACTTACCGGCCATGTTGGGGCCTGTCAGGACCATGAGCCTTCTATCGTCGTTAAGGAGCGAATCGTTCGGCACGAAGCTGGTCGTACTGCCTGAGAGCATCTTCTCTACGACCGGGTGTCTTCCGCCCTCGATCTCGATTACTTCGGAATCGTCTATAACAGGCCTTACATAGTTCTCGCTCTCGGCAAGCTCTGCCAATGAAGTGATGACATCGGCAAGAGCCACGGCGCGCGCGGTATTGAAAAGTCTGTCCGAAGCATCACTTACGGTCTTCCTGATCTCCTGGAACAGCTGGTACTCGAGAGATACTCTCCTTGAAGAAGCCGTAAGTATCTTTGTCTCAAGTTCCTTTATCTCGGGAGTTATGTATCTCTCGTTATTAACGAGCGTCTGTTTTCTTATGTATTCCTCAGGCACCTTGTCCGACTGACTCCTGGGCACGTCTATGTAGTAACCGAAGACCTTGTTGTATGAGATCTTGAGTGTCTTGATGCCGGTCCTCTCCCTCTCCTTCGACTCCATGTCGAGGATGAAGGCTTTCGCGCCCGTAGCGATCTCATAGAGCTCGTCGCACTCCTTGTTATAGCCGCGCTTGATGATGTCGCCCTCGGTAATCGTTACCGGGCAGTCTTCGTTGATGGAATTATCGAGCAGCTCGCAGATATCTTCGAGCGGGTCAAGTATCGAATTGATCTCGCGGAACAGGCCCTTGTCGAAATTCTTACAGCTCTCACATATGAACGGAAGCTTGGCAAGGGAATTCCTTAAGGATATGAAGTCTCTGCCGTTACATGACCCCAGAGACACACGGCCTGCGAGGCGCTCGATATCGTACAGACCTGACAGGCCTTCTATTATCTCCTGTCTTGCTATGTACTTGCCGCAGGCTTCTTCTACTGCATCAAGCCTTCTGTTTATCTGCTTGACTGATATGAGCGGCTCTTCGACCCACTTGCGCAGGAGCCTTCCGCCCATGGCGGTAGCCGTACGGTCTATCGCCCAGAGAAGCGAACCTTTCTTCTGTTTGGACCTTATTGTCTGCGTAAGCTCGAGGTTCGTTCTCGTGGAATAGTCGAGCTCCATTGACTCAGCCACGGTAAAGCATCTGACGGTCTTAAGGTGTGCGACCTCTTCCGTCTGAGTCTCCTTGGCATAGCCAATGATGGCGCCGCATGCTTCCTTGAGCATGACCGGATCGCTGAACTTATTTGCATCGATTAATGCTACCCCGGCGGTCTTGATGATGTCCGAGGAGAAGTCGCGCTCGCTTCGAAGCGTAAGAGCTATCCCTGTCGCGGTCTTGATCGTCTTGTATTCTGCCGTATCAACGAATGCCCTGTTGTGTATGATCTCCGACGGAGAATATCTGCTTACGAGGTTGATGAAGTGCTCGCCTGAATTAGCGGTAGTAAGCTGCGTTGCCTCGAAGTCGCCTGTCGAGATATCTGCGACAGCGATGCCGAACTGCGAACCGATGCACATGACGCTCATGAGGAAGTTATTGCGCCTGTCCTCCATAGCGCCGCCGTCCGTTATCGTACCGGGAGTAAGGATCCTGGTAAGGCCACGCTTAACCAGACCTTTGGCAAGTGCGGGATCTTCGAGCTGCTCGCAGATCGCGACCTTGTAGCCTGCACCTACGAGCTTGTCCGCATATGACCTGTATGCATGGAAAGGCACTCCGCACATAGGAGCGCGCATGCCCGAACCGCAGTCTCTCTTGGTGAGTGCGAGCTCCAGTATCTTAGAGCCTCTTACCGCATCGTCGAAGAACATCTCGTAGAAGTCGCCCAGACGGTAGAACAGGAACGTATCACCGAGACTTTCCTTCATCTCGGCATACTGCTGCATCATGGGCGACAAGCTTGCCCTGTCAATATCGGCAAGGCTCATCGGGAATAAAGCGGCGTTCTCGTTCTCACTCATCTATAAGGCTCTCCATCACTCCGTCTACGGAATACGGTCTCGCGCGGTCTATCCTGACCATCGCCAGGCGGCCTTCAAGGCTCGCGTCTCCGCAAATGGTTATATCTTCGGGTATCGTAAAGTTAACTAAGTGGTTTGATATCGTCCTGCCGGTATAAGTGCCCTCGCCCTGCTTGCTTATGCCTTCTATGAGTACGCGGCAGGTCTGTCCGACCTTCTTCTGATTGGACTCTGCAGCCAGAGCGTTCTGGAGCTCAAGGAGCCTTCCGAACCTCTCAGTTACGACGTCCTGGGGGACTCTGTCAGGAAGCTTCTCTGCGGCAGTACCGGGTCTTACGGAATACTGGAAAGTGAATGCCGCGTCGAACTTGCAGTACTCTACAGCCTTTAATGTATCTTCGAACTCCTCGTCGGTCTCGCCCGGGAAACCCACGATGATGTCTGTCGTCAGCGATCCGCCTTCGACCTTCTCCCTGAACAGATCCGCGATCATGTAGAAATCCTTTATCGTGTATGGCCTGTTCATGCGCTTAAGGCAGGAATCCGAGCCCGACTGCATAGCCAGGTGCAGGTGTTTCTCTATGTTGTCGCGCTCGCCCATGAGTTCTATGACTTCATCTGACAGGTCCTTCGGGTGTGACGACATGAACCTTACGTGCGCGAACCCGCAGTCTGACGCCATTCTAAGTACGTCTGCGAACTTCTTGCCGTCAGCGTTGCCCTTGCCGTAGGAATTAACGTTTTGGCCCAGGAGCATTACTTCCTTGTATCCGAGCGCAGCAAGTTCTTCGAGCTCTGCCTTGATCTTATCGAAATCTCTCGACCTCTCCCTGCCTCTGGCATAGGGCACGATGCAGTAACCGCAGAAATTGTCGCACCCGTACATGATCGGCACGAGCGCGCGGAACTTCCTCTGTCTGTCTATCGGGAAGAAATCATCATCTGCTATGTAATCGATATCGCCTACGCGCGCCACCTGTTTACCCGTAGAGACCGCTTCTCTTAAGAACTCCGGGAACTTATGTATCTGCTGTGAGTCGAAAACGAGATCTACGTACGGGAAGGACTTTCTGACCTTCTCGACGTTAGCAGGGACCTTCATCATGCAGCCGCAGACAGCTATTATCATGTCGGGATCGTCCTTCTTTGCCGTCTTGAACACGCCCAAATTGCCGAAGAGATGCTTGTCCGCATTCTCTCTTACAGAGCAGGTGTTCATGACCACAACATCTGCCGGGGCAAGCTCGTTGCCGGAGTCTTCAGCCTTTACAAGGCCCATGGAGGCCATCATGCCGGAGAGCTTCTCGCTGTCCGCTTCATTGAGCTGGCAGCCGTAAGTAAGAAGGTTGTACGTGAGATCGCGTCCCTTCTTCTCAGACAGTCTTCCGAAATATATAGAAAGCTCCTTCAGGGCGCTTGTAAACTCGCCCGAATCGGCATCAGTAACTCTTACGATCGACATTATTGACCTCGTTTCTTTCGGGTCAATTATATTACAAAAATCTTATTCTTTGTATTTTTTATAATTTATGCTTAAAATATGCGGGACAGAAGACAAATGGGAGTAAATATGAAGACAATTAACCACATATCCAAAGCAGTCGCGTCGTTATTCATGGCGATAATAACCGTCTTTGTGTATATGCCGCTGACTTCGCTTGCTATAAACGAGAATTTCGACAACCCTGACGATGACCTTATATCGCAGAACGAGCAGCTTACGGATCTCCTTTCCGAGAACCCCGAAGATGCTCCGACGGTATCTGCAGATGCATATATCCTCTATGATGCCAATTCCGGAACCATCTTAAGAGGCAACAACTACGATGTTCAGAAGGAACCTGCTTCCATGACAAAGGTCATGACGATCCTTCTGGCGCTTGAGAAACTCGAGATGACCGATATCGTGACCATCACCCCTGAGATGGCAGCTGCAATGGCTGAGATCCCCGGAGACTATGTCAGATTCGGTCTTCAGGAAGGCGAAGAGATAACGGTAAAGGACCTTGTCTACGCCGCAGAGCTCATCTCGGCCAACGACTGCTGCCTTGCACTCGGCATGTACATGGGCGGCACCGAGGAGGCTTTCTGCACTATGATGAACGAGAAGGCCGCAGAACTCGGATGCAAGAACACGAACTTCACTTCAGCCTTCGGATTTGCCGATCCCGAGAACCTGACCACGGCATATGACCTCAGCCTCATACTCTACGAGGCAGTCGCCAACACAGACTTCACTGAGATCTCCAAAACATATTCATATACGGTAGCCCCCACCAACAAGTACAGCGATTCGAGAGAGCTCACCAATGCCAACCGTTTCATAAAAGACTCTAATTTTGCATATGATTACTATGTCGGCGGCAAGACCGGATTTACCGATACTGCCGGCTTTACTCTCTGCGCTTCCGCCTGCAAGGACGGCAGATACCTTGTAGGTGTCGTGTTCAATGCGGAAGATTCAGAGGTCAGATACAGAGACCTGGTGAGCCTTTTTGAATACGGATTCAGCCACTACACCACGGTCGCCGTAAGCGAGGAAGAGTTTTCCTCCCTCATAGACGAAGCAAGGCTCCAGTTAGACGACCTTCTCGCCGATACAAACCTCTACGTTGAGAGCCAGACCTGCGCCATGTCATCCTATGTGACGACCACAACGGATCGCGCGCAGCTCGGAAGCTCGGATAAGGTGGATCTGTCTCAGGTCCTTGTGGATTCCTCGGCGAGCGAACAGACGATCAACATACCACTGTGTAAGTGTTATTCGGACAAGACATACATAGTAGGAAGCCTCAACATAGAGATAACCCAGAAGGGGTCTGTCGTAGAGATAACCCCCGAGAAAAAGACCGGACTCAAGACCTTCAGGAACGTTCTCATAACTTTCGCTGCAGCATCAGGCCTCATACTCGTACTCATAATCGCCCTGCTCATCTTCAGACGTAAGATAATCCAGCGCAGAAGAGAGCAGTCAGGCCAGCGCTCGAAAATGCTGTAACCGCAAGAACCGCGTATATTATAAGGGCTGCCTCACAAAGAGACAGCCCATTTTGTTTGTTGCATAACCTGATCACCAGAATAACAAAGCACCGAACAAATAATAACCTATGATAAGACCGGCAATCAGCAGCTCTAATGCCATAACTCCGATCCCGAAGCCGAACAATACTTTGATCCAAGTCTTACGCTTACGGTTCTCTTTCTTTGCATTGACGCTCTCGATTATAAAAAGGATTATCGCTGTCCATTCAAATATCCATGTCATATGTAAACCCTCACTTTGTTTATAAGACTTAGTATCAACTCAATACTTACAATCATATGTTAGTATATATTCGCTACTATGTCAACCCCCGTTTCAGATCAAAATAAAAAATCGACCGGGAACGATCCCGGCCGGCTGATCTGCTGATCCAATAATCATTAGTCGGATGAGTCAGTTTCCAAGATTATCTGTTCAAGCACGTCTACGGCGTTTGCAACCATTTGCGGGCAGAATTCGGTAAAAAGGTTGTTGTCATAGCAATACTGTCTGCCCTCCGGCGTTGACACGTCACATTTGAGCAATTCGTTGCACATGTACGATCCGCTCGCCTTAGCAAAGCCTTCCATCATCTTTTCGTTAACTTCGTTGGCCCTTATCCTGCTTTCAAGATCGGCTTTATCATACTGGCCGTACAAAGCTCCAAGCACCATCAGCGCACCTGTGCAGGCACCGCACACTTCACCCTTACGCATACCTGAGCCGAAACACGCACCGAGCTTTAAGGCCTGCTCTTCTGTCAGACCGCATTCAGGCGCGAAAGCCGCCAACACTGCTTGGGAGCAGTGGAACTTCCTGTCGAAATAATCAAGAGCCTTTTCTTTGTGTGTCATATCAGAATCAGTTGTTACATCTCACGCACGTATTTTGTTACCCTGTCATCTATATATGTAACAACATCATCAAGCGATCTGTCACCTGCAAAATACGGTGCAAGTTCTTCGATCAAAAAGCCTGTGATCACTTTATCTTCATAATAGTAGATCGATATCGACGACAGACTGCCAAGGAAGTTATCGCAGTTAACATCAGTAGCCGTCTTACCGCCTAAGGTAAGCTGAACATCAGGCGGAGTCTTCTGCATTCCGCTGTTTTCCGCTGCCATGTACTTGTCGAATGCTTCGTTATTCTTCTCGGAAAGGGTTGCAACATTCTTAGTCATGATCTCCTTATTGGTCACTATCTGCCAGAACTCACAATCGCCTGACTCGAAAGCAGCGCCTGAGAACAGGTAATTGATGAATTTCTTACAGCCGTCAGTAACATCCGTTGTCACCGATACGGAGATCGTCTCCAAAGCCTTGAATCTGGGACCTGCAGCATCTAAGGATGGCGTACCGATAATGACATAGCTGCCTTCGGAACCATAGCAGTTATTCAGATAATCAAGGAAATTATCTATCTTTGCATAACGGCATTCACCGATGTTCCTTGAGTAATCGTATATGTAATCTACAGGTGTGCTTGCTTCATCAAAATACGTAAAGTTATCATTTGCGTATTCTACTGCGCTGTAGAACTGATCAGTTCCGAATTCGATACTCTGACCTTCTATCGCACTCTTTGTATCGATACAGGAAAGGACGAACGAGCACTGGTTATAATAAGTCGACATCGGATAATCGTACGGAGAGAAACCGTACATGCCTTCATCTACCAGCTTATCGTAATCGTCGAAAGTGATCCCGACGGCTCCGCTTTGAATCAGATCTTCATTGGTGACAAGTCCTTCTATCTCGAGCGTTACGGGAAGGAAGTACAATTTACCGTCAAGCGCACACGCATCGATGATATTGCTGTACTGTTTGTCCATGACTTCCTGATCAAGGAATCCCGTAAGGTCCATGAAGATATCATCACGCATCGCATAATTCTTCTGGATGCCGATAACGAGATCCGGAGCCTGCTCGCCTTTGAGATCCTGTATCATTTGGAACACCTGTTCCTCATCTTCGTCTTCAGGCTCTACGACTCTGCCCAAAGTGAATCCGGACTTATACTTGTCCCACACTCTGATGAGATACTCGCTGTCAGTTTTATTAAATTCGTATATCGCTCTTGCCAGGTATTCGGATATTCCCGAATCAAGAGGCAGAGCAATCTCGATGATCTCTTTACCTGCATGAGGATTTTTGTCCGCCTTTTTGAGCACAGTAATATTCTCGAATGCATTATTCTCGATCAGCAACTGATTGTATGTTATATACCCGCTGTCCATCAGGACGACCGTATCTTCGCTGCAGCTGATTACTCTTGTCTCGACGGAATACCAATCACTGCTGTCCGGATTAAAATACGGAGTGTACCAGTTTGTATCAACAACCGTCTCCGGAGTCATCGTAGTAAGATCAAGCTTCATGATATTTCCAAGCGAGTCGATCCTGCACATGTCTCCGTCAGTCGTAGGCGTATAGTCCGAATAATTGACAGTATTCTCGTCTGATGTCTGATATGCGCTCTTGTTCTTGAGTTCTCCGGTACTCAGATCGAATTCCATTGTTATGACATCTCCGCCTTCGAGACCTGTTGCATATAAAGTGTTTTCGGATTCATCCAGCATGAATCCGTCTAACAGATACCTCAGGTCAATAGTAGAAAGATCACAGTCTGCGATAAACTCGGTGTCTTTGAGGATCATGATCTGATACTGGAAGATCGCCATACCATAATCAAGCACAGCGATCGTATAATCACCGACGCGTGCAACGTCATATACCCCTGCACCGGGCTTTCTTGCTGCTTCTGCTTTATCATCCAGCAGATCTCTGACATTAGAGGTCTCGCCTGTCTCCTTATCGATAGTAAGACAAGCCGCATGGACTTTACCCGTCTCATTAAGCAGCACTATCGCGCTGATACCGTCACTTTCCGTATCTTCACTGATGGTAAATATCCTGTTGAACTTATAGCCTTCCGGATAAACGATCTGAACATGATCCAGTTTTGTTCCTTCCAGGTCATATGTATCAAGAAAAGCCTTGGAGGTAGCCCACAGATCTTCTGAATAGATATACGTGTAATAGATCCGGTCGCCGCTTACACAGATCTGGGAAAAGTCGGTCCAAGCACCTGAAGGAATATCGCTTTCGATCGCAAACTTCGTCGAATCGAACCAGGGATCGTCTTCTTTGACCAGATTAGCGCTGTTCTTAGCCTTCGCACATGATGTAAGAACCGGGAAAAGCATGACAACAGTCATGATAACAGCCATAACTCTTTTGTTCTTCATATTATCCACCTCAACAGTTCCTATTACCTATTTGTATTCTACTACATTTTCATATGTTCAGAGCGAATACTACATGAGCATCTTCCGGCGTTTCATTCGTGCATTTTAATAATTGATACAAACGCGCCTTATTTTTATAATTTGCGAGTTTGATTAAGAGAGGTTCATATGAAAGAGTTTAAACCAAAGCTTTTCTCGGTAATGAAGAACTATACAGGTTCTCAGTTAGTCAAAGACATCATCTCGGGCGTGATCGTCGCGATCATCGCACTTCCTCTGTCAATAGCACTTGCGATCGCTTCAGGAGTCGGTCCTGAGGCAGGTATATATACTGCTATAGTCGCAGGCTTCTGCGTATCTTTCCTCGGCGGCAGCAGAGTACAGATCGCAGGACCTACAGCGGCATTTGCCACCATCGTTGCCGGCATTGTCATGAAGGACGGCACACAGGGACTCATGCTCGCGACCATAATGGCGGGTATCATCCTCATAATCATGGGTCTCTGCAGATTCGGCAGCCTTCTCAAATACATCCCTGACCCTATCACGACAGGCTTTACCGCAGGTATCGCCGTAACTCTCTTCATCGGACAGATCAAGGATTTCACGGGCATTGTCTACCTGAACGGTGAGAAGCCCATCGAGACAACAGAGAAGGTAATGGCGCTCATCAACAATGCTGTAACCGTTAATTGGCAAACAGTCATGATCGGCGCGATCGCACTTGTCATCCTCATCGTATGGCCGATCTTCTTCAAGAAGATCCCCGGTTCTTTCATCGCCGTTATCGTAACTGCGGTCATAGTTGAAGTATTCCACCTTGACGTTAATACCATCGGCAAGCAATTCGCCGACATCCCGGCAGGACTTCCTCCCGTCAGCGTGAACATTGCAATGTTCAATTTCGAGAATATCCGCGGACAGCTCTCCAACGCCTTTACGATCGCTTTCCTTGCAGGCGTAGAGTCGCTCCTGTCTGCAGTCGTCGCAGATTCCATGATCGGTTCCAAGCACAGGGCTAATGCCGAGCTCGTGGCACAGGGTGTCGGCAACATCGCATCTGCTTGCTTCGGCGGAATCCCCGCTACAGGAGCCATCGCCAGGACCGCAGCCAACATCAAGAACGGAGGCCGCACCCCTATCGCCGGCATGGTCCACTCGGTAACGCTCCTGCTCGTAGTCGTGTTCCTCATGCCCTACGCGAAACTCATCCCCATGCCCTGCATCGCTGCGATCCTCTTCCAGGTCTCATACAACATGAGCGGCTGGAGAAGGTTCGTCAAGCTAATCAAGAGTTCCCCCAAGAGCGACATCGTTGTTCTTGTTATTACTTTTGCCCTTACGGTTATTTTCGACCTCGTCGTAGCGATCGAAGTAGGAGTTATCCTTGCCGCAGTCCTCTTCATGAAGAGGATGAGCGAGGTCACTCAGGTAGAAGGCTGGAAGGATGTCGATCCGGAGAACGATCCGGACAGCATCGATCTCAGAGTCCTGCCTGAACATACGCTCGTATATGAGATATCAGGCCCCATGTTCTTTGCCTCTGCCGGTAAGATCCTGCACATCTCACCAAAGGAAGACACCAAGGCTCTTGTGCTCCGTATGAGAAGCGTCAGCACGATCGATGCCACGGCAATGCGTAATCTGGAGATCCTCTCGGATGAATGCAAAGCCAGGGGCGTACAGCTCATTATGTCCCATGTAAACGAACAGCCCATGAAGGTTATTACGAAGGCCGGATTCTATGACAAGCTCGGCAAAGAGAATTTCTGCCCGCATATAGACGATGCACTTGCAAGAGCAGAATCCGTAGTAAGTATTAAGCAAGGTTAATGGAGGTACGATATGGCAGCAGATGTAAAGTTCAGTGTAAAAGATGCGGTAGACAAGCAGATACTTACTCCCGTTACGGTAAGCGAAGAGCTTGAACAGCAATTCATCAAGAAGTCAAGGAGCGACTCGTGGAAGCTCCTTCCCATATCTATCATAGTCAGCGCCGTGGTGATCGTTATCATCGCGCTGCTTATATATTTCTTCGAACTCTTTATCATCAGCACGATCGGAGTCATCTGTATCCTGTACCCTGCTTTCGCCGTATACAATATTGCAGCGACAGCCAAAGCGATAAAGAAAAAGGATTATGAGTTCCTGTCGGGCGAGATCATCGGCAAGGAAGACGGCAGTTACCGTGTCAGAGGACTCGAAGCTCACAACATACATCCTCTCATCGGAAAGCTTGAGTACAATAACGGCGAGAAAGTAATAGTCGCAAGACTCGGAGACGACCTGAACCTTATCTCTGAGTCTTTCTAAGGCGGTTCTTGTGCGCGCAGAGTTTCTCGTCACAATTGGCGCATTTGAGATATTCGTTTGTGCTCTCCGAGAAGTATTCCGGATGTAAAAAGAACGCCAGCTCCCATCTGAGCATCAATACCGCAGCCATACCCAGCAGAATACGGCCGTACCAGTTGTCCACAAAGAACATGGGCGTAAACAGCATGGCAAAATCCCAGTTGTATATGCGGCAGGTCGTGCAGCACTTGTTATGCAGGAACCACGACTGGAACGGGCAAAAGAACAATATGCAGACTATGTCACATATCGAATAGATCGATGCGAGCAGTATCATGACCCTGTCATCGAATATCCCCAGCATATGCAGCAGCCCGAAAACGGCATTCCCGCCGAAGAACAGCATAGCCGCCAGCATCGCGCCTTTGTTGCCTACGTCTATGACGGCAGCGCTTCCCGTACCGGCGTAATTCCTCTTAAACTGCTTCTGAACGCCCCGGCATTCCAGGGGATTCGGGAAAAACCTGAATGCCATCTCAATAATGAATACTACAAACAGGATAATGGTCGCTGCGTTCCAGATCTCATCAGTCCCCAGGATGTCCGGGAAGCCGGTCAAATTGCTGAGGTAGAAATGATTGAACAATACCAGGAATGTAATGATCCTCAAAACGAGCCTGGAGTAGTGATATACGCTTAAGGTCATATGTTTACTTATGGTCATTTGCATATATCCTTCCTGACAGCTTAACTGTGCTCGTTATTCATGAATGATACCACATATTAACCGAACCATTCATCAAGGGCATGGTTCCCGCTTTCAGATATATCTCGCAAAAGAACAATATTTTATCGTTATTCGATATATTTCTCTTGATTTACAGAAAATCAAGTGCTAACATACCAAGTATAGAGATGAGCGAAAGGAGCAACAATCATGGGGAATTCAAACAAGATCAGCATCGGCGGGATCATCGGTTCCGTTATCTTTTTTTTATCGTTCCTTCCTTATGTCCATCTGATCTATATCGGTCTTACAGGTATCTTATTCGGCATGCAGGGATTTGTCGTCTGCTACGGTTATATGGGAATGTTTGCAGATGCCATCTTCCTGACTTTCTTCCTGGTTCTTCCGATCTGCATAATCTATCAGATCGCTTTCGGAATCAACTGCATCCGTCATCACAAGAAGCTTTCTAAAGCGACATTATTACTGTTCATTATCCTTATTATCGCCGGATTGATCACAGAGCCCGTTGCAAATTGCATCCATGGAACAACTATAACGGATGATCCTGTCAAGATTCAGGAATTCAATTCACAGAAGCGCTGGCCTTTCTAACTATCTGTATCAGAAGCCGCTTACCAGCTTTACCAGATAGATGATAAATGAAGCCACGCTTACGAACATGATCAGATAGCTGAAGACCGTTGTAAACCACTTAGTGAAGCCGTGTCCGTTCCTTAATGTAACGATATCAAGTCCCATCCAGGCGGTAAAAGCCGTAAGCAGAACATGGTCAGTTCTGTTGCCTACGCCTGCAAAATTGCCGGAATTGACCTCGATGACAGTAAATATCCATGCGAGCGCCCACAAGATCAAAGAAAACCACATCAGACCCATGTAATACTTTCTTCTGGGCGTGCTTGTAAGATGCTTTACTCTACCCTTCCCCTTGCCGCTCCATTTAAGTTCTATGCGGCAGCCGTCATCGACGTTAAAGACAGTCTCTACCAGTCGATCCTCACCGTTCTTGGTGATAAGGATCGTTTTCTTCGGTATAAAAGGAACGATCGGGTTTATGTTCAGTTTATACCCGGTCTTGTATTCATCAGGTTCAAGAATGATCGTATTTGTATTTCTCATAATTACACCCACAAAGGATAAGTGACATAGGTCATGAATCCAAGCAGCAGAATAGCTATGAAGATAACGAATATGATTATAAATGCAACTATAGCAATTATCGAGATGATAAACATTATCTTGATCCAAAGCTTTACCTTACGGTTCTCTTTCTTAGCTTTACTAAGATCAACAAAGAAAAGAACTATCGAAGCGATCACAAAGCCCATTGCAAGTGTGGTCAAGCCCTTCTCCAAATACATATTCAACAGATCCGTATACATATATGGTTCCTTTCTTCAGCCGGAGCGCAGTTAGTATCACTCAAATACTTATATTGCATATGATAGTATTCTTTTGCTACTATGTCAACACCTTACTTTGTTTTTGCCCAGGTTTTAACCATAGTTTCACACAAAACACGAAAGCATCATTGGCATAATGAATGTGTTCCAAGTATTTCATAACACCCCTCCAAAGAAAGGCCCGAGCCGTTAGCGCCCGGGTTTTCTATTTGTAATAAAAGACGGACCACATCAGTGATCCGTCTTCTATTTTCTAATCTATAACTGAACTCTATTAGAATCCTTCTACGAACGGTGTCTCAGTTACTGCCGTAATGCCCTCGTATGTTGCTGAAGGCGCGGGTGATCCCTTAGGTACGAGTACGATCTGGATGCCTTCGAGCCTTGCAGATCTTCCTGCTGTGCCTGCACACGCGCCGTTCTTTGCCCAGCCCATCCAGCCGATGTCCTGTGCGTGTACTCTGTAGTAGATGTCGTAGTAGTTTGCTATCTCTCCGTAGAGCTCGATGCAGATACCCTCAAGTCTCTTGGACTCACCCTGCGTTCCGCTCATCTCACCGTCATAGCACCAGCCCTGCCAGCCGTAATCCTGTACGTGTGTCTTGTACTTGATGCCGCCTGAGTACTGTACACCTGACAGGAAGAGTTCGATTCCTTCAAGTCTCTTGGATTCGCCGCTAGTGCCTGACATAGCACCA
>JAFZPJ010000052.1 GCA_017550385.1 Clostridiales bacterium
CGCTAAGGAAGCTGAGTTCTTCTGCTTCGGTACAAACGACCTTACACAGATGACATTCGGTTTCTCCAGAGACGACGCAGGCAAGTTCCTCACAGCTTACTATGAGTCCAAGATCTTCGAGTCTGATCCGTTCGCTCGTCTTGACCAGAACGGCGTAGGCAAGCTCATGAAGATGGCTATCGAGAACGGTAAGGCAGTACGTCCTGACCTCCACCTCGGTATCTGCGGCGAGCACGGCGGTGACCCGACATCCGTAGAGTTCTGCGACGAGATCGGCCTCGACTATGTATCCTGCTCACCTTTCCGTGTACCGATCGCAAGACTGGCTGCTGCACAGGCTGCTATCGCTCACAAGAAGTAATATAGGATTACTGTTCAACAAATAAAGGCCGGGGAAGAGATTCTCCGGCTTTTTTATTTGCTGCCGTTAATGTTAAGATTGGAGATATCGCGGATAATTCAGGAGGTATGTATGTACGATATTATCAAGTACGCTTTTGTTGCAGCAGCGATCGTGCTGATCGTAATCGGTCTTGTCTCAAGGGCCAGAAAGAAGAAGTAAGCTCAGAAAGTTATATTCCTGTCTGACAGGTGCTTCATGATCGATCCCGCGATCAGCTTGTGACCTTCTTCGTTGGGGTGGATCCCGTCATCACAAAGGAATTCGTGATAATTCTTGTGCTCGAGGAACGCTGAAGTAATGTCTATGACCGGGACCGAGTGCGCGATGGCGATCTTGAAGACTTCGATATTGTATCTCTCATGCCAGTTCGTGATGAACTGAATGTCATTGTGCATCCATTTTCGAATGTTCTCGGCAGACAGGTCGCGTGAGATGTGCCTGAAGTACCGCTCTGAATCGATGGGCGGCAAAGACAGCAGCGCAGGCGTCTTACCCAGCTCCTTGATCTTCTCTATCATATACGAATACATCGAATTGAAGTCCTGGATGGTGCTCATCGGAAGGTGCTCTGCTTCGGGATCTTCTGATACTTCTTTCCAGTTGAAGTCGCAGTCGTTCCCGCCGAATTCCAGGACAACGTACCTGCCGGAAACATCTTTAAGCGACTCCAGATATTTGTCGAAAACGGCTTCGCCTCTCTTGATGGTGCTGCCGAACTTGGCCTTGTTCTCGACGACGATGCCGAGGACCTCTTCGCACCTCTTGTAGAAAGGCATGTCCGTCACCCGGTAGCGCTCATTCTCATAGATGACGCCTTTCAATACCGAATCACCAAATGCCGCTATAGTTTCCATGTTCAGCCCTGACCTGCTATCTTAAGAAATACCATAAGCATTATGGCCGCAAAACCTGCAACGAAAGCAAATGCACCTTTGTCGTTGTCCTTCCCGGATGCTATCTGGGGGATCTCTTCGACAGTCGTAAATATCAGCGCGCCGCCCGCAGCCGCCATTGTGTAAGGCAGTATGGCTGGAAACAGCACGACGACCACTACCGTGATGATGCCGAGCAGCGGCGTGGGTATGCCCGATGCGACGCCGAGGAGGAAGGCTTTGCCCGTTTTCGCGCCGGAGCTCTTGAGGGGAAGGGATACGCCTATGGCCTCGGGGATATTCTGAAGTGCGATCGCGACCGCCAGGACAAGCGCCACGGTCGAAGGTATCCACTCTGTCTTCATAAAATGCGCTGCGTAGATCGCGCCAAGGGCAATGCCCTCAGGCGTGTGGTGGATGACCTCTTTGAGGAGCACCTTGAACTCGGGTGACAGTTTGCTCCTGGGGCCTTCCGTTATGTCGGGGTATACGTGCGTGTGCGGGATCAGCTTGTCCAGCAGGATCTGGAACAGTACGCCGCCGATGAAGCAGAGCGTTACGGCTATTATCCCGCCCTTGTCCTCCCGGGTCAGCCCCGAGATGGCAGGTTCGATCATTCCCCACACAGCGATTGAGAACATTATGCCTGAGCTGAGTCCGAGCAGTATGGCGCGGAGCTTGCCGGAGAGATCTCCTCGCGCGGCGTAGATGACGGCCGCGCCCACGAGCGTTCCTGCCAGAGGAATGAGCATGCCGAACAGCGTCTCGGTATCGGACAGAGTGTTCGAACTGTCGAGGTGCGTGATGAGCGAGCGCAGACCGATAAAGATGAGTATCGTTCCGCCCATGATCTCAGACCCCGACCTGTAGCGGCTTCCGAAGACACTGCCGATCTTGACGCCGGCCGTCGATATCAGGAAGGTAACGACGCCGATCACGCCTACGGCAAAAAGGACGTTTACGATACGGTCTGCCTCGAAGACCTCGACGGGGACCGCGACAAAGGTAATTCCTACGGCGAGCGCATCGATGCTGGTGGCGACCGCCATCATGAACATTGTTTTGATGTCGAACCCGGGGGCGGCTTCCTCGTCAGGGGAGAGAGCCTCCTTGATCATGTTGCCGCCGATGATCGACAGGAGCACGAAAGCTACCCAGGGTGCTACCATGGTAATGAAACTCTCAAATACAGACCCTACGAGGTAACCGATAAGCGGCATCGCGCCCTGGAAGAATCCGAACCACGCACCGCATATGAAGAGCTCTTTGGCGGTTATCTTCTTGGCGGCCAGACCTTTGCAGATGGATACGGCAAAGGCATCCATCGCAAGACCGATTGATAATAGCAAAAGTTCAAAAAGTCCCATTTATTCCAGAGTGATGAGCCCCTGTGTATCCATAATGGCCCTTGCTATCTCGCTTATACCGACGGCTTCGCAATTGGCGGGAAGTCCGGCATCTTCTGCTCCGTACTCTTCGAGGCTCTCGGTGCAGACGGTTACCACGGGGATCTCCTTAATAAGATTAATAAATTCATTATATAATGTATTGCCGTCAGCAAGGAGCTTCACGCCCGAATCGATGACAAAGATCCTGTCGATGATGTCCTTTTTGGAAGACAGTGCCTTCAAAAATCCGCGTAGAAGCTCTCTTCCGTGCACGGAATCGGACGAGTAGTAGTCATGCTTGATGAGGATGGCAAGGCTCGCGCCCCCGAATATCTCGATCTTCTCAGGTTCTACTTCTATGACGGGGGACTGCTCTATTACGACGGAATCGCCGGTGACGATATCAAGCTTGCTTTTTTCCTGATTGTTCATCAAAATCCCTCCCGTCTGAAGATAAGAACCTCATCGACCTCTGGATGGAGTTCTTCGAGTTGCCCCAGGGCTTGTCCTGGTTCCTGTAGTCGAACTTGAGCGTGAACCACTCCACGTCATCGATGAGACCTGCGAAAGCGTCCTTGTTCTTCTCCGCCAGTGCGCTGACAAAGGCAGCGGCATCGTTCTGGCTGAGCTTTGCCGACTGCCTGAGGAGCATCGACAGATGCGGCAGGCAGTGGTAGGGGACATTTGCGAACTTATCCTTGAAGGCGGGGTCGTGCGTATACATCCAGCAGATGACCTCGATATAGTGCGTCATGGCATCGTTCATGTTGTCGCAGATGGGGCACATCGCCACCCTCTTGTCGATCCTGTCGGCAATGGAAGACAGTTTCGCCTTGTAGTCGGTGTTCCTTCCCTTGATGAGGCCTGCCTTCTGGGGCGCGGCATTGCAAAGGTCAGCAGTGATATCGTCGTTAAAATCCTTCAGGTGGGTGTGCATCATGAGCCCGAGGCCCAGCCTGTTGGTGACGGAACGGTTCAGCTTGCCCATGTGGTCGGGGCAGAAGCCGGTCTTGTTCGTGATTATCCTGGTATCGGGCTCCATGAGGGAGGGACCCAGATAGTATTCGAGATAGTTCTGCTCCGCCTTGTCCCTGAGCCGGCACAGCGGGCAGCCGTCAGCCGATGAATATGCGTCGTTGACGGGTATCATGTAGATCTTTTCCATATTATTCCTCCAAAGCGCTGCGGTCCTGGTGGATGAGCCTGCCCGCCCTGACGTTTACGCCGTTTGTCGTGATCGAGGTGTATTCCTCGACCGCCATGCCGACCTTCTGCTGGACGGCCATCAGCACCTCCTGGGCATCGTAACCGTAGAACAGGGCGATATCCAAGCTGATCATTATTCCGTAGGTCTGTTTCTCCGTCTTGAAGTCCGTTACCTCGGCAAACCCGGGCACGTCCTTGAGGACGATCTTGATAAGGTCGAGCAATGCTTCGTCCGAGATCGAATAGGAGCCGAGGGAAGAGAAGGTGGGACGTACGACCGTCCTGTCGGAGTCCTGCGACATCGGAGCGACGCCCCTCTCGCGGTCGAACCTTTGACGGAGCTTGGACAGCGGGTCCGAGAAGTAGCCCGAGAACTCGTGCTTGACCTCCATGCTCGGAACGGGGATGGTGTGCATTCCCTCCGTAAGTCTGGTGCTCCTGGCGATGCGGCGCTCCTCTTCGGTGGAGACGTCCTCGATCCTGATGAGCATCGAGGGCTGGTTCAGCCAGAGGTTCGTGCATATCTTGCTGAGCATCGAGTCGGACGTGCCGAGGATCATGAGGGCCTGAGGCATGCACTCGACCAGGGCGCGGCGCATGACGGACGATCTCGTCTCGTCGATGAAGATCGCCTGCCTGACCGATTCCATTTTGGTGGGAGCCTTCTTGGCAGAGGTTCCGGTGATGATACGGCTTCCGTTGATCAGGAGACCGTCGTCTATGATGTAGTTGATGTTGTTCTCGCGGGCGACCCTGATTGCACGGGTGCTCTTGCCGGTACCCGAAGGCCCGACGAAAGCGATCACCGCAATATGTGACAGCTGCTCGCGAGTAGCCTGCTCGCTGTCCAGGATGCGCTCGATGTTGCGCTCGGTATCCGCGGCGGCCTGATTAGCCGTGCCCGTGCGCTTCAGAGATTCTCTGAACTCCGAGAAAAAAGCTCTGTTCGTGCGGGCCAGCGCGCCGCCGGTGACGGGCTTGTTCGAAGGCGCCTCATCCGAATGCGACAAACCAATTACCTCTTATCAGTTGTTCCAGTTGTGGAATACTTCCTGGATGTCTTCGTTCTCTTCCATCATGTCGAGCATCTTCTCGAGCTGCGCGACCGCTTCGGGATCCGTAACGTCGTTGGTGGTAAGGGCTACGGGACCGAGGCTCGAAGCCGCGAAAACATATCCCTTGTCCTGCAGCGCCTCGCAGACCGCATAGTAGTCTGACGGAGCCGTCGTGATCTCGTAGCAGTCCTCATCGCTCTCGAAATCAGCCGCTCCGGCCTCGAGTGCGTCTGTCATCACGGCATCCTCATCCTCGTAGTCTTCGCGGGAGATGACGATGGTGCCCTTCTCCTCGAAGAGGAATCCTACGCTTCCGGATACGCCGAGGTTGCCGCCGTTCTTATCGAAAATGTGTCTTACGTCTGCTGCGGTCCTGTTACGGTTGTTGGTGAGGGCTCTTACCATGACGGCGATGCCTGCAGGACCGTAACCCTCGTATGTTATCTCTTCGTAATCGTCGCCTTCGCCTGCCTCGGCAGCCTTCTTGATGGCGCGGTTGATGTTGTCGTTGGGCATGTTGGCTGACTTGGCCTTTGCGATAACGACCTTGAGTCTTGAGTTTCCGTCGGGATCAGGTCCGCCTGCCTTAACGGCGATGGCGATCTCTTTCGCGATCTTGGTGAATATCGCGCCCTTAGCTGCGTCCGAAGCCTCCTTCTTCCTCTTGATGTTATTCCATTTTGAATGTCCGGACATATATACCTCCACATTTGCTTTTGTAATCTAATTAATAAGTTTATCAAAAAAACAATTAGATTACATCCGTAATGAAAATGTCAAAAATATTTTCACTTAAAATGTTATGAAAACTTGTTTTTTAACTTTCCCTGTTGTATAGTTTGTTATGCGTACGTTTGGGTTTATTGTGCCTGTTTTCATGAAGAATGCGCACGCAATTCATTCATTAATCTTGGGAGGGATTCATGAAGAGATTAGGTGATATTCTCGTTGAAAGCGGCTTTTTGAACGCTTCAGAACTTGCTGAAGCGCTTTCCACACAGAAAGAGACAGGCAAACGTCTCGGAGAAGTTATCGTTGAGAGCGGTCTGATGACCGAATTCGATATCCTCCGTGCAGTCTCAAGCCAGTATGATTACCCGATCATCGATCTGACAAGTATCGAAGTCGACCCTAAGGCGACCGCGCTCCTTACGCAGAAGTTCTGCGAGGAGAACGTCGTTCTGCCTATAGGCTTCGATGACGACAAACTCGTTGTGGCGATCGATGACCCTATGAATATTACGATCGAGGATGAGTTGCAGTTCCAGACCGGTTACCAGATAACCATGATGCTTGCGACTCATTCTTCTATTCTCGATGCCGTTAAGGTCAACTACGGTAAAGAGAACGCTGCCAAGGCAGCCGAAGAACTCGGTGCGGATCTCGAAGATGATGTTGCCGAGAATTCCGATATAACGGAGGCGGTCAACAGCGCACCTGTTGTTAAGCTCGTTAACTCGATGATCGATTACGCTATCCGTGCAGGCTCATCCGATATCCATATCGAACCTCTGGAAGACCGCGTAAGAGTCCGTATCCGTATCGACGGTGTCATGCAGGAGATCATGAGCAACCCTCTGTCTGCAAGAGACGCCATCATCACACGTATCAAGATCCTCGGCGGTATGAACATCGCAGAGAAGCGTATCCCGCAGGACGGCCGTATCACAACAGAGATCAACGGCGAAGACGTCGACATGCGTGTATCCATTCTCCCTACGGTTACCGGTGAGAAGACCGTTATCCGTATCCTCGCAAAGAACGACGCAAATCTTAACAGAAGCTATCTCGGCATCAGCGATCACAATAACGAACTCATCGACAAGATGATCATGGTGCCTCAGGGTATCTGCCTTATCTCAGGCCCTACGGGTTCAGGTAAGACAACGACACTCTATACACTCCTTTCAGAGAAGAACTCTCCCGAGACCAACATAATCACGGTCGAAGACCCTGTCGAGATCCGTATTCCCGGACTTAACCAGGTACAGGTTAACGTTAAGGCGGGAATGACCTTCGCTTCAGGTCTTCGTTCCATTCTCCGTCAGGACCCGGATATCATCCTCGTCGGTGAGATCCGTGACGGTGAGACAGCAGAGATCGCGATGAGAGCTGCTATTACAGGCCACTTGGTATTCAGCACCATCCATACGAACGATGCGGTATCTTCGATCAACCGTCTCATCGATATGGGTCTTGAGCCTTACATGGTCAACTCGGCCCTCGTAGGCGTTGTCTCCCAGCGTCTCGTCCGCCGTATCTGCACCAACTGCAGAGAGTCATATGATCCTGATGAATATGAGATCGAATTGCTCCGCCTTGAACCCGGTCAGAAGATATACCGCGGCAAGGGATGCACCGATTGTAATGAGAAGGGATACAAGGGCCGTATCGCGATTCATGAGATCGTTGTTATGACCAAGAAGATGAAGAGCCTTATCGAGAAGCGTGCAAGCGAAGAAGAGATGCGTCAGCTCGCTGTCACGGAGGGTACTCAGATGCTGCAGGATTCCGCAAGAGATCTCGTTCTCGAGGGAATCACTACGGCTGACGAGCTTAACAGAGTAGCTTACACGATTGACTAAGGAGGTTATATAGCGTGGAAGAGTTTAGTTTATCAATCGAATCGATCCTGTCGGAATCCGTTAAGATGGGTGCATCAGACACTCATATCACAGTCGGACTTCCGCCGATGGTCCGTGTCGACGGCATGCTTATGCCGATGGGCAGGACACCTCTGACTGCTGCAGATACCGAGTATCTCTGCAAGTCGATGATCGATAAGTCAAGACAGCAGTATCTCAACGAGCGTGGTGAGATCGACTTCTCGTATGTCGTTGAGGATTACAGCCGTTTCAGATGTAATGTATTTAAGCAGAGAGGTACATATGCTCTCGCTGCAAGAACCATTACAAATGAGATTCCTACATGCGAACAGCTTGGACTTCCTAACATCTTCAAAGACTTTGTTATGGCTCCGAGAGGACTTATCCTTGTCACAGGTCCTACGGGTTCCGGTAAGTCCACGACTCTTGCCGCAATGATCGGTCATGTTAACAGCAACAAGAAGTGCCACATCCTGACACTTGAGGAACCTATCGAGTACCTCCACATGCACGGTGAAGCAATGATCAACCAGAGAGAGATCCACGAGGATACACTCTCCTTCGCTAACGCACTCAGAGCTGCTCTCCGTGAAGACCCGGATATCATCCTCGTCGGAGAGATGCGTGACCTCGATACTATCAGTACCGCGGTTACGGCAGCCGAGACGGGACACCTCGTTCTTTCCACACTCCATACGTCATCGGCAGCTGATACGGTTAACCGTATCATCGACGCGTTCCCGCCTTATCAGCAGGATCAGATCAGAGTCCAGTTGTCGACCGTTCTTAATGCAGTTATCTGCCAGACTCTCGTACAGAGGATCGGAGGCGGCCGTTGCGCAGCTTTCGAGATCATGATCTGTAACGACGCTATCAGAAACAATATCCGTGAAGGTAAGACATATCAGATCGACAGTGCCATTGCCACATCACTGCAGTCAGGAATGTGCCCTCTCGATTTCTACCTCGCTGAGCTTGTCAAGAGAAAGCTTATCTCCAGAGACACCGGTTTCCAGAGATGCCGTGTTCCTGAAGACTTCAAGAGATTCCTGAACAATGCAGGCCAGTCACAGAGCCCGCTCTTCGGAGAACTTGATTTTGCTTGATGTTTGCAAGTCGATTGTTGTTGAAAAATTTAAGGAGGAGGAAAACAATATATGGCTAATTTCAGATATCAAGTAGTCGATGCCAACGGTAAGACAACCGAAGGCGTTGTTGAAGCTGCATCTATCGGCGAAGCCTCAAGAAAGCTTAAGGCAGACGGTAAGTATGTATCTTCACTGACACTTGATAAAGGTCCTGGACTAGCTGGTATGGAGATCGGCAGTCCTAAGCTCAAGACGAAGGACCTCGTTCTGATTACAAGACAGTTAGCTTCATTGCTTTCTGCAGGTATCACGGTAGTTAGAGCGCTCGACATGCTCTATCAGCAGGTTGAGTCCAAGAAGGCTAAGAAATGCATCGGTGATGTGTATGAAGCGGTTCAGAGCGGTCGTTCACTGTCCGAGGCTTTCAAAGAACAGAAGGGAGTCGTACCTAATATCTTCATTAGTATGATCTCCGCAGGTGAGGAATCAGGTCGTCTTGATGAGGTTATGGAGAGACTCGCTGAGCACTTCCAGAAAGATTCCAAAGTCAAGAATAAGATCTCATCGGCAATGGTATATCCTAAGATCCTTGCAGCTCTTACTGCTGCTATCAGTATCGGTCTTTTGACCTTCCTGGTACCTCAGGTTGCCGAGACCATCGTCGGATTAGGCGGTGAGCTCCCGGGTCTTACGAAATTCCTTATCGCGTTATCGGATTCCATTGTCCATTACTTCTATGTCTATGCATTGGTAATCCTTGCGATCGTTTTCGGTTTCAAGGCTTGGAAGGGCTCCGAGAAAGGTGCCGAGCAGTGGTCAAAGCTCATGCTTACGATCCCGATCGTAGGTAAAGCTACTAAGATGAATGCATCTGCCAGATTCACAAGAACACTGGCAACACTGCTTAAGAGTGGTATCTCAGTCCTTCAGGCTGTAGAGATCACGGAGAAGTCGCTTGATAATGTAATCCTTGAGAAAAAACTTGCTGCAGCACGCACAGAGATCCGTAAAGGTACTTCTCTGTCCAAGTCTATCAGAGGCATTACTGAATTCCCGCCTATGATCTATGCCATGGTATCGATCGGTGAGGAATCCGGTACTTTGGACCACATCCTCGAGAAGGCTGCTGATTACTTTGAGGATGAGGCAGATGCTGCTACACAGAAGATGACCGCAGCACTTGAGCCTTGTATGATCATCATCATGGCTATCATCGTAGGTCTCGTTGTAGGCGGTATCGCAATGCCTATTCTCACTGTTGCTCAGTGGCTCGTCTAAACAGGTAATGAAAGGAGATCATTAATGGATTTTTTTGGAAAAAGCGAAAGTGAACTTGTAATCGATTGTTCAAGTTCCGACCTTAAAGTTGCTGTCGGCAGATATAACGCTAAGAACCGTTCGGTAGCAATTGATAAAGTAGGCATCATCCCTCTCGAAGGCGATGCTATCAACGATGGTGCGATCGCAGATTCTTTCGGTATCGTTATGGCCGTAAAGCATGCAATCGCAAGACTCGACATCAGAAACAAATCATGCATCCTTACAACTGAAGGTGCTTTTGTACATACCAGAGACCTGGAGCTCCCTATCGTAAAGAAAGAGCAGCTCAAGGATATGGTTAAGTACGAAGTTATCGGACAGGGTGCAAACAGAGAGCTTTCCATCGATTACATCGTATATGGAACGGCTGTCGATGAAGAGACTAATGCTGATAAGCTCAAGGTAAGAGCAACAGCGGTTCCTACAGATATCATCAAGGAGTACAGAGAGTTCCTTAAGAATATGGATCTTACACCTGTATCTCTCGATGTTAACCCGAATGCAGTAAGAAAGCTCTTCTCATCCGGTATCATCAACGGCAACGTAAGCATTGTTCAGTCAACACTGCTTCTTATCGAGCTGTCCAGCAGAACAACGACCGTTACGGTCTTAGACCACGGTTTCCCGGTTCTGTCCAGAAGACTTCAGTTCGGCCACTCCAACATCAGACAGGTTGCTGATTCCATCAAGAAGGTTCAGGGCAACCAGCAGCAGTCTTCGCTCGCAAGACGTCTCAACATCACAACAGCTGATGCAGATGTCAGCGTTCCTGTAGAAGACATCGATGTATGGAACGAGACAGTTGCTGAGACTCCGGCTCTGCAGAGTGCTGTTAACGCATATTTCAAGAGCCTTGTTGATGCGGTATCCCGTACAGCTCAGTTCTCGATCTCCAAGTATCGTATCGATTCTATCAGCACATGCTTCCTGTATGGTTCAGGTGCCGGATATAAGAAGATAGATAAGGAACTTTCAAGACAGCTTGGAACGCAGGTAGAGATCCTCAAGACCCTCAGTTCTGTTACCGGACCCAGGGATTTTGAGCTTCCTCAGTTTGTCAATTGCTGCGGCGCGCTGATCCGTGAAGACTAAGGAGGGAGTATATAAATGGCTAATAGTGGTAACAAAAAAATAATAGTAAAGAAGGATATGAACTTCTTCGCGGAGTTCACTGCTTCTGCAGCTAAGGCTGCCAGACTCCTTACTTACGCTGTCCTCTTTGGTATTGCCGTAGTAGGAATCATCCTTGTATTTATCGTAATCGGTATTGTAAGAAATACTATTATCAAGGGTCAGATCGCTGATCTTGAAGCTCAGCTTGCAAGCGATGAGTATGCAAACCTTGAGGTTCAGGCTTCAGCACTTGCCGAGACTCTCAAGACAAAGAACAATTATTTCTATGCTCTTTGCCAGATGAGAAAGAACGTTGACGAGACACCGGCCGTCTCCATGGATCTCCCTGATGTGATCGCAGATGTCATTCCGAGTGATTCGTACCTTATTCAGTATCAGATCACCGGTACACAACTTGCTATGGAAGGTTATTCGTTCTCATACTACAGCCCTGTTGATATGGTCTACATGCTTAATGAGGCAGGAGTATTTAAGGTAAGACCTGACATAAGCACAGATAGAGTATCAGCAACTGATATAGGTGATGCGCAGGATTTCTTCCCTGAGGACAACACTGTCAACGCGATCAACAACTACTATAATTTCACGATAGTAGGTACGCTCGTAAGTGATGTATACGTATCGATCGAGAGGATCGCTACTACGGATACTGTTGAGAGCATCAGCGGAATCGAGACCATTAAGTATGATGCCGGTTCTACATACACCATCGAAGGTATCTCAACCTACGAAGCAGGCGGAGTTACATATAATCTGTCTTCCATCACCATTAATGGTGCTGCAATTGACGAAGAGAGCTTCAACAATATCCTCAATGCAGGTGCTATATCCGGTGTTGCAAATGACAATGTTGATATCGCTCTGTACTACACGGCAGCTGTTGAGGACGCAGCAGTTGAAGAAGAAGCTAAGTAATTAGGAGGAATATATATAATGGGTAATTTATCATTTCGTGAGAAGGCATTCATTTATGTAATCCTTCTGTTGTTGATCATTGTAGGCGGCTATTTCTTAGGAATTAGAAATCTCAATAATCAGTATGATGAGTATAAAGTACAGCTCGATCAGCTCAATGCAAGGAAGGCATATCTTGATCAGTTGAAATTAGATATCGATGCTACAGCTGACGAGATCAAGCAGCTTGATTCACTTATCGAAGAAAAAGAACTGTCTTTCATTGATAAGATCGATTCCGAATGCATTGAGCAGTATGTAATGAAGACATTTGAAGATGCAGGTATGCCTTATCTGGCTTCCATATCTTGCGAAGACGTTTCTTGCGCAGCTGTGTCTTATCCTGATGGTTCTGCAGCACCTGATGCTCTTCAGTGCCTCAGAGTAAATGTTGTCTATTCTTCGACAGACGGTTACATTACACCTCAGTACAATCTGAATCCGGATCAGACGGGCGATGATGCAGGTGAGATCATCTCTGCACTGTATGCGCTCCAGGATTCAAGCGTTGCAGGCCCCAGAGTAGGTTATGATGAATTTATATCTGCTCTCAAGGATATTGCTGATGAGAATCCCGATTGCATTAAAGTAAACAAGGTAGCAGTAGTTGAGAATGCAGGCTTCCTCACTCTTTCAGCAAGCATTGATTTCTACGGTACAGTTCTCGCTAAGCGTGTATCTACAGATGACAGCACTGCTGCATACACATTCTGGCAGGGCGACAAGAACGTTGACTGCTCCGGCGGATTCATCGGCTTCCCTTATATCGTTACTGATCCTAACAGCCTCTGGTTCGGTATTGAGAATCCTAACGATGAGTGCCTGTCATTCATCGACAGACCGTTCGCAGCATACTGGGCTAATGCAGCTTACTCACTCAAGGTCGCTGAAGAAGGCAGCCTGTCAGTTATAACAGGCATTGAGCCCGGCAGTGCATCCGCATCCGGCATCTCAAGTGCCGAAGGTGAAGAAGGAGCTGAAGGCGAAGAACTGGAAGCTGTAGGCGAGTGATTTTGACCGCAAAAACAAAATGTGGCAAAATTTTGAAAAATTTTGAAAAAAGTATTGCATTCTGCGAAATAGGTGTTATACTTCAAGTACAAACTCAAATTTATCCTGTAGGAGGAAATTAAAATGAAGAAGATTCAGAAGTCAAAGAAGGGTTTCACACTCGTAGAGATGGTTCTCGTTATTGCTATCATCGTTATCCTGGCAGCAGTTCTGCTCCTCGGTATCAGCACATACCTCGATGCAGCAAACAAGGCAGCATCTTCTATGGAGAAGCACAACCAGTCCACAGAGTCTGTTAAGGACTTCATCCTTGGTCAGGTATAATTAACTGAAACCTAAACATTAAGGAGGGGGATTTCCCCCTCCTTTTTTATTTGTGTACAACCGCTTAATATTTTTTTAACAAATTGTTAATTTAATCCTTGAAAAGTTCAAAATACCAAGTATAATTAAACTATAACAAGTTGGGCTAACTGTCTTTGGGAGATTATTATGAAGAAGATAGCAAAGAACAAAAAAGGTTTTTCCTTGACCGAGATAATTCTAGTAGTGGCTATAATAGTAATTCTAGCCAGTGCTGTGTTGGTCGGTGTAAATGAGTATCTTGATACAGCTAATGCTGCCGAGAGCAATGTCGATGCATCCGTAGAAGCACTTACAGATAACATCACTGCAAAAGAGAATGATCTAAAGAATAAAGGATTCTAATATAGGAGCTTATTATTATGAAGAGAATATTTAAAGTAAAGATCAAAACGGGATTTACACTCCTTGAGACAATACTTTCTGTTGCAATTATGGTGATCATATCCTCGATGCTTCTTAATGGTTTTGTTGCTACGATGGGATATTCTTATCACACTTCTGTATATACGAAGGCAGCGGCAGCAAACTATAGCGGTTGTATGAATACACTTTCCCAATTGCATTCAAAAAGCACTCAATATGGTCCTACCGGTATGGCAGTGAATAATTATGCTATTGTAGGTCAGATCGCATATAAAGGATCGGGCAGTTATAACAGTTCAAGCTCAGCAAAGCCCATAACTATTTCTTTCGATGTATCCAGCGCAACTACGACAAATGGCGCAGGCACTGCACTTCTTAACGATCTCAACGCAGTAGAATTTGATTATACTGCTGTACCTTCTGTAGTTGAGATTAATGGTGTTATTGAGAATAGTTCTGTAGCAGCAAACAGAAAGACATTCTTCTATATTCCTACGCAGAACTATGATCCTGATGAGATCGACAGTGAACAGAGCCTTGATCAGATGGTCAATAATGCATACCTCGGCCATGTAGGCATATATTTGGTCAATTCAGATAAATTTGGTGAGAATGTTAAGTCCGGAGAGTATTGTTGGGGTTATCTGCCCAATCCGACTGATCCGGCATCATTTGTTCCGATTGGTTCATCTTTCTCGATGGGTACCTAAGATTAATACTCAATTCGGAGGATTATTATGAGACGCACGAACAAAAACAGACGCGGTTTTACACTTGTTGAGATGATGTTAGCCCTTGCTATCATAACGATAGTATTCGGCTTGACAACAGCTCTTATGATAAGCATTAAAGACTCGTTCGTTCTGACTTACAATTTGAACGATTCATCTGATTATGCTGTTCTGTACGGATATGGTATCGAGAACTCTGTTCTTGCCAAGGTTGCAAAGAAGGAAGCTGCTACATGGAAGATCGATACATATACAGATGAGGGCACAGGTGCATCCCAGAATTGTGTACTTATGTGCAGTGATAAGGATTATGTTTTCCTTCCCGCCCAGATGCAGACAAAGGATTCTAATGGTGCCGTCGTAGACAAGTGGATAGTCGAGACATATTTCAAAGTAAACGGTTCGATGGTCAGCTATATCGTTATAATCAAGGATAATTACTATAATCCGACAAAGCCTGTAACATGCAAGTACGAAGGCAGCTTCTGGATTCCTCATTCTTCAGTTAAATTAACTACTGAGGGTACAGAATATGATATGGACTCAAGCTATAAGTCAGTACTCAAATATGACGGAAAATAATAAGACAACCGATCACTCCAGCCCTGCCGACCGGCAGGGCTTTTTTATTGCAATTGAACTGTGATAGAATATGACAAAAATTCAAGGGGACAGAGAATGAAGATCAAGGTCGGTCTCGATATCGGAGGCAGTACAACCAAGATAGTCGGGATACATGACGGCAAGCTCGCGGCAAAGGCAATAGTCAAAGCGGCAGATCCCGTGGCATCAGCTTACGGTGCTGTCGGCAAGCTCGTTAATGACAATAATCTGAAGATAGAAGATATCGAACAGATCAACATGACCGGCGTAGGTTCTTCATTCCCGTCAGCTCCGATCCTTGGGATCAAGACCGTAAGCGTCAAGGAATTCATGGCAACGGGTCTGGGCGGACTTTACCTGTCCGGTTTGGATAAGGCCGTAGTAGTCAGCATGGGCACGGGCACGGCTTATCTGTATGCCAACAAGGGAGAGGTCACTCACATAATCGGTTCCGGTATAGGCGGAGGCACGCTTATAGGACTCTGCAATTCAGCCGTAGGCGTGGCAGATCCGATGAAGCTCTCTGAACTTGCCGAGACAGGCGATCCCAATAATCTTGACCTTACGATCGGTGATATTACCAAAGATGCGATACCCGGACTCCCGATGAATGCCACGGCGGCTAACTTCGGCAAGGCCCTGGACGCAGTAAAGAAGGAAGACGTATCTGCAGGTGTATTCAACCTTGTATATCAGTCGATCGGCACGATGTCCGTCCTGGCTTCAAGGTGCTGCGGAGTAAATGATATCGTATATACAGGTCAGCTGACCGCGTTCAAGCAATGCAAAGACTATCTGATGCCGTTCAAGGATCTATATAATATCAATTTCATAATTCCTGAAGATGCAGTATTCGCGACGGCGATCGGCAGCTGTCTTGCCGGGGAGTGATGACGGTGGCGGATAAGAAAAGGCAAAGGGCGTACGAGCTCGACTTTCTGCGCGGATTTGCGCTGATCATGATGATCTTCATGCATTCCGCATGGGATATACGCTATGAGTACAAAGTTGATACTTTCGGGTTCCTTGAATCGGATCTGTTCTGGGGGATAATCCATCCTATATTCATCGTCATATTCGTGGGTGTATCCGGAGTATGCTGCACATTCTCCAAGAATAACCTGTTCAGGGGATTGAAGCTCCTGGGAGTTGCTGCAGGTCTGTCTCTTGCTACATGGTTCATCACGACATACTTGAATATATACTGCCTTATCATATTCAATGTACTTGCCATGCTTGCTGTGAGCATTCTTCTCTATACGCTGATAGAATTCATCGAACGCAAGGCCAAGGCTGATCCAAGACGCATCAATGCTCTCCTCGGTGCGGCAGGAGCTTTCTTTGCAGCTCTCGGCAGCAAACTGGAGTGGCTGGACTATTCTACTGACAATCTCATATTCCTCCCGGTAGGATTCAAGATGACTTCGATGCCTTACATGGTCGATTATATGCCGCTCCTTCCTTGGCTCGGAGTGTTCTTTATCGGCTGCCTCGTCGGAAGAGTATGCTACTCAGAACGCAAGTCTCTGCTTCCTGCGAAGAACAAGGCGGCCAAGGTCATTACGGCTCCTGTCGAGTTCGTCGGAAGACATTCTCTGATAATCTATCTGGTACATCAGCCGGTCGTATACGGAATAATGTACGTGATATTCATGCTTATCAGGCGCTGATAGATGAGAATCAAGAACAAAGGCAAAAGGAAGATAATTCGCCGCATTCTGCTGATCATATTATTGATCGGACTTCTTGCGGCATTCTGGTTCCTGCCGGATCTCATGAACCGCCGTGCAGGCGACTTCTATTCCACATATATCTTCCCGGTAGTCGCCGCTCCCGGCAATGCGGTCAATTCTCTTTTCCATTTCTCGCTGACAGAGAACTTTGTCGTGCTGGGAGTGCTCTTTCTGGCAGGCGTTGTAATATACTTCGTGGTCATGCTTTTCGTTAAGGGGGCAAAGGGCAGGCTCGGCTCGTTCCTGTACAAGTCCCTGCGCACCGTTCTGGCCGTGCTGGTCGTCGTTACCGGCGTGTTCCAGCTCATGCACGGTCTCAACTACAGGCGTTCCACCGCGGTGATGCTGCTCGATCTGGGTGAGGAAGAGCATGATTTCGACGATTATGCGGCAACGCTCGACTGGGCGTATAACGGCATGGTCAAGGCGAGGCGGGAGATGGGAGAGGATTTCGAAGGCGTCGCGCACTCGAAAGAGAGCTTCGAGTCGAACGTTACCTACGCCAACATCCTCATAGATACCGTCTGCGCCAAATACGACATCCCCGTAAGCAATAATTTCGTCAGGGCAAAGCCTGTATCGCTCAGCCGCTATTGGACATACACGGGCATCGTGGGTGTTTACGATCCGTTCCTCGGGGAAGCGAACATCAACACCGACTACATGGACCCGACGACGTTCCCGGTGACTGTCTGCCACGAGATACTGCACGCCAAGGGGTTCGCGAGCGAGACCGACTGCAATACCCTGGCGGTGATCTGCTGCCTGTCCGCTACGCGCGCGGACTTCAGATACGCCGGTTACTTTACGATCTTCTGGTCCCTTCTGGGAGTTACGAGCGAATATGCAATGGCAGAAGGCAAGACGCTGCCCGATTATCTCTGGGATGAGGACATCTTCCCGGTATACCGCGACATGAATGCCAGCAACATGTACTGGGAAGGCATCGCCGAGGAAGTAAAGTATTTCGAGAAGAAGTTCGGATTCGATCCTGATAAGGCGGGTTCCGACATGAACAACGCTTTCCTTGAGGCGAACGGCCAGGAGGGCGGAACGGAGACGTATATCGTCCCCGATAATGTGTATGTCGATTTCTATACCGCTTATGTGGAGTAACGGCGATGCTTGAAGTGAAACTCAAAGGCCACGGGAAATATTACTGCGTATCCGATGTGGTGCGTCTGTTCTACGACGTCATCTGCGAAGATAAGCAGCGCGGCTCGGTCACGGCAGAGTCAGGCCCTGATCTCGTAATCACATGCGAACTGGAACAGGGCGGAAGATCGGTCACGTATTATGACGGCAAGACTTTCGTGCCTGAAGGGGAGCCGCTCGAGGCGGGAAGGGAGATCAGAAGATCGCTCTACCTCGCTCTCTGTGAGATATCCGGAAGGACGATGCCGTGGGGATGCCTTACGGGCATCAGGCCGACGCTCGTGGCTTACGAGGAGAAGACACCGGCAAGTCTCATCGAACGTTATTACGTCAGTCCGGATAAAGCCGAGCTTGCCTGCAGGACTGCCGAAGAGGAACTAAGGCTGACGGAACTCATCCCCGAAGAGGACCTGAGCATATATGTCGGCATACCTTTCTGCCCGACGCGCTGCTCATACTGTTCGTTCATATCGCAGGATATATCGCACCACATGGACCGCCTGACCGCCTACGGGAAGGCGCTGGAATCCGAGATAAGGCTCCTGGCGCCGAGGATCGGGAGAAAGGTAAGCTCGCTCTATGTCGGAGGAGGAACGCCTACGGTGCTGCCGGAAGCTGAATTCCGCTCGCTCCTTGACTGCATCTATGATGAGATAGCCATAGACGGGAACTGCGAAGTGACGGTCGAGGCAGGGCGTCCGGACACGATCACGGAAGACAAGCTCCTGGCGATGCGCGAGCACGGCATCACGAGGATCTGCATCAATCCGCAGACAATGAACTCCGGCACTCTTGCCAAGCTCAACAGGAAGCATACCGCAGAAGACATCGTGCGCGTCTATGAGATGGCGCGTGCCATGGGGTTCGGATCCGTCAACATGGATCTCATCGCGGGTCTGCCTTATGAGACCGCAGAAGACTTCACCGCATCTCTTCGCAGGGTGATAGAACTTGATCCTGCCAACATCACGATACACACGCTCTACAAGAAGCGCAGGGCGGAACTCTCGAAAGATACTGTCCTCGACAGGACCGGATCCAGGGGAAGCCTCGAGGATGCTGTCAGGGAAGGCTATGAGATGCTCGATGCCGCAGGATATCATCCGTATTATATGTACCGCCAGAAGGATACCGGCCACGGCCTGGAGAACACCGGCTTTGCCAAGGGTGACACAGGCTGCATCTATAACGTGGCCATGATGACGGACATGCGCGATGTATTATCTTTCGGTGCGGGTTCATCGAGCAAGAGATGCTTCAGGCAGGACGGCGAAGAGTACAAGAGGAGAGTGGAGCGCTGCTTTACTACCAAGAACGCCATCGAGTACATAAAGGACTATCAGAAGGCCGCAGAGAGGAAAGCGGAGTTCTTCGGTTTATAAGATATTGCTTTTGCCCATCAAAACTTGCGCATACGTATTTGCAAGAAATAAAAGTTATCTAATATACAAGATTTGACCGTGTAGTATCATTTGAATTCCCACAGACAGGCAGAAGGGGAAGGACAATGAGAAGGAAGAACACGATCGTTATAGACGAGAAGACACCGCTGCTCCTGCTGGCGGGGCCCATGTTCCTCGAGCTCTTCCTGAACACCATGCTCAACAACGTGGACATGCTGATGCTCAGTCACTACGATGAGTATGCGGTAGGTGCGGTCGGCAATGCCAACAACATCATGTTCATGATGAACATCCTGTTCAACGTAATAGCAACGGCTACGAGCGTCGTCGTTGCTCAGTACCTGGGCGCCAAACAGTTCGACAAGATGAACATGATCTATTCGCTGGCGGTCGTGGTAAACCTCGTAGTGGGCATCGTCCTGAGCGGCGCTTTCTGTGCGGCCAATCCTCTTATAGTGAAGCTTCTCAACATCTCGCCTGAGATGCGTCCCCACGCGATGATCTATATCTACATCGTCGGAGGCTGCGGCTTCCTGACGGCCGTATTCAACGTTATGCTCCAGATCCTGCGGTGCAACGGGCACACCAGGATCGGCATGGTGGTAACGCTGATTATCAATGTCATCAACATATTAGGCAACTACATGTTCCTGTACGGACCGCTGTCGTTCATGAACCTCGGCGTCGCGGGAGTCGCGATCGCTACCGTCGGGGCAAGGGCCATCGCCGTAGCTGCGGTACTGGTATTCTTCTTCAGGAAGAAGATCGGCAGGATCTCACCCAAGTATCTCAACCCTTTCCCCAGGAAGCTCCTCGCGAAAATGATCAAGATCGGCCTTCCTTCCGGAGGCGAGAACCTTACCTACAACCTTTACCAGACGACAATGCTCTCTTTTGTAAATGCCATGGGCAACGAGCCGGTACTCGCGAGATCGTACTGCAATACATTGATCTCGTTCGCGATGATATTCTCTAACGCTTCTGCGATGTCCACGCAGATAATCACGGGGCATCTGGTCGGTGCCGGCAAATCCGATGAAGCTTATAAGAGGGTGTTCAAGACGCTTCTGACATCCATGCCGATAACGATCGCACTGGCAAGCATCAACGCGCTGATCTGCGGATATACGCTGCAGTTCTTTACCGAGAATGCAGAGATAATCGCGCTGGGGCAGATGATAATGATAGTGGACATTTTCGTGGAGATAGGGCGATGCCTTAACATGACGTTCGTGTGCAGTCTGAAGGCTGCCGGAGCGTATATGTTCCCGCTCATAATGGGTCTTCTGTGCAACTGGGGGCTCGGCCTCACCACCGGGTATATGGTCGGCGTGGCAATGGGGATAGGCGTTGCCGGAATTTATGCGGGAACTGCCACGGACGAGTGCATAAGAGGGCTTATCGTGATGTATTACTGGTACAAGAAACGATGGGTCGGCAAGTCCGTCGTGGACAGGAAAGACGAGTCGGAATATGAGTAAAAAGCCCGCAAACGGCTATTTTTATTCATAATTAATACTAAAACTATTCACAATAAGTTACGGAGTTATAAAACCTTTTCATCTTTACCATGCTACAATTACGGTAAATAACTATGTAGGAGAGGGCTTTTATGAGAACTGCATTATCAATAGTCTTTGGAATATTGATCCTTGCTCTTCTTGTTTGCATGGAATTATCCAGGCGTTCGAAGAAGCCCATAGGAAAGAATGTTGCTTTTGCCATGGCAGGTCTTGCCGTTCCGGTCCTCGGTAATCTCATTATCATCGCATCGACAGAGAAGATCCTGTCTCTCGTCGGATACTACATATATTTCCTCGGAATGGATATTGCCGTGTATTCGATATGGCGCTTCACATTTGCTTACTGCAATCTGAAGAGGCCGAAGAAAGCCGTCAGCATCCTGCTCTCAACGCTCTTTGGTCTTGATCTGCTCCAGTATATCCTGAATCCTTTCTTCAGTTTCACGTTCATAGTGGATAAGATCATGGTCGAAGGTGAGCCGTATGTCAGACTGATCCCGCACTTGGGGCAGACATATCACAGGATCGTATGCTACGGCATGCTCGCGGCTATCCTCGTCATATACATCGTTAAGATCTTCAGCGTATCAAGGGTATACAGGGCAAGATATAACGTAATATTCTTCTCGATGATGGTCATGACCGTTGTGGAATCATATTACATCTTCTCCAGACAGCCCATGGACATATCGATGATCGGCTTCGCGGTGTTCGGATTCCTCATTTATTTCTTTGCACTTCACTACAGATCGATGCAGGTTGTCGACAGAATGCTCGGCAGCATGGCTTCCGACATGCCGGAGGCGCTGTTCTTCTTCGATAACAACGGCAAATGTATATGGCTGAACGATCCCGGCAAGAAGCTCATAGGAATAAACAATGATAACTATGATGACGTCAAGACTAACCTGGCATTCCTGTTCGACGATATCGACCTCGAGAACAGCGGATGGGCAAAGAGATTCTCGATCGGTGAAGGCGAAGAAGCACAGTTTATGTATCTTACGATGAGATCAGCCGTTGATGAGATAGGAAAGATAACAGGAACATACCTGAGTGTCCGTGACATTACTGACGAGCAGAATGAGCTCAGACGCGAGATGTACAATGCCACCCACGATTCCCTTACGGGTCTTTACACTGCGGAATATCTCTACGAGAAGATCGACCAGCGCCTTAACGCCGACAGGAAGACAACTTATATGGTCGCTTTCTTCGAGGTGGCAAACTTCAAGATGATCAACGATGTCTTCGGAAGGGAATTCGGAAAACTCGTACTTACGGAGATCGCAGGAGCCCTGAAGAAGTATTCAAGTGCAAACACCTTATACGGAAGACTCTCGACTGACTCCTTCGGCATGCTGATGGTCAAGGATCTTTTTAGTGAGGATAACATCGAGAAGGTGCTTGAGAACTTCATCGTCAAAGACGAGAACATGGAACACCACATCGTTGTTCACCTCGGTATCTGCGAGATACTTCCGGAAGATGATATCGACGTACCGCTGTTCTTCGACAGTGCCAGACTTGCCGCCTCGATGATCAAGAGTAATTATCAGAAGCAGATCGTGTACTACGATGACAATCTCAGGAATGAGATCATCCACAACCAGCTTATCTCCAACCAGGTCAAGGAAGCCATCGAGACAAGACAGATCAGGCCTTATCTCCAGCCGATAGTCGATTCTCAGGGTCTGCTCGCAGGTGCCGAAGCGCTCGTAAGATGGATACATCCCGAGGAAGGCTTCATGAACCCCGGACAGTTCATTCCGGTGTTTGAACGTAACGGCCTTATCGCAGATGTCGATAAGCATATGTGGAGATGCGCTTGCGAGATACTGGCAGACTGGAAGGAGAGGGGCATAAAGTGCTTCATCTCGATCAACATCTCTCCGAATGACTTTATCAGCCTCGATGTCCTGTCGGAACTGAGAGCCCTTGTCGAAGAGTTCGACATCGATCCCGTCAGGCTCAGGATAGAGATAACCGAGACTTCGATGGTGTCCGATACGGTCGACATGATCAAGATCATCGAAGATCTCCGCGAGTACGGTTTCATCGTGGAGATGGACGACTTCGGAAGCGGTTATTCATCGCTCAACCTGCTCAAGGACATCAACCTTGACGTTATCAAGATCGACATGCAGTTCCTTAAGGATTCCGAGCGTAACCTGAAGTCCAGCATGATCATCAAGAACATCATCAACATGTCCGAAGACCTGGGGATAGATACCCTCACAGAAGGCGTCGAGACTGCCAAGCAGTTCGAGCTTCTCTACGATATGGGATGCAATCTCTATCAGGGCTATTACTTCTCGAAGCCGCTGCCGCTCGAAGACTTCGAAGTCCAGTGGTTCGACTGATAAGCTAAGACAGATAATGATAAGTCCCGTCTGAATATCAGGCGGGACTTTTGTTTTGAGTTTTGGTCGAGGTGACAAGACTCGAACTTGCGACCCCATGCTCCCAAAGCACGTACGCTACCAACTGCGCTACACCTCGATCAGCACGTCAGATTATAACATATAGAACCGACTGCGTAAAAAAAGACCGGCCGCATAAGGCCGGTCCTATCGTTCTTAACGAATTAAGATCAATACTTGATGATCTGCATCTTGTCAGCAAGACCGAAGATCGTGAAGAACTGCTTCTGAACTGCTGCAACGATTCCGAGGATAGCAACTACGAGGAGTGCGATCGGAATGAGACCTGCGAGGATCCAGCCGACAACAGGGATCAGCGCAAGGATGCCTGCGATGAGACCGGAAGCTGCGCCTGCGATAGTGAGCAGGATTCCGTTGTTAACGTGATTCTTAACGAAAGCTGAGTCCTTCTCAGGTGAAGCGAGAAGACCGATCAGCCAAAGGGGGCAGATGTAGCAAAGAACTGCGTAGATAACTGCGTTGCCCTGGAGCTCGGCCTCTGTAGCCATTCTCTTATCATTGTTGGGTGCGGTATTATTTTCCATAACATTTTCCTCCGATATCGAGATACTGATATAATAACATAATTATAATTTAGGAGTGATATGTTAATTGATAAAAGTATCTGCATATAAGCACGGAGACCTTGTAACATATGCACTAGGCGCCACAGTGGTCATGGAATACCTTAACCACGCGGTGTCCGAGGTCGACGCGGTCATCCTGCACCCGGGGTTCAGATCCGAAGAGACGACCGCCAGGATCCGTGAGATCTGCGCCGCCAGCAGCATCCCCGTCTCCGTTGAAGAGAAACCGTTCAATATCCTCTCCAAGAAGGAGAACTGTTTCGTCATCGCCGTCATCAGGAAGACTCCGCACAGGATCGAGAAGGGCAACCACATGGTCCTCGTTAATCCTTCCAATGCGGGCAACCTGGGGACCATTACCAGGAGCTGCCTGGGTTTCGGCGTCAGGGACATAGCGATAGTCCCGCCCGCGGTGGATCATTTCGATCCGAAAGTTATAAGGGCGTCCATGGGTGCGGCGGCATCCGTGAGGACGGAGGTTTTCGCAAGCTTTGAGGAGTATCAGGCAAGGTTCCCGGAGAACAACCTGTACCCGTTCATGCTGGACGGCAGCGTGAAGCTCCAGGAGACGAAGATCGAAGGCCCGTTCTCGCTCATAATGGGCAACGAGGCGGCCGGACTTCCCGCGGAATTCGCTTCGATAGGAATGCCCGTGAGGATCGAACACAGCGGCGCGATCGACAGCCTCAACATCACGATAGCTGCCAGCATAGGCCTCTATGAAGCGGCAAAAGGCTCGGATGCAAAATAACTATTGCGATTGCAGGCCAATCATGATAAAATTCTTCGTGCTATTTGAAAGACTAACGATGGAGGTGAAAGATAATGCCTAATATCAAATCAGCTATCAAGCGTGTAACCGTTTCTGAGAAGAAGGCAGCTGCCAACAAGAGCAAGAAGAGCGCGATCCGCACTACTATCAAGAAGGCAAAGGCTTCCGTCGCAGAAGGCGAGAACGTTCAGGATACAGTAAGAGCTACACAGAAGGCTATCGATCAGGCTGCTGCTAAGGGTCACATGACAAAGCAGGCTGCTTCAAGAGCTAAGTCCAAGCTCGCTAAGGCTGCTAACGCTGCTAAGTAATCCTGAGGATTAATTCAACAGATAATAGCCGTTCCTTCGGGAGCGGCTTTTGTTTTGTCACACTTGAACCGGCGACATCTCCCACTCGCGCGCGGGGTCAACGCCCATCAGCTGCCAGCAGTATGCTGCGGCGCGCATGTCGAGTTCGGACATCCTCTTGAGTTCGGGGTGTGTCGAATACAGTTCGAGCGCATCGGAAGGATTGGTTATTACCGGCACTTTGGCGCACTTGCGCATTATCTTGAGGCAGTAACGGCCCTCGCGGTTGAAGCCGAGGACTCTCACATACAGCGGGCGGACAAGGCTCTTGATATCCTGCTCCGTCTGGCCGGTCACGCAGGATGCGAGCGCACGCTCGATGCGGGTCATCGTATATCTCTTTGTCGCCACGCACTTCTCGAAAGCTTTCCCGTCATAGTCATCCGCCGGCAGATCTCCGGGTCTGATGTCGGCTGCGACATTTTTGAGGAAGCCTGCGAGGCTGTCTCCCATGTATGCGATATCATCAGCACAGGTCTCTGTCTGAGAGAGAGCAGACCTTAAGTGCTTGCCGTAATCGATGTAGCTGAACGACTTGCCTGCCTCGGCGAGCATGACCGCCAGAGAAGCATCGGGCATGAGTCCTATCAGGGAAGATGCGACGGCGGACTGTCTGTAATCGGGCGCGCAATCGCATATCAGCTTGTTCCTTATCGCAGAAGCGCCGGGCATCTCGCCGGATGTATCGGTCGAAGAATAATCCCCGCCCTTGCGTTCTATCATGATGACGTTGATGCGGCCTTCCTTATCGAGCTTTGCCAGTGCAGTCAGATACTCGAGTGCGAGGATCGAGTTTGGGCCGGTAACTGCGGCCTCAGCCTCGGGTCCGGCAACGGCGCCTATCGCAGCTGCACGCGAGGCAGGGAAGGAGAGACCTTCGTCCAGTTTTGTGCGCAACGCTTCGCGGTACTCTTCGGAGGCTTCAAAATCAGTCTTTGCAAGTTCGCGCAGGACTTCAGGCGAGCCTGAATCTATACCGAACGCGATGTCGGTAACGACGCCGGTGCTTATGAGCTCGGACACTCCGCCGTAAGCAAATCTTGAAGACGGCGCGCAAGCGAAAGTAAAGGGCAGTTGCAGCACGAGGTCAGCGCCGCAGGCCATTGCCTGGCGCGCCCTTATCTGAGCGGGCAGAAGTGAAGGCAGTCCGCGCTGGGTAAACGGACCGGATATTACGGGCATGACGATGGCGCGGGGATCAGCGACGATCTTACGCGCCTCCTGTATCAGATATTCATGTCCGCTGTGGAAGGGATTGAATTCCGCAATTATTCCGATTACTCGCATTGTCCGGAGCCTTTCTATTGGTATAATCCATAGAAGATTATATTTCATTAGGCGGAGATAATGCAATGAAGCGCCTTACGGGCAAACAACTCTTGATCATCGGAATATCTCTCGGGATAGCCCTTATCGTCGGAGGCGGCTACCTGTTCTATGCGCGCGTCTACGGCAACGCGGCGAAGATCAATCTCTACCAGACCGCAGTTCCCAGCTACGAATGGCAGGACATTGCAGCCGACAACAACATCGTCAGCGACTATCTCTGGAGCCGCACGAAGAAGCTGATGCTCTCTGACGGCGGTATCCTCATCCCGAGCTCATACATGATCGAGGGAAGGCTCGTCACCCAGGAGGCGGAAGTATCGGAAGTCTATGATCTGTCCGATCAGGCACTGCTCCTCAAATGCTATGTGCGGGCAGGAGACCGCCTGGCTGCGACGACTCTCAAGAACGAAGTAATCAAGCAGTTCAAGACATACAACGGAACATATCTGAGCACGGTCGGTGCGGACGTCGATTATTCGACGATATCGGACAACGTCGAATGGCTCGATGCTTATCTCGAGTACTATTCCCTGTACGGAACATCGAGCGACTACGAAGAGATACAACAGCTGACCGCTGCGCTCTTTGACGATAACGGCGAGCTCATCCCGGAGTCGCTGACGGTCGCCAAGTATGTTGACACGCTGTACGTCAGCACGGACGACCACGGGGACGAAGGGGAAGAGGACTCCAGCCTCGAACAGATCTACGGAGCTTTTGTGGGCGAAGAAGACCTGGAAGCAGTCGACAGGGACGATCCCGAGACGGAGATCACCGGCGTCAAGATATCGGACATCGATCTCATGCTCATCTATAACCTCGAGCAGAACGGCCTGATAGCAGGCGGAAGCTACGACAATGCGCTCGCGACAGTCAAGGGCGCAGTCTGCGGAGGAGGCATTCCTTACTATGCATATGCTTACCAGAATACCGCATCGGGCATCAACTACATCTATTCCGGCACGGAGAACGCCGCGATATCCATGACAGAGACCATCAAGACCATGAAGAACCTCGCCGAGATGAACGAGCTCGACGCGGCTTCGTATAACGAACTCAGGAATCTCATCATGAACACCGGCTTCATCTACATGTACTACTACATAACGACCGGCAACTACAGTGAGAACATTGCATACGATGCATACGTGGATGCTATGCAGATCGCTTTCCTCAAAGGCGATACCGATCTTTACGATACGATCTGCAACAGGATAGGCATGCGCGTCGCCACCAAGTCGACGAGTCCTGCCCTGTACATGGTTTTTCGTGAAGAAGACGGAAGATACGTGTTCTATGCGTCGGATAATTTGGGCGTAAGACTTGCCGTGGGTTGATTGAAAACCTAACGCCCTGAGAGTATACTTGCTACGGTTAAAACTAATATTTTAAATATAAGGAGAGATACTATGGCATTTATTGATGACATCATGGCCAGAGCAAAAGCCGACAAGAAGACTATCGTTCTTCCCGAGTCCATGGACAAGAGAACATTCGAGGCAGCCGAGAAGATCCTCAAGGCAGACATGGCAAACCTGATCATCATCGGTACACCCGAGGAGATCGCTAAGAATTCCGAAGGTTTTGATATCACAGGCGCTACGATCGTAGATCCTTTCAACGATCCCAACAAGCAGAAGTACATCGACAAGTTCGTCGAGCTCCGCGGTGTTGACACCATGGTAGCTGCAGCTAAGAAGAAGGCAGAGAAGAAGGGCATGTCCGAAGAAGAGACAGCCGCTGCGATCGAAGCTGCTCAGAAGAAGGGCATCACACCCGAGAAGGCACAGGAGAAGATGGAGACAGACTACATGTTCTACGCATGCCTCATGTGCAAGTGCGGTGACGCTGACGGTGCGGTATCCGGTGCTTGCCACTCCACAGGCAACACGATCCTTCCGGCTCTCCAGCTCCTCAAGACAAAGCCCGGCATCTCTTCCGTATCAGGCTTCTTCCTTATGGACGTACCTGACTGCGACCTCGGTGAGCACGGCCTGTTCATTTTCGCTGACTGCGCAGTAAACACAGATGTAGATTCCGCTAAGCTTGCAGAGATAGCAAAGCTCTCCGCCGAGTCTTTCGAGCAGTTCATCGGCGCTCCCGCCAAGGTAGCAATGCTCTCCTACTCTTCATATGGTTCTGCAAAGCACGACGACGTTACAAAGGTTGCTGACGCCGTTAAGATCGCGAAAGAGAAGTACCCCGACCTCGTTGTCGACGGTGAGCTCCAGCTCGACGCCGCACTCGTTGAGGAAGTAGGCCAGCTCAAAGCACCCGGATCTCCGGTAGCAGGCCACGCAAACACGCTGGTATTCCCTTCTCTCGAAGCAGGCAACATCGGCTACAAGCTCGTTCAGAGACTTGCAAAGGCACCCGCTTACGGTCCTGTCCTCCAGGGTCTCTCGCTCCCCGTTAACGACCTCTCCAGAGGCTGCAACGCTGACGACATCGTAGGCACAGTAGCAATCACGGCAGTACAGGCTCAGGCTTTGGCTCAGGGCTGATATATAGAAGGAGAAACAAGAATGAAGATCTTAGTAATCAACTGCGGAAGCTCTTCCGCGAAGTTCCAGCTCTTTGACATCGATACAGGCGACGTCCTCGCTAAGGGTAACGCCGAGCGTATCGGTATCGACGGCAAGCTCACATACAAGCCCGCAGGCAAGGATGAGTTCGTATCCACAGAGCCCATGCCTGACCACAAGGTAGCAGTCAAGATGATCCTCGATGCATTGGTTGACAAGGATCACGGCGTTATCGCTGACGTATCCGAGATCGCAGCAGTAGGACACAGAGTCCTCCACGGCGGCGAGTACTACAGTGATTCCGTTATCGTTGACGACGACGTTAAGGCTGTAATCAAGAAGTGCTTCCCCTTAGGACCTTTGCACAATCCTGCAAACCTCATCGGTATCGAGGCTTGCGAGTCAGTCCTTCCCGCAGGCACACCTCAGGTCGCAGTATTCGATACAGCTTTCCACATGACAATGCCCCCGAAGGCTTACACATATGCTCTTCCTTATGAGCTCTCCGAGAAGTATTCGATCCGCCGTTACGGCTTCCACGGTACATCTCACCGTTATGTAAGCAAGAGAGTTGCTGAGTTCCTCGGCAGGGATTACAACTCCATCAAGACCATCACATGCCACCTCGGCAACGGTTCTTCTTTTGCAGCTGTTAAGAACGGCAAGTGCGTTGATACATCAATGGGTCTCACACCTCTTGCAGGTATCTGCATGGGTACAAGAACAGGCGACATCGATCCCGCTATCGTTCCTTTCCTCATGAAGAACGAGAACCTCACACCTGACGAGATGGATACTCTCCTCAACAAGAAGTCCGGCGTTCAGGGCCTGTCCGGCGTATCTTCCGACTTCAGAGATCTCGAGAAGGCAAAGAGCGAGGGCAACGAGCGTGCAGCACTCGCACTCGAGATGTTCGCATACCAGGGCAAGAAGATCATCGGATCTTACGCTGCTGCCATGGAAGGCGTTGACGTTATCGTCTTCACTGCAGGCATCGGCGAGAACACAGACAAGATGAGAAAGGCTATGTGCGAAGGCCTCGAGTTCATGGGCGTTGAATTCGATGACGCTGCAAACGACGGCCTCAGAGGCAAGGAAGCCATCATCTCCAAGCCTTCTTCAAAGGTAACGGTCTGCGTTATCCCTACGAACGAAGAGCTCGCTATCGCTCAGGAGACAGAAGCTCTCGTAAGAAAGTGATATTCAGATAACTGATCAAATAGAAAGCTCCGCTTCACACCGCGGAGCTTTTTTATATCTCATTACTAAGCGAGCAGGGAGTGCTGAGCGAGTTTAATAATTAAGGTGCATGTGCTTCTTGATATCTGTGTCCTTGCCGAGGATCATGACGGCGGTGCCTGCTTCGAATACCGTGTCGGGTGCGACATCCATGTTGAGTACGCCGTCCTTCCTGATGCCGAGGACATTCAGGTGCATGTTCTGTCTGATGTTGAGTTCGATGACGCTCTTGCCGATCCATTTCTCAGGGACCTTGAGCTCGAAGATCGAATAATCGCCGGGTACGTCGATATAGTCTTCGATGCGGCGTGAACTGTATCTGACAGCTGTCCAGTCGGCCATGAAGCGCTCAGGGAAGACTACCGCATCAGCGCCGTTCCTTAAGAGGAACTTCTCGTGCACCTGACGCGAAGCGCGCGCGACTACGAACTTGGCGCCGGACTCTTTCAGGAGGGAAGTAGCTTCGAGGGAGGACTGGAAGTTATCGCCGATAGATACTACGCACACGTCAAAATTCGACACGCCGATAGTATTGATGAACTCCGGGTCTGTCGCATCACCTATGAGCGAGCTCGTAACGTACTCGAGCACGGGCTTCAGGTTCTCCTCAGATCTGTCGACCGCGAGGATCTCGTCGCCCATATCGGCGATCTTCCTGATGAGGTGATATCCGAATCTTCCTGTTCCGATTACCAAAATGCTTTTCATAGTCTTATCCTTTCCGTCTTATCCGACTGCTATACGATCTTCAGGGTATTCGCCCGCAGAGACTTTCCTTCTGGCGACTGCGGCAAATACCAGTGTGAGGCCGCCAACACGGCCGGTGTACATTATTATGCAGAGTATTATCTTCGATGCGATGCCGAGAGTCGGCGTAATGCCGAGCGACAGGCCTACGGTAGCTACCGCTGATGCGCATTCGAACAATGTAGAGCGCATGGGGATGCTCTCGATCATGCTGATGAGGACCGCACCTGCGAGGAACAGGATCATGTCGAGCGAGAATACTGCAGCAGCAGATTCGACGGTCTCTAAGGGGATCCTTCTCCTGTAGCAGGAAGGTGCCTTCTCACGTCTGAAGACCGAGATCATCGCGAGGTAGAGGACCGCCACCGTGGTAATCTTCATACCGCCCGCAGTAGAACCCGGAGCGCCGCCTATCAGCATCAGTATTATCGTCATGCAGATTCCGGCGTCAGAGAACGTGTTGTAGTCTGTTGTGTTGAAGCCTGCGGTCCTCGGCGTTATAGCCTGGAAGAGCGAAGACAGGATCCTGCTGCCCATGGGCATGTCGCCGTATTCGAAGACGAACAGCAGCACTGCCGGAATGATTATAAGTATGGCCTCGCAGACAAGGATCATCTTGCTCTGCGTGCTGTAGTGCTTGATGTGGTATCCGTGGTCCTTGATGTCTCTCCAGGTAAGGAAGCCGATACCGCCGGTCAGGATCAGGATAAAAAGAGTGATGACGATGAGCGGGTTGTCGTAATAGGGCATCATCGAAGAGTAATCGCCGTGAGCACCATTCAGGTCGAAGCCCGCGTTACAGAACGCCGAGATGGACGAGAACAGGGCACGCCACAGCCCGGGGAAGAAGCCGTACTCTTTGATGAACACGGGCGACATCAAGGCAGCGCCCGCGAGCTCGAAAAAGATAACGCCCTTCACGATGAAGCCCGTATACCTTACGATGCCGCCAAGGTTCGGTGCGGACACCGCCTCCTGCATGGTGGATCTCGTCGACAGGCCGATCTCCTTGCCGGTCAGGCTTGTAAGCATTACGGTGAGGGTTACGACGCCCATACCGCCGATCTGGATAAGTATGAGGATAACCACCTGGCCGAAGAGCGACCATGTGCCCTGGGTATCCCTTACGATAAGGCCGGTAACGCAGCTTGCAGACGTCGCCGTGAAGAGAGCGTCGATGAAGTTTGTCCAGTTACCGTCCTTGGAAGCGATGGGAAGCATGAGGAGCAGTGCGCCTATAAGGATCAGCGTGATGAATCCCAACAGGATGGTTTGTGCTCCGGATATCTTATGTTTTGTTTTTTGATTCCCGTTACTCATAGGCTAATTATAACTATTTACCTTGTTATGTCCAAATAATAGTTCTCATCGGCAAAGAAATACTTTCAGCAAACTGATATAATCATTTTGCTAAGTGAATAAGTCTGGAGATAAGAGTTTTGAGTGACGAGAACAACAACGGCAACAGCGACTTTTTTGCCGAATTAGAGAGCATATACGGTTCGGGGGCAGATGCGGAACTTGCAAGGTCTGCAGACGACCTCCTGGAAGGCCTTAACAAAGAACAGAAGGAAGCGGTGACCCACCTTGACGGGCCGCTTCTCATACTCGCGGGCGCAGGCTCCGGCAAGACGAGAGTCATCACATACCGCATCGCCTATATGATGAAGAAGCACAACGTACCGCCGCAGTCCATCCTGGCGATCACGTTTACCAACAAGGCTGCCAACGAGATGCGAGAGAGGATCACGTCTCTTGTGGGCAACAGCTCGAGATACATCTGGTGCGGCACCTTCCACAGCATCTTCGCGAGGATATTGAGGAAGCATGCAAAGCTGCTCGGTTACGAGGACAACTTCACGATCATCGATACCGATGACCAGCTTAAGATAGTCAGAGACTGCATGAAGGAGCTCGAGGTGCCCGAGAGCAGGTTCAAGCCGAGGTCGATCTTAGGCGAGATATCGAACGCCAAGAATAAGCTCATGGATGTTCAGGCTTATACCGCATACGCGGGCGGCGATTATTTCCTTGCGAACTGCGCGAGAGTGTACAGGAGATACACCGAGAAGCTCACGGCCAACAATGCCATGGACTTCGACGATATCCTGGTCAACATGGTCAGGCTCTTAGAGGACAATCCCGATATCTGTGCGCAGTATCAGGCTAAGTTCAGATACATAATGGTCGACGAGTATCAGGATACGAACATGCCGCAGTACAGGGCGGTAATGCTCCTTGCCCAGGCACACCACAACATCTGCGTGGTAGGCGACGATGACCAGTCGATCTATTCTTTCAGAGGCGCGGACGTAAGGCTCATATTAAAGTTCGAGAAGGATTTCCCGGGCTCGAAGGTAATCAAACTCGAAGAGAATTACAGATCCACCAGGACCATCCTCGAGGCTGCGAACAACGTCATCGCACACAACTCTAAGCGTAAGGAGAAGCGCCTCAGGACTTCCGGAGAAGAAGGTGAGAAGATCATCGTCATGAATGCCGATACGGGAATCGATGAGGCCGGATTCATCGCCAAGACGATACAGATGATGGCGGACAAGGGTAAGTTCAAGTACTCCGACTGCGCGGTCCTCTACAGGATGAACGCACTCTCTGTCGGTGTGGAGAAGGCGCTCCACAACGCAGGCATTCCGTTCAAGGTATACGGCGGAATGAGGTTCTATGACCGTAAGGAGATCAAGGACGTTCTTGCATACCTGAGGCTCATCAACGACACGAGAGACAACATAGCTTTTGAGAGGATCATCAATGTCCCCAGAAGGGGCATCGGCGACCAGACCATAGACAGGATGAGGACCATCGCGATAGACCGCGGCATCAGCCTCTTTGACGTCGCTCGCGAGTGCCTTGACTATCCCGAACTCGGAAGGGCTTCGGCCAAGCTCTTGAGCTTTACTTCAATGATCGAATCCATGCGCGAAGAACTCATCACTGGCGTTATGGACTTCAAGGAGTTCGTAGAACACGTAGAGAACACGTCCGGCATCATCGACGACATCATCTCCCAGCGCGAGAAGAAGGGCGAGATGGTAGACAGGGTCGAGAACCTGAAGGAGCTCTTATCGGAAGCTGCGCTGTTCGATCAGGCGCACCGCGCACAGGGGTCTGAGAAGGACGAGCCTCTGGAGATAGTAACGGACGGCGATGATGCCAATACGTTCATCCTGGATGACAGCCTCTTCGACTCGGAGACTTCCGCGACGACGGAAGGCATCCTGAAGCTCTATCTCGAGAATGCCGCTCTCTATGCAGAAGGCGATAACTTCGACGACAATGACGACTTCGTAAGGCTCATGTCCATACACAGCGCCAAGGGTCTCGAGTTCGGTGCGGTATTCATTATCGGTGCTGAAGAAGGCGTATTCCCGAGCTATCGTTCCATCCAGACGGAGAGCGAGACGGAGGAAGAGAGACGCCTGATGTATGTCGCCATAACCAGAGCCAAGAAGAACCTGTTCATTGTCCTTGCCCAGCAGAGGATGCTTTTCGGACAGACACAGTGCAACAGGCCGTCGAGGTTCCTGCGCGAGATCTCCCCGGATCTGCTGTATCTCATGGGCGGAAGAAGGGAGAAGCCTGCGGACAGTTCCGCTTCGTCCGTGTCTTCGCCGTCGCGCGAATCAGCGCGTAAGGTCATATCTTCCGCATTGTCTTCCCAGTTCGACAGGAACAGCAGCAAGGCTAAGAAGAGGGAAGATGGCGTACTCACTCCCGATGATCTTACCGAGGGCATGAAGGTCGTTCACCCGAGGTTCGGCGAAGGTGTCATCCTCAAGGTCGAGAAGGTCGGCGGCGACGCTCTCGTTACCGTGGACTTCGACGGAATGAGGAAGAACATGCTCGCGGGATCCGCCAACCTTAAAAAAGCTTAAAAAATATAATATAATTAAGTGTTTAGAATATCTTTCCGGGGAAGAAGGGAGATTCTTTGATGGATAACCTTACACTCTTTGACATATACAATCAGATGTTCGACATCCTTGAGAGCAAGGAGAGGATGACTGATGTTACTCAGGATAAGATCAAGCTCCTCCGTGATTCGAGGGAGAAGTTCCTGAGCCCCGGAGCTATGAGATCCAATGCCAGCAGGGGAAGGGTCGACCCCGAACCTGACTGCAAGATCAGATCATGCTATGAGCGCGATACGGGAAGGATAATCTACTCCCAGGCTTTCAGAAGGCTCAAGCACAAGACGCAGGTCTTCTTCAATCCGGAGAATGACCACATCTGCTCGAGACTCGAGCATGTCATGTATGTCGATTACATCGCGCAGACCATAGGCCGTGCGCTCAATCTCAATACGGATCTCATAAGGGCGATCGCGCTGGGCCACGACGTCGGACACACACCGTTCGGACACAGCGGCGAGCGCGTTCTGAACAAGATGCTCAAGGAGACGGATCCCAAGCTCTACTTCGAACACGAATCCAACAGCTTAAGGGTATTGGATGTCCTGGAGCAGCACGGCGATTCGTTCGGCCTTAACCTGTCTTTTGAGGTAAGGGACGGCATCATCTGCCACTGCGGAGAGCATTATGATGAGCAGGTCCTCATCCCCTGCAGGGACAAGACTGAAGAAGATCTGTCTTACCTCATCAGGAAGAACGACCGCAAGGGCCCTGCTACTCTCGAAGGCTGCGTCGTAAGATTCTCGGATAAGTTCGCATACGTCGGAAGAGACATCGAAGATGCGGTGCGCACCAACGTTCTCGGCAGCGAGTACCAGCTTCCCGAAGAGGGCAGCGAGATGGGAAGATCCAACGCAGAGATCATCAACTATCTCGTCGAGGATATCGTCGAGAACAGCATGGACAAGGATGAGATCAGGATCTCCGACAGGGCATGCAGAGCGCTCAAGTCAGTCCTAATCACGAATGTCGACTATATCTACAAAGCTCCGAAGGTAAAGACCTATGAGAGCTACTGCGACCTGGTGATAACCGCGCTCTATAAGGAATTCCTCGATGCGGTGTATAACATCGACCAGGCAAGGAATTCGAAGAACGAAGCCATCCGTGCGTTTGCGGCTTTTGTCGACGAGCATCCCGAGAAGGATAAGCCCGAATCAGAGATGCCGCTGCCGATCTTCGTATCGGATTACATCGCCGGCATGACCGATACATACGCTATCAAGTGCTTCAACGAATTGTTCAAGAACTGACGGATAAGAAGGGGATAAAGATGGAAGAATACGGTTTCTATGCAATGCTCGACCGCATGCAGTACATAAACAGGTGGGGCCTCATGCGCAACACCAGGACCGAGAACATCAAGGAGCACAGCTTCGATGTCGCGGTAATTGCTTTCGCGCTCTGCTCGATCCATAACAACATGGTCAAGGACGATGAGACGGCGATCAAGCCCGATCCGTATAAGGTCCAGGCATATGCTCTGTACCACGACTGCACGGAGATAATCACGGGCGATCTTCCGACTCCGATCAAGTACAGGAGCCGCGAGATCACAAGCGCATATAAGGAAGTAGAACACGAGGCTGCATTATCGCTCGTGGATCTTCTTCCCGAAGACGAAGAGCTCAGGGCGCAGTATCTCGACCTGCTCGATCCTGCAAAGGATACCGACGAGAAGGTCCTCATGCACAAGCTCGTAAAAGCAGCAGACAAGATCTCCGCATACATCAAGTGCCTCAGGGAAGAATCTTCCGGCAGCACGGAATTCTCCGCTGCAAAGAAAGCTACGGGCGAAGCCGTTAAGGCGATGGGACTTCCCGAGGCGGATTACTTCATGAAGCATTACGTTCCTCCGTACGGATACACTCTGGACGAGATATCGGGGAAGGATTGAGCGGATGTTCAGAAGAAGACCCGAGTATTTTGTGTTATCGATGCTGTTCGTCGTCTTACTGGCGGCAGGCGTCGTCTATATGGTGCTTACGCTCCCTTCGGCTTCTGCCGGCATAAGGAACAATAAGGCGGAAGACATCGTGCTTCGCGCATCCTCTCTCGTCGGGATGGATGAGGCATCCGCGGAGAAGGCAGAGGACCGTATCCGCTACGGCATGATGACAACGGGCGATTTCCTTACGGCTTGTTTTACTTCCCCGGAGTACCTTCTCCAGGGCAAGGACGATACCGCTTTCGCGCAGGACCTTTGCTATGTGCTCGAAGGCGAAGCGGACGATGATGATGTCGCAGACATTGTGGAAGACCTGGAAGACTCTTCAAGGATGGCGGTCATTGCCAAGGCGGCAGCAGACAAGGATCCTTCCTTCGCCGTATCGTCACCGGTATCTTCCGAACAGGGCAGCGTGATATCAGCCTTTGAGATGAACGAGACCATAGCAGGTCAGGGCGAATACACGATAGGTATCAGAGAGGCTAACGGAAGTTTCTGCGCGACCGGCAATGAAGTCAGAACGGATTTCTTCGTCGACGGCATCCTTTACAGGGGATACTTAAGCTACGGCGAATATGATGAAGCAACGGGCACCAGGACGTTTACTCTGTCCTGGGATACGGCAGATGTCAGCTCCGGACAGCACGAGGTCAAGATCCTTCTGAGGTCTTCTGACGGCAGAGGCATAGCCGTATCGGGCGGTACGGTGCTGATCCCCGAGAGGACAGTCCTTCAGGCGAATTCGGTTGCCAACTGCGTGCTGAACGCGGGCTCCGACAGTGCATGGTACGTTATAGACTGCGGCACCGACAACTGCTTCCTGAACTTTGTTGACATTGGCGATGACATCAACGTAACGCTGTACGACTGCCTCGGCAACGAGATAGGCAGCAACGGTCATCCGGGTTCCATATACGAGGTGTTAAGAGGCGTTAAGCAGGATACAGCCCTGATCGCATCGCAGACGGGCATAGACGGTATCTCCAACTGTTTCTACGCAGAGGTGAGAAGGGGTCCCGAATGCAAGACCGTAGAGGAGGACCTCTACTACAAGATCGTCAGCAGTGAGGATGCCGCTTACTACAACGGTGCCTATATGGCGGTAATGCCGGGCGATGATGCCGATTCGCTCAAGCTCGTAGATATGACCAACTCCGCATTCAAGGTCGACAAGCAGGATGTCAAGATCCTTCCCATCAACGGATCGCTCACGGATCTGCGCATAGGCAATTCCGAGTCGGGCTATGACCTCGGAGTATATCCGGACTTTGATTCCGAGATGAGAGACTACGCTTATTACATGGATACGAGCTCGAAAGTCACCGTATACTGCGATACCTTGGAAGGCTATGCCGCATCGGTAACGATAACGGCATTCCACGGCGGTACTCCGACGACTCTTGCACCGGGCCAGATATATGAGGTCCCGTCAGGCGAGACCGTTCTCGATGTCTGCGTCAAATCCTTCAACGGCAAAGAGTATTCGTACTATGTATATCTTCTCAACGGCAACGACGACGGCCAGTTCTTCGAGCAGACCTTGATCCAGTTCCCGCAGAGCTATTACAGCGGATTGTGGCTCATGCATAATCTGCACCCGGACTATATCTTTACGCCTTACAATACCGGCCTCGACTTCCAGACCGTCCTTAATGCCGAGTGCAAGAACGGCAGGAGCCTCGCGCAGTATTCGCAGTTCCCGACTTACATCAAGGACAACAGCCCCGTATACGACGGTGCCGACTGGATGGCGGTAAAGCCCGAGGTCACGAGCTACTTCCTCGATCCGAGGAATTTCCTCGTGCCCGACCGCATCTTCATGTTCGAGCAATTAAGCTTCGACTCCGACGTTCAGACCATTGCAGGCGTCAGGTCCATCATCGCAGGTTCCTTCCTTGACAACGGCGAGAAAGACTACGCACAGCTTATCTATGATGCCGGCGAAGCGGCAGGCGTATCGCCTTACTTCCTCGCATCGAGGATAATCCAGGAGATGGGCTACAACGGCGAGTCTGCTCTCTGGTGCGGCGAGGTCGAAGGCTACGAAGGCTACTACAACTTCTACAACATCGGATCGTATGCATCTGCTGACGGCACTGCTGTTACGAACGGCGCGAAATACGCCATGTGGGGCAAGGATCCTGAAGCCCAGGAGATATCCGATACCGAAGCAGCGATACTGCTTCCCTGGGATACTCCCGAGAAGGCCATCGAAGGCGGAGCGCTCTGGATCGCTTCCGGATATATCGAAGCAGGTCAGAACACGCTCTACTTCCAGAAGTTCGACATCAAACAGGACGGCACCGAACTGTACACCCATCAGTATGCCCAGAACATAATGATGGCTTATTCGGAGTCTAAGAGATACTTCAACAGCTACAATGACATCGGTATGCTGGATCAGGATTTCGAGTTCATCATCCCCGTATACGAGAACATGCCGGAGGATTACGGATACCTTCCGTGATTGATATATGAGCAAGAGTGTTAGAGCTGTATCCGTGATAATCTTATCGGCGCTTATGGCGCTCATCTTCCTGCCGCTCGGTAGGGCGGATGTCAGAGCCGAAGCGCTCGTTACGGTATCGGTCTCTCCTCAGAAACAGACGATCGGTCAGGGTGACATCATAAAGATCGACATCGTTGCTGACAACATGCCTGAGATCACGAGCTTCGGTCCCATCGTGCTCGGATACGACGAGACGGTTGCCGAGTATATCTCCTTTGATCAGGGAACTGCACTTAAGAACTTCATATACACCGAGAGCTCGGAAGACGGCGTCATAACCGTATCCGCTGCCGATCAGTATGCGCAGAATTCTGAAGACGACGAATACGATATCGCGGCTTTCCAGTCTTCGGAGCCGGTCGTGCTCTACACGCTCTCTTTCCGTGTTAAGCCTAATGCCACAGGTGAATTCGATGCATGGCTCGATGACCTGGGCGAGTTCAGGAATGCCGCAGGCGAAGGCGCCGAACTTACCAAAGGTTCCGGCACGACTCTTCCCATCAACGAAGCTACTATCTCAAGTGATGCCACGCTTGCGTTCCTTAAGATAAGCGGTGTTCAGCTTACCCCGGAATTCAATCCGAACATCACGAGCTACTCTGCGACGGTCGAGCGTTCGGTAACGGATCTTCAGGTCAATGCCATCGCGAGCAACCTGTGGGCGGCGGTCATCATCGAAGGTGCCGATGATCTCAGTATCGGCGAGAACGAGATCACGATCGACGTAACGGCTCAGGACGGTGTGAGCTGGATGCACTATTCCATCCACATCACGCGTAACGAGAGCTATGTTCCTGTCGATGCGGCTCTTGTCGATTATGCCGGCAACATATATACGTTCGTCGACCTTCCGCAGGAGATATCGCTTCCGGAAGGATTCTCACAGACGACGAGAGTCATCAACGGATACAGCGTTCCCGCATTTACGAGAGACGGCGTATCGAGCGTCCTTTTGTATCTGTTCGACGGATATGACTCTCCCGGTCTGTATTTCTATAACAGTACTACCAAGACCGTTACCAAATATGATTCGGACAACACGATCATAAGAATGAGCAAGATACTGCAGATAAGTCCGCTGCCCGAGAATGTCTCGATACCTGACGGATTTACCGCGGCGACTTTCGATACGGGCACGGTAGTGCTGAGCGGTTACGCCAACGAAGACAAAGAGTTCATCTGCTACCTTACCGACGAGACGGGTATCGGCAACTTCTATCTGTACAATCCGGAAGACGGCACGTTCCAGCTCTACAAGCCTGCGGACAAGCGTGCGGCTACGCTGTTCGAGTATCTGTTCAACATCTTCCTAGTAATATCGATCATTGAAGCGGTAATCATCGTTATCATCGTATATCTGGTCAGAAGGATCTTCGTCGACAAGACCAATCCGAGACCGAAGAGAGTATAAAGGAGCTTACATGGGCATTGTTAAGAAGATAGTATTCGGAGATCCGAGCTTTACCGAGAGTCAGGAGAAGAAGCGTAAGCTCTTCATGTATCTGGTGAGCGGCGGTATTACGACGGTGGCAAATTGGGTAGTGTATATCGTTTTCGATCTGCTGGTGCAGTCCGATATGATGGTAACCATGTTCGGTTCCGAGTTCTCCCTGAAGATAGCCGTAAAGCAGATCGTCGGATGGATCGTCGCGGTGACCGTCGCATACATCCTCAACAGGATCACCGTGTTCAGGTCGAAGGGCAATGTCATAAGAGAGCTCTTTACTTTCGCGGGTGCCAGAGTCCTGTCGTTCGTCGTGCTGGAACTCGGCGTCATGTATCTGATGGTCTGGGCGTGCGAAGCGATAACGGGACAGCCGGTATCGACCCCCATGTTCATGATCGCTGCCTTCGCGTTCACATACGATTATCTCGTTAAGCTCATCAACTGCGTATTCGTTGTCATAGCGAACTACGTGCTCAGCAAGATCATGGTATTCAGGAAGAAGGACATGGTCGACTATAACGCTGACAAAAAAGAAGGCGAAGAGAATGCCTGAAGATATCCCGGAATTTCTTACCGGCGCCCTTAAGTTCGGGATCAAGCCGGGTCTTGAGAGGATCACCAGATTATGCGGGATCTTGGGCGATCCGCAGGAATCGTTCAAAGCTGTTCACATAGCGGGAACTAACGGCAAAGGCTCGGTATCGGCTTTTGTCTCTACAATGCTCGCCTGCGATGACCGCACGGTCGGGATATTCACTTCTCCTTATCTGGAGAGGTTCTCCGAGCGCATCAGGATCATTGACGGCAGGAAGGGCCTGGAAGCTCTGGAAGCCGATGAGGCATACGGCGAGATCGCGCCTGACGACCTGGACAGATTATCGGAAGAGGTCCGGAAGGCAACGGTTCAGATGACAGAAGAGGGGTATGAGCATCCCACCGAGTTCGAGCTCATTACCGCACTTTGCTTCCTGTATTTTGCAGAGAAGAAGATAGATGTCGCAGTGCTCGAAGTAGGTCTCGGCGGAAGGCTCGACTCGACCAATATAATCAGTAATCCACTCGTTACTTCGGTCTGCGCGATAGGTTATGACCACACCGACAGACTCGGTACGACCATAGAAGAGATCACGGGCGAGAAAGCAGGCATATTCAAGAACGGATGCCCGGCTGTCTGTCTCGACCCTTCGATCACCATCTTAGGAGACGAAGACAAGGTCAAGGTCAGATCCGTGCTTACGGCCAAGGCGGAAGAAGCCGGTGCGAAGATAAGCTTCGCAGGCTCGAAGGATGTCTTGGACAGCTGCGTATTTACGGAAGACGGCCGCATGACCTTTACATACGAAGGCATGACTTACACGACAAGCCTCAACGGAAAGCATCAGGCGGGCAACGCTGCCGTAGCGATAGAGACCGCAAGGACGGCAGGTATATCGGAAGATGCGATATCCGAGGGCATATCAAGGACCATTTGGAAATGCCGTGCGGAGATACTCTGCAAGGATCCCGTGATAGTCCTTGACGGAGGACACAATCCCCAGGGCGCGGAGAGCCTCGCAGATCTCATGGGCAGGATAATGGGCGGCAGGCTCTGTGGCAAACCTGTAAGACTTGTCATGGGCGTCATGGTCGATAAGGACCTTACCAACATCCTCACAAAGTACAGAGACGGCGGAATAGAGCCGGTTGAGGCGGTCGCGGTCAGACCGGATAACCCCAGATCGCTCCCGCCGGACGAACTTTTATATAATATTAAACTTGTGTATAATAACGGCGTCAAAACGAAGGGGTTCGATGACCCTTGTGACGGCGTAAGGTATGCGTTGGAACGTTCGCGCGAAGACGGCATCCCGATACTCGTAACAGGATCACTGTATCTCCTGGGACAGATCAGGACATATCTGAAAGGAATTATCTGATGCACGACTATCTGAGCCTCGCCATGATGCTTCAGCCTATCGATGAGACGAGCCTTATCCTCTTCGACGTATCGAACGAAGAGAAGGGCAGGATCATCAGACAGTACAACCGTGCTCTTGCAAATGCGCAGGGGGACGGCACCGATGTTGCGCAGATATTCTTAAAGCCCCTTATCTCCCAGTATGAGAAGTGGGGAGATCCCGCACTGATGTTCGGTCTTTGCCTCGCGAGGGAAGGACAGTTCAAGCGTGCGGAGGGCAGCCTTGCATATGCCATTGCCAATGTCCTTCAGTCCGAGCAGTATCTGACGATCGCACAGGAAGCGCTCAGGATGGTAAGAGAGGATATCAAGACTCCTCCCGAAGAGCTGCCTCCCGTTGAGATATCCGATAAGATCAAGAGCGCGCAGATGGCTTCAGGCGAATCTCCCGCGCAGAGGACAAACTTCCAGGCGCCGATCTTAAGACGTGCGCAGAAGGAATACGAAGCTCCCAGGATGGCTTCGGTAAAAGAGAGAAGAGACATCATGATGAGGTCCGGCAGCTCGGGCGACGAGCTCCCCGATGACCAGCTCGAGATCGAGGATGTCAGGACTCCCGGAGACAAGATGAGATCTGCGGTCAAGGTGTTTGCCGTTATCTTCTCGCTCGTATGTATTGCCCTGATAGTTATTTTCGGCGTGATACCGTTCGTGACGCAGAGCAGGGAGGAAGCTGCGGTGGCAGCCCAGGCGGCAGAGGAGAGAGACTATCTGTTAGATCAGCTCCAGCGCCGTTCGCAGGATCCCGAAGTTGCTTCGATAATCAACAGCTATAACAACAAATACGGCCCCGGTGCCGAGACAGCGCAGGAGACAGCGCCTTCGGAGAGCGAGACGGAAGCGACTTCCGAAGAGACGACTACCGAGGCGATCCCCGCCGCACAGGTCGCAGAGACCACAACCGAAGCGGAGACTGAAGAGACCGGCGAGACGGGATCTGAAGACGGGGAAGATACTACAGAAGATAATCCGGAGGAGAACTGATGAACTATATAAGCACAAGAGGATACGATAAGAAATACTCGGCAGCAGAGGCCATCATCACCGGCATCGCGCCCGACGGAGGTCTGTTCGTGCCCGAGACGATACCTGCTATCTCAAAGGACGAGATCGAAGAGATGAAGAACATGCAGTTCTTCCAGCTCTCCGCAAGAGTACTGTCCAAGTTCCTGACGGACTTCACAGAAGACGAGCTGCTCGAATACACGGCTGCCGCATACAGCGAGGAGAAGTGGGGAGAGAACCCGATCCCGCTCGTACAGCTCAACGCATATAACGACAGAGAATACATCTTGGAGCTCTGGCACGGACCTACGTGCGCGTTCAAGGATGTCGCACTCCAGCTTTTGCCGCACCTTATGACTGCTTCCGTCAAGAAGACAGGCATTAACAAGAAGATCTGCATCCTGACTGCAACTTCCGGCGATACCGGCAAGGCAGCGCTCGAGGGTTTCAAGGACCTTCCCGGCACGGAGATCATCGTATTCTACCCGACGGGCGGCGTATCTGACGCGCAGAAGCTCCAGATGATCACGACCGAAGGCGACAACACGCACGTCATCGCAGTCAACGGATGCTTCGACGACGCACAGACAGGCGTTAAGAAGATCTTCGGCGACGACGCATTTGCGAAGAAGCTCGAAGAGCACGGCATCATGCTGTCTTCGGCTAACTCCATCAACTGGGGCAGACTCGCACCTCAGATCGCTTACTATGTATATTCCTACGTCGAGCTCCTCCGCCAGGAGAAGATCGGCAAGGGCGAAGAGATCAACATCGTTGTACCTACGGGCAACTTCGGCAACATCCTTGCCGCATGGTTTGCAAAGCAGATGGGCATCCCTGTAAGAAAGCTCATCTGTGCTTCCAACCGCAACAAGGTCCTCTGCGATTTCTTCTCGACAGGTACATACGACCGCAACAGAGAGTTCTTCAAGACGAGCTCGCCTTCCATGGATATCCTCATCTCCTCGAACCTCGAGAGACTTCTTTACGAGGTGGCAGGCGGCAATTCCGCACAGGTCATTGAGTGGATGAACGGTCTCAACACCGAGGGCAAGTATTCCGTCGACAAGGATACGCTCAAGTCACTGCAGCACTCTTTCGTCGGAGGCTTTGCAGATGAGACGGGCGTTGCCAAGACGATCCTCGACGTCTATGACCGCACGGACAATGTCATCGATACGCACACGGCCGTAGGCTTCAACATCTACGGAAGATATCACACGAGATCGAACGACGAGACCAAGACGGTATTCGTATCTACGGCTTCCCCGTTCAAGTTCGCTCCGGCAGTAATGGATGCCATCAGGGGTGCAGGATACAGCGGCGGCAGATCCATCGAGACCGTCATCAAGGAACTGTCCGACGAGAGCGGCCTTGAGATCCCGAAGTCCATCGCAGAGCTCGGTTCCAAGGAGATCCGCCACAAGGATGTCATCGACAAGGAGCAGATGGAGGACAAGGTTGCCGAAATACTAATCGTATAAAGAATAGTATTTATGCAAAAATAATATTTTCAATATAAGGGTGGTTGTGTTACCATTCTCTAAACAAAAAACGGAGGCGCAAGATGAAGGTTTGCCCGGTCCAGAGCGAACACAATTCATACCAGTTTCAAACGGTCGGATCGCCGCTTCATCTCCGCATTAACATCACTTTTTGAATTTAAGGCTTTTTTCTCTTTTGAAAAAAGCCTTTTTTGTAAGGAAGGAAGAGAATATGAGACGTTACCTTGTTCTTGAGAACGGAAATGTGTATGAGGGTGAGGCGATAGGTGCCGAAGGAAGCGTGATCTCCGAGATCGTATTCACGACATCCATGACGGCATACATCGAGACTCTCACCGACGCCAGCTACAAAGGCCAGACGGTCTGCCAGACATTCCCGCTTATAGGAAACTACGGCATCATCACCCCCGACATGGAGGGTGCCAAGGTATCCGTATCGGGCTACATCGTAAGAGAGAAGTGCGATTATCCTTCCAACTTCCGCTGCGAGACCGACCTCGACTCCTTCCTCAAGGAGCAGGGCATCCCGGGCATCGCAGGCATCGATACGAGAGCACTTACCAAGGTCTTAAGAGAATACGGCACGATGAACGGCGCGATCTGCTCATCTCCCGACGAGTTCTCCATGGATGAGATCAAGGCATACAAGATCGTCAACCCCGTCGCAGAGGTCACCGTCAAGGAGATGGAAGACCACAAGCCCGAGGGCGATGTTAAGTTCAAGGTAGCCATGATGGACTACGGCACGAAAACGAACATCGTAAGATCCCTTGTAAAGCGCGGATGCGAGGTCTTCCTGCTTCCTGCGGACACGACTGCGGACAAGGTAAGGGAGCTTGACCCCGACGGACTGTTCCTCTCGAACGGCCCCGGAGACCCGACAGACAACGAACAGGCGATAAAGACTCTTCAGGAGCTCGCAGCAGACAAGATCCCCACGATGGGAATCTGCTTGGGGCACCAGATCCTCGCACTTGCCCACGGCTTCAAGACAACGAAACTCAAGTACGGTCACAGAGGTGCGAACCACCCGGTAAAGAACCTCGAGACGGGAAGGGTGTATATCTCTTCGCAGAACCACGGATATGCGGTCGTTAATGACAGCGTCGATCCTTCGAAAGCGAAGGAACTCTTCATCAACGTCAACGACGGAACGAACGAAGGTCTCAGATACATCGGCGAGCCCGCTTATTCGGTCCAGTTCCATCCGGAGGCTTGCGGAGGACCGCAGGATACGGATCTGCTCTTCGACGAATTCATTAAGCTTATGGAAGGTAGGGTGAGATAAATGCCGTTAGATAAGAATATCAAGAAAGTACTCGTTATTGGTTCAGGCCCGATCGTAATCGGTCAGGCTGCTGAGTTCGACTATGCAGGCACGCAGGCGTGCAGAGCATTAAGAGAAGACGGCATCGAGATCGTCCTCGTCAACTCCAACCCGGCTACGATCATGACCGATAAGTCCATGGCGGACAAGATCTACATCGAGCCTCTCACTCTTACGACTATCAAGAGGATCATCGAGACGGAGAAGCCGGACTCTATCCTGTCAGGCCTCGGCGGACAGACTGCGCTCACACTGTGCATGCAGCTCGCCAAGGAAGGCTTCCTCGATTCGCATAACGTTAAGCTCCTCGGATCTTCACCCGAATGTATTGACAAGGCTGAGGACCGCCAGAGCTTCAAGGATACGATGGAAGCCATCGGCCAGCCCTGCATCCCTTCGAAGGTCGTAACGACCGTAGAGGACGCTCTGGACTTTGCTTCAGAGATCGGCTATCCGGTCATCGTAAGACCGGCGTTCACATTAGGCGGAACGGGCGGCGGAATCGCCAACGATCCCGAGCAGCTCCACGAGATCGCACGTAACGGTCTTGCACTTTCTCCTATCACACAGGTCCTGATCGAGCGCGGCATCGCAGGCTGGAAGGAGATCGAGTTCGAGGTCGTAAGAGACAAGGACGGCAACGTCATCACAGTCTGCTCGATGGAGAACCTTGACCCCGTCGGAGTACACACGGGCGACTCCATCGTCATCGCACCTGCGGTAACTCTCTCAGATAAGGAATATCAGATGCTGAGAACGGCATCTCTTAACATCATCGAAGCACTCGGCGTAGAGGGCGGATGTAACTGCCAGTTCGCCTTAGAGCCCAACTCATTCGAGTATGCGGTAATCGAGGTCAACCCGAGAGTATCCAGATCTTCCGCACTCGCTTCCAAGGCTACGGGATATCCTATCGCCAAGGTCGCTACGAAGATCGCGCTCGGATACAGGCTCGATGAGATCGTCAACGCAGTAACGGGTCATACGTATGCCGCTTTCGAGCCCGCGCTCGACTATGTTGCGGTCAAGTTCCCGAAGTGGCCTTTCGATAAGTTCGTATATGCCAAGAGAGACCTCGGTACGCAGATGAAGGCAACAGGTGAGGTCATGGCAATATCCGACTCGTTCGAGAGCGCCCTGATGAAGGCCGTAAGAGGTGCAGAGATCCACGCCGACATCTTAAAGCTCGAGAAGCTCGAGGACATGAGCGATGCGGACATCGAGGCAGGCGTCATCGAAGTAACGGACGAGAGGATCTTCTATGTCGCAGAAGCGATAAGAAGAGGCGTTGCCATCGAGAAGATCCATGCAGATACCAAGATCGATCTGTGGTTCCTGGCAAAGATCAAGAACCTGATCGACTTCGAGAAGGAATACACAGGCAAGAAGCTTACTGAAGAAGAATACTTCAAGGCAAAGAAGCTCGGCTTCACGGATAAGGCTCTCAAGGAGATCACGGGCAGCGCGCCGGAGTTCTCGCTCAAGCCTACGTTCAAGATGGTCGATACATGCGCAGGCGAGTTCGCGGCGCACACACCTTACTTCTATGCTACTTACAATACTGCAGAAGCAGGCGGCGAGAACGAAGCCGAGTTCGAGAAGGAAGGCGACAAGGACAAGAAGACGGTCATCGTATTCGGTTCCGGCCCGATCAGGATCGGCCAGGGCATCGAGTTCGACTATGCTGCGGTCCACTGCGTACATGCGCTCCGTGATCTCGGCTACCGCGTAGTCATCGTAAACAACAACCCCGAGACGGTATCGACTGACTTTGATACGGGCGACAGGCTCTATTTCGAGCCTCTCACGCCTGAGGACGTCATGAACATAGTTGACCAGGAGAAGCCTTACGGAGTTGTCGTTGCTTTCGGCGGACAGACTGCGATCAAGCTTACGAAGACGCTGTCCGAGAACGGCGTGAACATCATCGGCACATCCGCCGATTCCATCGATATGGCAGAGGACAGAGAGAGGTTCGATGAGCTCCTCGAGAGACTCGGCATCGCAAGACCTAAGGGATTCTCCATCCTCACGAGCGAAGAGGCGCTCGATGCCGCAAACAAGCTCGGATACCCCGTTCTCCTGAGACCTTCTTATGTCTTGGGCGGACAGAACATGATCATCGCATTCAGCGACGCAGACGTTACCGAGTACATGAAGATCATCCTCGCGCAGGGCATCGAGAACCCCGTTCTCATCGATAAGTACATCCAGGGCAGGGAGCTCGAGGTCGACGCGATCTACGACGGCAAGGACGTCCTTATCCCGGGCCTCATGGAGCACGTCGAGCGTACCGGTATCCACTCCGGTGACTCGATCGCAATGTACCCGGCGAAACACATCTACGACGACATGTACAGACGCCTACAGGAGACCACTGCGGCCATCTGTGACGGTCTCGGCTCCATCGGCATCGTAAACATCCAGTACATCGTAAAAGACAATCAGATATACATCATCGAGGTCAACCCGAGAGCATCGAGAACGGTACCTTACATGAGCAAGGTAACCGGCATCCCGATGGTAGACGTCGCTATCGAAGTCAGCCTCGGCAAGAAGCTTGCAGACATGGACTACGGTACGGGCTTCTACAGACAGTCGCCTTATACCGCGGTCAAGGTTCCGGTGTTCTCTTTCGAGAAGCTCACCGACGTTGATACACAGCTCGGACCTGAGATGAAATCCACCGGCGAAGTCTTAGGCGTAGGTCGTAACCTGTCGGAGGCACTGTACAAGGGCCTCGTCGCAGCAGGATACAAGATGTACAAGAACGGCGGAATCTTCATCACGGTAAGAGATTCCGACAAGCCTGAGATCGTCGAGATCGCCAAGAAGTACGACTCTCTCGGCTTCAAGCTCTATGCTACCGGCGGTACTGCAAACGCTCTTAGACAGGCAGGCATGGAAGTCACCGTCGTATCCAAGATCCACGAGTCCGATACGAACAACACCATGACTCTTCTCGAGAGCGGCAAGATCAACTACATCATCTCGACTTCCGCGAAAGGCAGGCTCCCTGCAAGAGACTCCGTCAAGCTGCGCCGCCGTGCGGTAATGCTGGGCATACCTTGTCTGACTGCCGTTGATACCGCCAATGCGCTCGCAGACTCACTGATGAGCCGTTACAGCGAGATCAACACGGAACTCGTTGACATCAACAACATGCGTGACCAGAGAAGGAAGATCAACTTCATCAAGATGCAGGGTGCAGGCAACGACTATATCTACATCGACTGTCTCGAGAACATGGTCGCTTCACCTGAGTCGCTGTCGGTATACATGAGCGACAGACATTTCGGCGTAGGCGGCGACGGCATCGTCCTCATCGCACCTTCCAAGGTCGCAGATGCAAGGATGATAATGTTCAACCTGGACGGCTCTGAAGGCAACATGTGCGGCAACGCGATCAGATGCGTAGGCAAGTACATGTACGACTACAGAGGCCACAAGAAGAAGCACATGAACATCGAGACCAAGAGCGGCATCAAAAAGCTCGAACTCATGACATCAGGCGACGTCGTCGTTAGGGTCAAGGTCGACATGGGCAAGGCAGAACTTACGCCTTCCAAGATCCCCGTTGCACTTGACGGCGACATGATCGTAGACCGCGCAGTCGATATCGACGGTGAGGAATACAACATCACCTGCGTATCGATGGGCAACCCTCATGCGGTAGTATTCACCGAACTCGTAGACGTCATGGATCTGGAGAAGATCGGACCGAGGTTCGAGTACAACACCAAGCTCTTCCCCGAGCGCGTCAACACTGAGTTCGTCAAGGTAATAGACGATCACACGCTCAAGATGCGCGTATGGGAGAGAGGCTCCGGCGAGACGATGGCATGCGGAACAGGTGCATGTGCCACTGTCGTTGCGGCATGCCTTAACGGCTACTGCAAGAAGGGTGAAGACATAAGAGTCATCCTCAAGGGCGGAGAGCTCGTTATCAACTATACCGACGATGCCGTATACATGACAGGTAACTGCGATAAGGTATTCGAAGGTTCGATGGAGGTCTGATGGCAGAAGTCAGATTCAAAGCAGCGATATTCGACATGGACGGCCTGGTTCTCGATTCAGAGAGGGCCGTCCTCGACTGTTGGGATATAGTGGCACAGAGACACGGCCTCGAAGACATACAGACATTTGCTTATTCCGTCATAGGAAGGAATGTCACTGACACGAACAGGATGTTCGAAGAGCGTTACGGAACAGAACCCGGCGCACTTGCCATCCGTGCGGAGAAGAGGGAGATATTCTGGGAGAGATTCGAGCAGGGATTGATCCCGCTCAAGCCTTATTCGATAGAACTCTTTCAAAAGATGAAGGAGCTCGGCATGAAGATAGCTCTGGCATCATCCTCGTCGAGGGAAGATGTCGTGTATGAGATGGAAGTGCTCGGTGCCAGACCTTATTTCGATGCGATAATATGCGGAGATCAGGTGACGAGGTCCAAGCCCGACCCCGAGATATTCCTCAAGGCAGCGAGCATGCTCGGAGCAGAGCCTTCGGAATGCATAGGCCTCGAGGATTCATTTAACGGTATACGCGCATGCAAGGCGGCGGGCCTGTACACGGTCATGGTGCCCGATATCCTTCAGCCTGACGATGAGATGAAGCAGCTGTCTGATGTTATCGTGAAGAGCCTGGCTGACGTAGCAGAGCTGCTGTAAGGATCAGATTCCTGCGGGTATGCCCGGCACGCCGAATACCGGCAGGTTCCTTATTATCCCCCATATGATCAGAAGGACGATGAAGGCGATCATGATTATGTTGCACCACTTAGGCAGCTTCTTGTGAGCCGCAGTGCGGTAGTCTGCGTAGATAAGAAGTCCTGTGATGACGGGCCATGTGCAGAACAGGAATACGTTGTCTTTGAAGGCGGCAGCGAAGTCACCATGCAGCATATCAGAGAACATGTGCGTCACTCCGCACGAAGGACACTTGAGAGTGGTTACGGTCCTGAATGCGCAGGGGATGCCGATGCCCGTTAATGAATAGAAGATAAAGTATGCCAGACCTATCGCGAATAATACCGCGAGGTGCTTTAATACCTTCTTTGCCGCCTGTTTGTCCATAGAAGAAATATTAACGGCTCCGGTCCAAAAAGCAAGGCTTGATGTTGTACAATAGACAATATGGGTAAGAGTAAGAGCTTCACTACAACAGATAAGATAAGTTTTGTGCTGCTTGCAGTGGCGCTTGGTATTTTCGCGACCGCACAGGCATTGCTGCAGAATCCGAATGCGGATGCGTTCTTCCTGATAGATACCGGAAGATACATTGTAAACAATAAAGCGCTTCCCGATACCGCATACTGGCTGATCAAGCCCGATGTCCCGACGATAATCCAGCAGTGGCTCTGCGACGTGTTCAATTATGCGGCTTATGCGGCAGGCGGTTATACGGGGATCGTGATACTCGGGATCATCTTCAACGCTTTCCTTCTGTTCTGCCTGTTCATCTATTGCCGTGAGATATTGAAGGACAACCAGGTCGGATTCAATGCCGCCGTATTCTGCTGGATACTTCTCTGCGGGTTCGCTACGACGAGACCTTACTCCGTAACGATATCGGTATCGCTCCTCGAGCTCACACTGCTCCACAGGTTCTTTGCAAAGGAGAAGCACACTAAGAAAGAGACACTGACTTTCTTCGGTCTTATAGCGCTGATATTCGTATTCCAGGCCAACTGGCAGGCTTCGAACATACTCTATCCGATCCTCTGGATACTCTGCTATGTTCCCGTCATCAAGGCAAAGAAATTCAAGATAGATCTTTACGCGCTTGCCGCTCTTGTCATCGGCGCGCTGTTCTCCGTCGTAAGTCCGCTCGGCATCAGGGGTCCCATGTTCCTTACATATGCAAGGGGCTCGCTCGAGAGGTTCAACATAATCGAAGTCCTGCCTCCGCATTTCCCGTCGCTGTATACCGTGATGCAGGCTATCGTCATAGCGCTGTTCATATATGCGGTCGTTATGAAGAAGCTTACTTCCGCGCAGTTCTTCATGACGGTCGGGTGCTTCGCGATGTCGTGCATGTTCATGCGCTGCTGCTGGACGCTGGTAATACCGATAGGTGCGCTTGTCGTTAACCTTAAGTTCACCGAGCGCTCGCACAGAATGATGCGCTGGGCTTACGTCGCGGCAGGAACGCTCTCGATACTTCTTTTGTTGAAGTACAACATGGAGAAGAGCGATGACAGGGAGATCATGCTGCAGTCTCTGCCTGCTCCCGATGAGGTTACTCTCTATACGGACTTCAATTCAGGCAACTACTTCCTGGTGGACGGATATAAGATCTACTACGATGCAAGACCCGAACTGTACGATTACAGGATCGCGGGTGACAAGGCGTTCCTCGATGAGGCTTATGCGGCATGGGCAGGAAACCTCGATTATGCCGAGTTCATCGACAGCTACGGCTTCGACTGGTTTGCGGTAAGCCAGAATATGCCGATGGACACCTACCTTGCAGAGAACGATGATTACGAGCTCGTCTTCGTTAATCAGACGGACGAGATAAATCTCTATAAGCGGATCTAATCCAAGTAGCTTTTCAGTATATTCTGGATCGTCTCAAGGCTAGAACAGCCATCAGTATATCCGCCGTAGATATAAGTCTTCTCGCCGCTTTCATCAAAGTACTGGAAGCTCCAGGTGTATCCGTCCATGTAATCTGAATAGTCCTTATAAGTCCATGGCTGTTTAATATATGCATCTGACATATTGCTGCTTATCTGCGAGAAGTCTGCATTGGTAAGCTGCTTGTTTGTGGTTTGTTCTCCCGACTCAGAGAACTCCTGCACTATCTCGAGGTTGCCGTTATAGTACACAGTAAAGGTAGTATGCTCAATATAATCATTGCCCCAATCAAAGGGACCGTCATTCGTATTGCCGACAATGAACAACACGGCATCGGAATCTGTCGGCTTCGACGGAGCCGATATGGTCGCTTTAGTCTCCTCAGGCTCTGTCTCGGATTCTTCGGAAGCGGAAACTTCTGTCCCGGCATCCGCGTCTTTTGCTTTCGTGTCGGTCTCAGATGCGCATCCTGCAAACGCAGTCATAGCCATTGCTGCGATCAGACCGGTAAGACATATTCTCATCTTTAAGCTCATAGAAGTATCCTCCAATGCAACGGGTTACCTTATATACAGACGAGACGATCTATATGTTGCAAATGTATCCTCTGCGGCCGTCATTATTCAGATGTATCCTCACACACCGAGCAGTTTGCGACGATGTAAGGATCGGTCAGGCTGTCTGCGTCTTCGGCTATGACAAGTACATAAGTGCCGGGCGTTATAACAGAAGAATAGTTGAACTCATAACACTTGGACATATCCGGGCATGTATAAGGGTCAATGCTGCCTGATTCCAGCGCGTTGTATACATTGATATCAACGGTATCAGACGTAGTCATACCCAGGTAGTAGACCGCATAATACAGTGTCTCATCATAATCGTTAAGGTATAACCAGAAACACAGATCCTGAGCATCGGCATAATAGGTGTTGTCACCGGTGAGCTTCTCACCTCCGCTCATATCAGTCCAAAGCATCGCATCGATATCTGCTAAGGAATCGTCATAGATCGTATATTCCTCTCCGATATCCACACCTTCCAGAAGTCCGTCACCATAATCAAATGAAGATACGGATACTGATGCCGTCGCTTCTGCCAGCCATTGTCCGTCTTCGGTATATACTTGGAAAGTGTATTCTCCGGGCTCTATATAATCGCCGTAATCATCCGTTACGAGATACTCGGCATACCACGCCATGAAGATGGTCCCTTCGACCAGATACATATCACTCGTAAAGATCTCCTCGCCGTCCTTGCTGACTACGTAATAGATGTTGGCATATATATCTTCGGCAAAATAAACATCCAGTTCGATGTATGAGGTATTAACATAACCTCCGTTGCTGTTATACCAGCAGACATCCGAGACCGAAGGCTTGTCTGTAAGGTCTGCGATATCGAATTCATAATCCACATAAGAGAACACCTTATCAAGGTCATCGAAACAATCGTCTGCGAGGTGCCACTCTCCGTCCTCACAAACAAAGCTCAAGGCAACGGTGTATTTGATAGTCGATTCGCTTATTGCGAGAGTAAGGTAGAAATCATCAACGGTGCCTGCCAGCTCTCCGGTCGCATCCCAGTAATTGACCATGGTGATATAGATGTCACAGGTGGCCGTATCGTCATCGATATCCACGGAATCCTCATCGACTTCGTATTCCATTGTGCTCGCTATGTATTCTTTGAGATAGACGTTGTCTTCGTCCTGATCTTCAAGCGAGATGTCTTCTCTGAACTTGTCTGCCTTCGAATCACTGATGTCATCGAAATTCTTAAGTATCTTATCGGCATCCGCTGTAGTAACGCTCTTTGCAAAATCTTCCGCGATCTCGATGATGTCATCCGGATCTGCTTCTTTGTCCTTCTTGCCCTGTTCAAGCAAAGAACATGAACTTGCGGACAGCAGCATTATCCCCGCCAGAGCCGCGCTCATAAGTTTTCTCGTTTTGATCATCGGGATCCCTCCATGATGTATAATTCAAGATAATTAATTATAAGACAGGAGTTACAGAAATGGCAAAGATAGCGGTATTCATAGCAGACGGAACGGAAGAGGTCGAGGCAATAACTCCGGTCGATCTTCTCAGGCGCGCGAAGATAGACTGCGATGTCGTATCGGTAATGGAAAGCAATACCGTCACCGCTTCCAGAGGCATCGTCATCACGGCAGACAAGAACATAAAGGATATCGACTTCGCAGACTACGACATGCTCGTGCTCCCGGGCGGCATCAAGGGCACAGAGAACCTCGGATCGACCGCGGCACTCACGGATGCAGTAGTTGATTTCGCTCGAAACGGAAAAGCAGTCGCAGCCATCTGCGCTGCCCCCACGATCTTCTCCGGTCTGGGACTTCTCAAGGGCGTTCCCGCCACATGCAATCCGTCTTTCTTCGACAAGCTCGAAACAGACGGCGCACTGCTCGACAGGGATTCCGTGGTAGTAAGATCGGATAACATCATAACGAGCCAGGCGATGGGTACATCGGTTCCTTTCGGACTTGAGATCGTGAAGTATTTTGCAGGCGAAGAAGCAGCTTCATCACTTAAAAGTAACATCAGATTCTGATTCTTTACGTCCCTGTATAATTGTAATCTGAATGTCAGATATCGTTCATTTTTTATTAATGATTTCTGACCTTGCCGGTGCTATACTGAAGCCATCAACAAAAGGAATCAATCACTTGAAATATACAGTACGTTAAGGAAATCGAGTGATGGAAAGCAGGAGGTGAGACCAATGGGAAGTATATCACGATCAAGTAAGCTGTTGGTCTTCCTTGGTTCGGTCATCTAGAAACATACTGAAGTAATCTCAGCAAGTGAGCCGGAATCCCAATAGCAATTCTTGAGCTTACAAGTTAATATACAGAGCAAAATCTCCCGCGCCAATTCCGCGGGAGTTCTTTTTTGCAAAAACTTCTTGACAACGGCCGTCATCAAGTTTATTTTTATACCAACAATTTTAAACCGTTGAAGCGGAGATAACGGTGATATATGATCCCACAGAGAGCCTTCGTTGCTGAGAGTAAGGCGGACAACAGATCATCAAATGGACCGCGGAGGGCGTATCAAATGTACGACGTAAGGCTCGCGTAAGAAGCCGGGGATATGTTGGTATCCCGCAGAGATACATCAGCGATGATGTGAAGCCAGGGTGGCACCGCGAATTAGTTTATTCGTCCCCGGCAGGAAGTAATCCTGTCGGGGATTTTTGTTTTCCACGCAGGATCCGGAGCCGAAGGCAAGAGCCTTCAAAACAGAAAGGAGCACTGCATGGAGTTTTTTCCTTCACAGCAGGAAGTATTGGAGATAGCACAGAAGGCCTCTGAGACAGGTTACCGCTGCGTACCCGTCAGCACGGAGATCTTATCTGACGTAAGAACGCCCATCGAGGTCTTAAGGATCTTAAAGGGCGAATCAGATCACGTATATATGCTCGAGTCTTGCGGAGATTCCGAGAAGTGGGGAAGATACACGTTCCTTGGAATGGAGCCGACGCTCGAGGTCACATGCCTCGACGGTATCGTATCCGTCAAAGATAAGGACGGCAACACGAAGTCAGAGATGACCAACGATCCGGACAAGATCTTAAGAGGCATACTCGAAGAGAACAAGAGCCCGAGGTTCGACTGCCTTCCTCCTTTTGCAGGCGGCCTTGTGGGCTACTTCTCTTACGACTACATCAAGTACGCAGAACCCACATTGAATCTCAACGCCAAGGACGAGGAGTACTTCAAGGATTGCGACCTGATGCTCTTTGATAAGGTGATCGCTTTCGATAACTTCAGACAGAAGATAATCCTCATCGCCAACATCAAGCTCGACGATCCGATGCGCGGATACGAAGAGGCAAAGGCGGATCTTGCCAAGATCGCTGCTCTCATCAGATATGGCAAGCCCGCTGCAGAGAAGACGGGGCGCCTTAAGTCCGATATCACTCCGCTGTTTACCAAGGAACAGTACTGCGACATGGTCGAGAAGGCCAAGGAGCACATCCGCCAGGGAGACATCTTCCAGATCGTTCTGTCCAACAGGCTCTCCGCAGATTACGAAGGCAGCATGCTCGGCGTATACAGGATCCTGAGAACCATCAATCCTTCGCCCTATATGTTCTATTTCTCCGGAACGGACGTAGAGGTCGCAGGCGCTTCTCCCGAGACTCTCGTAAAGCTCGAGGACGGCGTTCTTCACACATTCCCTCTCGCAGGTACCAGACCGCGCGGAAAGACGGATGAAGAAGACAAGGCGCTTGAAGCAGAACTGCTTCAGGACGAGAAGGAGCTTGCCGAGCACAACATGCTCGTAGATCTCGGCAGGAACGATCTGGGCAAGATCTCCGAGTTCGGCAGCGTAGTAGTAGAGAGCTTCCACGATATCTTAAGATACTCCCACGTCATGCATATCGGTTCTACCGTTAAGGGCATCATAAGAGAGGACCTCGGTGCTTTCGATGCAGTCGATGCAGTCCTTCCCGCAGGCACGCTCTCGGGCGCTCCGAAGATCCGTGCATGCCAGATCATCAACGATCTCGAGGACAACAAGAGAGGCATCTACGGCGGTGCCGTAGGATACATCGATTTTACGGGCAACCTCGATACATGCATCGGCATCAGACTTGCATACAAGAAGAACAATAAGATATTCATCAGATCCGGCGCAGGTATCGTAGCCGATTCCGTTCCGGAGAAGGAATACCAGGAGTGCCTTAACAAGGCGGCATCCGTGGTCAAGGCGATCCGCGAGGCGGAAGAGGAGGTGTAAGGTGATACTTCTCATAGATAATTACGACAGCTTCTCATATAACCTCTACCAGTTCCTGGGCGTTAACGAGCCCGACATCAAGGTCATAAGGAACGACGAGATGACGGTAGACGAGATCGAAGCTCTGAACCCCGCAGGCATCGTCATCTCTCCCGGCCCGGGACGCCCCGCTGATGCCGGCATCTGCGAAGAGGCAGTGCAGAAGTTGGGCGGCAAGTTCCCGATCCTTGGCGTTTGCCTCGGACATCAGGGTATCTGCGAAGCTTACGGCGCGACGATCACCTATGCGAAAGAGCTGATGCACGGCAAGCAGTCGACGGTGAAGGTAGAAGGCGACAGCAAGCTTTTCGAGGGGCTCCCTGAAGAATTCAAGGTCGCAAGATACCACTCGCTCGCATGCGACGAGAGCACCCTTCCGAATTGTTTAGAAGTGTGTGCGAGAACGGATGACGGCGAGGTCATGGCGGTAAAGCACAAGGACTACGACGTATACGGAGTTCAGTTCCATCCGGAATCGATAATGACACCGGACGGCATGAAGATGATAAAAAACTTTTTGAATATAACCAGGAGGACAACAACATGATCAAAGAAGCAATCGAGAAGATCGTAACAAAGGAAGACCTCACATACGATGAGGCATACGCTACGATGAACGAGATAATGAACGGCGAGTCCACTCCGACTCAGAACGCCGCTTTCCTCGCAGCACTCTCCACGAAGAGCGCAAGGTTCGAGACGATCGACGAGATCTCCGGATGCGCTACAGCAATGAGAGAGCACGCACTGAAGGTTGACGTCGGCGACATGCAGGTCCTCGAGATCGTAGGAACGGGCGGAGACAGGGCAGGCAGCTTCAACATCTCCACGACATCGTCTTTCGTCGTGGCATCGGCAGGCGTCAAGGTCGCGAAACACGGCAACCGCGCAGCATCTTCCAAGTCCGGTACGGCAGACTGCCTCGAGGCACTGGGAGCAAACATCAACCTGGAGCCTGAGCGCTGCGTAGAGCTTCTTGAAGAGTGCGGATTCTGCTTCTTCTTCGCTCAGAAGTATCACACATCGATGAAGTACGTAGGTGCGATCCGTAAGGAGCTCGGCTTCAGGACGGTATTCAATATCTTAGGCCCCCTCACGAATCCTGCATCACCTGATTTCTATCTGCTCGGCGTATATGACCAGTACCTCGCTGAGCCCGTAGCTCACGTTCTCAAGTCGCTTGGTGCGAAGAGAGCGCTCGTAGTATACGGCGAGGACAAGCTCGATGAGGTATCACAGAGCGCTGAGACATACATCGCAGAGCTCAAGGCTGACGGCAACATCGTAACTTACGAGATCAAGCCTGAGGACTTCGGACTTACAAGAGGCACGAAGGCTGACATCGAAGGCGGCACACCCGCAGAGAATGCAGAGGTAACAAGAGGCATCCTCGAGGGCAAGATCACAGATGCAAGAAGGAACGTCGTCCTTCTTAACTCCGGTGCTGCTCTCTATGCTGCAGGCAAGGCAGGCTCCATCGCTGACGGCATTAACGTTGCCAAGGACCTGATTGACAGCGGCAAGGCACTTGATACAATGAACAGATTCATCGAGCTTTCGAATAAGTGAGAATAAAATGGCAGATATCTTAGAGACGATCGCAGAATCCAACCGCGAGATAGTAAGAAAATGTAAAGAGATCAAGCCTCTTAACGCAGTCATCGACGAAGCGTATGCAAGGGGCAAGGGTGACTTCTCGTTTGAGAAGGCGCTTGCCAAAGACGGCATAAGCTTCATCTGCGAGTGCAAGAAGGCATCTCCTTCCAAGGGTATCATCTCTGAAGACTTTCCTTACATCGATATCGCGAAGGATTACGAGACGGCAGGTGCGGACTGCATCTCCGTCCTGACAGAACCCGTATGGTTCAAGGGCAGCACGAAGATCTTAAGCGAGATCGCTTCCACGGTATCTGTTCCGTGCCTGAGGAAGGACTTCACGATCGACGAATACATGATCTACGAAGCGCTCGCAAACGGCGCATCCGCAGTCCTTCTCATCTGCTCGATCCTGGACGCCAAGACACTCGGCAAGTACATAAAACTCTGCGATGAGCTCGGACTTTCCGCACTGGTCGAAGCGCACGATAAGGAAGAAGCGGAGATGGGCTTAGGCGAAGGCGCTAGGATCATCGGCGTTAACAACCGCAACCTAAGAGACTTCACTGTCGATCCGACTAACTGCTTGAGGCTTAGAGAGTATGTAGGAGACAGGGCACTCTTCGTTGCGGAGAGCGGAGTGAAGTCGCACGAAGACATTGTTAAGCTCGAGAATGAGAAGACTGACGCCGTGCTCATCGGAGAGTCCATGATGAGAGCACAGGACAAGGTCGCGTTCTTAAAGGAACTCAGGTACGGCGATGTCTGATACGAAGATAAAGATATGCGGCTTAAGGTCGGAAGCAGACGTAAAGCTTGTGAATGCATACAAGCCCGAGTACTGCGGATTCATCTTCTGGGAACCGAGCAAGAGATACATCGCGCCGGAGACCGTGAGAGGACTGGTAAGCCTTCTAGACGCAGATATCACTCCCGTCGGAGTGTTTCTGGACGAAGATATCGATAAGCTGGTTGAAGTCGTAATCACGAGCGGAGTTGCCATAGTACAGCTACACGGCAAAGAAGATGACGCATACATAGAAGCGGTCAAAGAGCGCACGGGCAAGAAGGTAATAAAATCATTCAAGCCCGCTTCCGCTGAAGACGTAAGACTTGCGGAAAAGTCAGAAGCGGATATGATAATGTTTGACCCCGGCGCAGGTTCGGGCAAGACTTTTAACTGGGATATCCTTGCAGGCTGCACCAGGGACTACTTCCTCGCAGGAGGACTCGAACCCGGCAATGCATCGCTTGCGGTAAAGACACTTAAGCCGTACGCGTTGGACGTAAGTTCAGGCGTCGAGACGGACGGCATCAAAGACGGAAAGAAGATAGAAGAATTCATAAAGAACACGCGCAATGCGTGAGAAAAGGAAAACACTATGGCTGATTCAAAAGGCAGATTCGGCATTCACGGCGGACAGTACATCCCCGAGACACTCATGAACGCCGTTACGGAACTCGAGGAAGCGTACAACCACTATAAGGACGATCCGGAGTTCAACAAGGAACTCACATATCTGTTCGACGAATATGCGGGAAGACCTTCGAGACTCTACTTCGCTGAGAAGATGAGCAAGGACCTTGGCGGCGCTAAGATCTATCTTAAGAGAGAAGATCTTAACCACACCGGTTCGCACAAGATCAATAACGTTCTTGGCCAGGCACTTCTTGCAAAGAAGATGGGCAAGACCAGGCTCATCGCCGAGACGGGCGCAGGCCAGCACGGCGTTGCTACTGCGACTGCTGCAGCTCTCATGGGCATGGAGTGCGTAGTCTTCATGGGCAAGGTCGATACGGAGCGTCAGGCGCTTAACGTGTACAGGATGAAACTCCTGGGTGCTTCCGTCGTACCCGTTGAAGACGGAACCGCGACCCTTAAGGATGCGGTATCTGCCACGATGCGCGAATGGGCTTCAAGGATCGACGATACGCATTACTGCTTAGGTTCTGTCATGGGTCCTCATCCGTTCCCGACTATCGTAAGGGATTTCCAGGCGGTCATCTCGAGAGAGTCCAGAGCGCAGATCCTGGAGAAAGAGGGAAGGCTTCCCGACTATGTTCTCGCATGCTGCGGCGGCGGTTCGAATGCGATCGGATCCTTCTATCACTACATCAATGACGAGGGCGTCAAGCTCATCGGCTGCGAGGCTGCGGGAAGAGGTATCGATACCTTCGAGACGGCAGCTACTCTGAACACAGGTAAGCTCGGAATATTCCACGGCATGAAGTCTTACTTCTGCCAGAACGAGTACGGCCAGATTGCACCCGTATATTCGATCTCGGCTGGTCTCGACTATCCCGGCATCGGCCCCGAGCATGCGATGCTCCACGATACGGGAAGGGCTGAGTATGTTGCCGTTACGGATGACGAGGCAGTTGATGCTTTCGAGTATCTGTCTAAGACAGAGGGCGTCATCCCCGCTATCGAGTCGGCACACGCTGTTGCACATGCCATGAAGCTCGCACCGACTCTCGACAAGGACAAGATAATGATCATCACCATCTCCGGCAGAGGCGACAAGGACGTTGCCGCCATCGCACGTTACAGAGGGGAGAACATCTATGAGTAATATAGCTTCTGCTTTTGCAAACGGAAAAGCATTCATACCTTTTATCACATGCGGCGACCCCGACCTCGAGACGACCGAAGAATGCGTAGTAAGAATGGAGAAGGCAGGCGCCTCTCTGATCGAGCTCGGCATTCCGTTCTCTGACCCGACTGCCGAAGGTCCGGTAATCCAGTCCGCGAGCATCAGGGCGTTAGAGGCGGGTGCGACCACGGACAAGATCTTCGAGATGGCAAAGCGCCTCCGTGAAGTGCGCGGCGTGAAGGTACCGATGGTTTTCATGACATATGCCAACGTCGTGTTCTCATACGGCGCAGAGAAGTTCTGCGAGAAGGCCAAGGCCTGCGATATCTCCGGTGTCATCCTGCCGGACGTTCCTTATGAGGAGAAGGGTGAGTTCGCGGATGTTTTCGCGAAGTACGATATGGACCTGATCTCGCTCGTATCGCCCGCATCGGAGGACAGGATCGCGATGATCGCATCGGAGGCCACGGGCTTCATCTACGTCGTATCCAGCCTCGGCGTTACAGGCGTAAGGAGCAGCATCACGACAGACATACATGCACTCTGCGCGAAAATAAAAGAGTCTGCCAAGGTGCCCTGCGCGGTTGGTTTCGGCATATCCACGCCCGAGCAGGCACAGAAGATGGCAGCGGAAGCTGACGGATGCATCGTAGGTTCTGCGATAGTAAAGCTCCTCGCACAGTATGGCAAGGACGCGCCGGATCACATCGAAGAATACGTAAGGTCTATGGTGGAAGCGATCCGTTAAGGATCTTTCTTGATCCAGGGTTTGGGAATGCGGTCGAAGTAGCCGTTGTTGTACAGGAATGCGTAGACGGAAGATCCGATGATTATCACGTATCCGATGATGCTGAGATAATCGGGGACCTCGCCGAGGAAGAGCATTCCAAGGATGGCCGCGAAGATGACCGTCGAATAATCGTAGACGGATATCTCTTTTGCAGGACAAGCCGCATATGCAGCGGTTATGGTGAACTGGCCCGTGCATGCCGCGATGCCGGCACCGATACAGCACAGGAGCTGCGCTATGGTCACGGGCTGGTAGGTCGCGATGATGAAAGGTATGCAGGCGATGCATGAGAACGCCGAGAAGAAGGCGACGATAAGTGCTTTGCGCTCGCCGTTAAGACTGAGTTTCCTGAGGAACGTATAAGCGATGCCCGCAGTCGCCCCGCCGATGAATCCGATGATGCCCGGGAATACGCCTTCGCTCGACATCCCTCCGAGAAGGAAGGTCGGCTTGATGACGAATACCGCACCGATGAGAGCGGTGATGATGGCGAGCCACTGGTGGCCGTTCGCGATCTCCTTCAACACGAATATGGATGCGATTATCGCGAAGAAGGGTGAGAGCTTGTTCAGGATGAGCGCATCTGCGATGTTGATCTTCGAGATCGCATAGAAGTTGCAGATGATGCCCACGGTGCCGAACGCGGCGCGCAGGAACAGATACTTGAAGCTGCCCTTCTTCATATGGAACTTCTCGGGCGATCTGATCAGCATCGGGATGGTGATGATGCAGGCGACGACGTTCCTGAAGAAAGCCTTCATGAAGACCGGCATGTCTCCGGCGAGGTTGATAAAGAGCGCCATTACGGCGAATGCGAAGGCTGATATGAGAAGGTATATAATACCCTTTTTCCTAGGCGCCATATCCTTGAACATGATGTTAGATTTTATTATTAGGGCGCATAATCTTCAAGTGCGGCCAAATATCAGAAAACTGTGATTTGACACTTGAGCCCGCCCCCAATACAATGGGTTGTGCTTATATTTTATATATAAGGGGGCGAAGTATGTTCAACATAGGTATTATCGGATGCGGAACGATGTCTGCCAGGATGGCGGATGCACTTAAAGGTAATCCTGATATTTGTATCGCAGGTGTTGCATCCCGCGACAGGAACAAGGGTAAGAAATTCGCGAAGGCTCATTGTCCTGATGCCAAGGTCTATACCGGCTACGAGAAGCTCGCAGCGGCAAAGGACATCGACCTCATCTATATAGCTACTCCCAACACATGCCACTATGAGAATGCCATCACATGCATAAAGGAACACAAGAACGTTCTCATCGAGAAGCCGTTCGCCATGAGCAATGCGGAGACTGACAGCATCTTTACCGAAGCCAAGAACCGCGGCATCTTCGTCTGCGAAGGCATGTGGCCCAACTTCATGCCCCTCCACAAGAAGATCGGCGAGTGGATCGCTGACGGAAAGATCGGTGCGGTCAAGTATATCTCCGCCAATCTCGGTTATGACCTGACGGAAGTAAAAAGACTCTACGATCCTGTACTGGGCGGCGGTGCATATCTTGATCTCGGCGTGTATACCACGAACCTAGCACTGTCCTTCATGGGCGACAACCTGAACGTAACGAGAGTGTTCGCCAGAAGGCTGTCCACAGGATGCGACAGGGATACGACTTATATCCTCGAGACTGAAGGCGGAGAGGCTATGGCCAACCTCTATGTCACCATGGATGCGAATACCGATAAGAACGGTGCGGTAGTTGGCGAGAAGGGCAAGATAGTCATTACGAACATCAACAACTACAGACGCATCGAACTGCTTGACGGCAATGACGAGCTCATTGAAGCCGCAGATGCGGAAGGAGAGTTCTATGCAGGACTCGTATATGAGATGGAGGCCTGCAAGAAGGCTATAGAGAAGGGTCGCATACAGTGCCCTGAGATGCCCTGGCAGAGAACTTCTAAGATAGCTCAGATCAACGACACAGTTCGTTCGATGATGTAATAAAGAAATGGAGAAATACAGGAAATGAGTGAGATCTCAGAATCAGCTAAGAACAAGCGCAGGATAAGGTTTATCGTCAACAACGGTATCATCGCAGCGCTCTACGTTGTGCTTACCCTGCCCTTTGCGCAGATAGCATACGGCCCCATTCAGGTAAGACTTGCGGAAGTGCTTACGGTGCTCCCGATTTTCTCGCTGGGGACTATCCCGGGCGTAACTCTCGGATGCTTTTTGGCAAACCTCTTTAACCCGGGCAATCTGGGCCCCATCGATATCATCTTCGGAACACTCGCGACTCTCATCGCGGGATTCCTGTCATACTGGATCGGCAAGGTAAGCCCTTACCTCGGAATCATTCCGCCGGTTATTGCAAACGGACTTATCGTAGGCGGTTATCTGCCGTTCCTGCTTGCAGACGGATCAAGTGCGATCACGGCTCAGGTCGTGCTCATCAGCATGCTCGAAGTAGCAGGTTCTGAGGCGGCGCTTCTCGTTATCCTCGGACTGCCTCTGATCGTGCTCATCAAGAAGACCAAGATAAAGGACATGCTCTGATGCCGCAGTATTTCGAATCAGTACCTACAACGGCGAGCGACCGCAAGACCTTCAAGTACACGGGTCTTAACCGCAACCTCATGTTCACCACGGATACGTCGGTGTTCTCGAGGAACGGCGTTGATTTCGGAACTGATCTGCTCATCGAAGAGTCCGTGAAGGACATCAAGGAGCGCGGAGTAAAGCCCATGCATATGCTCGACTTAGGATGCGGCGTGGGCATAGTCGGAGTTACGTTCAAGAGCTACTTTGCAAGATGTGAGGTCTACGGTACCGACGTGAACACGCGTGCGGTGGCACTTGCCGAAGAGAATGCCGTAAACAACAACGCGGACTGCAAGTTCATATCAGGTGACGTGACATCATCTTTGCCTGAAGGCCTGCTCTTTGATACGATACTAACGAATCCTCCCGTCAGGGCAGGCAAGAAGACAGTGTTCCGGTTCTACGAAGAATCTTTCGAGAGGCTCGAGAAGGGCGGAAGCCTTTACGTGGTGCTCCAGCGCAAGCAGGGCGCACCTTCCACGAAAGCCAAGCTGACAGAACTCTTCGGCAACTGCACGAATGTTGCTACCGACGGCGGATACCACATAATGAGAGCAGACAAGACATGATATTGCCGTATCCTTTCCTCGAGTCCTATACGATGTTCTTCATCTACAGCTTTATCGGCTGGATAGTGGAGGTCGTCTACTACGGCGTAACGGAAGGAAAGTTCATCAACAGAGGATTCCTCGCAGGTCCCCTGTGCCCCGTGTACGGTCTCGGATTCTATGCGGCAGTATGGCTGTTCAGACCATTTGTCGGCAACTTCTTCGTGATATTCTTCGGCATGGCTTCGGCAGCTACTCTGGTCGAACTAATAGCAGGCATCATCCTGTATCACACCTTCCACATGAGATGGTGGGATTACTCCGAATACAAGCTCAACTTCCGCGGCTACATCTGCCTCAGGTTCTTCATCTACTGGGGCATCGCGTGCTCCCTCGGAATCTATGTGCTTCATCCGGCAGTGCTCTGGCTGGTCGATCAGATCCCCTATATCGCGAAGATCGTCGTCCTCTCACTGTTCACGCTGCTCATGATCATCGACATCATCACCACGATTGGTACGATCATCGGCTTCAGGAAGAAGCTCGCCGCGTTTGCGAGAGTAACATCAGGCGTTAAGGTCGTGTCGGATAAGATCGGCGAGCAGATATACAGCGGCGTCGATACGGTCGTCACGGTATCAGAACCGACCAAGAAACACTACGACGAATACAGGAAACTGGTGCTCGAGAACAGGAAGGCGGAGCGCGAACTTGCCGCTACTCACAGGGCGGAGGAGAAGGCGTTTGCCGAGCAGTTTACCGCTGCTGAGATGGAGAGCATCAGGATAGCCAAGAAGGCTGCGGCAGGCGCCAGGGATAATTTCATACATTCGTTCAAGCATTCGGAGCAGCGTGTGCTCGCGATAGTATCGAACGTAAGCGATCTTCCTGCTTCTGCATTGGGAAGGCTTAAGAAGCTCGTAAGATACAACGAGCCCGGCATCTATCCCGACGACCAGACTGACATCCCCGAACTCGATATCGAAACGGATCCGCTCGATACGACGGGTCTGTAATAAAGCACTCTCATCGGTTATAATATGCGCGAGTTTTTAAGGAGGCATTTATATGTCATCAGCATGTGATTCGTGCCCGTCAAAGGACGGCTGCACATCCCAGGATACCTGTCCCACCGCAAACGGTGCTCCTGCCAAGGAGCCTCTTGCACAAGGGTCAAACATCAAGAAGGTAATAGGAATAGCCAGCGGTAAGGGCGGCGTAGGAAAGTCTTTCGTCACTTCTGCCCTTGCAGTATCTCTGGCACGCAAAGGCCTTAAGGTAGGCATAATGGATGCGGACGTTACCGGTCCTTCTATCCCTCAGTCATTCGGACTTACGGAAAACCTTCAGGCAAATGCCGACGGTCTCATCATCCCTGCCGAGACAAAGACCGGCATCAAGGCGGTCAGCGTCAATCTGCTCCTCGAGAACAAGGAAGCTCCGGTCATCTGGAGAGGTCCCGTTCTCAATTCACTGGTAAGACAGTTCTGGGGACAGACAGACTGGGGCACATTGGATGTCCTTCTCATCGACATGCCTCCGGGCACAGGAGACGTACCCCTTACGGTATTCCAGGCGATCCCGATCGACGGCATCGTTCTCGTTGCAACGTCTCAGGATCTCGTATCCATGATCGTCAACAAGGCCCGCAACATGGCTTCCATGATGAACGTCAAGGTATTGGGACTCGTCGAGAACATGAGCTACATCAAGTGCCCTGACTGCGGCAAGGAGATAAGGCTCTACGGCGACGGATCAAATCTCGAGAAGTCTGCTTCCGAGATCGGCGCATCTGTCCTTGACAGCATTCCGCTCGATCCCGAGGTTACCAAGCTCGTTGATTCGGGCAACACGGAGCAGACGGCAGAGGATATCCTCAAGGGCACGACAGACATGTGCCTGAAGCTTACAGGTTCATGAGAAGAGCGTTAAGTCTTGTTCTGTCGACGATAGTAAGCGCAGCGCTGGTGTGCTCATGCACAGGTGCCGCCAAGGTGGAAGACTACCTCGGCGAATACGACTACGAAGCACCCGCCATCTGCATGGTCTATGAACCTGTCGAAGGCGAGTTCGACGAAGAGGGCAATGCCCTGTACGGAATTCAGTACCGCGAGGTGACCGATCTCGACGGACTCCTTAAGGTTCCGGACACGACGTTCCTTCTGTACTTTTACAACTCTCTCGATTCTTCCGGCTGGGCGATAACCGCCGTGGTCGAAGATATAGCAGAAGCCGAAGAAGGCAAGCTTACCGTGATCGCGCTCGACCAGAGCCAGTACACGAACCTTACTACGCAGTTCGGCATTAACGCAGTGCCGGATTTTGCCCTGGTAAGGAACTATGCCGAGATATCGGTCTTCGGAAGTGCGGATTACTATGAATGGGGCGCGGACGAAATAGTCATCTGGCTCGACGCTAACGGCTATCCGATATAGGAGGTGGATCAATGAGTGAATATGCTTACATCAGCACGATAGGACAGGACAGTCACGCATTTGTCGAAGAGACCGGCGAATGCACCATCAAACTGTGCGGCGTTGACATTCCTCATGACAGGGCGTTCAGAGCCAACAGCGACGGAGACGTCGCACTCCATGCGATAACCAATGCAATATCGGGTTATACCGGTGTAAACATACTGGGCGGCGCAGCAGATAAGATCTGCCTCGAGCAGGGCATCAAGGACAGTACGGTCTACCTTGCCGAAGCTCTCAAGTTTATGGAAGGAGCCAAGATCGTTCACTGCTCGATGACAATAGAATGCTTAAGACCGAAGCTCAAGGAGTTCATCTCTTCCATGAAGGAGAAGACCGGCGAGCTTCTCGGCATACCCGCATCTTCCGTGGGAATAACCGCAACGACCGGTGAAGGCCTCACGGGATTCGGCAAAGGCGAAGGCGTTCAGGTCTTCGTCATCCTTACCATTAAGAAGGAACTCTGATCAGTCCTCGAAAGGCTCCAGTTCGCCTCTGGACCTGATTATCTCGTAAGCGACTGCTATATCTTCGGGCGTCGTTATCTTGATGTTCGAATAACTTCCCTTAGCAAGAAATACTTCAATGCCGAGCTCTTCTGCGAGCGCGGTATCATCCGTTGCCGTGATGTTATTGGCAGCGGCATGCTCATAGCACTGAACGAGCTCTTTGTATCTGAATCCCTGCGGCGTCTGGACTGCATAGTAGTCCTCGCGGACGGGCGTTGATTCGACGATCACGTCGCCGCCTCTGACGTTCACCTTCTTGAGAGTATCCTTGACGGGAGTTGCGCTGCAGGATACCGCGTGATCCGTAAGACCTTCGTAAACGGCATCGATATCTGCGGCGGTAACAAGGCATCTCGCACCGTCGTGGATGAGGACCGCATCCGTATCGTCCGCGCCTTCTATGGCCTTGATGCCGTTATAGACCGACTCTGTCCTGGACGCGCCGCCGAGGGTATAGGTTATGTCCATGTCCGGGAAGGATTCTCCGCACATCTTCCTAAGCTTCGGAATCAGGTCTTCGGTCGACACCAGTATGATGTGCACCTTGAGTCCTTCGTGCATCTGCGCGAAAGAGGATATGGCGGTGAGCGTTCTTACGATAACGGGGATACCGCCTATCGGCAGGATTATCTTTGGGATATCACCGCCCATGCGCGTTCCCGAACCTGCAGCAGGTATTACAAAGAAACAATCGGAACCCATATTACTTTCCTCCCGTGAACAGCATGTCGAACGAATCCTTGATGTTGTCTATATAGAGCCTTGTTATGTTGTCGAATCCCGCACGGTCCGCGCCCGACAGATCGCTGATCTCCTTCTCGAGTCCGTTCTCGCATGAGCCGGGAAGGACGATCGTGGTGATGCCGAGCTTGACTGCTTCAAGGCAGCGCTTGAGGATCCTTGTGACAGGCCTTACTTCGCCGGAGAGGCCGACCTCGCCGATGATGAGCGTGTTGGGCTTGACCGGAACGTTCCTGGCAGAAGACACGATCGCTGCGCAGATGGCAAGATCCGAAGCAGGATCGCTGACCTTGAGTCCGCCTATGATGTTGACGAAACAATCACAAGAAGACAGGTTAAGCTTCTGCACCTTATCGCACACTGCAAGGAGCATCATGACCCTGTTCCTGTCGGGACCCGAAGTCATCCTCTGCGGGGTGGGGTATGCGCTCTCTGCGACCAGTGCCTGCACCTCGCATGTAAGTGCTTCGTTGCCTTCCAGGACAGACGTGAGCACTGAGCCTGGACTGTTGATCGGTCTTCCCGCTACGAGAAGCGCCTTGGAACTTGCGACGGGCTTCAATCCCTTGTCGCCCATCTCGAAGAAAGCGAGTTCGTTGCTCTTGCCGAACCTGTTCTTGGCAGATCTTAGTATCCTGTAGCCGCCGGTGCTGTCGCCTTCAAACGTGAGCACCGTATCGACCATGTGCTCGATCGTCTTGGGCCCTGCGATGGAACCTTCCTTGGTGATGTGTCCGACCATGATTATCGAGATGCCGTTGGTCTTGGCGATCCTTATGAGTCCTGCCGTGACCTCTCTGGTCTGCGTGACGCTTCCGGGCGTGCCCGTGATCTCTTCGGAGTACAGGGTCTGCATCGAATCGATTATGCACAGTGCGGGCTTGTTCTTCTTGATCTCTTCTGCGATGACCTCGAACCTCGTCTCTCCGCAGATCAGTATGTCGCGGCTGATGCCGAGCCTGGAAGCGCGCATTCCTATCTGCGCGGGAGACTCTTCTCCCGATACATAGAGCACTTCTCCGTCGCCCTTGAAGCTGTCAGCCAGCTGCAGGAGGATCGTGGACTTACCGATGCCCGGTTCGCCTACGACGAGCGTCAGTGATCCTCTTGTTATGCCGCCGCCGAAGAGCTGGTCCAATACAGGAATGCCGGTGCTCTCCCTGACATAGTTCTCCTTGCCTGCATCCTTGAGGCGCAGGGTAACGGCCGAATCAGTCCAGGAGAAAGTATTTGCCTTGTATACGGGTGATTCTGACTTGGGGTTAGACGATGCCGGCTTCTCGTCGGGCGCTTCAACGAAGGTGTTGAACTGTCCGCACCCGGGGCATTTGCCCAGCCAGCCGGTGGATTCATAACCGCATTCCTTGCAGTAAAATGTTGATTTTTTCTTTGCCATATCCTATTGCTCCGTCTTTTTAATGTAAGTATAGCAAATAGAACAGTTAAAGTAGTCCCATTTATGGAACTGAAGCAGAAAGTGAGACTTTTGGGCTCCAATGGTTCTGTTATAATTACGGCAATACCATTAGAAAGCAAGATCGCATGACAGAGGGTATTACTTTAAAGACCAAAAAGAGCAACAAGAAGTTTATGGTCTTGTCGGCCATAGGCATTATCATGGTCGTGGATGCACACAGTTGGACTTCGCTGAATCTTTTTGCTTCGCATATTCCATACAACTCGTTCTTCATGCCGATGTTTGTATTCATATCCGGATACTTCAACAAGGTTGATCCTGATACTGACCTCAGAACTTATATTTTTAAGAAGTTTCGCAACCTGATGGTGCCTTATATTACCTTCTCTTTATTGTTGTTGGTTCTTGAACAGTTGATCAACCTTCTCTTAAGAGGAGGAAGCGAGCGGTCCTTGTATGAAGAGGTTCTTTTTAACTTATTCGGCATCATCATAGGAACACCTTCCTCAATCGCTTCTCCGTTGTGGTTTGTTCACTCGTTGTTTTTGGTTCAGATCATATATGCCGTGATCAAAAAACTACTGTATAAAAGATGGAATAGCATTGTCATGATGATTATCTTTTGCATTCTAAATCTATTCTCTGTGTTTTTTGCAAAAACAGTTGATATTGGGGGCGCTTTTTATTTCATTTTGAGTGCTCCTCTCAAATGCATGTTCTTTATCCTTTTTATTGAACTTGGAGTAATATACAGAGAAAAGATAGAATCTAAACTACATTCTTTGACGGCAGGCGGGAATCTGATACTCATTATATTATTGATGATAGCAAATGTTTTCCGCATGATGATCCTGCCGGAGGCCAATAATATTGCTTTCGTATCTCTCGAGTATATGAGTGGCTTTCCAAGTCCGTTTGTCGCAACGCCATTGATATCATCTATCATAGGAATACTGCTATGGTTGACGATCGTAGATGCCATCGGGAATGCTTTTTATGATAACCGGATCATTAACTACATTTCTGAGAACACTTTGTGGGTAATGAGCCTTCATGTACTCTTCTTCAATGTCTTGAACAGCATATTACTGTTTATCAACAAGTTCATTGTCCCTCTTCATGACTTTTCATATAGTGAAGCCTCTTGGTATCGGTGGGAACCTATTCCACAATTTAGTATCTTGTATTTTGCCTTTGGCCTGACAGGCCCCCTATTAGTGAAAATGTTATTTGATAAGGTGACTTCGTTTTCTGCGTTGCGCAAATAACAGAACGCAACTGTCTGCGCAAAACACCTCAAATTGCGCAGCCTCTCCAAGAGGGAACGCGCACACAAAAACGGCAGAATACGCCGCAGGTGCTGGTTTTCGAGGAGAGAAGGAGGGCGCGGACACACCGCGAAAGAGGGTTTGACATACTGCGCAATTCTTTGTAAACTGTTCTTATATGCACAACCGCTTGCGCATGTTGTGCGAATCTCATAAGGCAGGCGTTACAAGGGTGAACAAGATAACAATAGACGACATCGCGAGAGATCTCGGCATATCCAAGACTACAGTATCCAGGTCGATCTCCGGCAAGGGCAGGATCAGCAGGAAGACCCGCCGGATGGTGCTCGACTACATCAAGGAGCACGACTATACGCCGAATCCGATTGCGAGAGGTCTTGCGCAATCCAAGACATACAACATCGGCTGGGTAGTGCCCGGCGACTCTGAGAATTTCTCCCTGCCGTACTTCCAGCTGACCATGTTCGGCATGTGCGAAGCGGCTCAGACGGAGAACTACGACGTACTGCTGATAATGAGCTATGACAGCGATATCTCAAGACTCGAGAACATGCTCAGGAACCGTAAGGTTGACGGCGTTGTCCTCGGCAGAACTTGGGAGAACGACATGAATATCAAGGCGCTCAAGGATAACGGGCTTCCCTTCGTGGTCATCGGCGGCACGAATGAACCCGACGTCGTCCAGATCGATAACGACCACATCAGCGCCTGCAGCGAACTTACGTCGATCATACTGATGAAGGGAACGGATAAGCTCGCATTTATCTGCGGCAACTCTGCCCAGGTGGTCAACCAGACCCGCAAGGAAGGCTTCATCAAGGGCCTCGAGAAGTGCGGAAAGAGCGCGAAGGATGCCCTGTTCTACATGGACTGCGACTCGGCAGCCCAGATCGAGAGGGCGACGGATGAAGCGATAAGGAACGGCGCGGAATGTCTCGTCTGCGCGGATGACTATATAGCGAACTCAGTGCTCGTCAAGCTCTCGCGTGACGGCAAAGAGGTACCGAAGGATATAAAGATAGCCTCCTTCTATAACAGCGCTCTCCTCGAACACAACCGGCCGCCTGTGACGTCTATCCAGTACGATCCCAGACAGCTCGGCTTCGAGGCGGCGCGCACCCTGATCGCCATGATCGGAGGCGAGAAGGTACAGCCCAAGAAGCTTCTCGGATACGAAGTCGTTCTCAAGGGTTCCACGCTGTAACGAAGATCAATAACTTAATTTTGACTGTCCCGGATGCTTCCTCCCGTCCGGGGCAGTCTTGTTTTTGTCCGTTTTTTTATTACAAAGCCGTCACTTTGTTTTGCTAAAATAGCAATTGATAACTGCCATTAAAAGATATAGAATTTTCGCGTAAAGCTTAAAAAGGAGGAGCGCGCGTGACTGACGAGCTTAAGGACATAGTATACGCTGATCTGTTCAGATACACGGGCAACACCCGCCGCTTTAAGAACATCTACGCGTGCTATCTTGAAGAGCGCCGCTCTTCTCCTGAATTCTGCTATATCAGCACGATGAGAAGGGTCAGATATTACTATGACCAGATCCCCAAGTACGACGGAATAAGAAGGCTGTTCAACAAGTTCCTGTTCACGATCTGGAATACGAGACTCGATCAGCTCTCCAGGAAGTACCACTTCCAGATCCCTTACGATACTGAGATCGGCAAGGGCTTCTATCTGGCGCATTTCGGACGCGTCATCATCCATCCTAAGGCAGTTATCGGTCATAACGTCAACGTATCGACCGGCGTCGTCATCGGCACGCAGTTCAGAGGCAAGCGCAAGGGCTCGCCGCATATCGGCAATTATGTCTGGATTGGCGCCAATGCCATTCTCGTCGGCAATATCACCATAGGCAATAATGTTCTTATCGCTCCCGGAGCGTATGTCAATTTTGATGTACCTGACGGTTCAATCGTTATCGGCAACCCGGGTCTCATCAGAAGATCACAGGGCGCTACGCTCAACTACATCAACAACACGATACTGTTCGACGAGTACAATGTACGTTCGGATGGTGTCAGCTGATGGCACTTACAAGTTCTTTTTTCTCTGACAACAGAAGAAGATTTGCAGACAGACTGCCGGATAACACGGTGGTGTATCTTTTTGCGGGCGAAGCCAGGAGGATGAGCGGCGATACCGATTACCGCTTCCTGCCTGACCGTAACTTCTACTATATGACGGGCCTCGAGCGCGCAGGCCTGATCCTCGTTATCGAGAAGAAGGCGGGCACCGCACACGACATCTTATACGCTCCCGCACACGATAAGATCGCAGAGCGCTGGGGCGGCAAGAGACCGGATTTTGAATCTCTCACGGCCATATCCGGCATAGAGGACGTCAGGAATGAAGACCTGTTCGATGAAGAGGCGATGGCCGAAGCCAAAGACGGCAACACGGGCCTCGCGGTAGACGGCAGCTCCATTATGGAAGCACCGAGGTCCTTCACCGACAAGATAACCACGTTCGGAGTAAAGCCTGCGAACATCGCGCCGATCATAACGGACCTGCGCCTCATCAAGGGCGAAGACGAACTCGACTGCATCAGACAGGCGGCAAAGATCACCGAGGAAGCGATCGCGGAGCTTAAGCCGTACGTAAAGCCGGGCGTAACCGAGTATGAGCTGTACACGAAGCTCGAGTACGAGATGGCGAGAAGAGGCTCTCTAGTCAACGCTTTCGAGACGATAGTGTCATGCGGCACCAACGCGTTCTATCTGCACCATGCCGATCCCGAGAAGTCGGGCGACGGTGTTGCGCAGGAAGGATCCGTCATTCAGATAGACGTCGGTGCGAGGTGTCAGGGCTACTGCGCGGACATCTCGAGGGTGTTCTTCGTAGGCGCGCCGGCAGAAGGCGACAGACGTGTTGCGCTGCACGGCATCATCAGGCGCCTGAGGCAGGAGGCGTTCTCCTACATAGCTCCGGGCAGGACTTTCGCCGGGCTTAATTCACAAATGTATGACATATGCGGCAGATGGCTTGCGGCGCAGGGACTTATATCCGATAATTTTTGCGTTGGTGATGTGCAGAAATATTACTGGCACAACACCTCACATTATCTCGGGCTGGATGTCCACGATACGGGTCCCAAGGACCGCGCTTTCACTGAAGGCAACTGCCTCGCGGTCGAACCCGGAATCTACATCCCCGAATGGGGCATCGGATTCCGTATTGAGGACGATGTCGTCGTGACTTCCGGCGGGTGCGAGCTCCTGAGTTCAGGCACCGATGAGCTGGAGGGAATAATTGCCGACTGATCTGGCCATAAGCACACCATTTCTCATAACCGTTCTGGCTGTCGTCATGCTCCTTCTTGCCGGCGGAGCTTTCTTTGCCGTCTACGTGTCGTTCTGCGACAGGCTCTTCAAGAGGATATTCCACAGACCCAAGCCAATCCCGCAGGTGGACCGTTCTCCCATGGAGATCGACCGTAAGACCATCTTCGGCCGCGGGAAGAACTGGTTCTATACATACAGGACCGAGTGGCTGAACGTCAGGGTGAAAGCTTTCGACGATACGCCGCTGTCTGCTTACTTCAGGCCGTCTTCGGACAGGTCGTGCAGGAACATCGCGATATTTGTCCACGGATATGACGAACACCCCTCGGAGATGGCGGCATATGCCAAGCTCCTCATGAAAAAGATCCAGTGCCACTGCCTGATCGTGCACCAGAGAGCGCACGGCATCAGCGGAGGCAGGGATTACACGTACGGACTCAAGGAGAGCGTCGACCTTGAGACCTGGTTCGAATTTGCAAGGAACAGGATCGGCCCGAACTGCAGGATCTACGTGGTCGGCAGGGGTACCGGTGCGACCGCCGCTCTTCTCGCCGCCGAGCAGGAAGGCTTCTGCCCGAACGTCTGCGGCATCATCGCGGATTCTCCCGCGGAGTCGCTCACGGCCCTTCTCAAGGCTGTTGCGCACAAGGAGTCTTCCATGAAGCCCGAGGCCTTCATCTACCGCATAAGACAGCTCGCCTCGAAAAGGTTCGGCTTCGACATCAACATGTGCGACTGCGCACTGTACGCAGGACGCATCAAGATCCCGGTGCTGCTCTTCCAGGGCGGAGACGACGATGTCTGCCTGCCTTCGGGCACCAGGAACATCTACGACAACATGCGCTGCAAGAAGAGGATGGTAGTAATAGATTCCGCAAAGCATCTCATGGCTTACGAAGCGGCGCAGGCTACCTACGAGCGCGAGGTGCAGAAATTCATCGAATCCTGCGTCATGCGTCTTGTAAAGATCGGAGCCATGTAGTATATTTTGCACGACAAAAGGAAATAACGGGGAGCTGCACTGCGGCTGAGAGGGCTTGATAGCCGACCCGCTGAACCTGACGGATAATGCCGGCGAAGGGATTGATTCTTACCATAGTATTGGCTCCTCTGAACGGCGAAGACGCAGGTCGGTTTCCGGACGGAGGTTTTTTATGTCATCCAATAAGGAAAAGATCTTAACGATAACTTGCGGCGGCGTCTGCCTCGCACTCGCGTTCGTGCTCTCGAGGATCGTCCTCTTCGAGATGCCCATGGGCGGTTCAGTAACACCTGCTTCTTGCCTTCCGATCGTTGTTTTCGGTATGGCTTTCGGACCTGTGTGGGGATTCGCGGCAGCGTTCATCTTCAGCCTTCTGCAGCTCATCGGCGGCTGGCTCGTAACGCCTTTCCAGGTGCTGCTCGACTATACCCTTGGTTACACGATGCTCGGCATCGCAGGCTTTGCAGGAATCAAGGCCGCCGAGAGACAGGCGATCTCCAACCCGCTCAAGAGATTCCGCAGCGCTAACCTTGTTAAGGCCGTCATCTTCACGGTGCTCGCATATGCGGCAAGATGGTTCTGCTCGGTACTGTCCGGCGTCATCTTCTATGCGGAATATGCAGCTGAAGCAGGTTACGACAATGCGTGGATCTACTCGATGGTCTACAACGGAGGCTTCCTGATCTTTGACCTGACGATATGCCTTGTTGCACTCGTCGTCCTGTACTTGGTCATCCCGGGTAAGAAAAAGGCGTAATTGTTCTTAAAACGAAACAATTAACCATAAGTTAATAATATTCCCTTCCGTACTGATTTATAATGATTAAAAGGTCTTGACCTTTTGAAATATCATACGGAAGGGAGTGATTTTATGAAGATCACTACACAGGGCAACGGGATCAGAATCGGTACCAGGCTCGAACAGAAGATCGCCGATAAGGTAGGTAAGTTCGACAAGTATTTCGGTGATGAGGGCTCCCTCAATGTTCGTATCAGACCCGAAGGCAACAAGATGGTCGTCGAGATAACGATGAAGCTCGACGGAAAGATCTTAAGAGCGGAGGCTCGTGACGAAGATATTCTCACAGCTGTCGACAGGACGGTCGACAAGCTTGAATCGCAGATAAGAAGGCAGAAGACCAAGTTCCTCAAGAAGAAGAAGGAATATCCGGGAATCGTTAACTTCCTTGAAGACGACGGCGGCGCGGACTTCGATTTTGAGGACGAGCAGGAAGAGAAGATCACCAAGACAAAGAAGTTCCCTCTGCGCCCGATGAGCGCTGAAGATGCCATCCTGCAGCTCGAGATGCTCGGCCACGACTTCTTCGTATACTTGGACAGCGATACGGATTCCGTATGCATCGTCTACAAGAGAAATGACGGCGGCTACGGTCTGCTCGAACCCGAGTATTGATCTTACGGTTTTAAGTGAATCTGAGGCGGACCCTTCGCGGGGTCCGCTTTTTTGTTGACTTAAAGCCGTTCAGCCGTTATAATACTCGCGTTCAATTCAACAAACCTGAGCACGAGAGGAGGGATGAAAAGATGTCTGAGATCAGAGTTAAGGAGAATGAGTCCCTTGACAGTGCACTTCGCAGGTTCAAGCGTTCTTGCGCAAAGTCCGGCGTTCTCGCTGAGGTACGCAAGAGAGAGCACTATGAGAAGCCTTCAGTTCGTCGTAAGAAGAAGTCAGAGGCAGCTCGCAAGAGAAAGCATTGATTCCAACCGACCGGTTCCGCAAGGAGCCGGTTGTTTTTTGTCGGTATTTGTCGGTTTTTGTCGGGTTTTCGCGGTGTTATGGCGAGTATGATTAAGAGAACTATTCTCGGAGGATCATATGAAGCTTAAGTATTGTGATAGTTATCTGATGCTGCAGTTATTGTCATTAAAGGCTGAATTGGCCGGTCTGCCTAATGTCAAGATCGGTACCCTGCGTGGCCGGACAGTTGCAAGAGTATATAGCAAGAATCCGGACGGAAGGATCATCTACAGAACTTATTTTGCAGATACTTCAGATGGTCAGAAGTATTGCGGAATGGCGGGAAGGCGGTTCGAGATCAAAAAGGAGATCAAGAGCCTTGAAAATCTGATAGGAAAGCGCATTGCCAATCTGATGGATAATTGTAAGATCACCTTGAACGGAACTATCCTGAATGATGATCTTTGGTTCGTGCTTGGAAATGACGAGAACCCGAGAGCAAAGAACGGAAACTATTATCATAACGGCATTCAGATGCGGTCCAGGGGTGAAGTCCTGATTGCCGAGATCCTTGACGAACTTAAGCTGGAATATAAATACGAGCCGGGACTGCAGTTCGGCAGAGATGTGGTCTACCCGGATTTCCTGGTTCACATAGCGTGCCTTAAACGATGCATGATAATCGAATTCTTCGGTATGAGCGACAATGAGAAGTATGCTTTTGACACGCTGAATAAAATGACTCTCTATGCCGGCAATGGCCTTTTGATGAACAGGGATATCCTTGGACTGTTTGGGACAAAGGATACTATGGTTAGTAACGAAGACATTTACAATAACATAGTGATGATCCTTAATTTGCAGGCTCTGGAGGCGGTGCAGTTAAAGTAACAGTTAGAGTTTTGCATAAACTTCAACCAAAACTTGATAAAAAACATGTTTCGGTTAGAGTTTCTCGAAAACACTAACCAAAACTCTAACTACTGCCTCCACATGAGACATAACACACGCCAATTTCCCCTCAAGTATTCTAATCCGCTGTATTTGCTGATAAAATAAGCACAAAAATATAAGTTGAGATTAGAATTATGCTGCTAACTGGTAAGAGCTGGCGTATGCCCGCATCCGGGAGTATTACGGATGCGACGTCGATAATTGACGTGCTGCTCAAGAACCGAGACATTACCGATCCCGAACTTGCCCGCACCTTCCTGTCGGAGGACGGCGGAGTTTGGCATGATCCGTTCCTGTACAAAGACATGAGGGAAGCCGTCGACCTTATCAATCAGGTCATGGACAGCAAAGGCAAGATCCTCATCTACGGCGACTATGACTGCGACGGCGTTACCGCCACGGCCATACTCGTAAGATATTTCAGATCCCATCACGCAGACGTAAGCTACCTCGTTCCGCAGCGTGCCGAGCACGGCTACGGCCTGTCCGAGAAGATAATGGACAAGGTCATAAGCGAAGGCCCCGACCTCGTCATCACGGTAGACTGCGGCATCACCAACATAGACACCGTCGAAGAGCTTAAGCACAGGGGCATCAAGGTCATCGTCTCCGACCACCACAACGTCAAGGACGAGATACCTTCCGCCGACTGCGTCATCTGTTCCAAGAGAGAAGACAACACATATCCGTTCACGGATCTCTGCGGCGCGGGCGTCGCGCTCAAGATATTGGAGGCATTAGGCAAGGACGGAAGGCACAAGGTCAGTGCCAACCTGTGGCATCAGGCTATCGAGCTCGCAGGCATCGCTACCATTGCGGATCTGGTCTCGATGACCGATGAGAACAGGACGATAATCAAGCAGGCGTTTAGGAGCATGCAAAGCCCGGCCAATACCGGCGTCAGGGTCATGAACGAGATGCTCCTTACGCACGGCAAGGCTCTCGATGAGACATATATCTCATTCAACTTCGTACCGAGAGTAAACGCAGCCGGAAGGCTCTACGATTCTGCTGATGCGCTCGATCTTTTCCTCGAGAACAATCCTGCCGAAGCAAAGACGGCGGCGATGAACCTTACCAGAGAGAACGATGAGCGCAAGGAGATAGAGGCGAAGGTTTTCGAGGAGGCGTTATCGCAGCTCGAGAGCCCGGACCGTCCCGAGAAGTGGAGCCTTGCAAACATCTGCGGCCCCATCGTCGTATACGGCAGGAACTGGCACCAGGGCGTGCTTGGCATAGTTGCCGGCAAGCTCTCGCAGTTCTATAACAGGTCCGCGATCGTACTTACGGACGATGCCGTCGAGCCCGAGTTCGTCAAGGGTTCGGGAAGGTCCTTTGGTGACTTCGACCTGTACGGCGCGCTCACGGATGCGGCCGATACCCTGGCTAACTTCGGCGGTCACAAGAAGGCTGCCGGCATGATGGTCCGCAAGGAAGACATAGAGAAGTTCATAGACAGGCTCGAGGAGGTCTCGAAGAAGAGGCTTGAAGAGGGCACGGAAGAAGAGCAGGAGGATATCCTGAACATCGACTGCGAGCTCGATCCCGGGACAGTTACTTTCGATACGTACCGCAAGGTCAGGACGATGAAGCCGTTTGGCATCGGCAACCCGAAGCCGGTATTCGCGACGAAGGATCTGATCGTAAGTGCGGTATATCCCATGAGCGAAGGCGCGCACATAAGGCTCGACCTGACTGACTGCGAAGGCAAGGTGAGCCTGTCCGCGGTAGGCTTCGGCATGGGCGCATATCTGGATCTGGTGGTGCCCGGAGACAAGGTGGACATCGCATATACCATGAACGAGTTCTGTTTCAGGGGAGAGACGTCTCTGAGCCTGCACCTGAACGACATCAAGATCCATAACGGCACGGGCTTCATGTGGTCGAAAGCGGGCGTCGCCGAGAAACTCTACTCCAACGGCCTCTCCGTCAAGCAGATCGCCAAGATGGCACCTGGAGAGGACGTGCTTCCGGACATGATCCCGCACCCCGAAGACTTCGGCACATGCTACCGCGCTGCGACCAAACTCGCGGGTGACGGCACGGCCACGGTCGACTGCGATCTGTTCGCAAAACTTGTAAATGTTACTTCAAATGATAAAATTACCCCGTTCAGGGTAAAACGCTGTCTCGAGATCTTCGCCGACAGCGGACTGCTGAGACTTGGTTCCACCGGACCCATGAGAGTCTGCTTCAGCATGATGAATGTCGAGCAGAAGGTTAAGCTGTCGGAGTCCGCGGCTTACAAGAGGATAATGAATGAGCAGGAATGACGGGACGATCTATTATACGGAAGAAGAACTGCAGGAGCGTGCGTATCTTGCGGATGTTACTCTCATTCCCGATATTCCCGAAGACATAACGGAACAGTTCGAAGAAGTCCTCGAGACTTACAAGGAGTATTCGCGTAAGGACAGCCAGTCTGAAGAAGAGGACGGATTGTCCAAGCAGGAAGAGTTCCTCAGGAAAGCTTTTGTTTTCGCATTCAAGGCGCACCGCAACCAGAAGAGGAAGACGGGCGAGCCTTACATAATCCACCCGATCGCAGTCGCTAAGATCCTTGCGGACCTTAAGGTGGATTCCCAGACGCTTGCCGCATCGCTCCTGCACGATACCATCGAAGATACCGTCGCAGACAGCATGATGCTCACGGACGAATTCGGTGCGACCGTCACATCGCTGGTCGAAGGCGTTACAAAACTCAACACCAAGCTCGAAGATGTTGTCTACGATACCAAGACCGATATCCAGGCGTCCAACGTACGTAAGATGCTCCTGGCGATGACCAACGATATCCGCATCATCTTCATCAAGCTCGCAGACCGTCTGCACAACATGAGAACGCTTAAGTTCCAGTCTCCCGATAAGCAGATAGAGAAGGCTCAGGAGACTCTCGATATCTATGTTCCTCTCGCGGGAAGGTTCGGTATCTACAGGATCAAGTGGGAGCTCGAGGACCTCTGCCTCATGTACCTGCATCCCGATGACTACAACATGCTCATCAAGCTCGTATCAGGAGACCGTAACGAGCGTGAGGACTTCATGGAGCAGGTCATCTCCGAGATCCGCACCAAGCTCAACGAGAACGGCATCACTCACTTCGACATCGAAGGAAGGCCCAAGCATTTCTACAGCATCTACAAGAAGATGCACGACAAGGGCAAGACGATAGACGAGATCTACGACCTGTATGCATGCAGGATAATCGTTGACGAAGTTACCGAGTGCTATCAGGTCCTCGGCATCATACACGAGATCTACAAGCACGTTCCCGGCAGGTTCAAGGATTACATCGCGATGCCAAAGGAGAACAAGTACCAGTCCATCCACACAACGGTCGTATCGCACGTCGGCATTCCGTTCGAAGTCCAGATAAGGACCTACAGGATGCACCAGACCGCAGAGTACGGCATCGCCGCGCACTGGCACTATAAGGAAGAAGGTTCGTCGACCGAGTTCAAGGCCGACAAGTTCGACGAGAAGATCGACGAGGTGCGTCAGATCATCGAGACACAGACAGAGCTCTCGGATTCGTCCGAGTTCCTCGAGTCTCTGAAGATGAGCATCGCTCCGGACGAGATCTTCGTATATACGCCCAAACATGAGCTCATCAAGCTGCCGATAGGTTCGTGTCCGATCGACTTCGCATATGCGATCCACTCAGGCATCGGCAATCACATGCACGGCGCCAAGGTCAACGGCAGGATAGTCCCGCTCTCATATACGCTCAAGAACAGCGACATCGTCGAGGTCTTAAGCTCGGAGAAGCTCGTCAAGGGACCTTCCAGAGACTGGCTCAAGATCGTAACGACTCCGAATGCGCGCTCCAAGATCAACGCGTGGTTCAAGAAAGAGGCGAGAGGCGAGAACATAGAGGCGGGCAAGAACGAACTCACAAGAGAGATCGAGCGTAACGGCTTCGATCCCGCTAAACTGCTCATGCACCGCTCGCTCGAGACCATCCTCAAGCGCAATAATTTCCAGGGCATAGACGATATGTATGCTGCGATCGGCTACGGTTCGATCAGCGTCATCAAGGTCTTCTCAAGGCTCAGGGACGACTACATCAGGTCGTGTACGGAAGAAGAGAGAGCTGCTCTCGGCTACAGGGTAACTGCAGACGGCAACGTCGCATACAACCCCAAGGATCTGCCCATCCAGCTCGGCAAGTTCGACCAGTCCCACTCCAAGGGCAAGAACGAGCCTGCAAAGGGCCGCGATTCTTCGTCCAAGCAGGTACAGTCCTACGACGTGGACCTCATCAATGCGATGAATGCCGATCCTCACCAGATCGCCAACAAGGCAAGAGCCGGCGACATCGAGGAGGCACAGTCGCGCAACGCGAAGATCCTCGCAGGCAAGCGTGCACACGCCGCAAGCGAAGTCATCGTCGACGGACTCGAGGGCGTTGCCACGCATCTGGCAAACTGCTGCCACCCCGTCTTCGGTGACGAGATCGTCGGTTATGTCACGCAGGAGAACGGCGTAGGCATCCACAAGAAGACCTGCAACAACATTCAGAATATCTTTAAGAACCGCAACAACTCTCAGAAGGATCTCGAGAAGTTCCAGCGCCTCGTCAACACCAAGTGGCTTGCCAAGGCACAGTTCGCCAACTACGACGTAAGGCTCGTAGTAGTCTGCACCGACAGGCAGAAGCTCCTGCTCGACGTGCTCGACAAGATCAACGAGGAGAGGATCAACGTCAAGGCTCTTAAGACCGTCGTAGACGGCCAGACCGCAAGGATCTTCATCACCGTAAACATCTCCGGCAAGGAGCAGTACGACAGGCTCGTATCGCGCATCCTGACCGTAAGGGATGTAACTGACGTTATCAGGGACTGATCTGCAACAAATCCGGCAGAACAACTGTATAAAGAGCAGATGCCCATTGGCGGGAGGTTTGAATGATGAGAAGTATCTTCAGAAAACTTACAACTGCTCTGGTTGTGATCGCGTTAAGTGTATGTGCGTTTGCAGGCTGTGCATCTGTTGATGAGACGGGCGCAGTTAACGTCTATAAATGTTCCAAGCAAAACATTATCGGCCTGAAGGAGGTCGTGCTGTACGAGGATAAGGCGGTTGTTGTTTTCGATAAGTTTGCAGGTATCGGTGCGCAGAAGGGTTATGATTATTTTGGATTAGATGATGACAGTATTGAGAATTCCGGTGGTATCCGGGCGTCGGTCAAGACGGACGGCAAATGGTGCCCGGTAACGGATGCGGACCTTAAGGATACATTCGCCGATTACATTGTGACCATCCCTTTTGAAGATGTTGATGATATCGAGACCATATCCGTTCAGGGAAGGTATATCACCATCAATGACGGAGACTTTGAACTCAGTTATATGGAAATGGGCGGAGAGTGTTCTATGGATTACACACAGAAGTATGATGCCGCCAGCAGTGAGTGGAGCGAGATGAAGATCAAAACAACGCTGTATCCGATGACAGACAAAGCAGAATGAATCAGGCCCCGTCAGAAAAGATAACTGTTCCATAAACAGTTCTGTTTTTAAGATAATCGCAACTATAAACGCTACTATTGGATCAATAGTAGCGTTTTCAGTAGTGAAATAAGCGAATGTAGTACTACAAATAGAACACCCGGCTAATGCTGTTCAGTGTGAGCGGTTATGCGAGCGATTTCCGCACAAGCGAAGCGCGGAGGACCTAAGCGAGCATGAGTGCTCTCACGTCTTCACACGTCACCGTAGTAAGCATCTTCGTCGTATGGCGAGATGTGGCTCACGTTGCAGATGATCATCGGGCGGCGGCTTGTTTTGGACGCGACGAAGTTCTTGAGCTGCTCGCGGAAGGCGCGCTTCTCGACGAAGGCCTCAACGCTGCCTGCCTTGCTTCCGGCAGACTTGAGGAGGTTGGCGCACTTGGCGGAGATGGCCTCGTGGACTGCCTCCGTGCTCTCGCCGTCAAAGCAGCCTATCGAGTTAATGGAGGGCGGGCATGCGAGGTCCCCTGTGGAATCGTCCACGGTGATCGCTATCGCCAGACATCCGTCTTCGCTCAAATGTATACGGTCGTTGAGCACGCGGTCTTCGGCATCGACTGTACCGGAACCGTCGATGAGGACGGCCTGTGCGGGCACGTGATCCGTGACCTCGGCGCTGTTCCTGCCGAGTGAGAGGACGTCGCCGTTACCTAAGATGAAGCAGTTCTCCTCCGGTGTGCCGAGAGATACCGCCATCTCCTTGTGGAGATAGAGCATCCTGTACTCGCCGTGGATCGGAATGAAGAACTTGGGCTTGATGAGGTTGTGGAGCATCATGAGCTCCTTCTGATATGCGTGGCCCGATACGTGTACGCTTGCCATCGACTGGTAGATGACGTGCGCGCCCTTCTTATAGAGCTCGTTGATGACTCTGTAGATAGGCTTCTCGTTGCCCGGGATCGGGTCTGCCGAGATGATGACCGTATCGCCCTGCCTGATGTCGACACTGCGGTGCGAGTCGAACGCCATACGCGTCAGCGCACTCATCGGCTCTGCCTGGCTTCCCGTCGTCAGGATGACGATCTTGTTGTCGTCGTAGTTGTCGATAGCGCTGATGTCAATAAGCGTGTCGGGCTTCATGTCGATGTAGCCCAGAGAGTTCGCGATCTTGAAGACGGATACCATCGAACGGCCGGAGAGGCATACGTGTCTGCCGTAGTGCTCTGCCGCGGCGATGATCTGCTGCATCCTGTGGATGTGCGACGAGAAGGTCGCGACGATGATGCGGCCGTTTGCCTTGCGGAAGATCTGCTTGAAAGACTCGCCTACCTGTTTCTCTGAAGGAGAGAAGCCTTCGATCTCGACGTTCGTGCTCTCGCACATGAACATCAATACGCCCTCGAGGCCGAGCTCGCCCAGTCTCTGAAGGTTGATCGTCTTGCCGTTGATCGGCGTGAAATCTATCTTGAAGTCGCCCGAATGCACGATCGTCCCGACGGGTGTCTTGAGTGCGATCGCGTATGCGTCGGCGATGCTGTGATTCACTCTGATGAACTCGACGTCGAAGTTGCTGCCGAGCTTGATGTGGTCGCCGTTCTTGCACTTCTCGAGCCTGATGCCTTCGAGGCCGACGCGCTCTTCTTCGAGCTTGTGGCGGACGAGTTCGATCGTCAGGGTGCCGCTGTAGATCGGGCACTTGAACTCTCTTAAGAAGTAGGGAAGGGATCCGATATGATCCTCGTGGCCGTGGGTTAGCACGATGCCGCGGAGCTTGGAGATGTTATTCCTTACATACGTAAAATCCGGGATGACGCAGTCGATGCCGGGCATGTTCTCCTCGGGGAAGCTCATGCCGACGTCTATGATTATCATGTCGTTCCCGTACTCGAAAACGGTCATGTTCTTACCGATCTCGGTAAGGCCGCCGAGGGGAATTATCTTCAGCTTCGATTCGGGCTTCTCGGGCCTCTTGCGAGCTGCTCTGTATGGTTTTTTCTGTGGTTGTTCTTTCTTAGGTTCGATCTGTCTGTGTGTTACTTTTCTTCTAGCATTTTCCTGTTGTGCCATGTCAAATCCTTTAACTGTTATCCAAGGTAAACAGTCCTGGTCGTGGTGGAGTACTGGCTCGTATCTTCGACAAAGATGTCGATCATGGCTCCCTTGACTCCGGAGCCCTTGTCCTGGACTGTATAATATCCGTCTCCTCCGAGCGGATCGTTCTCAATGTAGATTACCGTGCCTGCAGGGTACACTGACCAGTCTGCGGCAACGGTGACTCCCTGCGTGCATGTCGCACCGGTAGCCGTGGTAAGGCTGTACGAACCGTCGCCGTTGTCCTGCGGTCCGTAGAAGGTTATCTTGCAGGATACGCCCGATGAAGTATCGATGGCAGCCGTTGTCGAAGCAGGCGTGGTCTGCTTGGGTGCCGGCGTAGGGGTAGCTGCAGGCGCGGGAGTAGGTGTCGGCGTAGGCGGAGTCTGTGTTGTCAGATCTGCGCTTACATAGTTGCCGTTGTATGTCTTGTACCAGCCGTTGCTCGTTACTGCGACAACGTCGATCTGGTCTCCGGGGTTGACCTGCTTGACTACGTCGTAGCCTGTGCCGGGACCGGATCTTACGTTAAGTACCGTCGTTGCATATACTGCGAGCTGAAGATCGCTCTCTGTTATGGCCGCGGTCGTTGCGGCGGTGGTTGCCTTTGTGGTCTCTTCAGTCTCTGACTCTGAAGTCTCGGATGTCTCAGACGTCTCGGAGACGGCGGCAGTCTCTGTCGTGGTCTCGGTCTCGACAACGGAAGCTTCGGTGATCTCCGTCTCGGAAGGCTCGGGTACGACGGCAGCGGGATCTGCTACCGCGGCAAGGACTATCTGTTCGCTCGTTCCTCTCTTGAGGATTATCTGGACAGCGAAACCGGCCAGCGCACACAGTACTATGACGATGCCCGTCGTAAGCGCCTTAAGGATCTGCTCCCTCGTGGGGATGAAGCCCTGCTTAATGTCTTTTAACTGCAAAAGCATACCTCCGTATGTAAGCCCACAATTTCCAACTTTATTATACCACAAGCGCTTTTTGCACCGTCCGTGCGGGGCTCGGGCGCCTTGTTTCCTACCGCTAAAACAAAAGTTTGTAAAGCCGTTCCCTGCTTTTGTCAAGTGAATGTCACACGGCTGCAAAGCATGACATATTACATGCGTCTATAATCTAATCACACGCATCACTATCGCAAACACAAGGGGAGAAATATAAAGTGTCGCTCGGCAGTGTCAGAAAACCGCCCAAAAAGGCTGTTTACGGTACAACTGAACATGACGTTGAGAAACGCAGGAACCGCATATACATCATATGCGCCCTGATCCTCATTGTTTGCGGCATTCTTGACGTAATCTTCCTCAAGGGCATCCTCGGCCTTTAATTGCAAATCACCGCTTATTCATTTATACTATTCTGCGACTTTATTATTTATTAGGAGCAGATGTAAATGAGAGTTTCCAAACTGTTTATGGCTACACAGCGTGAGATCCCGGCTGATGCCGAGATCCCTTCACACCAGCTGATGCTTCGTGCGGGTCTTATCCGCAAGGTAGCATCGGGTATATATTCGTTCATGCCTCTGGGCTACCGCACTTACAGGAAGGTCGAGAACGTCATCCGCGAGGAGATGGACAAGGCAGGAGCACAGGAGCTCATCATGCCCGCACTGCTTCCCGCTGAGGTTTACCAGGAATCGGGAAGATGGGAGAAGTTCGGTCCCGAGATGTTCCGTCTGTCTGACCGTGGCGGCAGAAGCTTCTGCTTAGGCCCGACGCACGAAGAGCCCTTCACTGAGGCAGTAAGAGACACCATCAGCTCTTACAAGCAGCTGCCTGTAACTCTCTATCAGATCCAGCATAAGTATAGAGACGAGAAGAGACCGAGATTCGGAATCATGAGAGGAAGAGAGTTCGTCATGAAGGACGCTTACTCCTTCGACGTTGACGAAGCAGGTCTCGACGAGTCCTACGACACAATGTATAAGGCATACAGATCAACCTTCGACAGGCTCGGCCTCGATTACACCGTAGTCGATGCAGACTCCGGCGCGATGGGCGGCTCCGGCTCACAGGAGTTCATGGTCAAGAGCGAAGTCGGCGAAGACGGCATCTGCTACTGCGACGAGTGCGGCTATGCTGCAAATGAGGAGAAGGCAGGCTGCGTTACTCCGGCACAGGACAATGCGGAGATGCTCGAGATAGAGAAGATCCACACACCCGACGTCAAGACGATCGAAGAGCTCGTAGGCTACATGAACTGCGGCGCAGACAAGTTCGTCAAGACGATCCTGTATAACATCGACGGCAAGATCGTTGCAGCAATGTGCCGCGGCGACCGCGACATCAACGAGACGAAGCTTGCCAACCTCTACGACGCTACCGAGATGGAGCTCGCAGCTTTCGTTGACGTGGAGAGAGTAACAGGCGCGAAGGTAGGCTTTGCAGGCCCTGTCGGACTCAAGGAGAAGATCGACATCGTAGTAGACAGCGAAGTGTCCGTGATGAGGAATTTCGTTGTCGGTGCGGATGAGACCGACTACCACCTCAAGAACGTAAACATCGGAAGGGATTTCGAAGCTACGACTATCGCAGACATAAGAAACGCCGTAGAGGGCGATACCTGCCCCAAGTGCGGCAAGGGCAAGATGAAGATGGCAAGAGGCGTCGAAGTAGGCCACATCTTCAAGCTCGGCACAAAGTATTCCAAGGCGCTGAACTGCGTCTATCTCGATAAGGACGGCAAGTCCAACCTCGTTGTAATGGGCTGCTACGGCATCGGCGTCGGAAGAACGCTCGCTGCCATCATCGAGCAGCACCACGACGACAACGGCATCATCTGGCCCGCAGAGGTCGCACCTTACAAGGTCATCGTCGTTCCCACAAAGGTTAACGACGAGGAGAACATGGGCCTCGCAGAGAAGATCTACAAGGATCTTCAGGACGCAGGCGTTGAAGTCCTGATCGACGACAGGAACGAGAGACCAGGCGTCAAGTTCAAGGACGCTGACCTCATCGGCATCCCGCTCCGCATAACTGTCGGAAGACGTGCAGGCGAGGGCATCGTTGAAGTAAAGAGAAGGGATTCCGCCGAAGCATTCGAGATGACGGCTGACGAAGCCATTGCTGCTGCAAAGGAGATCTGATGATCCTTACGAAGATAACATCTGCTGTTCTGACACTGACGTTCGGCATGGGCATGAACCTTGCCGATATCGATCTGGCGGCTAAGCAGGCGGCGGAACAGGTCAAGGCCTCTTCCAAATACCTGGATTTCGAGCCTGCCGACTTTACCTCCTACGATCTCACCACGTTCCGCGGCGACAAGATCACGGTAAGCGTCGACGGTCCGAACTTCTGTGTCGACTGTGACTGCAGCGATGACATTATCTTAGGACTCTACGATGCCGAGTACTTCGAACTCATCACGAAGACTGACATATTTACCGAAGGCACGTTCTCGGTGGATTTTACGGATGACATGGAAGAGGACGTTCTCTACATGATCAACGTCTCCTACGTTATTGAAGGCGTCATCATCGACGCTTACAGCAACTACGTCATCCTCTACGACGGAGACATCGAATTCTTCAAGACTCCCAACTACGACTACAATCTCGAATCTACCAAGGAGCTCTGGACGGACGATGCGTCTCTGCTCGAGCTCACCAAGCCCCAGAACGACGTCGAGAGCGACGACCCGGTCGTTATCGGCTACTCCAACGACATCGTCGGCAATGCGAAGGACGACTGGGAGAAGGTATTCAGGATCTATTCGTTCATCACGACGCAGATGTCCTACGACGACATCCAGATCGAAGACGATCTTACCTGCTATCAGGACGGCGCGAAATGTCTCATCCGCCGCCGCATCGCGATCTGCGAAGGCTTCGCTAACGTCTTCGTCGCACTCTGCAGGGCGCAGGGCATCCCGGCTGCCGTTCAGTTCGGCATCGGCTGCGGTACATACGAGAGCCTCATCGACGTCGACGAACTCGAATCGACCGATTCGGATCACGCCTGGGCTGCGGTATGCCTTGACGGCGAGTGGTACTACCTGGATCCGACTTTCGATATCGGCAGTTACTACGAAGGCGATTCCTGGGATGACGGATACATCGACGAAGTCAACTCGGGTTATGCTTTCTATCTCCTGCCGCTCGAAGCGTTCTCGTTCGACCATAAGATCCTCGATGCCGATACGATGCACGGAGTGGAGGAGACGGGTTCCTGCGGTACCAACGCCACATACGAGATCTCCAGGGACGGCACCCTTACGATATACGGCAGCGGCGAGATCAAGATGCCCGAAGGATGCAACGGCTTTAACAAGGTCGTTTTCGACCCGGATTCGAACATAACATGCATAGGAGAAGATTGCTTCATAGACTGCGATCTCATTACCATGGTCATACTTCCGGACACGGTCACGAAGATCGATGACGGGGCCTTCTATACCTGTGAAGACCTGGAGTATGTCTATATCCCCGAAGGAGTTACATACATCGGACAGGAGGCCTTTGATTTCTGCGACGAGCTCGCATACATCAGGGTGCCTGATTCGTGTACCGAGATAGGCAACTGGGCTTTTGACGACTGCGGCAGGCTCTACATAAGCGTCCCTGCAAGCCTCAAGGATTTCAATGACAACTACTATCTTGATCCGATGTACGTTGAAGTACGATAGATGTCATACATAGAATTCCGCAACGTATCCAAGATATATAAGACGGGTTCGGTCGAGGTCCACGCCCTCGATAACTGCGAGTTCTTCATCGAGAAGGGCGAGCTCTGCGTCATCGTAGGACAGTCGGGTGCGGGCAAGACCACGCTCCTGAACATCCTTGGCGGCATGGATCATCTTACGACCGGCCAGGTCTTCCTGGACGGCAGGGAGATCTCCGCTCTGCAGACAAAAGAGCTTGCTAAGTTCAGAAGAGAGAACGTCGGGTTCGTGTTCCAGTTCTACAACCTGATATCCAATCTCACGGCTTATGAGAACGTCGAGATGGCGGCGCAGCTCGTCAAGGATCCGATCGACTGCGACCTTCTCATGAACGAAGTGGGCCTGGCTGACAGAAGGAACAATTTCCCCGCGCAGCTGTCGGGCGGCGAGCAGCAGAGAGTCGCGATAGCAAGAGCGATAGCCAAGAACCCCAAGCTTCTTCTCTGCGATGAGCCTACCGGCGCTCTGGATTACCAGACGGGCAAGCAGATCCTTCACATGCTCCAGCATCTGTCGACGGACAAGAAGATGACGGTCGTCATCATTACCCATAACTCGGCGCTGACCGCGATGGCAGACAGGGTCATCAGGGTAAAGAACGGCAAGGTCATAAGCAACGTTATCAACACCAACCCCGTGAACGTGGATAACATCGAGTGGTAAGCTCATGGGCCTTTACTGGAAACTCATATTCAGATCGATCAAGGACAGCCTCCCGAGGTTCCTCGCGATATTTGCCATCATATGTCTCGGAGTAGGTTTTTTCTCGGGACTCAAGGCTACCACGCCGTCATTCTATAAGACGGCCGAAGAATACATAACGGACACCAATCTCTACGACTTCAGACTGCTCTCGACGATAGGCTTCGACGAAGACGACATAACGAGGCTCAAGGCTTCGACCGGCGCCGACGTATGCGCGGGTTCTGTCTACTGCGACGCGTTCGTCTACATGGACAACAAGCCCGACGGAGTCACGATAAGATTCCAGTCGATCACACCCGGCATCAACGACGTCGTGCTGACGGCGGGACGCATGCCCTCCGCTCCGAACGAGATCTTAGGCGACGCGTTCCAGATGAGCGAGGACTACATCGGATCTACTGTAACCATCGCCACCGAAAACAAATCCGGCGCCATCAAGGAGATGTATCTGGGCGAGTACAAGATCGTAGGTCTTGCAAGATCGCCCCTGTTCATGAACTTCCAGAGAGGCACCACGAGCGCGGGTACTGGTAAGCTCGTGTTTGTCGTTTTCGCGCAGGAGGATGCGTTCGACTTCGAGTATTACTCGGAGGTCTACCTGGGTTACAACAATTCTCCCGTACCGTATTCCGACGAGTACGATGCATGGGCTGATGCGAAGGCGGACGAGATAGAACCGGTACTCGATCAGATAATCATGCAGAGATTTACCGGCCTCATCGAAGACGGCAGGGAAGAGATAGACGACGCGCAGGCTGAGTTCGATCAGGAGCAGTCAGATGCCAAGGATGAACTGGCGGATGCGAAGGTCGAACTGGACGATGCGCTCAAGGAATTGGAAGACGGCCAGAAAGAATACGACGACGGCGTCGCAGAACTGAATGACGCTTGGAAGCAGCTTCAGGATGCAAAGTCCGAACTCACTTCCAACAGCGTGCTTCTGGGCGCCGCGAAGAATAAACTCGACAGCGCCAAGTCGGTATTGGACAGCACGAAGCAGCAGCTGGATGATGCAGCGACGCAACTTGATGCAGGCAAACAGGAGTTGGATAATGCGCAGGCTTTAATCGACTCCGGTCTTGCCCAAATTGGAATAACCGCTGACCAGCTTCCCGCGCAGATTGAGACGCTTAATGCATCCAGGGAACTGGTGGAAGGCCAGATACTTCAGCTCATGCAGTACGAGGCGCAGGGCGTCGACGTAAGCGTCGAGATGAGCCAGGCCAATAAGAATCTCGAACAGATCGAAACTATGCTTGATATATGCAATGACTTGTCTTCCGGTATAACAGCACTTGAGGAAAACAAAGCCGCTTACGAAGATGCCAAGGCGCAGTACGAAGACGGCCTCGCGCAGTATAACCAGGGCTATGCCGAATACCTGCAAGGTGAAGCTGAATATCAGGCGGGTCTCGCACTCTATAACGACGGACTCGACAAGTACAACAAAGGTCTCGAAGACTATAACGAAGGCAAGGCAAAGCTCGATGAAGCGGCGCAGGAATTGGAAGACGGCTGGGCTGAATACTACGACGGTCTCACGCAGTATAACAACGGCGTGAGCGCGCTCAATTCAGAAGCAGTCATCCAGGCTTCGATGCAGATCGACAACGCTTATGTCCTTCTCGATGCTGTCAAGGATCCGGATACGTACGTGCTCGGAAGAGACACCAATGTGGGTTATGTCTGCTTCGATAACGACGCGCAGATAGTCGACGGCGTCGCGTCAGTGTTCCCGGTGTTCTTTTTCGCGATAGCGGCGCTGGTATGCTCGACTACAATGAGCCGCATGGTAGCAGACGAACGAAGCCTGATAGGAACGATGCGAGGCTTGGGTTACACCGAACTTGCGATCGTCATGAAGTATGTTATCTACTCCGGCAGCGCCGCGGTACTCGGATGCGTGCTGGGCTATCTCGGAGGCGTAAAGCTGTTCCCGTGGGTCATCTGGGAAGTGTACAGGATGATGTACGGCTTTGCCGACGTTACCTTCAGGAGCAGCACGCTGATGTTCGTGATCGCGTTCATCTTCGCGCTCATCTGCACGGTCGGCGTCACGGTCATGACCTGCGTATCCGAGCTCAAGGGAATGCCCGCGGAACTCATCAGACCGAAGGCACCGCCGCCGGGCAAGAGGATCTTCCTCGAGTACATCGGCTTCATCTGGTCGAAAATGCGTTTCCTCCACAAGGTCTCCGCACGTAACGTCTTCCGCTTCAAGAGGAGGATGTTCATGATGATCGTCGGCATCTCGGGATGCACCGCGCTGCTCATCACTGCGTTCGGTCTGTACGATTCCATATGCAACGTGGTCGACGACCAGTACGACAACATAATGAAGTTCGATATCGACATCACATACGAAGACACGTGTACTGAAGCTCAGATCAAAGAGTCTGCCGAAGCTGCGAATGCGAAGTACGGCATCAATGCGGTCTCAGGTCTCGTCATGGTCGAATCCGCGAAGAACGACGGCGGCGGATACATTAGAGACGTCAGCCTGTTCGTATCTGACGAAGAGACGATGAACGATATCTTCGGCCTGCGCGATTACAAGACGGACGAACTGATGACGTGGCCTGCCGACGGCGAGGTAGCGGTAAGCTCCAAGATGGCCGAGAAGAACGACATCAAGGTCGGCGACGAGATCAAGATCCTGATTGGCGACGACGAGACGCCGGTTTACTTCAAGGTCGGCAAGATCTTCATCAACTACACGTACCACTACGTCATGATGACCCCCGCGACTTATACACAGGTTACGGGTCTGGTGTACAAGCCTGACGAACTCCTCGTCGAGTTTGACGACAGCATAACGGCTTCGCCTTACGATTATGCAAACTATATCGCAAGCAATTACGACGTCAAGATATGGTCGGTAACGGATGATTCGCGCCTGAGCTTTGCGAACACGATCGAGAGAATGAACTACGTCATCATCCTCGTCGTATCCTGCGCTGCGGCACTCGCGTTCATCGTGCTGTTCAACCTCAACAACATCAATATCACAGAACGTATCAGGGAGATCGCGACGCTCAAGGTCATGGGCTTCTACAGGAACGAGACCGGCGCATACGTCACACGCGAGAACTTCATCCTCGTTCTCATGGGATACCTCGCGGGAATACCTCTGGGCATCGCTCTGCACCGCTTCGTCATGGCACAGATCGAGATGGACATCGTAACGTACGACGTCAGGATATCCGTGCCGAGTTTCTTCTATGCACTGGGAATGGTATTGCTGTTCTCGTTCATAGTCGATGTCATCATGCGAGGCAAGATCGAGCAGATCGACATGACGGAGTCACTCAAGAGCATTGAATAGGCGAGTTACGGCCTTGCTCGTAGCTGGTCCTCCGCGCTTCGCTTGTGCGGAGGCTTACTCGTAAGACCGTTTACTCGCCTGAGATTTAATCAAGCTGCGAGAAAGTATTATGACTCGCTATTCATCCAAGTCTGGTGATAATTTTTCCTTCTGTACTCTTCAGGAGTCATACCGGTAGTCTTCTTGAACACCTGGATAAAGTGCGACTGCGAAGAGAAGCCGAGATAGTTCGCGATGGACAGGGAAGACTCATCGAGGTGCCTTAACATGCTGCACGCGACGTCGATCTTCTGATTCCTGATGTAGCGGCTCAATGTAATTCCCATCTCCTGCTTGAACAGCTTCGACAGATAGCTTGAATTAAGAGACAGCGCATCCGCGATCGATTCGACCGTGAGGCTCTCCTGGATGTGCGAGCGGATGTAGTCTATCGCCATTACGTTGTGACGCGATACGACGTTGCTCTTTGTAAGCTCGTTCATCTTACGGCAGTAGTGCCTCAAGAGCTCCATCTGAAGCGATACGATCTCAGTATTGGATGTTGCCGAATCGATGAGCTCGATATAGATATCGCTGAGAGTGTATGCGACTGATATCTCCATTCCGGCTTCGATGCAGAAACGGCTTACGAGAGCTGCGAGAATGGTAGCGTGATATTTGTTGTTCTGAAGATCGTTCGCGCTGAGCTTGCCGAGCTTCTGTGCCTGGCCGAAGTTCTTCAGCTTCTCTTCGAGTGCTTTTGTATTGCCGCTCGCGACGATCTCGTAGAAATTGATCTCTCTGTTATATGCATCCTGGCGCGCAGTGGTCTCGCCGTCATCCATAAGCCTCTTTGCAAGTTCTTTCTCTATGTTCATGACGACGCCCTCCGATAGTCAAAAACTCATGTTGTATTACCAATAATTATATCGTTTTTTTGATATTTGGGAAAAACATTTGATTAATTTATTTTTTCTGAACAAAAAATACAGTTTTTGTTTTACTATAAAGGAAACTCACTCAAGAGGGGGATTCTCGAGATGGCATTTAAGGCAACTACCTCAAACGAAATAACAGCCAGAGAGATCGATAACAGCAATCTGGTCAAGCAGCTCGCCGTAGAATGTGCGGTGCTTCTCGAGAATGACGGAACGCTTCCCCTTAAGCAGACGGGGAAGATCGCCGTATTCGGCAACGGCGCACGCCATACCGTAAGGGGCGGTACGGGCTCCGGCGAAGTCAATACAAGACGCGTGGTATCAGTATGCGAAGGCCTTGAAGAAGCAGGCTTTGAGATCACTTCCTCGTCATGGCTCGAGCGCTACGATGCCATCCTCGCGGCTCATACCGCTGAGTACAAGCAGCGCGTGGAAGACTATGCAAAGGAGAAGGAAGTTGCCCTCGCGAATGCGTATTTCGAGAACAGCTTCGGTACGCCCGAGCTTCCGAGGATCGAAGAAGGCGACATCGACGCTTCCGCTGATACCGCGATCTACGTTATCGCGAGAGACTCCGGCGAAGGTGCTGACCGTAAGCCCGAAGCCGGAGATTACTACCTGACCGAAGACGAAGAATACAACTTGGATTTTGTCTGCGAGCACTACGCGAAAGTCATCGTTCTCCTCAACGTAGGCGGCGTTATCGACATGACATATCTCAAGAGGGAGCACCGCATCGGCGCGATCCTTCTCATATCCCAGACCGGCAGCAACGGCGGTTATGTCGCAGCAGACCTCATCACCGGCAAGGCAACGCCTTCGGGCAAGCTCACCGACACATGGGCAAGGACCTTCGAGGATTATCCTTCGAGCGAAGACTTCATGAGCGGTGACGAGGACGACAGGTTCTACCGCGAAGGCATCTATGTAGGATACAGATACTTTGATTCGTTCGGCATCGCGCCGGTATATCCCTTCGGCTACGGCAAGTCCTACACGACTTTCGGCATGAACATCGATTCGTGCGAGCTCACGGGAGACCTGTTCACGGTCAACGTCACCGTTACCAACACGGGCGCGGAATACTCCGGCAAGCAGGTCGTGCAGGTATACTTCTCCGCACCTGAAGGCAGGAATGACAGGCCCTATCAGGAACTCATCGCTTTCGCGAAAACGTCCCTTCTCGCACCCGGCGAGAGCCAGAACCTCGCTCTCAAGTTCAAGCCGTCAGACATGTCCTGCTACGACAGCTATCTGACGTCCAAGGTCCTCGAAGCGGGCGACTATCTCGTAAGGGTTGGCGTAAGCTCAAGAGAGACCAAGATCTGCGCAGTCATCAGAGTAAATGATGAGATCGTAATAGAGAAGCTTAACAACCATTTCCCTGACGAACCCCAGTACAGATTCGAAGACATGAAGAATCCCGGAACCGGCAAGGAGATGAGAGCAAACCTCGACGGCAGACAGCTCGCTGAAGCTCCCGTATACGAACTCGAAGGCAGGATGATAAGAAGAAGGACCGTCAGATACGGCGGCGTCAAGGAAGAGCTCGTTGACGGAAGCTTCGAAGAAGATCTCACGCTTAGAGGCGTTCTCGGACATCACTGCGGCCTGACCCAGGTCGTTGCCAAGTTCTCAGTCGAAGAACTTGCCGAACTCTGCGTAGGCAAATACAGCGTAAACATCGAGAACGGAGTAGTATTCTCCGCTTCCACAAGAGTCCCGGGCGCGGCTTCCGAGACCAGCGATAAGTTCATAGTTAAGCGCGGCGTAGACCCGATAGTCATGGCTGACGGTCCTGCAGGCTTGAGGCTCCAGCCGCACTTTAAGGCAGCACCCGAGACATCCGACGAGGACGAGAAGCTCCTGCCCGGAGGTGAAGTTTTCGGCATGATCGATAATCCGTTCCCGGAAGATACTCCTGCCGATGCGATAGATTACTACCAGTACTGCACGGATATCCCGATCGCTACCGCGCTCGCGCAGACATGGAACATGGACATCATCGAGAAGCTCGGACACATGGTCGGAACCGAGATGGAACTGTTCGGCGTTCAGCTCTGGCTCGCGCCCGGCATGAACATCCACAGGAACCCGCTGTGCGGAAGGAATTTCGAGTACTATTCGGAAGATCCGCTCCTGACCGGACGCTGCGCTGCGGCTGATACCAGAGGCGTACAGTCCGTCGAGGGCAGAGGCGTTACCATCAAGCACTTTGCATGCAACAACAATGAGCTCAACAGGATGTTCTGCAATGCACACATCTCCGAGAAAGCACTGAGGGACCTCTATCTCAAGGGCTTCGAGATCTGCGTCAAGGAAGAGCAGCCGTGGGCGCTCATGGCTTCGTATAACCTCATCAACGGCACGCATACGGCTAACAACTACGAACTCCTGACGAATGTTCTTAGGGACGAGTGGGATTTTGAGGGCGTCGTAATGACCGACTGGTATTCATCCTTTGCAGATGTGAATTTCCTCGGCTATAATAAGCCCTACTATAAGTACCCGACCGCGTCATCCAGGACTTGCGTGTATGCGGGATGCGATCTGCAAATGCCGGGTTGCCCCGATAACGTCAGTGATATAATTGATGCGGTCAGAGACAACAAGATATCCAAGGCCGACCTGCAGGGCTGCGCCATGAACATCTTGAGACTCTGCTTAAAATGCATCTGAAGGAAATAAGATCTTAAATGTACGAAGAGTATGATTCAGAGACAATGCTCGCACGCTACGACAAAGGTGCGAACACTGTAAAGCTTGAATGGAAAAAGGAAGCGTCCGGAGACGCATACAGGACCCCGTTAATGCACGCCGCCGAGCTCATCAGGAAGCACGGCTGCGACACGATGATAATAGATGCCACGAAGCTCGGCAAAGTTCCCGAAGCTGACAAGACATGGACGGTGAAAGTCTTCGAGCCCGTGCTCAAGAAGGCCGGCGTGGAAGAAGTCATCTTCGTAGGCAAGGACTTAGGCGGCGACTTCAAGGGCAAGATCAAAAAGAAGAACGTCGAGACCATGGAAGAGGCTGAGCAGCTCATCAAGAAAGAAGCTCACCCTTCGGCAGGCATCACCGACATGACAAGGGAGCAGGCGATAGAATATCTCGGCCTGCCCGCCGATGCCGACAATGCCGCGATCGACGACAAGTTCTACCAGCTCGCCAAGAGATACCGCAAGTCCACGGACGATGACGCCGAGCAGAAGCTCGCAGACCTGTCCGCAGCATACAACATCGCCAGCGGAAGGCGCGACGAGGAAGAGCAGCGCGAATTAGAGCACGATCAGGCAAAGAAGATCCTGGGCAAGACCGCAGAAGACTGGAAGACTTTCTTCGGCTACAACTGGATCAAGTTAGTTCTGGGTGCGGGCGTGCTCATCTTCGCTATCAGCCTCATCAATTTCTTCGCGGCCGGCGGCAATTCCTGCACGGTAATATCTTTCGGCAACTTCGGCCACACGACGTCTTATATCTCGTCGGTCCTCGACCTCTACGGATATTCGAATCCTTACGTCGCGACCGTAAACTATATCGTTCCGAACCAGGAAGGCCTCGAGAACCAGCAGTATGCCGACCAGACCCTCGCGGCATTCTTCTCGGCAGATCCCAACGTCCTCATCACGGACGAGATGACATACGTATATTACTTCAGCCAGTTCTATGATCTTACGGATGTGTACGACATCATCATCGAAGACATCCCGGAGGACGTCGCCGCTGCCATCACGCCCGTATACCTCAGCGAGAAGGAAGCATACTATCTCACGAAAACATACTACGAGCAGATCTACGACATCCAGGACTACGACGCGGAGATCGACGAGAACGAACTGTCGGACAAGGAGATAATGGTCGGTCTTGAGATCAAGGATCCCGACATGATCGAGAAGCTCGGCTTCGAGAACTGGTGGCATAAGCAGCCCCCGACGCTTGTTTTCGGAATATACTCGAACACGTCCAGCCTGGCCGACAGCGTCCAGGTCCTGATAACGATCCTGAAGGCTGCAGGTTAAAGTCCGGTAAGGCGCTTCAGGCCTTCCGCTTCATCTTTGGTAAGTTCACGCAAGGCACCGCAGTCCGCGGTGCCTTCTTTAATGCTGATGTTGCCGAGAGTGATGCGGCGGAGCGCGGTGACTTCCTTGCCGAACTTCGCGAAGATCCTTCTGACCTCGTGGGTCTTGCCCTCGGTGAGGGTGATGTATGCTTTGCCGTCTTCGGCGGGGCGCACTTCGGAGGAAGAGAGCTTGACGGGCTGATCCATGTCGGTGAGAGTGACGCCTGCTGCTACGTCTTCTATCTCCGCGCCGGTCCAAGCCGGGCCGTCGTAGTTAACCAGGTATATCTTCTTTATCTTATATTTGGGTGACTGCAGTCTGTGCGACAGGGTGCCGTCGTTCGTTATGATGAGAAGCCCGGTCGTGTGATAGTCGAGCCTTCCTACGGGAGAGAGCTTTCTTCCTCTTAGATTATCCGGGATGAACTCGCCGACGTGAGGCAGGCGCGGATCTTCCATCGCCGTCAGCACTTCGTCGGGTTTGTCGAGCAGGAAGTAGAGGTGCTCGTCGGAGCTGACAGGGTTGCCGTTGCAGATCACCTCGTCTTCTTCCGAGACCTGCATGTCGGCCTTACGCGCTACGGTACCGTTAACGCTGACAGCGCCGCCCGCGATGAGCGCGCGCACTTCGGATCTTGTGCCGAGTCCTGAATTTGCCAGCATTTTGTCGAGTCTCATGAGATGATTATAAACCAATATGAGGTATAATTTGTCCTATGGAAGATTTTGATGCCAAGTGGAGTGAATTCGAGAACAAGTGCCGCGCGTGCAATAACTGCGGCCTCCGTGCTGGTGCCCAGAACGTCGTCATCTACAGGGGCGGCAGACAGGCGCCTCTCATGATCGTCGGCGAAGCGCCGGGCGAGCAGGAGGACATCAAGGGCATACCCTTCTGCGGCAGGTCGGGCCAGCTCCTGCAGAACCTTCTGGCTTCTTACGGGTTCGGCGACAACGATTACCACATCTGCAACATAGCCAAGTGCCGTCCCCCGCAGAACCGCCGTCCGACCCCGGACGAGATCCGCGCATGCAAGCCGCTCCTGGCTGAGCAGTTCATGATGGTCCGCCCGAAAGTAATACTTCTCTGCGGGTCGACTGCGTACGAAGGTTTCTTCGGAACCAAGCCCGTGATGCGCGACGTGCGCGGCAAGTTCATCGAGAAGAACGGCTATTACATAATGACCACGTACCACCCGGCGTTTGCTCTTCGTAATCCCAAGAACAAGATGCCGATATACGAAGACATGGGCAAGGTGAGAGCCAAGCTCGAGGAGATCGGAGCACTTCCACCGCTCGAATAAAGAATATATTGATTTTAGATTTTGCGTGTGGTATATTTGCCTAGTCGCAAAAACACTGCCGAATGGTGTAACGGTAGCACATCGGCCTCTGACACCGCTAGTCAAGGTTCGAATCCTTGTTCGGCAGCCAAGCAAACCGCAGATTCCTTATGGAGTTTGCGGTTTTTTATTGATCTGTTCCATTTTCAGTAGCGGTTTTGCCGTTTTCACTACTATAAATACTATTATTTGACCGATAGTAGTTTCTGCAGTAGTGTTTTTGATGCTTTTGGAACGCAAAACGGAACAGGACTGTCGATCCTGAGTAGTGTTGATCTGCAAAAATGTTATTATTATCAAGGGACTGAAGAATCGAGGGCTTGTTATGCTGAAGTGCACGATCTGTGATGACAACTCACAGACAGTATCCGATATTCATGATATGATCTGCCGGCTGTTTCCGGACAGGTTTGTATACAAGTTTGCATTTGGAACTGATGATTTTGAGGATAATGATTGCGCTGACTGCGATGTGTTGATCATAGATATCGATCTTGATAATTCTGACGGAGTGGATTCCGGCGGAATAGAGATCGCGGGCAGGATCAAAGAGAATAAGCCGGATGTTCAGGTCATCTTTGTAAGTGCTTTTCATGAATATGCGCAGGATATCTTCAGAGCTGATCCGGTGTACTATCTCCAGAAACCGGTCTCGGAATCCAAACTTAAAGTGGCTGTGGATAAAGCCCTGTCAGTGTTGGAACACGATCATAATGACAAGTTTACGTATGTATCCGGATCGGATATAGTCAGCATCCCAATGCGTGAGATCCTGTTTTTCGAAAGTGACAAAAGACGGATGAATGCTGTTACTAACGGTAATAAGCAAAGCTTTTATTCGCGGGTCAAGGATGTTGAGACCGAACTCGATGACAGGTTTATCAGATGTCATCAGAGCTTCATAGTTAATATGGATCACGTGAGCAGCATGAGGAAGGACAACCTTTTGCTGGATGACGGAAGCGCGGTGCCGGTCAGTCAGTCCAGACGCAAAGAGGTCCGTATTGCTCTGACTAAGCATCTTGGCAGGAAGCTGGTATGAACAAGCCTTATTTAAGAAGAGAAGGAACTAGAACGCTCTTAATTCCCATCCTGATCTTTGCTCTGTTCATAATGATGCAGATGATCTATGTCTTTCTGCTCCTTGCCCGAAGTTCCGAAGTAAGCATAATGCACTCCATGGCTGCCAGTATCGGAGCGTTGGTATTCAACACTGCGGTCAATATCCTCTTTATCCGTTATATCTATGACAGCAACAGACTCTATGAAAGGCAGAAAGAGGAAGAATTAAAGGCGAATCTTGAACACCTTGATAAGAAGTATTTCGAGATCATGGATAAGGAATTAGCAGAATCCCGTGAGATCAATGCCGGGTTGTTAAAGCATATAGAAGAAATCAGGGCGAGTATCGAGACGGGAGAACTGAACTCAAAGGCGGTGCCTGTCGACAAGATAAGCGAGAGCATAGAAGGACTACGCAGTCTCAGGTTCTGTGAAGACCCTACGGTGGACATGGTCCTGACACTCAAAAAGAACAGGGCGGACAGGGAATCGATTCCGATGAATACAAAGGCCGTGGTTCCATCCGATACAGGCATAGCTGAATTGGATCTGTCATCTGCGGTCTCCAATCTTATTGATAATGCGATAGAAGCTGCGTTATGCGTTAAGGAAGCAGGCAAAGACGCTTATGTTAATGTCAATATTTCCATGAAGGGTAAGATGCTCATAATAAGGACTGAAAACCCAACATTATCGGATGTGACAGTTGACAGCATCGAAGATCTGAGAACGACCAAGACCGATATCCCGGGATCACACGGTTACGGACTGAAGATACTACAGGCTATTGCCGGAAGATACGACGGAGAACTCACCGTTGATATGAAGGACCATATATCTGTTTTTACTATGATGCTGAACTGCAGACGCAGGGAGAATGCAAGATGAATCCTGTCTGGAGTATTATCGAGGGTACGATACTCGGATTCGTAGTGATCTATTCGCTGCTTGGTGTCATTGACAAAAAGAGATTTCCAGACTGGTTAAGCTATGTTATAGGAATCACCCTGAGCGTCTTAAGCGGGCTGAATAACACTTTTGTAAGCGTCATCGATCCGACTGTGTTCTTCTTCGGTTCGTTCATCTTTATGTTTTTTGTCTTCAGCAAAGACCGGATCGCCAAAAGGATCATCACCTTTGTCGTATTTATAGTTACTACGGTAGCAATAGAGATCACCACTGAAGCTATGGCTGTAGTGATGGGGATCCCACCGGATGGTTATGATATCTATGTAGAACTGTTCAGATCATATTCGACGATATTTCTTTGCGATGCTTTCCTGATAGAAGTGCTGATATACAGGAGCAGGAAGATTACAAAACCAGTATTCCCCATAATGATACTTCTGACTATACCGGTCTTGATGTTGATCTATACATTATCGATCGTTCTGGATAAGGGTGATCATAACGGATTCATATTGACCCGGACGGCAGTCACAGCCGGTGTGATCAATATCGCTTTTGTGGTCTTGTTCATTGCGTATATGAGAGTCAGCAAAAGAGTGCAGGCATTAAGACAAGAAAAAGAACTGATGCAGCAAAATGCGGTGTATGACAAAGACTATTATGAACTGGTTCAAAAAGAGATCAACGGATCGCGTTTTATCAGACACGATGTCGTGAATTACATAGAACAGATAAAGACCTTAACGAAAAAGGGAGATAACGAGTCTTTGGAATTGGCAGTTAAGATATCAACCGAATTGGAAGAAAGGCTCAAAGAATAGAAGAACTGCCATAAATGTAATAACTGACACTGAAAATGTAATAATCTACAACCTTGCAACTCTCCGGATTTGAAATAATCAAATCATAGCTTTTGTTTTTTGGGAGGCAGGTTATGGGAAAGAAGATGGATCAGTTATGTATTTTTTGCGGAAAGCCGATACCGGTAGGTTCTCGCTATTGCAATTATTGCGGCAAGGATCAGACAGGTGCTTCAGGACCAGTGCAATCCGGAACCAACACCGTAATCTATGCAAATCCTAATCCGATCCCGCCGTTCAGCGGCTTCTGTGTTGCCGGATTTGTTACGGCGATCTTTCAGTTGTCTCCGTTCAACTTGTTGTTCTCGATCATAGGCGTCCATGAATGTAATAAGTATGGAAAACGAGGAAAGGGACTGGGAATACTGGGTATCATACTGAGTCTTTTCGATGTTATTGTTTTGACTCTTTTCTTCGGAATAATATTCCTCGGCTGGTTCTCTGATTATGTCGGAACCCACAATATGGATTACTTCGAGCAGGCAAAGACTAACCAGGAAGCGATCGAAGATCACAATGCCAAGACTCAGGAAGTAGTTAATGTGATCGAAGCTGAGTTGGGCGAGACCGAGAAGAAGTCATTTTGGGATACGGACCCGAATTCAGCGAGCAGTAAAACAAACAGTTACTTATCACGTGAAGATGCGTACTCCGTTAATGACTGGTGTGCAGTCAATTCATATTATACGGATGATATTTGCAGAGACGGGTTTAATAACACTTATGAATCAAAATATGTATTCACCGTAACTGATGCGTGGATGGAAGACCAGCCCGCCAGGGCACAATTCTATACCGCCGGAGATTATAAAAACATATCCGGTACTATTTATGTTCCGTATTGTTCGTTGGCTTCAAATGATAATGGAGGCTCATATGTACGGATATATGGGGATGATGTTCTTCTTTATGAAAGTACGAATCCTGTTGGTACTGAGGAGCCGATAGATTTTTCCGTTGATATTTCCGGTAATAGTTTTGTTGTAATTGAAGTTTTCGGCAGTTGGTACTACGGAGACGGAACGGGTGCGTTGCCGTATCTTTGCGTAACCAATGTGGAATTGAGCAAATAACAACAGGAGAATACTATGACTGGAATCAAGAGAGCGCTGGTATCAGTAGTGATGATTTCCATCCTATTATCGGCAACTGGTTGTGCAGTGATACAACATATTACAAACAATTATTATAATTTCTTCGGTGGTGAGAAACCTACCGAGGCATCTGCTCAGACCGAGACACAAAAGTCGTCCGACGGTTCAACAAGCTCGAAAAAGGCTACGCCGACGCCAAAGCCGACTGCAACCCCTACCCCTACACCTACTCCTGTGCCGTCTTTACCTGAACTGAGAGTCGTAACAAATGCGTATTTCCCGCCATTTGAGTATTATGAAGATAGTCAGATGGTCGGTGTTGAGATCGATCTGTTAGAAGTTTTATTTGAAGATAGCTATGATCTTAATTATGAAGATCTTGAGTTCTATGTTCTGTTGGATGAAGTTCAGGCTGATGAGAACTGCATCTGCGTTGCAGGCATTACCGAGAACGACGAACGTAAGGAAAAAGCTTATTTTGTTCCCTACTATACAAACGTTTTGTGGTTTGTTGTAAGAAAGGATTCCGGTATTTGTACGAATGACGATATCATTAATGGAAACTGTCAGGTGGGTGTTAAGCTGAATACTACTGCTGATATCTATCTCACAGATGATATAGGCGAGGAGAGATTAACGAGGTATCCGGATGTAAACGCGGCTATTGAAGCGTTGGCAACCGGTGAGATCGATGCGGTCCTGACTAATATTGAAGATATTAATAGAATTGAAGCTGATTATCCGGATCTTACAGGCGTAGAGTGCGCCTATACTTGTGAAGAGTTCGCTATTGCTGTTAACAAAGATTCGGATGAACTTATACAATTCCTTGAGAATGCCATGGATGTCATGCAGATGAGTAATGAAGGCACTCTGAATTCGATCCTGGCAAAATACGGTGTCGGAAGTTATTCTTCTCCTTCTGATCCTATTCAGAATAAAGACGGAATCTTCTGGATTGACGGGTCGCTTTTAGACTGTCCCGAGGCAGAATTAACCGAATGTCTGAAGGGATTATATTACGATATCTATTATACTAATGCGCTTGCAGTATATGATGATCCGTATGTGTGGGATTACAAAGCGTGGACGTATTCGGATACGTTTGATTCATACCTTGATTATTATTTCCTGGGAAACAAATACACCTTTTTCATCATGGAAGGAGATGTATCCGCAGTGAGGTATGAGATAGAAGGTGCTTCTTTAGATAGTATTGTCTCACAATACACGAATGTTTATGGTGAGCCGATTCATTCATGTATTTATGCCAATGGAAATTCTATTCCTGCCGGTAATTCCGGATACGGATATGTTTGGGCGGTAGATGGCGGCTATCTGTCGATTTTCGAGAACCCATATGACAATGTTCAGCATATTGCGATCCAGTATCAGGTGAACGAGTATCAGTGATCTTATCAGATTAAACCGCAGATTCCTTATGGAGTTTGCGGTTTTTTATTGCCCGTGTTCACGCAGGTGACGGGCGTCATGCCTCAGGCTACCAAATAGGCTACCGATTTGGCGGTTTTGGTAGCCGTTTTGGTAGATTTTGGCCGAATGCTACCGATCAGGCTACCGTTTTCGCGATTTTGGTAGCCCGAATGGTAGCCACCCGCCGGAATGACGCAGATTCCTCTCGGAATTTGGTGTTTTTTATTGATCTGTTCCAATTGCAGTAGCGGTTTTGCCGTTTTCGCTACTACAAACGCAACTATTCGCCCGGCAGTAGTTTTCTCAGTAGTGTTTTTGATGTTTCCGGAACCAAAAATGGAACACCTGCCCGCCCGAGTGTTATAATTCACCGCATGGATACAGTATTTGAATCAGAGAACATACGCTTCGTGAAGTTTACCGAAGAACTCGCACAAGACTATCTCACAATGGTCAACGACATCGAGCATGTCGCGAGGTTCATCGGCGAGAGGCGCACGCCTTACACGATGGAAGAAGAGCTCGAGTTCATAAGGAACCAGAAGCTCATGCAGCCGTATACATACTCGATGATGGAGAAATCCACCGGCGAGTTCATCGGCAACACCGGCTTCATGAACGTCAAGGACGGCGAGGCAGAGCTCGGAATCGTAATCACATATGCAAAGCAGAACGCGGGCTACGGCGCGGAAGCGATAAGGAGCCTGCTCACGTACGGCTGGAACAACCTTCCGATCAACCGCGTGTATCTCGAAGTGTACATCGATAACGACAGGGCGATCCATCTCTACGAGAAGTGCGGGTTCACCGAATTCAAGAGGACCGACAAGGACATCTTCATGGAGATAATCTCTCCGGCAAGGGAGGGCTGAGCCATGCCGCACAGTTCAGGAGGAGGTTCACACGGCGGCGGTACGCATGGAGGCGGATCGCACGGAGGCAGCTCCGGCAACCACATATCGCATCACTATTTCCCGGGTTCTAGAAGATACCGCAAGCATCGTCCGGGCTATCCCGACGAATACATCTACGCCAGCAGCAAGCCGCAGAAACCGAGCATTTTCGTCCTTATCCTGATGGCTCTCATCGGAGGCTTCATCGGATACGGTACGTTCAGTTCGGTAGCGGACGAGATGGCGGTCAAGCTCAAGCCCGTATACGATACGCCCGACACCCACATCGAAGACAGCATCGGCGTCATCGAAAACTACGACGACCTGGAAGAAGCGCTCACAGACTTCGAGGATATCACCGGTATCTGCCCGGTCGTCTATACGGTATACAACGAAGACTGGCAGGATGGTTATGCGGATCTCGAGAGCTATGCCTTCTCCACGTATGTGGATAACTACGAGGACGAGCAGCACTTCGTGATCGTGTATTCGATCCCAGAAGACCAGGCGGAGGACTTCATCTCGGGCGATCTCGAGGTGCCGGATTTCTCCTGGGAAGCTATACAGGGCGACGAGACGGATCCCATCCTGACGGAGGGCATGTTCCGCAACTTCTCCAAGGTATTCCACAACAACCTCGAAGATGGTGTCCGCCCGGGACAGGCCTTCCAAGAAGCATTCGAAGTGATCACGCGCAGCGCGGATGAGACATTGAATCTCAAGTCGCCAATGTCCGTTATATCCATGGTGCTCAAGTGCATGCCGTTTATAGTAGTCGTCGGATTCTTCGCGCTTGCGTTCTTCCTTGTCATCAGAACGTTTATCCGTGACAAGGACGTCGAATATGAGGAAGTGCCCATCGATCTGGAAGCCGAGCGTGCGTCGCTTACCGGTGCAGGCGCTTCGGCCGAACTGACAGAGACTGTCCGTAAGATCGGCAAGATAGCAGCGCCGATAATAATGGTAGTATCGGTATTATTCTTAGTGCCCTTTATTTTTATCGGCATCTTGATCCTTATCGCGGGCATAGGCATGCTGAGCACCAATGGACCTGAAGCAGGTTTTATGATCGTGTTCGGCATAGTCTGGACCTTGATCTCCGGCGGATTCATGGCGGGGGCCATAGTTGCTGCTCATAAGCTGAAAAAGAAGGCGGAAGATCAGGACGACGATGACTACAGGCCGTCTTCAAAGTATGATGACGACGATTGGGACGGAAGGCGCTTCGACGATTACGAGTAAGATACGCCGTTACTTTGTTCTTTTTGCAGTAGTGTTTTTACCGATTTCGCTACTAAAAATACTACTGTTAGCTTGATAGTAGTGTTTTCAGTAGTGTTTTTGATGCTTCTGGAACTCAAAATGGAACGACATCCGCGCTTGCCTCGCTTTCGCCTTGAAAAGAGTGCCAAGTAAGGTAGAATATGCACCAACAAAGGAAAACAACATGCGTAAGTTCACGGTTACATCCGATATGAGTGGCAAGCACGTCGTAAAGGCGTGCATTGAGGCGTTCCCGATGCTGAAGCCGGCGGAGCTCTTCCACGCCCTGAAGCGCAAGGACATCAGGGTAGACGGCAAGAAGACTTCACAGGACATCGCGGTGAAGGAAGGCCAGGAGGTAGAGGTCTGGCTGCCGGATGAGCTTTTCGAGAGGAAGGCGGCGAAGGCAGGCGGAGAGAAGAAGGACAAGAAGCAGTCGTATAAGATCGCTTTCGAGACCAAGGGATTGCTCATCATCAACAAGCCTCAGGGTCTCGCGGTACATACGGGCAAGACGGTAGCTGACGGCACGCTGATAGATCTCATCAGGCGCGAGACGGGTTATGCCCAGGCCGAGCTCTGCCACCGCATCGACATGAACACCGGCGGTCTCGTCATGGTCGCCAAGAACAAGAAGGCGCTGGAAGATGCAGTCGCGCTGTTCAAAGATAACCTCATTACCAAGAGATACCGCGCGATCGTGCTGGGCACTCCGGATGAGGGCGAGCCTGTGGTGTACGACGACGGAACGGTCATGTACGAGATCAAGGCTTTCCTCGAGAAGACCAAGTCGGGCGAGGTGTACATCCACGACGACAAGCAGCCGCACGACCTGCCCATCGCGACCAGATACAGGGTGATCAAGACGTACAAGCCCGCGGAGTACGGCATGCCGGAGATCTCCGAGATCGAGTGCGAACTTGTAACAGGAAGGACACATCAGATAAGAGCGCAGTTCGCGCATTTGGGGTATCCTGTTATAGGCGACGGCAATTACGGCAGGAACAAGATCAACGTCGGCTTCAAGGCGGTCGGAGGCGCAAAGCTCAGACACCAGCAGCTCTACTCGACCGAGATCCTGGTCGGTAAGGTTCCTTCCGGCAACGTGCACGCCGATATATCAGGCAAGACTTTCAAGATAGCTCCCGAGTATGAGCTGGACTTCAAAGAACTCGGGATCAAGAGGTGAATATGGCAGACACAAGACCGATCGGAGTATTTGATTCGGGTATCGGAGGACTTACTGTCCTGCGTGAGATCTGGAGGGCGTGCCCCGACGAGAGCACCGTCTACTTCGGAGACAATTCGAGAGCTCCTTACGGCACCAAGTCCAAGAGCACCGTCATCAGGTACTCGCTCCAGAACATGAAGTTCCTGGAGTCCAAGGACGTCAAGATGATAGTGATAGCCTGCAACACGGCAAGCGCTTATGCGTATGAGACACTGGCTGACAAGACCGGCGTTCCCGTCATCGAAGTGGTCACGCCCGGCGCAGATGCTGCATGCAAAGCCACCAAGAACGGCAAGATAGGAATAATCGCCACCAAGGGTACTATATCCACTGCGACATACCGCCATGCGGTAGAACGCCGCGCGGCAGAACTGGGGCTCGGAGGCATCGAGATCACCGAGCAGGCGTGCCCGCTGTTCGTCTCGCTCGCCGAGGAAGGCTGGTGGGACAACGAAGTAGCGAGGATCACCGCACACGAGTATCTGGCACCCCTCAAGGCGGCCGGCGTCGATACGCTCGTCCTGGGCTGCACGCACTACCCGCTCCTGACCAAGGTCATCCAGGAGGAGATGGGCGACGGCGTCAAGCTCGTCAACACGGGCGTAGCAACGGCAGAGGTCGTCAAGGAAGCACTCGCGAGGGAAGGCATCGCATCGGACGGTTCTTCGAGCTCGAAAGAGTTCTACACCAGCGACGATCCGCACCTCTTCGAGAGCGTGGCATCACCCTTCCTGGGATCGGGCCTGCCTGCCGGAACAAAGCATTTCAATACCGACAGATACGAGATATAAGGAATAAAGATAATGAAAGAATGTGTTTTTGCGGTTCATTCCGGAATGTACGAAGACCCCTTCTATGCGAGCGGCACTTATGAGGAGTCCGAAGACTTCATCAAGTACATGTGGCGCGAGAAGCACAGCGAGAAGGAGCAGGTATCCGATTTCTCGTTGATGCTCGACAAGAAGACGAGAGTCTGCTCGGTCACCAGGAACGGCGATATCAATTCTATTATGAACTTCGATCCCGAGAACGAGACCCGCGGCGCGCTCAATACCGTCTACGGCGTAATCGACGTCAAGATCAGGACTGAGTACGTAAACGTCCCCAATGCGCTTGCCGACGGCATCGAGATAAGCTATGTGATCGACGCGGGAAGCACGGAACCCGTCAAAAACACCTTTTTGATAAAAAGGCTCTTGCAAAGTCCTTGAGATTATTGTATTATCTTCAAGCATTGTTGTAAGAAAGGACGGAGGTGAAGACGAATGGCACATCCGAAGCGTAAATGGTCGAAGGCAAGGACTTCTCGTCACAGAAGCGCATGGAAGCTTAACATGCCGGGTTTTGTAGAATGTCCCCAGTGTCATGCTAAGATGCTTCGCCGCACTGTTTGCAAGAACTGCGGTTACCTGGATAAGAGACAGGTTATCAAAGTCGGCGAAGAAGTCTGAGATTAAGACATTTGATTACACGAAGGCAGTGCTAGGGTAACATGGCGCTGCCTCTTTTTTTGCCAGGAGAGGTCACTTAGAATGAGCAAACCCGTAGTAGCAATAGTCGGACGCCCGAACGTGGGCAAGTCGAGCTTGTTCAACACACTTTACGGAGAGAGGATATCGATCGTACACGATACCCCCGGCGTTACGCGTGACCGCATCTATGCCGATGCCGAGTGGCGCGGCAGGCAGTTCATCATGATAGATACCGGCGGAATCGAGCCCGGCGACAACGAGGACTACATCCTTAAGCAGATGAGAGTCCAGGCCGAGATAGCTATCGAGACCGCCGATGTTATTTTGTTCATCACGGACCTCCACGCAGGTCTTACCGCTGCAGACGAAGAGATCGCAGTCATGCTCAGAAAAGCAGGCCGCCCGGTAGTCGTCGCAGTCAACAAGGTCGATACCGTAGGCGATCCTCCGGCAGAGTACTATGAATTCTACCAGCTGGGCCTCGAGAACGTATGCAGCATCTCCGCTGCGCACAGACTGGGCCTCGGCGAGATGCTCGACATGATATTCGAGCAGTTCCCCGATACCGAAGACGAGGAAGAAGAGGAAGGCTCGATAAGAGTCGCTCTCATCGGCCGTCCTAATGCCGGCAAGTCTTCTCTTGCCAACAAGATGATCGGCCAGGACAGGAGCATCGTATCGGACATCGCAGGCACAACACGTGACACTATAGACTCCGACATCGAGAACGAGCATGGCAAGTTCACGATCGTCGATACCGCAGGCATGCGTAAGAAGGGCAAGATCGAAGACGTCATCGAGCGTTATTCGATGGTAAGGGCGCTGTCCGCGATAGAGCGTGCAGACGTCTGCGTCATCCTTATCGACGCCACACAGGGCGTTACCGAGCAGGATACGAGGATAGCAGGCCTGGCGCACGATTCGGGCAAGGCTTCGGTCTTCGTCATCAACAAGTGGGATCTCGTTGAGAAAGAGACAGGCACGATGGAGGCCATGGAGAGGATCGTGAAGGACAAGTTCGCCTTCATGGATTACGCTCCGGTCATCTTCATCTCGGCCAAGACCGGCCAGCGCGTCGACAAGCTCTTCAAACTCATCGTGACCGTCAACGAGAACGCACAAAAGCGCCTCACGACGGGCATCTTGAACCAGATGATAAGCCAGGCGGTAACGCTGGTCCCCACGCCCCAGGACAAGGGCAGACACTTGAAGATCTACTACGGCACGCAGGTCAGCGTAAAGCCGCCAACGTTCGCGCTCTTCGTCAACGACAAGAAGCTGTCGCACTTCTCGTACGAGAGATATCTCGAGAACCAGCTGCGCTCTAACTTCGGCTTCGAGGGCGTTCCCATACGTTTGCTACTTAGAAACAAAAACGGCAGCGACGAGTAATTATTTTGGTAAAAATGACAGTGAGTAATTGACCTTCGCAAGTAGTTAAATATTACTCGGTTTATTTTGCTTTTTTATTTATATACAGGAGATCCTTATGGCAGTACAAAAGATCGAGAACATGCGCAACATAGCGATCATCGCTCACGTTGACCACGGCAAGACCACGATAGTCGACTCCATGCTCAAGCAGGCCGGCGTCTACCGCGAGAACGAGGAAGTCGTCGAGCAGGTAATGGACAGCAACGACCTCGAGCGCGAGCGCGGCATCACGATCCTTGCCAAGAACACTGCCATCGATTACAAGGGCATCCGCATCAATGTCGTAGATACTCCGGGCCACGCTGATTTCGGCGGCGAGGTAGAGCGTGTACTCAAGATGGTAGACGCGGTACTTCTGGTAGTAGACGCTTTCGACGGCCCGATGCCCCAGACGAGATTCGTTCTGCACAAAGCGCTCGGTCTCGGCCTCAAGCCCATCGTATGCATCAACAAGATCGACCGTCCCGACGCACGTCCCTTAGAGGTCGTCGACATGGTCCTGGATCTCTTCATCGAGCTCGGCGCTGACGAAGACCAGCTCGAGTTCCCCATCGTATACACATCAGGCAAGGTCGGTCTCGCGACCACCGACATCAAGGAGTTCGAAGAGGGCAAGCAGCTTGACTTCACTCCGCTCCTCGATGCAGTCGTAGAGTACACACCCTGCCCCGAGGGCGACCCGGAAGGCCCCATGCAGCTGCTCGTATCCAACATCGACTCCGACCCGTACGTCGGCCGTATCGGTATCGGCAGAGTCGAGCGCGGCACGATCAAGCAGGGCGAGAACGTCGCACTCGTTACTTACGGCACCGAGGACAAGCGTAACGCGAAAGTAGTCAAGCTCATGCGTTTCCACAACCTCGGCAGGGAAGAGATCAAGGAAGCATCGATCGGCGAGATCGTATGTGTCGCAGGTATCGCAGACATCAACATCGGCGACACTCTCTGCGATGCTGCCAACCCCGAGGCGCTCCCGTTCGTTGCGATCGACGAGCCTACCATCGCGATGACGTTCTCCGTCAACGATTCACCCTTCGCAGGACAGGAAGGCAAGTACGTAACTTCAAGACACTTAAGAGAGAGGCTCTTCAAGGAGATCGAGACAAACGTCTCCATGAGAGTCGAAGAGACGGATACGACAGAGGCGTTCATCGTAAAGGGCAGAGGAGAGCTTCACCTGTCCGTCCTCATCGAGACGATGAGACGTGAAGGATACGAGTTCCAGGTATCCAAGCCGAAGGTCATCATGAAGGAGATCGACGGCGTTCTGAACGAGCCTGTCGAGAACCTCGTCATCGACGTTCCGGAGGACTTCGTCGGCCCCGTTATGGAGAAGATCGGTAAGAGAAGAGGAGAGCTCATCAACATGCTTCCTCCGACCAAAGGATATACGAGACTTGAGTTCAGGATTCCGTCCAGAGGCCTGCTCGGATACCGTACCGAGTTTTTGACCGACACTAAGGGCAATGGTATAATGAACAGCGTCATAGACGGCTATATACCCTTCGCGGGAGAGATCGAGACCAGAGGTCAGGGCGTGCTCGTTGCTTTCGAGACGGGAACCGCCGTAACCTACGGATTATACAATGCCCAGGACAGAGGTCCGCTCTTTATCGGAGCAGGAACGCCCGTGTACGAAGGCATGATAGTCGGTGTCAATCCCAAACCCGATGATATTACCGTTAATGTCTGCAAGAAGAAGCATGTAACCAACATGCGTTCTGCAGGTGCTGATGAAGCCATGCGCCTCACGCCGCCACTTCACTACTCGCTCGAGCAGTGCCTCGAGTTCGTTGAAGACGATGAGCTGTGCGAGGTAACGCCGGAGTCCATCAGATTGAGGAAGAAGATCCTCAACAACGACCTCAGAGCCAAGACTCTTGCAAAGCTCAAGAAGTAATACGGACGCCACTTCCCGCTTGCGTGGCAGGGCGGCGTTCTCCGGTATAAAGGTGGAATTAGCTGATGCTGCCAAAGAAGATTAGGATCGCACTCAGGATACTCATAGTACTTGTCCTGTTGTTCGCTTTTGCCGTGGCGGGCGTCATTTTCGGATACAACTACGTCATCTCGCAGGAAGAGCGCTTCGACGCGCTCCAGGAGCAGATCGACAACGGCACCCTCGTGATCGACAAGAACACCGAAGGTGCGGTCGTGCTCGTGGTCGAGATGGGCGACTCCACCGGCGACATCGCGGACAAGCTCCTCGAGATGGGGCTTATCAACAATACTTTCGTATTCTCCCTGATGAGTAAGGTCAACGGCTTCGACGGCGCGTACGTCGCAGGTACGCACTACCTCATACCGGGCCTGTCCTACGACGAGATAATGTACTTCCTGACGCTCGAGCCTTCCCAGGTAACCGTCACGATCCCCGAGGGTACGACGTATGTCGAGCTCAAGGAGATACTGCATGAGGCGGGCCTGAACTTCGATGACGCGGAGTTCGACGAGTGCATGAATTCGCCTGACCTGTTCGTCGATTACGATTTCATCTCCGCGATCGAGATCGATCCTGACCGTGACTACATCCTTGCGGGATATCTCTATCCCGATACATATAAGTTCGACGTCAATGCGAGCCCCGAGACCATCATCCGCAAGTTCCTCAACAACATGGAGAACAAGCTCTACGACGAGTACTATGTGCGCGCAGAGCAGATCGGTATGAGTATGGACGAGGTAATCACTTTGGCGTCCATCATCCAGCAGGAGTCCGGCAAGGTGTCCGACATGATGTACATCTCCGCGGTATTCCATAACCGTCTTGATTCCGACGACGAGTCGATGAACTATCTGGGTTCTTCCGCTACGATCAATTACTTGGTCGAGCTGCAGGGAGGCACGCCTTCGCTGCTGCACACCGAGGCAGAGACGAGCATCGACAGCCCTTACAATACGTATACGCATCCGGGTCTGCCGCCGGGACCTATCTGTATGCCCGGTCTCGATGCGATCTCCGCTGCTCTGTATCCTGAGCCGAACTGCGGATACATGTATTTCTGCGCTACCGGCGACGGCGGAACAGCCTTTGCCGTAACGCTCTCCGAGCACGAACAGAACGTCGCCACATACTCCGCTAACTGGTCAGTCGGTGCGGACATGAGCGATACGTACGACACAGGCGACGACGAGGGCGAAGGCGAGTAATGGACAGATCCCGCGTTGAAGTATTGAGTCCCGCGGGTGATCCCGCCAAGCTCCGCACCGCAGTCACTTACGGCGCCGATGCGGTCTACATGGCAGGCAAGAATTACGGCCTGCGCGCGTTGTCTGATAATTTCACTGAAGAAGAGATGGTGGAGAGTATCGCGTTCGCGCACGCACGCGGCGTAAAGTGCTATGTCACGCTGAACGTCATGCCCACCGAAGACGAGCTGGGCGGTCTTGATCAAGCAATTAAGTTCATAGGGGGCGAGTCCGGCGCGGATGCCGTTCTCGTGTCCGATCCGGGTATTTTCGTCCGTGTGCGCGAGCTGTGCCCCGACCTCGAGATCCACATCTCGACGCAGGCTTCCGTCACCAACAGTGCTGCCTGCAAGTTCTGGGCAGACCAGGGCGCTAAGAGGATAGTTTTGGCGCGCGAAGTTACGCTGTCGCAGATACGCAAGATCCGCGACGCCATTCCCGACGATGTCGAACTGGAGTGCTTCGTCCACGGCGCGATGTGCGTCGCATATTCCGGCAGATGCCTGCTCAGCAACTACTTTACCGGCAGAAGGTCCAACGGCGGTGCGTGCGCGCAGCCCTGCAGATGGGGCTACCATGTCGTCGAGGAGAAACGTCCCGACCTCGCGATGCCCGTCGAGGAAGACGAGCGCGGAACGTACGTCTTCGGCAGCAAGGACATCTGCATGATCGACCACATCCCGGAGCTCATCGATGCCGGCGTAAACTCGTTCAAGATCGAGGGCCGCATCAAGGGCGAGTACTATGCCGCAGCCGTTACCAAGGTATACCGCGAGGCTGTCGACCGCTACTGCGCAGATCCTGCGTCATATGCCGTCGACCCGCACTGGCACTACGTTCTGGACAAGGTCGTGGCCGAAGTCGGCGGCGGGTTCTCCCCGGTCGCTGACGGCGAGGTCCTTCCCGCCGACGGCTTCTTCAAGGACGACGTGGCCAAGA
>JAFZPJ010000053.1 GCA_017550385.1 Clostridiales bacterium
CCGCGTGCTTACGCCTGCCAACAGGAACATTACAGGCATATAGAACGGACTGCAAAACACAATAAAACTGCTGATGGCCTTATCGGGATAGAACAGATAATAATTCAGTTCTCCCCATGTATTAAATGCCTGTGCGGCATGATAAGGGATCAGCAGCAGTATGATCAGACACCTGATGTTATCGATAAAGTATTTACGCATTTCCCTCAGTTTTGTGTTTTTCCTTGATCTCCTGAATCAGCTTATCTTACTCTTTGTTTTCGTGCGGATAACTGCAAAGCACGCTGTCCAGGTATTTGATTCCGCGGAAATACTTGCATATGGAAGTATCTTTTACCGCACATCTATGTTCTTTGGTATTCTCGGCTTCGTTCCACGGACAAACACTCTGAGCCCAGTCGACATTCTCACTGACCAGATCGATATCCATGTTTGCGCCGGCAAGTTCTCTGATCTCTTTATTGTCCATATAATCCTCCTATTGATCCCTGGATCATTCGTGATCCGGAAGCATTCCCATCATTCCGACTATGGCAGCAGCTGTGCCGACGTAGTCATTGCATTTCCCGCTGAGGTAACCGCGCAGTTCTCCGCATTTGAGATAATTATGCTTCTCCATAAACCTCTTCTCAAACTCGGCGATATCTTCATCCGTTCCGCCCATCTCGCGTATTGTCTGTTCCGCAGCAAGTACTGCCCCGCACATGCCGCCGTTATCTCTTGGGCGGGGCGGTGTCGTCTTGTTGGGATTATTCATGCTAAGTGAATCATATACGGCCATAGCGCAATTCATACCGCTATGGTGGTTACTTCTGGCAATGGTCTCGTAATCTATCATGTCTTTATCCTGTATTTATTTATCAGAATCCATAAACACTCTGGATCCCGTAGCGCCTTTTTGGCCTTGGTATTTTCCGTTATAGGGATTCATCGCCGAATCATCCATTTTGGCGAAAACAAGTTGTCCGACTCTTCTGCCTGCTTTCAACTCGATCGCACATTTGTTGGCATTGTATAACTCCAATGTGATCTCACCTTTGAAGCCCGGATCTACCCAACCAGCATTCTGGATAAACAATCCCATGCGGCCAAGCGAACTGCGTCCTTCAACAAATGCCGTCAGATCATCAGGCAACTCAAAGTATTCCATTGTTGTTGCCAAAACAAACTGTCCCGGAAGGATCAGATATGTATCTGCAACTATGGTTTTGTATTCGATCTTGTTTCCAAGCGTGATTATTCCTGAAGGCGAGTCATCAACAACGCTGAAAGTGTTGCCGAGCCTGATATCCACACTTGCCGGCTGTATCTGCTCCTTGGTTACCGGTTCGATAACCAAAGTCTTTTCTTCTACCATCTTGCTAATGGTTTTGTCTGATAAGATCATCTGCTATATCCTCCGATTTGTTTTTGGGATCGGTGATATGATTATATCGCTTTATTCCGAATCGGCTTATCAGATCTCTATCGTTTCTGTCACTTCGAATCCGACGCTCTTATACAGCTCGATGGCACGCTTGTTCCACTCCGCAACATGAAGTGTCGCCGGATCACCTTGGATTTTCTCGAGCGCCCACAGAAGGATCTGCCTCCCGTATCCCCTGCCCTGATGTGCGCGGTCCACAAGAAGATCGTCTATCTCGCCTCCCTTGAGCGCGACGCTGCCTACAAGGCCGCCGTTCTCGACGAGAAGGTACACCTGATCCATCCCCTCTTCGAAAAAGGCATTATCCTGAATGAAGTCATACGGCTCGATCCCCAACGCCTCGCGCATCTCGTGATAGCACTTGTTATAGAGCCTTTTGTATTGTTCCTGATACTCTTGGGAATACGGCACCAGACTGACAGATGATCTCTGACCTGCCTGCTTGGTGTATGTCATTTTATATGCGTAATTCATACCCTAACTTGCTTCCGAGAAACTTATCACATCAGTCGGAGTGTTCTGCTCAGCAAGCCAAAGCGTAAGCTTCATTTGCATATTCATCCAGCTCTCAGCAGAAGTGTTTGTCGCTATGCTGATCCTCAAAGCCATCTCAGGACTAAGTGCAGACTTCTCATTGATAAACTCCGATAAAGTCTTTCTGGTAACACCAAGGCGGCGAGCCGCTTCAGTCACTGAGAGGTTCATGGGGATCATAATATCCTCACGAAAAACAGCACCCGGATGTGTCGGTCTTCTTTTCATTGCACGGTTATTGTAACCCGTAACGTTACGCGTATCAAGTGTGGATTATTTGCTCACGGGATTCTTCTCTATCCATTTTGCAACGCCGTCTTCATCGTTTGACGCTGTTATCTCATCAGCCAGATCAAGAACATCTTTTATGGCATTGGATACTGCTATTCCCTTTCCGCAGATCTTCAGCATATCGATATCATTCTTGTCGTCGCCAAAGGCAACCATATCACTAAGGTCTATTCCGCTTATCGCCGACATAGCCCTGATGGCTTCGATCTTTCCGGAATCTTTGGGGAGAAACGCATACCACTTCTCGCCCCTGTAGCACTGTAGTTTGCAGCCTATCTCATCGGCTATCTGCCGCGCTATGGACTCGTCGGGAAGCTCGGCTACGATCTTGTTAGCCCTGCAATCGAGCGGCTTATCGTATTCCGTGTAGACTGCCTTATGGAGTTTTTCCGATTCTGCGATGTGTTTGCTGTTCCAATAAACCGTCTTGCCATCCGCCACGGTTATCTCCGCATCGGGTTTTCTCTTAAGCAGTGCCTGTACGATCTTATTCGTATCTTCCGCCGTGAATTCCGAACTGTAGATGCACTTATCACCGGAATGAATAAGAGTGCCGTCCGTAGTGATCTCATAATCCGGCTTTAGAAGCTCGATATAACGTTCTGCGCCTATCCAATATCTGGCTGTGGCGATCGCGAAAAGGACACCGTTCTCCCTGCAGCGTCGCAACACATCAAGAGTATGATGTGATATGCTGCCGTCAGATCTAAGCAATGTATGGTCCAGGTCAGAAAGTATTAATCTGTGGCTAATCATCACTCTTATTCCCTTTTGACTCTTTTTCTCCTGCCTCATCGACGATTCTTTTCATTTCAGCAAGGAGCTCGCGAGCATCAACACCTGCTATTCCTTTCTCTCTTTCTTGAACAGATTTCTTAATATCATCCAACATAATACCCACCTCCATTTTTCTATAATATTTGTCATAATGACATCAATCGCATAATCGTTTGTAAAACATCATCAAACGATATGCCTTCCGCATAGTGCATCTGCTGTTGGTACCTTATCCATCTATTGTTCATCGCCTCATCGTTCAGGCTCATATCATTCATTACAATAACACCTCAAGATAAGTCCGAACCTTCGGCTCTACCCTAAGCTGCTTGGCATATGACATAAGCCTATTGAGGTCTTTATCCTTGTTAACGGCATATTGCTTGAAAGATGATTGTATCGTCTGAATGTCATCGCCTTGTCCGCGCAAAATATCACAAAGGCTTCTTTCCAGGTTATAGACAGCAACTTCATTACCAAAAGGAGTCTTTACATGAGTAATGCCTACATCATAGTTAGCTTTGCCAACTCTGGTAATCTCGATGTTCTCAGTCTTAAAAGACGGATTATTATACCCGGCAGGAAAAGTCATATGAAAGGTCAACGGAACTCTGTCGGAGTATCCCAGAAGATACAAAGCCGTCGAATGAGAGAATATTCCGCGATTATACTTCTTCTGAAGAAGGTAATACTCGTCTTCATATTCATCTGCGAGCATATAGACACCGCGAGAACACCTCACAAGCGTTCCATCTGAAACAAGAGCAGATATAGCACTTCTGTGGATTCCGGCTTTTGTCACATCAGAAGAAAGAATGATACCGTTCCTCTCAAGAGCCAATACTTGTTCTTTGATCTCCATATTGAAAGCAATCCCCCTCCGACAACGATACATTATTTTATATCAAATTAGTGTATGGTTGTCAATATCGGCGGCCGCGCTTCTCTTGCTTGAATGAATCAATGCTGGTGCTGCACAAAGAATACAGGGGCGTTCATAGCATTAGAACCTTTCAACTGTGCTTTTCTTTCTTTATGTGTTCATTAATATAATCGATATCCTTTCGCACCCTGAATGCATCGATCACATAGGCAAGCACCAACACCACGCCGACATAGATGAATGCCATCCAGAAGTTGCTCGGAAAAAACCATCCGACTATGAAGCCGAACAACATGACTATCCCGGAAAAGACAAAGTACTTTACGATGTAGTTCACCACTATCGATAGTGACAGGAATTCATCAAAAAGATAGTTAACCACCGTGATCATCAGCGCAAGGCCGAACAGCGCCAGCACGAGCGATATCTCAGCCGTTACTCCGGACCAGATTATCGAGCAGGAGAAGACCACCAGTATCATCAGAGCGGCAAGTATGCATGTGTCCTTAAGTATCTTTCGCATAGGCTCAGAACCTCCGCTTTATGTCACGCAGATACTTGCGCGAGACTATGAGCTTCTCGCCGTTGTCGAGCGTAGCCTCAAGGTGGCTGTTCTTAAGCTGGCGAATCTCCGTAAGATGTGAAGTGTTCATTATGCATGTCCTTGAGATCCGGACAAGGTCAGAGTCGAGGGTAAGGTTCAGGATCTCCTGCATCGATGCATCAAGCCTGAAGACATCCTTCTCTGTATACAGGAACGCTTTCCTGTCGACGATCTCGAGATAGTAGACGTCAGACCGGGCGATACGCATCTGCCTGTCTTCGGCGGTCACGCTGAAGCTGACATCGAGACTCTCGATCTTCCTGATAAGACCTTTGACCGACTCGGTATATTCCGGGTATTCGATCGTGACAGTCAGAGATTTATTTTCGACTTGTCTTGTTATTATCTCCATCTAGCCTTCTTGTTCCTGCATCCGTATTGTCTCTATAACAGCCGCGGTCTCAGCCTTGAACCTGCGTGATGCCGCTGCATATATGATAACACCAAGGAAAAAGGCCATGTTCGTGTATCTTATCAGCATGCTTATCTCCGTCGTATAAGAAGACAACAACTGACTTCCTATCAGATTGCTGAACATATGCACAAGGGCACCTGCAAGGATACTGCGCCCCGTCTTAACATATACGAACGACACGAAAACGCTCAACATCATGACACTGGGAACAAACATCACCGCATGGAAGACGGAATCCTGCAGAAGGTTATACTGTGCCTGGCCCGGTGTGAAGTACCACGGAAGATGCCATACCGCCCAGATGAATCCGAGTATCAGAGAGCCTCTGAGAAAACCAAATCTCACCAGGAGCCTGTCGAGAGCATAGCCTCTCCAGCCAAACTCTTCATTAAGCGGACCGGAGATGAGTGAGAGCAGCAGGACAAGAAGTATGTTCAGCGGGTTAGCGGCTATGGCCTTAATGTAATCCATCGTCGGCATCTCAAATCCCAGAAGGCCGACGCCGACCATTATGCTGATCGCAGAAAGCAGCGTGAATACGACAATGGTTATGAGCGGCCACTTCCACCCCGCCTGCTTGAAGCTGAAGCATCGGCGGAAATAGTCTCGCCTCTTGTCCTTAGGATATGTAAGGAATACAAGGAACAGCGCCACTACCGAAGGCGCGCCGCCTCCGAAATAGAATACAAATGTACCTATGCCGGTTCCCGTGAATCCGAACACTACCGGAATAAATCCGCAGATCCATGTCCAGGCAAGCGTGAGCACTATGAACAGGACCAAGTATCTTGTTGACATCCAGTTTTTCTTCATTGGAATCCCTCCCGTCTAAGGCGAGTTTAACGGAGGGGCGAAGCTGCTACAACAGACGCTGTCAGAAGATGCAAATTTGTGCACGCGAAGTGCATTTTAGTGCAAATCAACTGCATCTTCAGAGGCGAAGCCACATGAGAGGCAATTTGTCTTTGTATCACTGTGGTGATATAATCTTATCAACAACGGAGGGACGGATATGGGGAAAGTGATCACTATATATCATGGTTCTAATCAGATCATTGAGACTCCCGTCTTCGGCGGGGGCCGGAAGAACAATGATTTCGGTCTCGGTTTTTATTGCACAGAGAATAATGATCTTGCAAAAGAATGGGCTGTCTCTTCACTTCAGGATGGTTTTTCCAACCGCTATACATTGGACACTGAGAATATGAGAATCCTCAATCTGAATAGTTCCGAGTATACGATCCTCAATTGGATGTCCGTCCTTGTTGAACACCGTCTCTTCAGCATCAAGACACCTGTAGCACGCAGGGCAAAACGTTATTTGACCGATACTTTCGGCATCAATGTAAATGCTTATGATCTGATCATCGGATACCGTGCAGATGACTCGTATTTTGACTATGCAGAAGCTTTCTTGAACAACGCGATCACGGTCGAGCAGTTGTCACAAGCCATGAGACTCGGAAAGCTCGGAGAGCAGATTGTATTGAAATCAAAGTTTGCTTTTCAAATGTTAAAGTACGAAGGCTTCGAGCCGGCAGACAAAAACGTCTACTATGTGCTCCGTAAAGCAAGAGACGAGAAGGCAAGTCAGATGTATCTGAGTATTCAAGAAGAAGAAAGTGACGGCTTGTACATTCAGGATATCATTAGAGGAGGCATCACGAACGATGATCCGCGCATACCAAGAAACCTATCTCAGTAAAGCACAGGCCGCTCTCGGCGATGCTTTCGATTATGCAGTCAACACCTGTCATATATCCGGCAGCGATTTTATAAGACTTTTTACTGCAAGCTCAGTCAGCAGAAGGTTTGGGAACGGTGAGCCGATATATATTGCAGGCAAAAGCGGCATCGAGATCGCCATCGATGTCGTGCTGGAGACTACAGGTAAACTCCTTGAATATGAACCAAAGGAACAATTCCGCCGTTCCACAGAATACTGGATCGGTTGGGCTGTATGCTACTACCAGTGGTTCTCGGGAAGAAGTTTTGATGAGATCTTCGAGGTGCTTTCATTCAAAGACCTGAAAAGGATGTACACCACCCTTCACGAAGCGGATATCTCGAAGTTTGCTGAGATCGCCGATGCGAAGCTGCGCGAACACTTTCAAGACACCAGGCTCAAACGCCTCCGCTCCTATTACGGTTTTACGCAAGCAGAACTCGCCAGAAGATCCGGTGTATCGCTCAGATCTATCCAGATGTATGAACAGCGAAACAAAGACATCAACAAAGCAAGCGCCGAGACTCTCTACAGCATAGCCACCGTTCTCGGTTGCCGCATGGAAGACCTGATCGAGAAGTGAGTTCGTCTCTCAATAACTAAACCTAGAAGACGGAGATGCAATGCTATTCGAGAGTATAATTTAAATATGAGCAGAATAGCACAGATGGGGAAAAATGATTTAAAAACTTGGTGCGTGCAGAACGGTCGCACGGATCTGTTGCTTGAGTGGGATTATGAGAAAAATGCTAATTTGACTCCGGACAAAGTATCATCAGGCTCTGATAGAGCTGTATGGTGGAAATGCTCCAATGGACATGAATGGTCATCGAAAATCAATAACAGAACCAAAAAAGGATGTCCGTATTGTTCTGGAAGAAGAGCGGTTAAGGGTGAAAATGATCTAATGACTTTAAACCCTGCGCTTGCTGAAGAGTGGTGTTATGAAAAGAATGGCAGTTTAACTCCAGATCAAGTAAAAGTCGGTTCTGAGAAAGAAGTTTGGTGGCGATGCTCAAAAGGACATGAATGGAAGGCGCGGATTTATAGTCGCGCTAAAGGGTCTGGTTGCCCGTTTTGTTCGAACACTAAAGTTTTAGCGGGCTTTAACGATTTGGGCACAACAAAACCCGAATTGCTAAAAGAATGGGATTACTTAAAAAACGGTGATTTGACTCCGAAAAAAGTAACTGCATGGTCACTTAAAAAAGTGTGGTGGAAATGTGCTATTGGTCATGAATGGCAATCTGTTGTATCAAGTCGTTCTAGAGGTCTTGGTTGTCCATATTGCTCTGGTCAGAGAGTATGGGTAGGTTATAACGATTTAGCAACGGTAAAACCAGATATTGCGAAAGAATGGAATTATGAAAAGAATGGCCGGCTAACGCCTAAAGATGTTTCTATTAGTTCAGGAAGAAAAGTCTGGTGGAAATGCACCAAAGGGCATGAGTGGCAGGCGATAATCGCAAATCGTTCGAAGGGAAGCGGATGTCGTATATGTCAAAACGAAATACAAACATCATTTCCGGAACAAGCTATTTTCTATTATATACAGCAGGTATTCCCTGATGCTGAAAACAGGAACACTGAAGTATTGGATGGACGAGAATTAGATATATTTATTCCGTCGAAGCATATTGGTATCGAGTTTGACGGAAGCACATGGCATAAGAATATCGCTAGAGATGAAACAAAGAACGATATGTGTGCCGAAAAAGGTATTGTTCTTTATAGAGTTCGCGATGCAGCAAGCCCTAAACTAAAACCTAATCCTATGGTTTATGAAATAGTATTTGATTCATATCGCAATGATTCTCTTGAAATGGCTATCAATTTATTGCTCTTAAAGCTGAACCAAAGTCTTGATGTTTCTATTGAACGAGATCGAAGTAGTATTCTCGAACTGTTCCGCACAAAGAAGAAAGAATCATCTGTTGAAGAATCTTTTCTAAAACTTGAATGGAATACAGAGAAAAATGGTTTGTTGACTCCCGATTTATTTGATTTGCATTCGGGAGAAACTGTTTGGTGGAAGTGTTCAAAAGGGCATGAGTGGACGGCATCTATATACAATCGAACCCGAGGAAAGAAGTGTCCTTACTGTTCCGGAAGAAATACGATTATTGGCGTGAACGATCTTGAAACCTGCAGACCTGATTTAGCTAAGGAATGGAATTATGAAAAGAATTCTCAACTACAGCCTTCTCAAGTTAAGGTAAGTTCTGGAAAAACTGTATGGTGGAAGTGTTCAGTTTGTGGCCATGAATGGAAAACGCGTATTGCGAATCGTTCATCTGGATATGGGTGTCCAGAATGTGGCAAAGAGAAAACTCGGGCATCAAAGATTAAACCTGTAATGAATATAGATACCGGAGAGAGCTTTAAAGACGCTTCTGAAGCAGCCGCGTTTTACTGCTTAAAATCTCCAAACCAAATTCGCACATGCTGTAGAGGGCAACAAAAAACTGCAGGCGGTTATCATTGGAAATATTTAGATTGACGTTGTTTTACATCTTTTGTCAAATTACCAACCGTATTCCTTGCGTGGTGTTATCCAAAAACGAGGAAAAACTAGTTATCGTATCTGAACTGTATCACATGGCTATTATTATGCTGACCCGTGCAACAACTATATCCGTTTTATGATGCCTGTTTTCAAGTATATTATGAGATTATTAACCCGTTATTCATAGATTTCATTCTTTATAAATATATCCATGAATTGACCGTGATAGAATTAATTAAAGGATGCTCTATGAAACTCGGACGATCTATATCTTCTCTTATTTTGATTCTATCAGTGGCAGTAGCTGCTTTAATGATTGCGGCTTGTGAACAAAACAAAGTGAATTCAGATATTGTTGAATCTGATTCTTCTGTGATAGAAAGCACTGTGTCATTGTCCGATTTCACTGTTGCATCTTCTCCTGTTGAAAACGAGATAATTACAACCACTGCCTCTACAGAAATTACGGATAAAACAACAATGGTTTCAAGTCAGGCAACAGTCCTATCTTCAACCACTACAAAAGACGCTGAAGCAATTGATACAAATGTATTAATTGAGAATACACCTGAAACTACGCAAACTTCACTAGCTGTAAATACTCCTAATCCAACACCGACTCCAATCCCTCCGACTTCAACACCTCAACCTGCTGATGTACAGTCAAATAGCACGCCGGCACCGGAACCCCCTCCACCTGAGACCTTTCCCGAACTACTAGGTTACAACATACAATTGAAAGTATACTATCAAGATGAGAATGGCTACGGAGAAGATACGGTTGATTTTCCTGAAATGGTTCCAGTGGATGAGGATGGTGTTCTGATTACTGATATTATCTCAACATATGTAGCTAGTAACTATCCACCCGGAAGTGCTTGGTTAGTTTTGGACAATAGAGTGCCTGTTTGGAAATGATTTGATATTCCTGTGGTAAAACACATATATAAAGACCTCGCACTACCAAAAACGGTAATACAAGGTCTTTATTGTTTTTGCTTTTTTGCTTTATCCCGTCAGGCTAATTTCTTTTGCCCTATCGAGAATAAATCTGTTTGCCTCGATACATTTGCAATTATTCGAGTTCTATCGTAGCCGGCGGTTTGCCCGTGCAATCGTAGAATACTCTGCTGATGCCCTTGACTTCGTTTACGATCCTGTTCGTTACCTTGCCGATGAGGGACCAGGGAAGCTCTGCTGCTTCGGCGGTCATGAAGTCTGTCGTTGTGACTGCGCGGAGCAGGCACGCATAATCGTATGTTCTCTCATCGCCCATGCATCCGACCGAACGTACGTTGGTAAGTGCTACGAAATACTGGTTGGCATACTTGTCGAAGCCTGCGAGCTGCATCTCTCTTCTGAAGATGGCATCCGCATCCTGAACGAGCTTTACTTTCTCTGCAGTAACTTCGCCGATGATCCTTATCGCGAGACCCGGACCCGGGAACGGCTGACGGAACACAAGATTCTCGGGTATTCCGAGCTCAAGGCCTGCCTTCCTTACCTCGTCCTTGAACAGGAGCCTGAGGGGCTCGATGATCTCTTTGAAATCAACATAGTCGGGAAGTCCGCCTACGTTGTGGTGGCTCTTGATGACGGCGCTCTTGCCGAGGCCGGACTCGATGACGTCAGGATAGATCGTACCCTGTACGAGGAAGTCGACAGCGCCGACCTTCTTTGCTTCTTCTTCGAATACTCTGATGAACTCTTCGCCGATGATCTTACGCTTTGTCTCAGGGTCTGTAACGCCTGCGAGCTTGGAATAGAAACGCTCCTGTGCATTGACCCTGATGAAGTTAAGATCGTAAGGACCTTCGGGACCGAATACCGCTTCTACCTCGTCGCCCTCGTTCTTACGGAGAAGTCCGTGGTCAACGAAAACGCATGTGAGCTGCTTGCCTACTGCCTTCGACAGGAGAACTGCAGCAACGGAAGAATCAACACCGCCGGAAAGTGCGCAGAGCACGCGGCCGCTGCCGACCTTCTCGCGGATCTCCTTGATCGATGTCTCGACGAAAGAATCCATCTTCCAGTCGCACTTGCACTGGCAGACGTCCTTGACGAAGTTAGCGAGCATCTTGGTGCCTTCCGTCGTATGAACAACTTCCGGGTGGAACTGTACGCAGTAAAGTTTATCTTCGACATTCTCGGCTGCAGCTACCGGGCATACTTCGGTGTGTGCCGTGATCTTGAAGCCGGGTGCAGGTGTGGCGATATATACGGTGTGGCTCATCCAGCAGACTGTTTTCGGTGAGATGTCCTTGAAGAGCTTTGCATCGGTATCTACGAGCACGTCTGTGTGGCCGTACTCTCTTACGGGTGCCGCCTTGACCTCGCCGCCAAGAAGATAGTTCATGAGCTGCGCGCCGTAGCAGATTCCGAGGACCGGAATGCCCAGCTTGAACAGCTCGGGCGAGCACTTGGGTGCGTCTTCTTCGTATACGGTGGAAGGACCGCCGGTGAGGATGATGCCCTTGGGGTTAAGCGCCTTTATCTCTTCAATACTCGTGGTGTGAGGTCTGACTTCGCTGTAGACATTCTGTTCTCTGACACGTCTCGCGATAAGCTGGTTATACTGTCCGCCAAAATCGAGGACCAAGATCATTTCCTGCGCCATAAGAGCCTCCGGAACATATATTTTTATGGGTTAATTATACTATCGAGTAATGTTAACCGCGTTTGTCTAATAGTTCAAATAGTGATCGATGCGCCGCCGTTATGTTTGGATGAGATATACATAAGCGATAACGTGCGAATGTCCGACCTCCCACAGACGGAATTCTACGCCGCCGGGTTCGGGGATGGTATCTACGGGAAGCGTGAATTCAAAGGTGTTCTGACCGTTCTCTTCGACGGTGAACGTCTCCGTCTCTCCGTAGTCCACATCGTTATATTCCCAGTCGTACTCGAGCACTGTGCCCATGGTAAAGCTCTTGTCGTATGTGACCATGATGGTGACGCCGTCTTCGTCGATGCAGTAACCCGCGGTGTTAAGCCAGCCGGGCTCCTTGCTGTAGTGCATGTAGATGCCGTTCTCGTCCGTATCGGATGCGCCGTAGATCAGCGTTCCGTCAGACCAGTCGGGCAGGTATTCGTATACTTTGACTGCCTGGTTCTGGTGAGCTTCCGTGCCCTGCCATTCGATATAGCCGTCGGCGTTCGTATAGTCTGCCGCAGCATCTCCTTCGCCGTCTGCGCCCTCGAGTAATTCTTCGTACTGCTCCTCGGTGAGCTCGCCTGCGAGATAGAGGTTCGTTACCGCCTGGACGTAGCACTCCTGTGCCTGCTCGTCCGATATCACGCCTGCACCGGTCAGATCGTATGAAGTGAACGGCAGGATATCGCCGCCGAGGATGACCTCGGGGGTCTCTGAAGCCGCATCGATAGACGCGAACTGATAGTAATCCTCGCCGTCCATGTCCGGGATCTGCTTTGCCAGATCGAAGTAGATCTCCGCATACATCGAGCTCCAGATCTCTTCCTCGGACAAGCCGCTGCAGCCCGTCTGCGCCCTTATCGTTGCCATGTAGCCTTCGATCACGCGCTCGTCGGAAGACAGGTATTCGAGGATCGCTTCCGTGGACGGAGCCTTGCCGGTGATCTCGTAGTAGTTCTCGACGCCGTAGTACTGGTCGGACTCTTCGCATGTGTATCCGTTGTCGACGATGTATCCGATGTATGCTTTCGTGAACTCGGCCACTGCTTCATCCAGAAGATCGCTGTCGTACTCTCCGTCGTCGAACACCCTCATGGTATCCATGTCCAGCGTGAAGTAGTTCTGAGAGAACTCGCCTTCTGCCAGGGCCGGATAGAGACCTGTGACCGCAGCTGCGGCGTCCTCCTGCGATATGGTCCTGATCTTGATATAGTAGGGCCTGTCGAACATCTTCATGAACCTGATCACGGCAGAATCGTCGATGATCCAGTTGCCGTCGTCATCGAGACTGAATGTCAGGGAGAGATACTCCGTCGAGAAGTTATCGTAAGCTTCGATCTTCTCATAGTATTCTTCTATGGTCATCTCGTAGCCTTCGTCCCTTGCAAAATCGACGATGTTGATGAACGAGAGCTTAAGCCTTACCCTCGCCTTGTTGTGCTCGCGGTCGACCTTGATGCTCTTGTACTCGGCGATCTCAGTCTTCTGCGCGATCTGCATTACCATCTCTGCCTTGTCTTCGTTATAGAAGACATATGGGTAATCAGTACCCGTCAGCTCTTCGACGCCTTCCGTATCGCCGTTCATCATAGCCTCGATGAACTTCGCGGACAGATCCTTAAGTGTCTCCTCATCCTTTGCCGTGCTGATACCGCAGCCTGACTGCATGACGGCACAAAAGAGCAGGGCAACAGTTATGAGGATAACTGCCGCCCTGTTGCTTGTTCTTTTCATTCTCGAGATTCCCCGGGATAAACCCTTATCTGTAGATGATCTCTTCTCTTGCAGGACCCGTCGATACGATGGAGATCTTGACTCCGAGCTCCTTCTCGATGAATTCGACGTAGTCCTGTGCTTCCTTCGGGAGCTTGTCGTAATCGGTGAGGCCCCTGATCTCGCCCTTGCCCTTCCATGAAGGCAGGTACTCGATGACGGGCTTGCACTTATCGAGCAGCGTGGGATTCGGGAAATCCTTTGTGATCTCGCCGTCGATCTCGTAGCCCGTGCATACCGGGATCTTATCGAGGTAACCAAGTACGTCGAGGTTTGTGAGAGCAACATCCGTAGCGCCCTGGAGCCTTACGCCGTAACGTGTGGCAACGCAGTCGAACCAGCCGACTCTTCTCGGTCTGCCCGTGGTAGCGCCGTACTCGCCCTTATCGCCGCCTCTGTCTCTGAGTTCCTTAGCTACTGCTTCGTCGAGGATCTCGGATACGAACGCGCCGCCGCCTACGCTTGAAGAATATGCCTTTGTAACTGCGACGATCTTCTTGATCTCATAAGGAGGTATGCCTGCACCTACCGTGCCGTAACCTGCGAGAGTGGAAGAAGAAGTAACCATCGGGTAGATGCCCATGTCAGGGTCCTTCATGGTGCCGAGCTGGCCTTCTAAGAGGATCTTCTTGCCTGCCTTGACTGCCTCATACAGGAATGCCTGTGTGTTGGTTACGAACGGCTTGATGAGTCTTCCCTGCTCGAGCATCTCGGCAAGGAGCTCGTCAGACTTGATGGGATCCTTGTGATAGAGGTTTACCAGGAGTGCGTTCTTGATCTCGAGTACGCGCTCGATCTTCTCCTTGAGCGTTGCCTCATCGAAGAGCTCCGATACCTGGAAACCGATCTTGGCATACTTGTCCGAGAAGAACGGAGCGATGCCGGACTTGGTAGAACCGAAGGCCTTGCCTCCCAGTCTCTCCTCTTCGAACTTATCGAAATCAACATGGTAAGGCATGATGACCTGAACCCTGTCGGATACGAGAAGCTGCGGGTTGAGGCCGCGCTCCTTGACTTCGTTGTATTCATTGATGAACTTGTGTATATCGAGCGCCACGCCGTTGCCGATAATGTTCACGATGTTGTCGTGGCATACGCCGGAAGGCATGAGATGAAGGGCAAACCTGCCGTGCTCGTTTATGATCGTATGGCCTGCGTTCGCGCCGCCCTGAAATCTTATGACGATATCAGAATCGTTAGCGAGAAGATCCGTGATCTTACCCTTACCCTCGTCGCCCCAGTTGGCGCCAACTATCGCGGTTACCATATTAATTCCTCCAGATGGTATAAAAATGACGGACCTATTATAAAACTAATTTCCGATTATTGCGAGTTACTGTGCAAGCTTGCAGATGACGAGCTGTCTTAAGGTCGACTGTCCGTTCTCATACGCGCATGTGACCAGCGTCAGCTGCGGCACGTCGGACACGCTCGCATCAATGTAGTTGATGAGGTCTTCCTTCGGGATCACGAGAGACGACTCTACCACGAATACGTACACCGTACCGTCCGTTGCCGTGAAGATGACCTGGTCTCCGGCCTGCAGCTTGTTGATCTTGGCAAAGGCCGTTCCGTTCTTGAAGTGATGTCCCAGGATCGTGGAGTTGCCGTTCTGTCCCGGCACCACGGAATACTCGTAGAGACCTACGCCGTATCTGAGCGATACCTTGGTCGCGACGTCCCACACCGGCATCTCCTGGCCGATCGCGTCTATCGTGAGGTAGCCGATGCAGTTGAGGACAACTTCTTCATCACTGCCGCTGCCGCCGCCTGCCTGTGCCTGGGTGGTCTCCGACTCGATGATGAGCTCCGCATCGCCGTAGTAGTCTACGCTCTCCCCCGGAACTTCGTTGCCGTCCTTCGGAACGACCATCGTGATCTCGGTGTTGCCCGCACTCATCTCGGACTGGATGATGTTCATGGCATCGCCCGTTATCTGCGAACGCTTCCATGCTTTATACGGCTCTATAAGAAGAAAGATAACGCCTGCTATCAGGAGGACTCCGCTGATGATTATCAGGACCGTGTTGATCCTTTTTCTCTTTTGTCTGTCAGCTTCGCCCATATCTCTGCGGGACATATCAGGTACACCTCTGTCATTTCTCAAAATCTACTAACATTATACCCTCTATCCGTGCTATTATGTTGTTCACACGCGAAAATCTGGAGGGGACATCATGGACACAAAAGTCGATACTACGATATGGGAAAACGCTCTCAAACTTCTCAAGTACGATTCAAGTGTTGATAAATTCGCATACGATTCCCTTCTCATGAACATGAAGGTCGAATTCTGCGATCCCGAAGTCATCATCCTCTCCGTGCGTGACGAATACTCCCTTACTCTCGTTAAGGGTCAGGTCCTGGGCCAGACTGTCCAGAAGGCCATCAATTCCGCTGCAGGCAAGACGATCGCGGTAAAGTACGTCCTTCAGGGCGACGAGAATGCGGTCAAGACATCGGTAAGCTCCGAGAAGAAGGCTCTTCGTAACGAGAAGAACCCTCCTTCGGTGTCAGGTCTGTCCGGAGAGTATACTTTCGATAACTTCGTTGTAGGAGACTGTAACAGGTTCGCACACGCTTCCGCCATGACCGTCGCGGCAAAACCCGGCCAGAGGCAGCGTAACCCCTTCTTCCTGTGGGGCAATTCCGGTCTCGGCAAGACCCACCTGATGAAGGCCATCGGCAACTCGATCCTCCAGCAGTACCCCGGCAAGAAGGTCATCTATACAACTTGTGAGGAGTTTACCAACGCATTCGTTGCCAGCATCAACAAGAAGGATTACGAGCCGTTCAGGAATAAGTACAGGACCGTAGACGTCCTTCTCATCGACGATATCCAGTTCCTTATCGGCAAGGAAGGCGTTCAGGCCGAGTTCTTCAATACTTTCGAGGCCCTGATCAACGAGAAGAAACAGATCGTAATTACATGCGACAAGGCGCCGAATAACCTCAAAGAGCTTGATAACAGGCTCGTCTCGAGGTTCCAGGACGGCATTATGTTCGACGTTCAGCCGCCGGATTTTGAGACGCGCAAGGCTATCTTCCTGAAGAAGATGGAAAGTGACGGCATCGAGATCGATGACGAGATAATCAATTTCATCTGCGAGAACATTACTACGAATATAAGGCAGCTTAACGGTGCTTATAACACTCTCACCTCTTACCTGGCGCTCGCCAACGGCGTTCTGTCACTGGAAGAAGTCGAGAAGATCCTGGCGCCCATAATCTCGCCCAACACCAAGAAATACTTGAAGCCCGAGGTCGTCATCAACGCTGTCGCGAAGTACTACGACCTTCCTGCGGAGAAGCTCTCTTCCAAGCTCAGGAGTGCCGATATAGCTAAGGCCCGTAACGTTGCCATGTGGATCTGCAGGGACTATCTCGAGATGAATCTGGATAAGATCGGCTCTTATTTTGGAGACAGAACGCATTCCACGGTCCTTCACGGCTGCAATAACGTGGACGATGATCCGAAGACCAAGAAGGAAGCCGAAGAGATTATCAAGCTGATCACCACTTAAGCGTTTTGAACAATTTTTGTTCGTAAGTTCAAAAGTCCGTGTCGATTGGCTGTCGACAGATTGTTCATAACAAACGGGTGTTCATAACGGCAAAGTTTTGCATTTGATATTTTGGGTTTATAAACAGATTTTGATTACCCTCTGATGCCTGTAAAATTAATTTTACAACGGCTTTTGAACAGTTTATTCAGACCATAATAGGGAATACTACGAGAATATTGAAATATTGCACTGCACACGCCCGAAAATAAGTCTTTGTAACATCGTTAAAGTGGCCAAAATCCCTTTAATTTCTCCCGCATATATAGTATAATTTACCGCGTAAAAAATAATTAAGTACGGGAGTGGAATCAGTATGAAGCTTACTTGTAACAGAGACGATCTCATTAACAATATCTCGATAGTTCAGAAGGCTGTATCTTCTAACAGCACCAACGCCCTCCTGAACGGCATCCTCATCGAAGCTTCTTCAGACAATAAGATCAAGCTTACCGGATATGATCTTCAGACCGGTATCGAAGCTGATGTTACCGCAGATGTCTTTGATAAGGGTTCCATCGTTGTTGATTCGAAGCTTTTCGGTGAGATCATAAGGAAGCTCCCTGAGAACGACGTAGACATCAACGTAGATTCCAACTTCACCATGAAGATCGAGTGTGGCAGCGTTAAGTTCAAGATCTCCGGCATGGATCCCGAGAACTTCCCCAGGATCCCCGAGATCGACGAGACTACTTCCGAGAAGATCGTCATCCCTCAGAAGATGCTCAAGGGTATGATCAACCACACGTTCTTCGCTATCTCAAAGGATAATTCACGTCCGGTACTCACGGGTTCCAACCTCGTATCCGACGGCTCTACCCTCTCCATGGTATCCATCGACGGCTTCAGAATGGCCATCAATAAGGAAGACATGGGCGCTGATTTCCCGAAGATCAATTACATCGTTCCGGGCAAGGCATTAGGCGAGATGAGGAATATCCTCAGCGACGATAAGGATGCTGAGATAATTCTCTATACATCAATGCAGAATCTCCTCTTCGATATCGGCAACGTACGCATGGTATCAAGACTTATCGAAGGTAACTTCATCAACTTCGATTCTATTATTGCCAAGAACCCCAAGACTGTCATGAAGATCGACAGGAAGGCTCTCTTTGACGCTGTTGACAGAGCTACGCTCATCATCGTTACCGATGACCGTAAGTGCCCCGTACAGTTCACCATGAGCGATCCTTCAGTCCTTAACGTTACTGCACAGTCCGAGCAGGGCGACGTTCACGAGGAGATCGACGTTGAGGTCGAAGGTGATCTCGTAGACGTTGATTTCAACTCCAAGTACATCCTTGATGCTCTCAAGAACATCGACGACGACGTTATCAAGATCGAAGTAAACGGTACTCAGGGACCTTGCATCATCAAGCCTGTTGAGGGAGAGAAGTACATCTACCTTATCCTTCCTATCAGACGCTGATGTACGTACGGAAGATACATCTGGAAAACTTCAGGAATTACACAGGGCTCGACCTAGACGTCGGGCCTTCTGTTAATATTTTCTACGGTGACAACGCCCAGGGTAAGACGAATATCATTGAATCCATCTATGTAGGAGCTTCGGTTGCTTCCCACAGGACCGCGAAGGACCAGGATCTCATAAGATTCGGCAGCGACGGGTACAAGATAGTGCTTACCGTTGCCTGCGACGGCGGGTACGATACCGAGCTTACGGCACAGTATACGGCTGTTCCGAAGCCTTCCCGCGTACTTAAGCAGGACGGCGGAGAGATCAGGAGGATTTCCGATTATATAGGCATTTGTAACACTGTTATCTTTGCCCCTGAGGACCTGAATATCGTCAAAGGAGCCCCTGCAGCAAGGCGAAAGTTCCTTAACACGATAATCATGAAGGTCTCCCCTACATATGTGAATCTTCTGGGTGAGATCAACCGACTTTTTGAGCAGAAGAATGCCACCTTGAAGGATGCCAGGTACGGCCACGGTCAGGGTGATGTAGGTTCTACCCTTGATTTCTGGGACTTCTCGATAGCGGATCTGTCTGCTGACATCATCCTGAACAGGTACCGTTTTGCCGAATTATTGTCCGGAATGGCGGCAAAGCACCACACATCGATCTCAGGAGGCAAGGAAGTGCTCTCTCTGGGCTACGACACGATAGGGGGCACTGTGAGCGTTCTGGAGGGCTTCCTGTCGGAAAACGGGGTGTATGATGACTTTATGGCCGGAAAGCTCTCACAGGGCAAATATGGGACAATTAAGGGCATGCTCTCTGACGCGGTATTATCCAAACTTAGATCCGTACGCGAATATGACCTCGATAAGGGTATCTCATCGGTCGGAATTAATAAAGATGACCTGGATATCAAGTTAGAGGGGCTGCAGATGAGGAATTTCTCGTCCCAGGGCCAGCAGAGGTCCGCTGCACTGGCGTTGAAGCTGGCTGAACTCGAGATAATCCGCAAGTTCGTCTCCTCTACCCCGATACTCCTGCTTGACGATGTCTTCTCGGAGCTTGATTCTTCGCGCCGTGCAAGCCTCGTAACGGCCATGACGGACGCCCAGATATTCATTACCTGCACGGATAAAGAGATGATCGCAGGCGAGCTCGAGAGCCTTATTGGTACGAATCAGGCGAATTATTACAAAGTGTCTGCCGGAACCGTCCTGCCGGAATAATTTTCTTAATTATAATATATATAGCTTGAAAATAAGAAAAATGGTATAATCAGATAGCTGAATTGAGTCCAAACGTACGGAGGAACCATGTTCGTTCATATAGGTGGTGACATGTCAGTACGTGCGGCGTCCGTTACTGCAGTGATCAATCTCGAGGAAGTCCCCCCTTCAAGGAAGGATGTTGCCGAGTTCATCAACAGTGAGGACGAAGCCGGAAGACTTCAATATGTTACGGAAGAGATTCCCAAGACGATCGTCATAACAGACGATAAAACATATGTTTCCTCAATCTCGGCAACTGTACTGTTAAACAGACTGGAGTCTTCGGAAATTGCCCCGGAAACGGCACTGTAACAGTATTACAAATCCTTGTATATCAAGGCTTACAGCGATTTTATTAATAATAGGGAGAATTTGAGCAAAAATGGCAGAAAATGAGAATGAACAGCCCAAGAACAGCGGCGAAGTAGACCTTTATTTCCAGCCCGTAGAGGATTCCGACAGTGATGAACTCAAGAATCTGGCGGAGAACCCGAGAGCACTGACGGAGGACTTCAAGGCGGAGTCCATGGCAGATGTTGCTGCGGCTTCAGAAGGTCAGGATCAGTACGATACATCCAATAACAGCTCCTACGATGAAGGAGATATTCAGGTCCTTGAAGGACTTGAAGCGGTCAGAAAGAGACCGGGAATGTACATCGGAGATACCACATTAAGAGGTCTCCACCACCTTATCTACGAGATTGTTGCAAATTCAGTAGATGAAGCGCTTGCAGGACGCTGCGATACCATCGATGTAGTCCTTAATAAGGACGGTTCCGTAACGGTTACGGACGACGGTTCCGGAATCCCTGTCGGAAACCACCCGAAGCTTGGTATTCCTACGGTTGAGGTCGTTCACACTGTCCTTCATGCAGGCGGTAAATTCGGCGGCGGAGCCTATACGGTATCCGGCGGTCTTCACGGCGTAGGCGCGTCCGTAGTTAACGCTCTGGCTTCCCACATGAAGGTCCAGGTAAAGCGTGAAGGCAACATCTATGAGATCGAATTCGAGAAGGGCAAGACGACCGTTCCGCTCCATATCGTAGGTACATGCGACCTCGATGATACGGGTACGATCACGAATTTCATCCCTGATAATGAGATCTTCCCTGACATCAGATTCGACTTCGATTCAATGATCACAAGATACAGAGAGATGGCATTCCTTAATAAGGAAGTAACCATCGATCTGACGGATGACAGAGGCGAAGAGCCCGTACATAAGCATCTGCATTATGACGGCGGTATCATCTCCTTCGTAGAGTATCTGAACAGGCACAAGGAGCCCATCAACGTACCTCCCATCTATTTTGCTACAAAGCAGGGAGACAGCTTCGTAGAGATCGCTCTTCAGTACAACGATTCCTATCAGGAGACCGTATATTCATACGCTAACAACATCGCCACACCTGAAGGCGGTACGCACCTCGTAGGCTTCAGAAGCGCCATGACGCGTGCCATCAACGATTATGCCAAGAAGTATAAGTTCATCAAGGACGGTGACTCCAAGCTCCAGGGTGAGGATACGAGAGAGGGCCTCGCAGCCATCATCTCCGTTAAGCTCACCGATCCTCAGTTCGAGGGACAGACGAAGTCCAAGCTCGGTAACGCAGAGATCAGACCGATGGTAGAGAACGTAGTATCAGAGAAGCTCGAGATCTATCTCGAAGAGCATCCCGATATCGCCAAGCTCATCATGGATAAGTGCCTCTCAGCTTCCCGTGCACGTGATGCTGCTAAGAGAGCAAGAGAGCTCACCAGAAGGAAGACAGTATTCGAGAATAACTCGCTGCCCGGCAAGCTTGCAGACTGCCAGTCCAACGAGGCTGAGTTCTGTGAGATCTTCATCGTAGAGGGAGACTCCGCAGGCGGATCCGCAAAGCAGGGAAGAGAGCGTAAGTATCAGGCTATCCTGCCTCTCTGGGGTAAGATGCTGAACGTCGAGAAGGCTCGTATCGATAAGGTATATTCCAACGAGAAGCTCCAGCCGGTAGTTATGGCGCTCGGCGCAGGAATCGGCGAAGAATTCGATGAGAGCAAGCTGAGATATCACAAGGTCATCATCATGGCCGATGCCGATGTCGACGGTTCACACATCAGAACGCTCCTGCTCACGTTCTTCTTCAGATATCTTAGACCTCTCGTCGACGGCGGATACGTATATATCGCTTGCCCACCGCTCTATAAGGTCTATAAGGGCGATGAAGCTTATTACGCTTATGACGAGAAGGAGATCGAACAGATCAAGGCTGAGCACAAGTGGGAGAATCCTCTTATCCAGCGATTCAAGGGTCTCGGTGAGATGAGCTCCGAGCAGCTCTGGGATACGACAATGAATCCTCTCACACGTAAGCTCCTCCGCGTAACTCTTGATGACGCACAGGCTGCTGATGAGACATTCACGCTACTCATGGGCGATCAGGTTGAACCCAGAAAGGAATTCATCCAGGAGAATGCGAAGCTTGCAAACATCGATAACTGATGTTATAGTTGCAACAGATTATCCAAGCGCCCTGCCGGTTTGGCGGGGCGCTTTTAATTGTTCCACGTGGAACAATCCCTCGGGTGAGATTCGGCTTAATGACGAAATGTTCCACGTGGAACAATTAATAGTGTAATGACAATGCAATATTTCAACTGATTAATAATGATATTATAATCTTATATTATAGAAATGAGGGGTGAATCACAGATATGGCTATTGTTCTCTCTTTGGTAAATCAGAAGGGCGGAGTAGGCAAGACCACTACGGCAGTAAGCGTTGCAGCCTTCCTCGGTAAGAAAAAGAAGAAGGTACTGGTCGTTGATATCGACCCGCAGGCCAATGCCAGCAGCGGTCTCGGCGTAGATAAGGGCTCTCTGGAGCAGACCGTGTACGATGTCCTTATCAAGGACGTTCCGATAAGTGAGGTCGTTTTCGAGACGGATGCGCAGAACGTAAATATCGTTCCTACCAACATCAATCTCGCCGGAGCAGAGGTCGAGCTCGTATCGGCTATCTCCCGTGAGCAGATCCTTAAGAAGGCTATCGCTGAGGTAAAGGATGATTATGACTTCATCATCATCGACTGCCCTCCGTCACTCGGTCTTCTCACGATCAATGCACTGACTGCATCTGATAAGATCATCATTCCCATCCAGGGTGAGTACTATGCTCTCGAAGGTTTGGCTCAGCTTGTCGAGACCATCAACATAGTTAAGAAGAAGCTCAATCCGAATATCGAGATCCTTGGTGTTGTCCTGACCATGTTTGACCTGCGTACGCAGCTCTCCAAGCAGGTCAAGGAAGAGGTCGAGAACTACTTCGAGAAGAAGGTGTTCAAGACCGTTATCCCGAGGAATGTAAGGCTCGCTGAAGCGCCCAGCCACGGCAAGGCCATCAGCGACTACGATAAGAACTCAAAGGGCGCCAAAGCCTACGAGGCATTGGCTTCCGAGATAATCAAGAGGACCAAATAAACATAGACGCACGTCTATATATTAGCCACATAGGGCGGGGAGAATAACTATGGCAGCAACTAAAAAAGGTTTAGGCAAAGGCTTGGGCGCACTGCTCTCATCAGAGGGTATCCCGGAGGATCAGAAGGACTCCGTAGTAGAGCTTAAGATCAACGATGTATCACCGAATACGGATCAGCCTCGTAAGACTTTCAATGAAGAGAAGCTTAACGAGCTCGCTGATTCCATCAAGGAGAACGGCATCATCATGCCCATCATCGTTCAGCGTAAGGCTAAGGGCTATACGATCGTAGCAGGTGAGAGAAGATGGAGAGCCGCAAGGATCGCAGGCCTCAAGCTCATTCCGGCTATCGTAAGAGAGCTTACGGACAAGCAGGTCATGGAGCAGGCCCTCATCGAGAACCTTCAGAGAGAGGATCTGAACCCTCTTGAAGAAGCTGAAGCTATGCAGAGCCTCATCAAGACTCACCATATGACACAGGATGCGCTTGCAAAGAAGCTCGGCAAGCCCAGAGCAACAATAGCTAACGCTCTGCGTCTTCTTAATCTTGATGAATCACTGCATGAGTTCCTTGCGCGCGGAGACCTCTCTGCAGGCCACGCTAAGGCCATCCTGAGCCTCAAGGATAAGGAAGACCAGCGTAAGGTCGCAGACGTCGTCATAGCGCGCGATATGAGCGTCAGACAGGCCGAGGAGTTCGTCCGTAAGTATGTAGACGCACAGAATAACCCGAAGCCCGCTGCAAAGGCCGTAGAGCTCGATCCCCAGGCTAAGCTCAGCATCAAGGAAGTAGAGACCAGACTGAAGAAGTCTTTGGGTTCCAGAGTCAGGATCAAGCCGTCCGGAGATGCTTCCGGCAAGGGTAAGATCGTAATCGATTACAAGAACCCCGAAGATCTCGACAGACTGCTTGAGATACTCGGATAACTGCCCCTTCGGCGCATAGTTGAAAACCTACCACAAATCGTATATACTTAAGTGCCTTTAGGTACGGAGCTGTATCGAAGTGGTCATAACGAGGCGGTCTTGAAAACCGTTTGCCTTCACGGGCACCAGGGTTCGAATCCCTGCGGCTCCGCCAGAAACAAAATCCCGAATGCCTGATATACAGGGCCTTCGGGATTTTTATTTGTCTGACTGTAGGCTTTGAAGTAAAATCTGAACAGCTTCAATAAGGAGATAGGAATATGGATATCAAGGACAGCAGGATCGATGCCGGCAAGGCGTTTGACTGGGGAAAGACATCAGAAGCTTACGCCAAATACAGGGACATATATCCGGCAGAATTCTATCAGAAGGTTGCTGACAGAGGCCTGTGCATCAAGGGACAGAGAGTTCTTGACCTCGGAACGGGCACGGGTGTATTGCCGCGCAACATGTATAAGTTCGGGGCAGACTGGGTCGGTACGGATATCTCGCCGGAGCAGATAGAACAGGCAAAGCGTCTTGCCGAAGAAGCCGGCATGAACATTGATTTTCGGGCTGTCTCTGCCGAGAAGCTCGATTTTCCTTCCGAGGCGTTTGACGTGCTGACTGCCTGCCAGTGCTTCTGGTATTTTGATCACGACAAGGTGGCTCCGGAGTTTCACCGCATACTCAAAAAAGACGGAAGACTCGTCGTGCTTTTTATGGCGTGGCTGCCCTTTGAAGACGAGATCGCAGGCAAGAGCGAAGACATCGTGCGCAAGTACAGTCCCGACTGGTCGGGCGGAGGCGAGACAAAGCACCCCATTTTTATACCGGATGTGATGTATGAGTATTTCGAGATGGTCGATCATGAAGAATACGACCTGGCGGTGCCTTTTACCAGAGAGTCGTGGCACGGAAGGATGTTTGCCTGCAGAGGCGTCGGAGCGTCGCTGTCTCCTGAAGAGCTTGCCAAGTGGGACAAGGAACACAGGCAGATGCTCAGTGATTATCCGGACAGCTTTGAAGTGAAGCACTATGCCGCAATAGCGGTGCTGAAGAAGAGGGATGCTATAATTAATCCATGATCAGGCAGAGTGGATGGGGGAGTAAATACCTATGAAGAAGTGGATCCCATTTATTATTCTTTTGCTTTTGGCTATAGCTTGTACGATCGTTACGGCCTTTTGGGGCTTGTTCGCATACCTTGCTCTCACAGGACTGGATCTGCTGGTCACGGCAAAGAAAACACTGCCGCAAGAGACGCTTATTCTGGCAGTAATCTCATTAGTACTGTGGCTTACATCCTTTGGTGTGTTGTTCATACAAAAGCCGTATAAAAAGAAAATGTGATCATATGGATTTCGAAGCGTTCAATGAATAACAAAAAGAAGACAGTGTTTTTGATAATTGTAATGGTGTTGATCAGCTTATTAGCTGTTTGTGTTAATTACATGTATTCGTTGAGTTGCTTAACGGATACTTTAAAAACGAATTATTTCAATGGACTAACAGAGCTATATGATCCGAATGATAAACTACAGGGTTTTTGTGCCGTTATCTTTATCTTGCCGATAATCTCTTCGACCGTTTGTTTTGTGCTTCTGAAATTGAAGCTCAAGATTAAGAGGGTAGTCTGCTTTGGGCTCTCGGCGCTTGTGTTATTTGTTTGTTCTTTACTTGTAGGACTGTCTGTGATGCTGTATACATACAACTATATTAGTTATTGCAACACCGTAGTTACTGCAAGTGAATCTTCCTGGTATGCTGAACGGGAACAGAAGTACATACAAGACAACAGCCCCGCAAATGAGATTATAGTTGCGACTTGGTAAGGCTATGGAAAAAGAAGCGATAATCAACTTCATCAAGAAACAAAAGATCAGCTTTGTGTGCTCGGTCGACGAGAACGGAGCGCCTAACGTCAAGGCTATGCTCAGGCCCAGGAAGCAGGTGGGGCTGAAGGAATTCTATTTCTCTACCAACACGTCTTCGATTCGTGTGCAGCAGTATCTTAACAACCCCAATGCGAGCATATATTTCTATCACAAGGGCCTTATCAAATACACCGGCGTAATGCTTACCGGCACCATGGAAGTCATGACTGATCAGGAGACCAAGGACATGATCTGGCGCAAGGGCGATACCATGTTCTACAAAGGCGGCGTGACGGATCCCGATTATTGCGTTCTGAAGTTCACGGCAAAGAGCGGAAGGTATTACTGCGACCTTAAGACCGAGAGCTTCGAAGTATAGTCTTATACGTTTCCTGACAGCAGCTCCTTAACTATCTCACCGAACTCATCCGGCGAATCATACTGCGGACCGTGGCCCGTGCCTTCTACGCATACGAACGCCTTGTCGGGTGCGGTGATATCATCGCAATAAGCCTGCGCCAGCGTCCAGTTGCACGTGTAATCATACTCACCGGAGATAAAATACACCGGCACGTCATAGCTCAACGGATAATCATAGATGTCGAACGAATTCAGCATGTCCATGAGGCTGCCTTCCAGTGCGGAATAGCTGCCGAGATCGGTCAGCACCAGATTCCAGCGTATATCGTCTACGCCCGTATAAGGCGAGAACAGAGCGAGTACTATCGTGTTTGCCGCGCCGGGGTTCGGGTGGTATTTGTTGGTTATCTGACGCAGGGCAGAATAATCTTCGAGCGAATTACTGTTGTGATAGGCATTGTATGCTTTCACCAGCTCCGTCTCTTCTTCGCTGCCTGCGCTTACCTTGGAAAGGGCGTCCTGATATGCCAGTTTGTCTGACGCGGCAAGACATACGCACTGGCCTACGCCGATAAAAGCCGATACCTTATCGCTGTGCTGCTGCACATATATCGCGCCCAAGAGGGAACCGTACGAGTGCCCCATGATTATCACTTTGTCCTGCCCGAATCTCTCGCGCACATAATCGACGAGTTCGTCTGTATCCTGCAGCGCCTGCTCGAAGTTAACGGTCTCGTTACCGGGGTCTTCTCCAGCGTTGTGGTAATACGTCCTGCCGCAGCCTCTCTGGTCCCAGCAGACCACCGTATACTCGTCTATGAGAGGATCCGTGAAGGCGGGCATAATAGGCGAATCGGGGCTTCCCGGGCCGCCGTGGATGTACACGATGACGGGGTTATCGATGTTCTCACCCCTGATGGAGATATACTGCTCCTGACCGCCGAGTTCGACGTAGAGCTGTTCGTTGATGCCCGAAACTGTCCTGATACTGCCCTTGATCCAGTTTGCGTTTCGTACTGCGATGACGGCGGACGTGAACAGCAGGATGAGCGTGACGGGTATCGCGACGAGCACCTTAAGGACAACTATAACAGGTTTCTTTTTCTTCTTGGGAACGACTTCGTTCCTGTGCATGATGTGGATGCCGATGTGGCCGACGGACAGGAAGAGTGCGCTGACGATAAGGAAGATGTTGGAGCCGTATACGCCGAGCAGGAAAAAAGCGATGCAGGGCAGGGAGGCGCCTGCCACGGGGAACCCTGCAAAGCTCGAGTACATGTCCGCCATCGTTTTCGCGCTCCTGAAGTACCTGATCCAGTAGAGTTCGTAGAGCACCATGCAGATGAATGCCGCGATGAGCCAGAGCGACCATATGTTGAAAGGCCTTATGTTGAAGTCGCTGAAGATCAACGCCAGGACGGACGTCGTTGCTTCGCCTATGCGCTCTATGAGCAGCAGTAACTTGTTCTCGTTCCCCACATACTTGTCGTAATCCTTTGGCTGGTTCTTCGCCCAGATTATGTTAGGCACGAACAGCAAGACGAGGAACAACAATCCTACATAAGAGAAGCCGAAATGAATCATCCTATATACCCCCAAACGGCTCTATTATAGCGCTAAGTGTCAGGCAGGTCCCAGAGAATAGACAAGAAGGCACATCAGGTTGAATACGACATGCACAGCGCAATTCGTCACGAGATTCTTGCGCTTTGCCATGACGAAAGCGAAAACCGCACCGCTGGCGCCGTGGGGAAGGCAGCTGACGAACTCGGGCAGGCTTACGGCATGCATGTGATAGCAGGTGAACAGCAGCGCCGATAAGATGATGCAGACGGCAACGGGGATCTTGCTGCGCAGCTTGTGTACCACCAAAAGCCTGAAGAACACCTCTTCTGCTATTGGACCTAAGATGCCCATGACAGGTATGTATACCAATGGCGAGAGGACCTGCATCGCATTTGCGACGTTATCCGAGTTGATGTCGGAGTAGTCAGGGTAGAAGATGCCCTGCGGGATCGCCCCGATGACCTGTGCGACCGTTATTCCCAAGATCCCGCCTAATACCCAAAGAGCGTTCTTCAGGGGATACGCCTTCCAATCCTTCAGGCCTTCAGCGAAAACGTCGTGGAACAATACTATGCCCGCTATAGCGAGTACGACGTATCGCGAGAGTTTGAAGACGTGCGAATCGATGAATTTCGATGCGATGTAGGCTGCGATGAACAGTGCCGCGAATATGGCACACTTTAACATAACGCTGCGCTTGGCAGCATTTGAATCAGACATAAGTTTTCCTCCGTGTTTATGCGATAGCTACGTTTACTGCCAGCAGAAGGAACAGTATCGCGATAACGACGATGATCATCAGGACTGCGTAGAACAGGTGCTTGAGGCTTCTGTAATTCTTGAAGTCAACGATCATCATCACCGCTCCAGTCAGATACAGTACGCCTATGACAGCGGCGACGATCCATCCGGCAGGTGTTCCTTTGAACAGTGACAGTACAAGGACTATGAGAAGTGAGACTGCAAGAATAGCGACAGTCGACTTACGCTCCCTTCGGCGGTCTCCGATATTCATCTGAATGGTCTCTGAGACGGCCTTGCTGGCCTCCTCGACGGTTACTGAATCAGATTCATTCTTTTTGCTGTGCATGAGCTCCAGAAGGCTCAGATCGAGTGCAGAAGACAGAGCATCGAGCGTCTCGATATCCGGATATCCGTGCCCGTTCTCCCATCTGCTGACCGCCTTATCCGTGACGTTCAGTTTCTCTGCCAACTCTTTCTGGGTCATTCCGGCCGCCTTGCGCTGCTCAGCGATAAATGAACCGAATTCCTTTGTGTCCATTCCTATGCCTCCCGCATATCCCTTGATGGCTCAAGTATAGGTGTGCTCCGGCATCTTTGCAATCTATGATGCGTAGAGTCCCGTATTTACAAGGCTTTGCAAGGTTAACAGGCAATAATATACCCTGCCGGGAATTATCCGACAGGGTCTTTTGTCTTAGTTTAACTTCGGATTACTTGTTGCCGATAGCCTTGTTGATGGCATCAACATCGGGGAGATCAACGCCGACCTTCTTCTCTACAGCGTCGATGGCATCGTTAGCCATCTTCTTGGCGTTCTCGTCCTTTGCGACCTGGCTCAAAGCGTCCTGTGCCATATCTTTTGCCTTGTTTACATCAATTTCCATACGATACCTCCCATTTGATTTGATACGCCTATTTTACCACTCATAAGGCTGTTGTTGTTCTACATGAGCTGTGATATATTGAATATATACGAGGTATATACTTTTGATATTCGAATGGGATAGTGCAAAGAACAGATATGCGCAAGGAATATGACATCGATAAACTGAACCCCAGACCTAATCCGTACGCCAAGGAACTCAAAAAGCCGGTATCGATCAAGCTGCCGGTCGTTGTAATCGAATACTTTAAGACTGAAGCTGACAGAACAGGCATTCCTTATCAGACTCTTATCAACCTTTATCTGATGGAATGCGTTAAGGAAAACAAGAAGATAGACACTTCCTGGAAGAAAGCCGGTTGAGATGGAGCTTCTTTGCACACAACTTAAGCCGGGCACATGGAGCGACCTTCCGGATTCTACCAAATGGGTGGCAGCAGGAATACTTGTTGCCATAGGAGCTCTCTTTCTGTTCATGACATACGGGGCGATGATCTCGAGCAAGAGACACAACACCCACATATCCGGTGTCCCTCTTGTCGGGGGCTTATTCGTGCTGGTGGGATTCCTCTTATCGCCCGTAAAGTGGCTGGCACTCCTCGCGCTCATCGACCCGGGTATATGGATGATTCCTTACTCGATCTATCTGAACATCAAAGCGGAGAAAGAGAAGAAAAACGCGGATGACTGATGCCATCCGCGCTTATGTTTATTTCTTTATCACCGCGATAATCCACTCGGGATCGGGGATCTTCATCTTCGGGTTGTAAGCCAGCTCTTCCATTATTCCCTGGACGGCAGACCAGAAGCACTGCGCGAGCAGATCGGGGTTGCCTTCGCGGAAGATGCCCTTGGCCTGGCCTGCCTTGATGAGCTTGCTGCTGCCCTTGACCGTATTTACCGACAGCGCGATCTGCCTTGCTTCTTCAGGCATGCCCGGGCGTCTTGCCTGTCCCATGAGAACGAACATGTTGAACACCCACGGCTGAGTCTTGCTGTATTCGAACAACTTACCGAGGAAGCCCTTCAGGAACAGCTCGGGATCCATATCGCCTTCGGGCTTGAAGCTTCCTGTAGCTTCCGCGCCCATCTTGACGAGCTCTGTAAGGAGGCTCTCCTTGGAATCGAAATAGTGGAACAGCAACCCCGTGCTCATCGGCACTGCCGCAGCGATATCCGTGATCTTCGTCTCGTAGTAACCCCTGGTCACAAAGAGATTAAGAGCGGTGATGAGAATGGCGTTGCGTTTCTCTTCTTTCTGTTCCTTGCGTGTCATATGTTGATATCCTTGCCGTTCTTCTTAAGGATCCTCTGCACAGCGAACTTGCCGCTTGCAACCGCTACGGGAAGGCCTCCGGGTGAATTCGTCCACTGGCCTGCGACGTACAGATTGTTGATGCCCTTTATCGTTCCCTTCATCTTGATCTGCTTGCCTTCAGATGTCGTTACAAAGCTCATGTAGCTTCCGTGATAAGCATTGCAGTATCTCTCGTATGTCAGAGGAGTCCAGCTGTCCAGGAACTCCATCTTGCCTTCAAGGGCGGGGAAAGCCTTGGCGATCCTTGCTTCGACTTCAGCTGAGAGCTTCTCTTTCAGAGCAGCGTATTCTTCCTTGCTGAGGCTCTTCCAGTACTCGTAGTCGCTGTCGCTCTGCGTGATGCATGTCTGGATGACCTGCTTGCCCGTCCTTAATGAAGATATTATCATATCCGTAGCTCTTAACATACATCCTGTCGAACCTTGAACTGCCCACCTCGACGGGATCGATATCGATGAAGATAGTCTCGCCCTCATTGAAGTCTACAGGTACTGCAAACGCTACCTGGAAGCCGCTCGTGGCAGGGTATGCCTTGGGGTTCTTGTAGGCTTCCTTAAGCTCCTTGGGCATGTATGTATCGGGGAGCATCTTGCCGAAGAGGAGATGCGTATCCACGGTAGGGATGATGTAGTCTGCGGATACAGTGGTGCCGTCTTCGAGCTCTATGCCTGTTGCAACCTTTCGATCGAGAACGATGCGTGAGACGCCCTTGCCGTAGAAGATCTTTCCGCCCATGTCCTTGAACTTCTTTTCCATACGGAGCGACATCTGAAGTGATGCGCCCATGGGGATGCCGCCGTTGCCCATCGCCATCGTCGCATAAGATACGAGGAAGGAATATGCGCAGTAGGACTTGGGAAGATAGTCGCACATGAGCTTCTGAAGGAGAGGGGACTTGAAGCGCTTGGAGTACTCTTCGAGCGAGATCTTGCCGAACTCTTTCATGACCTTGGGGAAGTCCGCCATGCTCTTGCCCATTCCGATATAGTCCTTGATGCCCCACATCTCCATCGGCTTGCCGGCAGGGAAGAGGCACTGCTTGGACCATTCCACGTGCTGGATGAACTTCCTGATCTCTTCTTCGTCTTCGGGAGAGAGTGCGATGAGTTCTCTCTGCGTGCGCTCGAGATCGTTCCACAGCGTAGCCTTCTGTCCCTTGTATGTCGATGTATAGAAAGAATCGATCTTCGCGTATTCCGTATCGTCTGTCAGGGCGCCGACCGTCTTCCACACGTCGTAGAGCTCCGTTCCTTTGAGCGTGCCCGTGAGCCAGTGGATGCAGTTGTCGATGTGATAGCCCTTCCTGTTCCAGCCGATGCACTCGCCGCCGGGGATCGTGTTCTTCTCGTAGATCTCTGCCTCGTAACCTGCCTTCAGCGCGTAGATGCCTGCAGAGAGACCTGCAATGCCGCCGCCTATTACGATTATCTTCTTTGTGTCTGCCATTTCCATATCCTCCATTGAATTGAATTTCATTGAACGCAAATTCAATATAACATCAGCGGATCTGCCTGTCAACACTTTTTGAATCAAAATTCAACGAACGCTTTGCTATAATGCAATAAATAAGAGAGGGGCGCGCATGGCGGGGATCTTCAGTCACAAACATACATTGAGATTCGTCTTATTCCTGATACTGGCGGGAATATGCAATCTTCTCTGCAATACCCCGAACTCGATGTTCAACACCGTGATGTTCTGCGCGAACTTCATCATCTACCTGGGACTGATACTCTACTGGGTCAATTACGTTCGCAAGCGTATCCTTCCTACCGGAACGAGAACATATATAACGGCATCCTCGATGTTCATGATCATATACATCCTGCAGAAGGTGATCAGATACCGCCTGATCGTGGACTCGGTTGCCGCATACAGGTACATGGGGTATTTCTACTTCATCCCGCTTGTCATGATGCCGACGCTCCTGCTCGTGACTGCGATAGATCTCAGATACGGCAGCAGCAGGAATGCGGTGATCGTCGAGAGGATAATCCTCGTGATGGCTGCGGGTGTAGCTGCGGTCGCTTTGACCAACGATATCCACCACCTCGTCTATGTTCCGACTGTAGACCTCTCGGCCTTCGATATGAGCAATAACACATATTCGTGGGGCATCGGCTTCTACGGTATATACGGCTGGATAATCCTATCGCTCGTATCAGGCGTGGCCCTGCTGGTCAACGCGGTAAGCCAGACCGGCAAGAAGGCTATCGTCTATCTTGTCTGCGCGGTCCTGGCGTGGCTTTTGCTGTCACTTGTTCATGCTCTGGTCTTCGAACGCTACGGGCTTCCAAGGCCGTTCTTCAAGCCGGAGATCGACTGCTTCTGCAATCTGTTGATCTTTGAGTGCTGCATAAGGTTCAGGCTGATCCCGTTCAACGAGAACTATCAGGGCTTCTTCGGCAATCTCAAGCTGCCTATCCTCATCACGGACAAAGACCTTAAGATCGTCCATGAGACGGCCGTCCCGGTCAACGCCAACAAAGACATCCTCATGAAGGCAAAGAACGTGCCCGTGTATACGGACGAGGACACGAGGCTTGCCGCCATGAAGATCCGCGCAGGCTACGCATTCTGGACCGAGAACGAATACGAGCTCCATCAGGAGCGTAAGAGACTGTACTCGGCCAACGAGATCCTGAGCGAAGAGAACGATCTTATCGAAGTCGAGAACAAGCTCAAGGAGAAGAAGGCGCACCTCGAGGCGCAGAACCTCGTATACGAGCGCATCACGGAAGCAATATATCCCAAACAAAAGAAGATAGAGAAGATACTGACGGATACTGATCCGGGCCGGGCAAGCTTCCCGGACGAACTCGGCAAAGCCTGCGTTCTCAACGCATATTCCAAGCGTAAGACAAACCTGCTGTTGCTGAGGGAAGATTTGCTCCCGGAGAGCAACCGCGAACTGTTCCTCGCGCTCGCCGAGTCTTGCCGCTTCCTCAAATGCTGCGGTATAGACGCCGCTGCGGTCGGTGAGGAATATTCAGAACTGCCGCTTAGGGCCGTGAACGAGTTGTATGATGTTTTCGAGACGGTAGTAGAGACGTATCTGCCGACGCTCTCGCGAATGACCGTATCCGTCCTGCCGAACGGCGTGCGTATAGCGATGGAGGCCAATAAGGAGCTGCCGCTGCCCAAGACGGCGCTTCCCGTTGACTGCAAGGAGAGCGACGGGATCTTGTACATCACCATCCTTAGCAAAGAGGGAGGCGATGCCGCATGACCGCTCTGATATCCGTTGCAGGCACCTGGACCTGGTATGTCATCTGCATCACTGCGCTCATTCTCTGCGCGGGCTCGCTCTCGGTCGTGTTCCGCTGCATTAGCGACAGGCGTAACAAGGCGCCGCTCATCGTTGCCCTGCTGAACCTGACACTGATAACGATGGTCGTTATCGTCCTTATGGACTGCGGGCATTGTCTGCACGCCTACGAGACGAATGAGTACACTCTGTTCCAGCTGTCCCTGTTCAAGACGCCGTACTATGTTTACACCCTGCTCGAGATACTGACCTGCATCATATGGCTCCTGCTCGGGCTTGAAGGGACCAGCTACCGCTCCAAGAACATTACGCCCGATGCCATACAGCAGGCCATAGACGCCCTTCCGGAAGGCGTTGCCATCAGCAGCGAAGACGGAACGGTAAGGCTGTCCAACCTGAGGATCAATAACCTGAGCAGGACGCTGACCGGCAAGGTCCTGACGAACGCGCGCGAGTTCTGGTCTTATGTGACGACGGAAGGATCGGAGCAGGGCGGACAATTCTTTATCCGCAATGCGGGAGAGGCCGTGTGGCTGTTCAACAAGGACACGCTTACGATCGACGGTACCGCATATGATCAGATAACGGCGATGAACGTTACCGCGCGCTATGCGATCATCAGGGAGCTCGAGGCCAAACACGAACGGCTCCAGGACATCCAGCGCCGTATGCGGGAGGTCTCGGACTTGTCCGGCAAGATGTTCATCGCACAGGAAGAAGCGGACGCCAGGGCAGCGCTGCATAACCAGCTCGGACAGGTCCTTCTCATGGGCCGCCACTGTATCAACCATCCGGACGTAACGGACCCCGGCGTCGTATACGCGGCAACCATGCAGATGAATCAGTTCCTCCTGGGCGAAGCTCAGAAACCGTATGAAGGCGGTGAGGACGAGCTGTCGCAGTCGATCTCGCTGGCAAACAGCATCGGCGTCAGAGTAGAGATGACAGGGGACGAACCTGCGGATACTGATGCGCGGCAGATCCTTGCCCAGGCCATAACCGAATGCGCCGCCAACACGGTCAAGCACGCGGAAGGCGACAGGATAATGATAAACATAAGCGATGCCGGGATCGTCATCACGAACAACGGCAAGCCGCCCAAGGGCACGATCGCCGAGAGCGGCGGACTTCTCTCGCTCCGCAGGAAGATCGAAGCCCTGGGAGGCACCATGCTCATCGAAAGCGATCCGGCGTTCGCACTTCATATCCAGCTCTGACGGTGGGGGCTGAATTCAGTCTGGTTTTGAGTTAAGTTACTGACATACATGCTGCATGCGCAGTAACTTTTGCAGTAGTTTTGGGCCTTTTTTGGTCAAAGTTACTGACATACATGCTGTATACGCAGTAACTCTTGCAGTAGTTTTGTTCCCAAGCTACCGTCAACGCAGATCCAAAAAAATGGTACAAACGGGTGATAGTAACTGAGCCGGAACTCTTTTACTATTAACTCAAGCAACAGCAATTGGCTGCAGACATCTTACCTCAACAAAAGGAGTGATAACGGAAAGCCCCGTTGTCGCTCCTTTGCCGCTTTCGAAAATGGTACAAATGGGTGATAGGCTAGTCATATGCCATGTAATAGAATCTATAGTAATTAATTATCAAGGGGAGGCATACTTATGAGAATTGCGTTGAGCCTTAGAAAACTCATGGTATCTGTGATCGTCGCAGCGATGACGATGGTGATGATTCCGTGTTTGACCACTAATGCTGATACTACTCTTCCTGTTAGCGTTCTTATCGGTTCGCGAGACTATAACAATAATATTATGACTCCAGATACAGCCGGAGGCACAGCTGTGGTCAATACTTCTGTGGTAAAGCCGGGTGAAACTGTGACCGTAGTATACACAGCAAATACGGGTTATTATTTGGATTCGATATGTTTTAGTAATGGCTGTGCTATTTATCAGGACGGATTGAATAATAAGTTTACAGTTCCTGCTGACTTTGAGGGCACTTCACTCGTTATCGATGTTACATTCAAAGCATCAAATTCGATAACCACATATCCTTTGAAATTCTACAGCAGTTCGAATTTCAATTTTAAAACAGTCTATGCTGTATCAGGCGCGAAGATAGCGCTTGTCGATTATGATTATTATTTGTCTGCTCCGACCGGAAAGCATTTTGAGGGTTGGCTGTATGATGATTATGTTGTTACAGGCGAGTATTTCAGCAAATATAAGATGGATAACGGCTTTTTGTACACGGTTAACGGACCTGCTGAGTTCCATCCTGTCTTTAAGAATTGGTTTACAGGCTGGACAGATACCGGAGATGGCGGCGCTGTAGAGAATTCTGTCGGAGATGCTCTTCAAGGAGGCTTAGGAAGCACCAATCCTTATTTGCCGCAGACACCGGGTGAGACTGTGTACTTTGAGTTTGATTTGAAGGACGGTTATATACTTGATAATGACAATAAGGTTGAGATAATCGGTGCAGATGGTCAAACTGTACTTAAAACACTATCAATGAACAAATATCCCAATAGTAACTATTATCGTGTCAGTTTCACTATGCCTGATCAGGATATCAGTTTTAAGTTTAAAACAAAGAGCCTCTACAAAACAGTTACATTTAATTCTAACGGCGGAAGTGCAGTTGCTGCACAGACAGTAGATAACGGCGGAAAGGCAACAAAGCCTGCAGATCCTACAAAGAGCGGATACACCTTTGGTGGCTGGTATGCAGATTCAGCATGCACCACAGCATATGACTTCAATTCAGCAGTAACAACAGATCTCACACTCTATGCTAAGTGGACTGCAGTTGTAACTACACCCGAGCCCATCGAAACACCCAAGCTCACAACAGGTATCGCACATGTCCAGGATATCGGTGATGTCAGTGTAGCGGTTGGCTCTGACGGCGTTCTTACCATCGGTACGACAGGTATGGGCAAGCGTCTCGAGCAGATAACGATCAACTTCGAGAACAATACACCTTATTCGGGATCGCTTGAGTACAGGGTTCATGTTCAGAATAAAGGCTGGATGGAATGGGTTCCTGCCGGAACAAAGTGCGGTACAGAAGGTCAGTCCTTACGTATTGAAGCCATCGAGATCCGTCTTACCGGAGAACTCGCAGACTATTACTCGGTAGAGTACTGCGTACATATCCAGGACTACGGCGATATGCAGGGCTGGGTAAAGGACGGAGCACTTGCAGGTACTACAGGTGAGTCCAAGAGGATAGAAGAACTCAAGATAAGGATAGTACCCAAGAACTCAGGTTCTTCAATGTCAGTTAAGTACAGAGTACACGTACAGGATTACGGCTGGGAGAAGTCATATGCAACTAATGGTGCAATGTCAGGAACCAGTGGTGAATCCAAGAGACTCGAAGGAATAGAACTCTTCCTGTCGGGAACACAGTACTCAGGCGGAATCAAGTACAAGACACATGTACAGGATTACGGCTGGCAGGGCTGGAGCTATGACGGCGAGATGAGCGGAACGCAGGGCGAGTCGAAGAGACTTGAGGGAATCTGCATCGAGCTCTACGGTGAGATAGCGAACTATTACGATATCTACTACAGAGTACATGCACAGGACATCGGCTGGATGGGCTGGGCAAAGAACGGCGAATGTGCAGGCACAGCAGGAAGATCTGCAAGACTTGAAGGTATCCAGATCGTTCTCGTGCCTAAGGGATCACCCGCGCCCGGCGCTACATACGAAGGTATTACGGCAGTAACTGAGACACCGTTCATAGAAGGATTCTGATCCGCGAGAGGGATATGAGTAAGGAGAAGGCCGGTCCGTATGGGCCGGTTCTTCTTTTGGGAAGAACTACCACTGTTCCACTATGCAGTACACCGACAGTAACAAACAGCCCTTTTCGGGGCGAAAAGCACTACCATTGTTCTGCCATGCAGTACACCTGTAGTAACAAACGGCCCTCTTCGATGCGAAATACACTGCAGATGTACCGCATGGCAGTGTATTTTGCAGTGTAAAACGGAGCCTGCCGGCAAAAATGGTACAAATGGGTGATATAAATCACGGTTCCCAACGACTACAATGGAATCATTAACGTTATAAAGGGGTATTGTCATGTCTGATAAAGCAAGAGTACTTGTAGTAGACGATCAGAACATCTCCAGAGGCTTCTTCGAGATGTATGTCCGCGCATCGGTTAATTACGAGCTTGCAGCAGGTCTGCGCACGGCTCAGGAGGCAGTCAGATACGTCGACGAGAACAAGGTCGATCTTCTGATACTGGACGTCATGATGCAGGACGGCATCGACGGACTGACTGCGGCAGAGATGATCAAGCAGAAGCACCCCGAGGTCAAGATCATCCTTACGACATCCACGTCGGAGACTAGCTGGGAGCAGAAGGCAAAGGAAGCGGGCATCGAGAGCTTCTGGTACAAGGAGTACGACGAGCACGGCCTGCTGGAGATAATGGAGCGCACGCTGAACGGCGAATCGATCTACCCCGCCGACGAGCCGAACGTTCCTTTCGGCAAGATAACCCGGGCCGAGCTCACGGAACGCGAGATCGAGATATTAAGAGAGCTTACCGCGAGCAGGACGAACGAAGAGATCGCAGAGCGCCTGGTCATATCCGTAAACACCGTTAAGAGGCATATCCAGAACATCATGGAGAAGACGGGATTCGAGAGCCGTCTGGAACTTGCCATGAACGCCAAGAGCATCGGTCTGGTCGTAAACGACAGCGACAGGCTTGGTTCGGACCAGTAATGCAACATTTCACCTCCCGTACCTGTATTAAGGGTATCAGTTACGCAGGGAGGTAATCAGGATGAAGAGTATAACAAGGATGACATGCGTTGCGGCGGCTGCCATGGCCGTCGCTTTGGCATTTGCGGGCTGCAGCACGGATGCTCCCAAAAGCAGTAAGGAAGACGAAGAGCCGGAGGAGTCCGCGATCGAAGAATCAGAAGAAGAACCTTCTGTCACGGCAGGATCGTCTGCGGCGCCGGCAATGGTAACGCTGGAGTATAACATAGTACCTGCGGGTTCGTCCGAAGGAACTGATGACAGGGGGTACTATGTTTTCGAGACGCCGGAAGATGATCTTCCTTATAAGCTTGTCATCGCCGCGGGAGAGTTTTCCACGGGCGGATACGACATCGAGATAACCGATGTTATGTACGACGGGACGGAGCTGACAGTTACGGTCAAGGAGACATCGCCTGCCGATACCGACATGGTGACCGAAGCGTTTACATACCCGTGCTGTGCCGTGGAACTCGGCATCCTTCCCGACGAGATAACCGTTGTGTCCGAGAGCGGCCAGGAGTTCGAATGCCTGGACGTCAGCCTTGACGGGGGCGAGATCGAAGACGGCTGGCTCTGTGTGCTGGAAGACGGTGCGGGCGAGATCATGCGCAAGACCTATGTGTATGAGAATGCGGACGGCACATACAAGTACATCAACGTCGAATCCACCACGACGAGCTGGGGCGCTTCGACCTGGAACGATGTAGTGAAGGGCAGCGGCACCGCGGATACCAGAGACGATGTCGTTGCCGCAGCGGAGGATTTCGGCTCATGCGGATTCGTACTGCTTCCTAATGACTACCAGACCGTCTACACGATAGAGGAGTTCACCGCAGCCAAAGCGTTCTGATCTTATCCACGCAGCGTAGGTAACATCTGATGCCTCCTCATGCTATCTTGGTAGCGTAAGGAGGTATTTGCTATGGACAGATACATTACCGGAGCCGTCATAAGGAGGCTCCGCGAAAATAAACACATGACGCAGGAGGAACTGGCGGAGAGGGTCTTCGTCAGCAGCAAGGCGGTAAGCAAGTGGGAGACCGGCCAGGGTTTCCCTGACATCAGCCTCATCGAGCCGCTGGCGGAAGCCTTGGGCATATCCGTTATCGAGCTTCTCTCGGGCGAGGACATAAAGAACCTCAACCGCTCCTCGAAAATGTCCCGCTCCAGGTTCTACGTCTGCCCCGTATGCGGGAACATCATACAGGCTTCGGGCGAAGCCGTGATAAGCTGCTGCGGTATAACCCTGCCGCCGCTGGAAGCGGAAGAACCGGACGAAGAGCACGTTATCAGAAAGGAGATCGTTGAGGACGAATACTACGTTACGACCGGTCATCCGATGACGAAGGATCACTATATATCCTTCCTGGCGGCCGTATCGGATCACGGCGTCCAGCTGGTGAAACTGTACCCTGAAGGCGCCTCGGAAGCCAGGTTCAGGATAGACGGCGTCCGCAAGTTCTACGCATACTGCAACCGCCACGGGCTTTATGAACTGAAGAACTGATTGGAGTATAATGTCATCAGGATATGGGATAAGGAGATACCTGATGAGAAGATATGCCCCCGCTTTGATCTGCATGATCTTATGCACCGTTTTACTGTGTTCCTGCTCGGTAAAGAGCAAGGGCGCACTGATCTCTTATGCGAAGAGTGAATACGGCCCGTGTGAGTACGTAAAAGAAGAAGTCAAAGGCACCGGCAACGATAAGGTCCGGACAATCTGGCTGATCGACAAAGATACAGGCATTGAGTACACGGTTACTTCAAGAATGCAGGATATGAATATCGACGGAAGCAGCTTCGGTTATACGGAATACACCAGCTCGGACTTCCCGAACCTTTACTGGGATTATGTCATAGATAATGCGCAGGACGACTTGGACGAGATAGCGGAAGAAAACGATGTCGATATGAGCCAGCTTTCCAAAGTGCTGTTCAATGGCAGACCTTCTTCCGGACAGGCTGAAGCTGTGGCAGAGGCCGTTTTCGATACCATAAAGGAATACGATGTGAAGGGTCTGTTAGAACCGACGATCCCGGTATATGCGGAGAACGAGAAGGTGTTCCTTGGTATTCTGGACGGCGAGACGGGCGAGTGGTGCGCGAACGATTCCTATAAGGTTATCGATTATGTTGTAAGCGTGTTCCCCGATGCAGAGTATTTGTCTGACATATACGGCATCACGGAATCATATGTTAATAGGGATGACCTTGACAGTCTGGTGGCAAAAGGCGCAAAGGAGTCGGGCGAATCCAATGTGGAATTCTACTTCTTCTCCGAACCAAAATACGGGAAACTGATCGCATTCGACATGGAAGAGATCGGCCTGGACGGTGTGTTCATCGGAACATACGAGAACTACGGCGCAGGCGAGACCTTGGACTGCGATGCGCTGGGAATACATCCGTAAAGATTGAAAATCCCATATTAAGCATTAAAATGGTAGATACCGAAAACGAACTATTGGGAGATGGATTATGAGACTTCAGAGAATCATCAACAGCCTGCTCGAGACTGACATGTACAAGTTCAGCATGGGCCAGGCAATATTCCACCAGTTTACCGACTACAGGACCACATGGACCTTCAGGTGCAGGAACAAGGACGTAAAGTTCACGCCCGAGATGGTCGAGGAGATCAAGGACCAGATCAAGGCATACTGTGACCTCAGGTTCAACGAGGAGGAACTCGATTACCTCCAGAGCATCGTTTGGATCAAGAGCTCATACGTATCATTCCTCAGGCTCTGGAAGCCGAGATATGATGACTTCACAATCACGACGGATGCAGAGTGCGGCCTGGCCATCGAGACGACAGGAACATGGCTTAATACATCCATGTACGAGATCCCCACTCTCGCTATCGTAAACGAAGTTTACTTCCGCATGCAGTACGATTACGATGCGCTTATGGATTCTTTCCGCCGCAAGCTCGACGACAAGATCGCCAAGCTCCAGTCAGGCGAATGGAACATCGGAGTGTTCAGCGAGTTCGGCCTCAGAAGAAGACTCTCGGGCGAAGCGCAGGACCTCGCTGTCAAGGAACTCTGCTCGAAGGACCTCGGTGCATCACGCTGTGTCGGTACATCCAACGTCTACCTCGCGATGAAGCACAAAGTTACCCCTGTCGGCACGATGGCTCACGAGTGGATCATGTGCGTAGGCCAGGGCAACCACAAGCACAATCCCGCATACTCCAACTGGTATGCGCTTGACTGCTGGGTCAAGGAATACGGTATCCTTAACGGAACTGCGCTCACGGACGCTATTACTACTGACTGCTTCCTTAGAGACTTCAAGCTTACATACGCCACTCTCTACAGCGGCGTAAGGCACGACAGCGGCGATCCGTATGAGTGGGGCGATAAGATGATCGCGCACTACGAGTCGCTCGGCATCGATCCCAAGACAAAGACGCTGCTGTTCTCCGACAGCCTCAACTTCGCGAAAGCAACTGCGATCTACGACTACTTCAAGGATAAGGCCAAGGTCGCATTCGGCATCGGCACCTACATCGCCAACGATACTGATGCAGAGCCTCTGAACATCGTCATGAAGACTACGGTCTGCAACGGCATGGACGTTGCCAAGGTATCCGATTCCGAAGGCAAGGGAATGTGCAAGAATCCCGATTACGTCGAGTATCTCGAACGCTGCATCAAGTGGAGGATGGAACACTAAGCAAGAATAAAGGCTCCCGGACGGGAGCCTTTTTTGATCCGTCTGTCTTAAGGTATTACCAATCCGAATCCCAGTCCGAGTCATACGAATCGTAACTGTCGTAGTCGTAATCCCAGTCGTCGTCGTCCCAGCTGTTGTCATCCCAGCTGTCACCGCTGTCATAGTCGCCCGACGAGTAGGCTTCGGTCGGATACTCTTCGATGTCGCCTGCGTAGTCGCTGTCGAGGCTGGAGTAATCCTTGGCTTCGAAGTAATCGTTATAGTTCTCTTCGAGCCTGTCGGGAGCATCGTAATCCCTTACCCACTCACCGTCATCGTCCGGTGTGTACCAGCCGCCGCCGGTGTAGTAATAAGGCGTTCCCTTGTAATCGTAGTAACCCTTCTTCGGTGTCTTCGCATCGTCGATGATCATGCTGACGAAAGCGATTCCGAAGACGAGGAAGATAAAGATGGCGATCGCATAAGCTATGATCGTGGAACAGCCGAGCTTCTTCTTCCTTCTCTGTGCCGGCCTCGGGCTGCTGTAAGTATTTGCCGTTCCTTTATTCAGATCGGCCTGCTTGCGGTCCAGGACCTCGGCCTTCAGCTTCTGGTAGAGTTCGTTGACCGCATATGCCTCGTCTGCGCCCTGGTAACGTATGGCGCGCGTACCGTCTGCCTTGTTCTTGTAGACGACGCAGTTGCCGTTGCTCTCCTTGTAGATACCGAATGCGCGCGGCTCCTTGTAATCTACGCCGACGAAGAAACGCATCTTCTCCAGCGGGATGTTGTTGGCTGCCGCGAAAGCCTGCAGCTCCTCGATCGTTTTCGGGACCTGGTTGCCGCTGCGCTGCATGTGCTGGTTGACCGCGCCGCAGTTAGGACACTTCTCCAGAGTATCGTCTATGGCGCTTCCGCAATAATCGCAAAAAGTCTTCATACTATCCCCCCTTTCCCTGCCGTGATTATACCACACGGCGGGTGCCTGATGCCTTACCCGAAGAGCTGGCGTTCGCGCTTGTAGTACACCGCGGATGCAACGGATGCGATGAAGCCTCCGCAGGACACGTCAGAGAGGAAATGCGCACCGAGCACCATCCTCGAGGCAAGCACGATGAATCCGAATACGAAGCCTATGGCAAAAAGCGTAGTCAGCCTCTTCCTGAGCGCGGGAACAACGGCAGCGAGTCCCGGCAGGATCGCGATGCTCGCGACGGCATTGGCGGTGTGTCCGCTCGGGAAGGATTTGAAGTTGTCTGAGTATATGCCGAACGTCTCTATGAGTTCGTCCTTGTTCTTGATCGGGTCGTACCATGCGTGGAAGTCCACGCCTTCGATGTGCTCCTGGATCAGCCTGAACCTGGGGCGCGGCATACCGGTCTTGATGACCTCATAGATAATGAGCATTATGGTCATGGTGTTGAGTATGAGGATGATCCTTCTTCCCAAGGTCGGATCGTTATTGCGCCTGCCGAGGATGAAGCCCAGCACTGCCAGAGGCAGGAAAACAAACAGGAATACGATGGTCATCAGCGGAATGGTCCTGTGGACCTCCGGGAAGATGCCGCCTAAGTTATTGATATCGAGGAGGGAGCCGCCGGAGACCAGCATGATGACTACTGCGAGGAAGATCACGAACGTGCTGTATAAGATGCGGCGTTTCTCGTTTGCGACCTTCATGGCCTGGCTCAGTGCCGCGCCCAGATAGAATGAGTATGCCCCGCAGAATACATATATGCCCAGAGAGGATATGGCGAGGGCAGGGATGTTGCCTCCCGAGAAGACCGCAGACGCTATGGGGTGATCGAAGAATGTGCCTATGACAAACGTGACTGCAAAGAATGCAGCCATACAGACAGATATCCTGCCGGCCATCCTGCCGAATCTCAAACTGTTGTCGCCTGTCATGGTTTACCCCCCGTAAGAGTATACACTTATCAGGCTTTTTGCGCTTGTCCGTGTAACACGAATGTAACCGCTGCCACAGTTTTGCCAGTCTTTTGCCCATTGATTGTCGGAAATTGAGGCGTTTTCTGCTTTATCCTCTACACCCGTAAACCAAAGGAGTGATCAAAATGTATGATACAGCGAACTACAGCTACAGCAATGAAGACAGGAAACCGGTATTTACCTCAGCGATAATCGCGCTCGCGAGCATCTGCCTCCTCGTCGCTTTCGGTTTTGCGGCAAATCAGTTCCTCGGATACATGGGAGGCAAAGCCTCAAGGACAGTCGGAACCGAAGAATACTCAGCATTCATGATCGAAGATGTCGTAAAACCCGCCGAGTAACAATGTTAAATCATTGATAAACAAAATCCCTTTGTGCTATTGTTAGCATTAGTTATAACAATAAGTACGAGGGGCCCCGGGTGAAGAAGCAAAAGGTAAACAGGAACAGGCTGTTCTTATGGATCTTGTCTGTATCAACGATAGTTCTGCTTGCCTTGACCATCGTGGGGCTTATCTATTTCTATTATCAGGTCGACACATATCAGGTCTCGGGAATCGAAGACTATCAGACCTATTCAAGACTTTATGTTTATATCGCAGACAGCCCGGACAGCACCGTATCGGACAATCTGTATCAGGATCTCAAAGATTACGGCCTCCAGTACGACTGCTACGTCGAGCGTCTGGGAGATGATCTTGTGACGAGCTACACCAAGGAAGAACTCATTGATATAGCCATCCAATCCAAGGTATCCGGAATAATCCTCGAAGGCGACGATTCGGATGAGACGGCAGCGCTCATCGATAAGGCCGCTGCTGCCGGCATACCCGTAATAACGGTAATGACCGATGCGCCCAACTCCAGCCGCTGCAGCTTCATAGGAATGAATAACTACAGCGCTGGTACCGAGTACGGCAATCTCGTGCTCACGGCGGCATCCTACGACGGTAAGCCGGGTGTCAAGGCGCTCGTCCTCATGAGCTCCGGAGACAGCAACGAGAGCGCTCTCTACATGGCGATCCAGGAGAGGCTGAACGGAAGCAACATAGCCTTAAGTTCCGCAGTAATCGAATCAGACTCCGCATTCAGCGCGGAAGAGAAGATCATCGACATACTGGACGAATACGATTCGATTCCGGACATCATCGTATGTCTCAGTGATATCAACACCAGGTGTGCCTACCAGTACATCGTCGACAAGAACCTCGTCGGCATTACCACCGTAATCGGATACTACGATTCGGATACGGTGCTCGAAGGCATCGAGAGAGGCGCGATCGAAGCGACGTTCAGCGTTGATACCGAGCAGGTCGCCAAGTACTGCGTGGATGCCCTTAACGAGTATTACGAGATGGGCAACGTCAGCGGATATTTCGATACCAACTATGTCCTTATCAACAAGAGCAACGTGTCCGAGTATATCAACGCGGATGACGGGGAGGAGGTAACGGATGAGACGGCTTAGAGAACGCCTCCGCCACCTTAAGATAAGGTATAAGCTGGTATTCATATTCCTCGTGACCTCGATGATCGCGTTCGGAGTAAACCTGTTCGTGTATCTTAACCTCAACCGCATGCTCTCAAGGATCGACGCGGTCTATTCGACCAACATCAGCCTGAACGATCTGTCCGATGATCTTACGCAGGTACAGACCGGTCTTACGGGCTTCCTCGAGACGAAGAGTACCGATGACCTCGAGCTTTACTATAAATATTCGCAGGAAGTGGCCGTCGAGATACAGCAGCTCAACAACCTTCCGACGGACAATGTCTATAAGCTCCGCGAGCGCAACATCCGCAAGCTCGCCGAGACCTATCTGCTGACAGCGGAGAACGCCGTCAAGGCAAAGCGCGGACGCAACATCGAGAAATACACCCAGTACTACAAAGAGTGCTCCGAGATGTACGACGTGCTGGGCACGTACATATACAGCCTTAACAACGAGACGTTCCGCATCAACTCCGAGAGCTTCAACACCTTGATAGCATCGCTCAGGTATTCGGAGGTCCTGTGTCTGTCGATCTTCGTTATCGTCTCACTCATGAATGTCCTTCTCATCGTCCTCCTTACCGGCACCATCACCAGGCCGCTTACGAGCCTGTCCGACAAGGCGAACGAGATCTCGAGGGGTGGCCTCGAAAACGTCGAGCCCCTCAAGATCCACTCCAACGACGAGGTCGGCAACGTTACCCGTGCGTTCAACCAGATGCTCGCGAGCATCAAGGAATACATAGCCAAGATCAGAGAACAGATGGTCACCGAGAGTGCCATGAAGGAGAAGAGCCTTCTCATGGAGAACCACCTCAAGGATGCCCAGCTCAAGTATCTTCAGGCGCAGATCAATCCGCACTTCCTGTTCAACACCCTCAATGCCGGTGCGCAGCTCGCGATGGTCGAAGGGGCTGACAGGACGGGCGAGTACATCAGCAACATGGCGGATTTTTTCCGCTATAATGTCAAGAAGGATAACGAACAGGTCAAGATCTCGGAAGAGATAGAACTCGTCGACAGCTATATCTACATCATGAATGTAAGATATTCGGGCGAGATAAAGTTCTCCAAGGATATAGACGAGAACCTTACCGGAGTCGTCATACCGAGCATGATAATCCAGCCTATCGTCGAGAACTCCGTCAAGTACGGCATCATGAACCTCGAGGACAGACAGGGACAGATCACGCTCTCGCTCTACGAGGAAGACGGTTATGCCTGCATCGAAGTCAGCGACAACGGTACCGGCATGGACGAGCAGCTGATAGAAGACATCCTCGCAAGGAAGCCTCACGGCGTTACCAGCGGCGAACCTGCCGAGGAGAAGAGCGTAGGTCTTGCGAACGTTATCTCGAGGCTTGATATCTTTTTCGACAAGAAGGAGAAGATCGAGATCAAGAGCACATTGGGAGAGGGTACCAGTGTGATCATCAGAATACCGATGGAGAAGGAACAATGTACAGAATAATGCTTGCCGATGATGAGGGCATCGTCATCGATTCACTTAAATACATAATCGAGAACAGCTTTCCCGGAAGTTTTGAGATCGAGACTGCAAAGACGGGAAGAAGCGTTATCGAACTTGCTGAGACATTCCGCCCCGACATAGCGTTCATGGACATCCAGATGCCGGGCATCAACGGCATCGACGCGATGCGCGAGATCAGGAAGACCAACTCCAAGACGGTGTTCATAGTGCTGTCCGCGTACGATAAGTTTGACTACGCCAAAGAGGCGATAGACATGGGCGTGCTCGCTTACCTGAACAAGCCCTTTGACAAGAAGAAGATAACCGACGTCCTTACCAAGGCCATGGCCGAGGTCGACAAGGAGCGCCAGTCCCGTAAGGAAGAGCTCGAGATCAAGGAGAAGTTCGAGACCATCATGCCGATCATCGAGAACGGCCTGATACAGGACCTCCTGTTCCACGAGCATTTCCAGGAGAACATAGACAACTATATGTCGCTGCTCGGGATATCGGAGAAGTTCGGCTACATGCTGGTCATCGTCAGCGGCAAGGAGCAGGTCGGCAACTATCTGACCGGCGCGGTTCCCGCCAGCATCGAAACACAGAAGAACTATACGGACATAAGACTGATCATCGAGGATTATTTCAAAGGCGTCATCGGTTCCGTAATGGGCAATAAGCTTCCGGTGCTGATACCTTATGACAAGGACGAGCTCTCGTATGCCAAGCGTTCGGAGATAGTCGAGCAGGCAAGGCAGATGAGCCACAGGCTGGATGACCGCCTCGGAATGAACTTCAGGATCGGAATAGGAAGCGTCCGTCCGATCAGGGCGATGGCCGATTCATACAGTGAAGCTCTGGCATGCCTTGTGAACTCCGAAGAGAGAGTCGCTCACTCGGACGATGTCAGGGTGGGATGCGAATACGAAGATGATTACCCGATGAACTACGAGAAGGACCTCTTCGCTGCCGTTCAGGCCGGTGACGTTCAGACTGCCGAGACCGAAGCGACCAGATTCTTCGACTGGATGAAGAACAGTTCCGGCGGTTCGCTGTCTGACATAAGGCTCAAGGTACTGGAGTTCGTTCTCTGGGCAGAGCATCTGGCATACAGCAAGGGCGGTCACCTGTACAGGTTCAAGGGCAGGAGCGAATACCTTCCCGAGGTCTGTTCGATCACGAGTCTCGATTCGCTCAGACTATGGTTCATAAAGCACATTGAGAGCGCGGTCGTGATGATCAATTCGTCGAACGTCGATTCCCAGGCCGATGCGGTTACGAAGGCAAAGGAGTATATCGATACGCACTACGCCCAGGACCTCTCGCTCGAGGGCATGTCGAGACAGACGGACATCAGCCCGTACTACTTCAGCAAACTGTTCAAGCACAAGACCGGCGTCACCTTCATAGACTACCTTACGAACTTGAGGATCGAGAAAGCCAAGGAGCTCCTCGCCGATCCTTCCAAGTCCATGAAGGAGATCTGCAGCGAGGTAGGATACAGCGATCCGAACTATTTCTCCAGGATATTCAAGAAAGTAACCGGCAAGACACCGACAGAATACAAGGACGGGCTCAAACTATGAGAAAGATACGCAATACGGTAGCAGCAGTAATGGCTGCGCTCTTCATCTTCCTCGGCACTGCATGCGGCAAAGACCAGAAGAGCCCGATAGTGGCAGCATCCCAGAAGGCTGACGATGTCCTTACGATAGGATTGAGCTTCGACTCTTATGTTATCGAGAGATGGACCAGAGACCGCGACGTCTTCTGTGCCACGGCGAACGAGCTCGGTGCAGAGGTCAACGTCCAGTCCGCAAACGGCGAGATGGAGACCCAGATATCACAGATAGAATACTTTATAGGCATTGGCGTGGATGCGATAGTCATCGTTACCATCGATGCCGACGGACTGACGGATGCTATCAAGGCCGCCAAGGATGCGGGCATACCCGTTATCTGCTACGACCGTATCGTCCGCAATGCCAACGCCGATCTCTATATCTCCTTCGACAACGTTGCCGTAGGGACCAACATGGCAGAATCCATCTGCGCGGACATAGGCGAAGAAGGCAATATCGTCGAGATCATGGGTCCCGAGAGCGATTACAACGTAGCCCAGGTCATGGAGGGCTTCGAGGCAGTCTGCGAAGAGTATAACGAGAACATCCTTCTCACATACAACTGCGACAACTGGCGTGCGGAACTCGCATATGAGTTCGTCAACGACAACATCGAAGTGATCTCTGAGGCCGATGCCATCATGTGCGGCAACGACGCGCTGGCAGGTGAGGCCGTACACGCACTGGCCGAGTGGGGACTGGCCGGCAAGATCAAGGTCGTCGGACAGGATGCCGAACTCGAGGCTTGCCAGAGGATCGTAGAGGGTACGCAGCTCATGACGGTATACAAGCCCGTCGAGAAGCTTGCCAAGCTGGCGGCGGAGTACGCCGTTAAGCTCGCCAAGGGCGAAGACATCGGCGTTGACGTTCTCTTCAACGACGGAACATATGACATTCCATACGTGGCCATCGAGCCGGTAGCGGTCGATCAGGACAATCTTGACGAGATCATCATCGACAGCGGATTCCACATGAAGGAAGACGTTTATATGAATATAGAGAAGGAAGAAGATACGGAGACGGAGACCGTCGACGCGTCCGATCCGACCGAGTAGCACAAATCAGACTTCTTTTACACCATCACTGCAAAATTATGCTAACAACCGTTTGCGCATTGGTGATTTGTGCTAAAAATTACAGAATTTCGATATGATTTTCCTACACTCCTAATGATAAGTTGTAATCGGTGATAGCTCACCAATTAAATTTTTAGGAGGAATTTCTGATGAAATTAACCAAAGTACTTGGAACAGTTCTTTGCTCAGCTATGCTCCTCGTTTCTTTCGCTGGATGCGCTGCTGGCGGTTCAGGTAAGGACAAGGTTGGCGTTTCAATGCCTACTAAGGATCTCCAGAGATGGAACCAGGACGGCGACTACATGAAGCAGGAGCTCGAGAAGGCAGGCTACGAAGTAGATCTTCAGTATGCTGCTAACGACGTAGCTACACAGCTCTCACAGGTTGAGAACATGATCAACTCCGGTTGTAAGGTTCTCGTTATCGCTGCTATCGAAGGTTCTTCACTCGGTGAGGCTCTCGACATGGCAGAAGCTAAGAACATCCCTGTAATCGCTTATGACCGTCTCCTCATGGAGTCTGACACAGTTGATTACTATGCAACATTCGACAACTACATGGTTGGTACTATCCAGGGCGAATTCATCAAGGATCAGCTCGACCTTGATAACGCTGACGGTCCGTTCAACCTTGAGATCACAGGTGGTGACCCTGGTGACAACAACGCTCTGTTCTTCTATCAGGGTGCTATGGACGTTCTTAATCCTTACATCGATTCCGGTAAGCTCGTAGTAGTTTCCGGCCAGACAGAGTTCTCCGATATCGCTACTGCTTCCTGGAAGACAGAGAACGCTCAGTCCAGAGCTGAGACGATCCTCTCCTCTTTCTATGCAGACGGCACAAACGTTGACGCTTGGCTCTGCTCCAACGACTCAACAGCTCTCGGCGTAGCTAACGCTCTCGCTGCTAACTACACAGGCGAGTATCCGATCATCACAGGTCAGGACTGCGATATCGCAAACGTTAAGAACATGCTCGACGGCAAGCAGTCAATGTCCGTATTCAAGGATACACGTACTCTTGCAGCTCAGGTTGTTAAGATGGTTGGCCAGATCCTCAGCGGTGAGACAGTTGACGTTAACGATACAGAGACTTATGACAACGGCAAGAAGGTTGTTCCTTCTTACCTCTGCGAGCCTGTATTCGCTGATGCTAACAACTACGAGAAGATCCTCATCGACTCCGGTTACTATTCAGCATCTGATCTTGCATAAAGCATAATATGCAACCCTGAACAGGCGGGTGAAAAACCCGCCTGTTTTTTAGGGGGCTGCTCAAAAGGCAATTGACTTAAGGAAGAGGTATAAGAATGGCAAATGTTTTGCTTGAAATGAAAAACATAACCAAAACTTTTCCGGGCGTAAAAGCACTCGACAACGTCAACCTCCAGGTTGAAGAAGGAGAGATCCACGCGCTTGTCGGCGAGAATGGTGCCGGCAAATCAACGCTCATGAACGTATTAAGCGGTATCTACCCGTTTGGTACTTATGAAGGCGACATTATCTATAACGGTCAAGTTTGTGAATTTCATAACATCAAAGATTCCGAGAAAAAGGGAATCGTAATCATTCATCAGGAGCTCGCCCTGATCCCCTACATGACAATCGGCGAGAACATGTTCCTCGGCAACGAACGAGGCAAAAAGTGGAATATTGATTGGAACAAGACGTACTCAGAGGCTGATAAGTATCTTAAGATGGTCGGCCTGTCGGATTCTTCCAAGACTCTTATAAAAGATATAGGTACAGGTAAGCAGCAGCTGGTCGAGATAGCTAAGGCTCTTGCAAAGAATGCAAAGCTCCTTATCCTCGACGAGCCTACATCTTCACTGAACGAGACGGATTCAAGGGCACTCCTTGATCTGATGAAGGAGTTCAAGAAGCAGGGAATGACGATGATCATCATCTCCCACAAATTGAACGAAGTATCATACGTTGCAGACAAGATCACGATCGTAAGAGACGGTTCCACGATCGAGACTCTGGACTGCAAGACAGACGAGATCTCCGAGGACCGTATCATCAAGGGCATGGTCAACCGTGACATGACAGACCGTTTCCCGAAGCGTCATGACGTCGAGATCGGCGATACCATGATGGAGGTCAAGGACTGGACGGTCTATCATCCGGAATTTGCTGAGAGAAAGGTCGTCGACAATGTCTCGATGTATGTCCGCAAGGGTGAGGTCGTAGGCATCTACGGTCTCATGGGTGCCGGCAGAACGGAGCTCGCGATGAGCATTTTCGGACGTTCCTACGGTATCGGCATCTCCGGTAAGCTCAAGCTGGGCGGCAAGGAAGTAGTCCTTAAGAGCCCCAAGCAGGCCATCGAGCACAAGCTCGCGTATGTTACCGAGGACAGAAAGGGCAACGGTCTCGTCCTGTCCAATTCGATCAAGCACAATACGTCCCTCGCTAACCTTGCAGGTCTTTCCAAGAACATGGTTATCGATAAGGATAAGGAATATGCGGTCGCAGCTGAATATGTCGGCAAGCTCAGGACGAAGACTCCTTCCGTAGAGCAGCTGGTCGGCAATCTCTCAGGCGGTAACCAGCAGAAGGTCCTCCTCGCGAAGTGGATGTTCGCTAACCCTGACGTTCTCATCCTCGACGAACCTACGAGAGGTATCGACGTCGGTGCCAAGTATGAGATCTACTGCATCATCAACGATCTCGTTGCAGCAGGCAAATCGGTCATCATGATCTCATCCGAGCTCCCCGAAGTTATCGGCATGAGCGACAGGATCTACATCATGAACGAAGCCAAGATCGTCGGAGAGATCCCGGCATCCGAAGCTACACAGGAAAACATCATGGCATGTATCGTTAAGACAGGAAAGGAGGACTAAGCATGACAGGTAATAAAGTATTTGCTTTCTTAAAGAAATACATGATGCTCATAGCCCTCGTTGCTGTAGTCATCTTCTTTAACACTGCAACAGGCGGAAAGGCGCTTTTTGCACAGAACATTACAAACCTCATCGCACAGAACGCTTACGTATTCGTTCTTGCGACAGGTATGCTCCTCTGCATCCTGACGGGCGGTAACATCGACCTTGCAGTAGGTTCCGTTGTCTGCTTCGCAGGCGGCGTCGGCGCCATCATGATGGACAAGAGCATCCCGTGGCCCGTAGCCGTTATCGTAATGCTCGTTATGGGTCTTCTCATCGGTATGTGGCAGGGCTTCTGGATCGCATTCGTAAAGGTTCCGCCTTTCATTGCTACCCTCGCCGGAATGCTCGCGTTCAGAGGACTTGCAAACGTCGTAATGGGCGGCTTCGCATACTCTGTAACTGACACAACATATCTCAATATCTTCGGCGGCGGAGCCGATTGTTATGTCCCTGATTTCTTTGCAGGTATCGGACCTGCCCTCACGGCTTCTGACGGAACCGTTATGAATAAGTTCTGTCTCATCACGGGTGTCGTTGCAGCTGTCGCGATCGTGATCTATACGATCTTCCACCGCTTCTATCTCAGGAAGAACGGATATAAGATCCAGCCTCTGGCTATCGAGATCGTAAAGACGATCATCATCTGCGCTGCTATCGTATGGCTCTTCTTCAAGCTTTCATGCTACAAGGGCATCCCTACGGCGCTCATCTGGATCGCTTTCATCCTCGGACTGTTTGCTTACATCACAACAAAGACCACTCTCGGACGTAACCTCTATGCGGTCGGCGGCAACGAGAAGGCAACAAGACTTTCCGGTATCAACACCAAGATGGTAATGTTCAAGGCTTACACTCTGATGGGACTTCTCGCAGGCTTCGCAGGTGTCCTGAACATCGCACGTTTCGTTGGTGCTCAGCCTACATACGGACAGGGCTACGAGATGGATGCTATCGCAGCATGCTTCATCGGCGGCGCTTCCGCATACGGCGGTACGGGTTCGATCGGCGGCGTCATCATCGGCGCTCTCATGATGGGTGTCATCAACCAGGGCATGGATATCATGGGAACCAGCTCGAACTACAAACTGGTCGTTAAGGGCCTCGTATTGCTGCTCGCAGTCTTCTTCGACGTGATCATGAAGATGCGTAAGAAGGGAGGGGCAAAAGCATGAATAATTTCAGCATAAAGAATGTTCTGAAGAAGAACACGATGATCATCGTAATGTTCGTCGTCTACATCTTCTTCGTAATAATGACAAACGGAACCATTTTTGATTCTTCACAGTTTACGGCTCTTATTACCCAGAATGCGTATGTATTCGTTCTCGGTGCCGGCATGCTGATGTGCATGCTCACGGGCGGTAACATCGACCTTTCAGTCGGTTCGTTCGTTTGTCTCGTCGGTGCCATCGCAGGCGTTGTATCCGTAATCCATCTGGTAAACACACCTCTGACACTTCTTATCCTCGTCGGTATCGGTGTCCTCTACGGTGTCATCCTCGGTTACCTCATCGCATTCCTGCACATACCTCCGTGGATCGCTACACTTGCCGGCTACCTCGCATTCCGTGGCGCAGGCACAGAGATCCTCACATCGGTATCTACAACAAGTGCTATCTCGAACTTCCCTGCGGACTTCCTCGCGATCTTCTCAGGAAGAGTATTCGAGTCACCTGCAGGCACTCTTAACATACCGTGCCTTGTCTTCGGTATCGTCTGCATCGGTCTGGTTGTAGTACTCAACTTCACATCCAGAGCAGGTAAGGTCAAGAAGGGCTACGAGGCTGAACCGATGGGCTATGTCATCGGCAAGAGCATCCTCGAGGCTGCCATCATAGGACTGCTTACATACAAGCTCGCGATGGACGGCGGTATCCCGACGGTCCTCATCTGGGTCGTAGCCATCATGGTCTTCTACAACTTCATCTGCGAGAAGACAGTCATCGGCCGTCACTTCATGACAGTCGGCGGCAACGCAGAGACAGCAAGACTTTCCGGTATCAACAACAAGATCGTCATGTTCGTGGCTTACCTCAACATGTCAGTCCTCACGGTCATTGCTTCGCTCATGGTTACTGCAAGATTCAAGGCAGCTAACTCATTTGCAGGCCAGAACTTCGAGATGGACGCGATCTCAGCTTGTATCGTCGGCGGCGTTTCCGCTTACGGCGGCGCAGGTACGGTATTCGGAATGGCAATAGGCGCTACCTTGATCGGTATCATCAACCTCGGCATGTCACTCATGGGTCTCGACCAGAACTGGCAGAAGGTTGTTAAGGGCGGCGTTCTCCTCGCAGCAGTTGTCTTCGACATCTGGACAAAGAAGAACAGCGGCAAGAAATAAGCTTTTCATAACCACTCCAAAGGTTTTATCGGCCGGGGGAAAGAGATTTCTCCCGGTCGGTTTTTTTGTTGGCTTTGTTCCCTGTATAATGAAGAAGGAAGATGCGGACACGCTTGCAGCAATAAGGAGATACTTATGGCAGAGATAACATTGACAGCGGATAATTTCGAGCAGGAAGCAATCCGGTCGGAGCTCCCGGTATTGGTCGATTTCTGGGCAACATGGTGCGGTCCGTGCCGTATGGTCGGTCCGGTAGTAGCCGAGATCGCGGAAGAGTACGAAGGCAAGATCAAGGTCGGCAAAGTCAACGTCGACGAAGAGGAAGAGCTTGCCGAGAGATTCGGAGTACAGAGCATCCCGACGATCATACTCATTAAGGGCGGCGAAGAAGTCGCCAGGAATGTCGGGTTTGCACCCAAGGCGAAGCTCGTGCAGATGTTTGAGTGATCCCGGGACACAAAACGGAGACTTAAGGGGGCTGCCTTTGACGGGCAGTCCTTTTTATTAGTGAAGTTCGCGCATATATGTGGTACAATCTTGCAATCTGCGCAGCGGTTCTGCGCATAAAACTCTAGAGGAGGATTTTTGACAATGGAAAAAGAAGAAGTATTGAAAGTGTACCGCCACTCTCTTGCACACATTCTGGCTAAGGCCGTGATCGAGATCTACGGCAAGGAGACACAGTACGCGATCGGTCCTGAGATCGACGACGGATGCTATTATGATTTCGTTCTGCCGAGGACCGTTACCGAAGACGATTTCAAGACAATTGAAGACAAGATGCATGAGATCATCAAGCGCAGGGAAGAATGGACGCGCAAGGTAATCTCCAAAGACGAGGCACTGGACCTCTTCAAGGACCAGAAGTTCAAGACAGAGCTCATTCAGGACCTGCCCGCAGATGAGGTCATCTCCATCTACTACACAGGCGACGACTATGTTGATCTCTGCCGCGGACCTCACGTAGATAATTCACAGGAACTCATGGGCGCTGCGTTCAAGATCAAGAGCGTATCCGGCGCATACTGGAGAGGCGACGAGAAGAGAGACCAGCTCCAGAGAGTATATCTGTTCGCTTTCCCTTCCAAGGACGAGCTCAAGGCTCATCTTACATGGCTCAAGGAAGCGCAGGAGAGAGACCACAAGAAGATCGGCACACAGCTCGATCTGTTCATGTTCCGCGAGACGGCTCCGGGCATGGCTTACTGGCTGCCGAGGGGATGGATCCTCTATCAGGAACTCATGAAGTATTCCAGAGAGCTCCAGCTCAAGCACGGATATCAGGAGATCTCCGCACCTCTCATCAACAACAAGAAGCTCTGGCTGATCTCCGGCCACTGGGCACACTATGTAAACAACATGTTCATCGTTCCCGGCGTATCCAAGGATACTTCTGCCGAGGATGCCGTAACATCCGACAACACATGCTGCTGCTATTCCATCGAGGCAGAGGACACGATGGCTGCAAAGCCGATGAACTGCCCGAATGCGATGATGGAGTACAAGCGCACGATGCACTCCTACAAGGAACTGCCTATCAGATACAGCGAGTATGACGTTCTTCACCGTAAGGAGAAATCCGGTCAGATGAACGGTCTGTTCAGAGTTCAGGAGTTCCGTCAGGACGACGACCACACATTCGTTACACCCGATCAGATCAAGGACGAGATCAAGGACGTTATCGCTATCGCCGACGAGATCTACAAGACATTCGGCGTTACATACCGCGCAGAGTTCTCCACAAGACCTGACGACTATATGGGCGACATCGAATCGTGGAATTCCGCAGAGGCTTCACTCAAGGATATCCTTGACGAGAAGTACGGCGAAGGCAACTACGAAGTCAACGAAGGCGACGGCGCATTCTACGGCCCGAAGATCGACCTTCAGATCAAGGACGCGCTCGGCCGCGAGTGGCAGTGCGGTACGGTCCAGCTCGACTTCCAGCTGCCTCATAACTTCGAGCTCACTTATGCCGATAAGGACGGCGTTCAGAAGATGCCGATCGTTATCCACAGAGCCATCTTCGGTTCGTTCGAGCGTTTCATCGGAATCATCACAGAGCACTTCAAGGGCGCATTCCCGTTCTGGCTCAACCCTTATCAGGTTGCAGTCGTTCCGATCAGACCCGAGCATAACGCATATGCAGAGAAGGTCCAGGAAGCTCTCATCAATGCCGGCGTAAGAGTCGAAGCAGACTACACCGACGTCAACATGAGAGACAAGATCAAGAAGTTCAAGCAGATGAAGGATCCTTATATCCTCGTAGTAGGCGACAAGGAAGCTGCAGAGAACACAGTCTCCGTCAACTTCAGAGGCTCCAACAAGCAGCAGGCAGGCGTACCTTTGGACAGGTTCATCGAAGTATGCCGCGACCTCAACGCCAACCGCACTCTGGAACTCCCTCAGGAATTCTGATCTTCGCGAAAAGAAACATCCAAGATGCCCCGGGTCCGCCCGGGGGTATTTTTATGCCCCGGGGACCTGTTCGCAGCCAAGAGTATGCGGGGCGAACGCATCAAAAATATGTTATAATTTATCTTGGAATTCCGGTAACGGAAAAGGATATGGGATAGGTTAATAGGAGGGAATAATCATGGGCAGAGGCGGAGGTCATTCCGGCGGCCATCACAGCAGCCACCGTTCAAGCAGCCATTCACATCATTCATCGCACCGTTCCTCAGGCGGTTACCGTTCAAGCGGCAGGAGTTATCATTCTTCCGGCCGTTACGGCAGATCACACCATTCATCGGGCGGCGCATATTATGACGATGACGGCGTAAGAAGGAGATCCGGATGCGGATCAGGATGCGGAACGCTGTTCTCGTTCCTTCTGATCTTCGTCATGATCGGAGCCTTCGGCTACATTAAGACGGGAAAGATACCTTTTATCGATAAGCTCGGCTTCGGCATCACCCGCTCGACCGTGGCAAGAGAGATGCTTCCCGAAGATGATTGCGATCCGATAGATACATGGTATCAGGATGACTGGGGAACCTGGATCACGGCAGATTCAAGCGAAGAGAAGGATCTCATCAACGGTCTCGAGTATTTCTATGAGAAGACCGGCGTTCAGCCGTATCTCTGGATCACCGGCGAAGAGGTCGGAAGCGAGTACCAGTCGGAGGGCAGCCTCGAGGATTGGGCAGAAGACAAGTACGTGGAGCTTTTCGGCGAGGATGAAGGCCACCTGCTTATCGTGTTCAGGGAGTACCCGGACGAGTCGGGAGACTACATCTGCACGGTAACGCCCGGATATGATGCGGGCACCGTGGTCATGGACGAAGAGGCAAGAGAGATACTCTTAGACTACATCGATTACTTCTATGAGAAGACGGAGTACAACGAAGGCGAGTTCTTCGAGCAGGCCTTGATCAAAGCGGCAGACCGCATCATGACCAAGCAGCTTACGAACCGCGAGATCATCACGATCGTTGTCGTTGTCCTGATCGCGGCTATAGTCATAGTAATAATCGTTAACGTCAGGAAGAAGCGTAAGATCGCTGTCGCCAAGGAACAGACCAGGCAGAAGGCAGAGGCTGCAAAGCAGGCTCAGGCGGAAGCTGTACAGGCACAGGCCGAGGCGGAGACAGCCAAGACGGAATTCGCGCATCAGGTCTACAACGACGAGCTCGAGAAGCAGTATGTCGGCGTTGTCTGCCCGAGCTGCGGCGCATCCGGCAACAAGATCAGGCTCGGAACCGTAGGCTACTGCCAGTTCTGCGGAACTGCTATCAAGGCGGCAGGAGATGAGGGAAGCGTGGCGCAGGCGGCTGATCCCGCTGAAGCAGCGCAGGCTCAGGCATCGATGCAGGCTCAGGAAGAGTTCCTTGCTGGGCAGGATCTGACGCCTTCAGCCGGCAGCGATTACGCCGGTCAGGACCCGTCAGATAACGGCGGCATGTAAAAAAACGCAAACTAATTTGTGCGAAAGTTAGCAAAATATACCTTAATGGCGGGCATTTCTATCTGAAATTTCAGTAATTTCAATAGAGAGGCCCGCCTTTATAATCAATATCCGTTTTGCTATCATTCAAAATGCATTAACAAGGGGGTTAAGCATATGTATAAACAAGAAGGCACCAAAGTCGCTATTATCGGCGCAGGCGCAGTAGGATCCACTACGGCTTTTGCGATCGCCATGCAGCAGATCTGCTCAGAGCTCGTACTCATCGACGTTAACAGGGATAAGGCAGAGGGCGAAGCTCTTGATATCAGCCACGGTCTTCCGTTCCTCGGTGACATGTACATCCACGCAGGCGACTATGACTCGGTCAAGGATGCTGACTGCATCATCATCACGGCAGGCATTCCTCGTAAAGAAGGCGAGACAAGACTCGATCTTGCAAAGAAGAACATCAAGCTCGCACACACGATCACAGACAGCATCATGGAGCACTACAACAAGGGTGTCATCATGGTCATCTCCAATCCTTGTGATCTCGTTACATATAAGGTCCAGGAGTGGTCCGGACTTCCTTCCAACAAGGTAATCGGTTCCGGTACAAACTTAGACTCCGCCCGCTTCAGAGTCCTCATCTCCAGAAAGCTCGGCGTAGACGTACGTAACGTTCACGGCTACATCATGGGCGAGCACGGTGAGACACAGTTCCCCGTATGGAGCCACACTCACGTTGCAGGTATGGACATCGACGAGTATGCAGAAGCAGTAGGCGTACCGTTCGGTGATGACGTTAAGAATGAGATCGCTCAGGCTACAAAGTCTTCCGGTGCAGAGATCATCAAGCGAAAGGGCGCTACGTTCAACGGAATCGCTATCAGCGCTACAACGCTTCTCCGCAGCATCCTTGAGGATGAGCACACAGTAAGGACTGTTGCTGCAAGACTTAACGGCGAGTACGGCATGAGCGGCGTAACGCTCGACGTACCTGCACTCATCGGTGCAAACGGTGTCGACAAGATCGTTGACATGAGACTTACACCTGAGGAGTTCGAGCTTCTCAAGAAGTCCGAAGCTAACATGCGTGAGGCTATCGCTTCCGTCGAGGGTATGTAATAGTACTCTTAACAAAACCAATACCAGGGCGTCCTTCGGGGCGCCCTTTTTGTTTCAACGTGATGCGATTTGATGATAAAATGACCTGTAATAAAGACAAAGGAAGAACCGCTTTGACAGCAAAGGATTCGCTGAGAACTAAAGATTACCGGGACCGTGCCCAAGGGTTCGGTGTGTGCACGCTGGCGATACTTGTCTTGTATCTGCTGACAGGCATGAATGCCGGCAATATGGGAGAGATCGAAGCAGCGGCCCTCATGGCCGTGTTTACGGCTTGTTGTGCATATTATGTTACAAACGCCTTTGTTACTTCACCCAAAAGATTCTTCTCCTTGATCTCCGCTGTTCCGGCCTTCGGCATTTATTGGATCGTTCTCAAGTCATTGTTCGGCAGCGTTCAATACAACAGGCTTGACTGCCTGGTCGCGATGGAGAAGATCATCATGTGGTGCGGACTGGGAACCATACTGGTGTCCGCCGTGACGCTTATCGCGAGCCGCAAGTTCACCTGCAAGGATCTGATCACAGCCATCCTCTGCACCGGGTTCCTCATGAGAACGGTCATGGTGTTGTTTACCCCTCTCAAATACTTCCAGCACGATCTGTCGGACTTTACCGTAATCGAATCCGGATACCACGATGATTACATCATGATCATCCATGACTATAACGTGATCCCCAACTATGACGTAAGAGGACTCGGGCTGCTGTATCATCCGCCTCTTCACCACGCGATATGCGCCGTATTCCTGAAGATCCAGGAGATCCTTCCTTTAAGATTTGCAGGAGACTTCAACGGTCTTAAGATGCTGCCCATGTTATGGACTTCGTATCTGGTGCTGTTTGTTAAGAAGATCCTGGAATACTTCAAGATCAAAGGCAAAGCGTTGGCACTGTCCTTATTGCCGGTCGTTTTCTGCCCCCTGATGATCTTCCTTGCTATCCAGCTCAATAACGATGCTCTGGCAATAATGCTGTTCGTCGCTTCGTTCTATATCGCCCTCAAGTGGTATCAGGAGCCCGATCTTACGACGATCCTCTTCCTGGCTTTGGCGATCGGCTGTGCCATGATGACAAAGCTGTCCATGGGATTTGTTGCTTTCCCCGTGGCGTGGCTGTTTGCCGTGCGTCTGTTCAAGACAGTGAAGGCAATGAGGAGCAAGACTGACAGGAAAGCAAAGAATGTCTTCAAGAGCCTGATCAAACAATTCGCTTCATTTGCCGTTCTGGTCTTCCCTCTGGGCATGTGGTTCCCGCTTCGCAACCTCATCTCATACGGAACACCCATTACATACGTATATGCCATACCATCTGCCATCAACCAGGATGTGTGGATGTTCTCTCCTTTGCAGAGACTGTTCCTTCCGTCGGCAGAACTGTTCCGGTATCCGTATCTGCTGGAGGACAAAGAGGTCAACGACTACAACATATTCCTGGCTTTGACCAAGTCCGGCCTGTTCGACGAGCGCGAATTCTTCAATGATTTCCTTACTGCGGTTGCTGAAGCAATGCTCATTGCAGCCTGCATCCTGATACTGTTGATAATCGTATTTGCGGTTATCGGAGCCTGCAGAACCATAAAAAAGAAGAACACCGGCCTTCTTCCTGAATATGTCTCGCTCTGGATAATGAGCATCGTCCTGATCGTCTCCGAGTGTTCATTCTGCTTCTCCTACCCTGTCGTCTGCACCGAGGCTTTCAGATACATTGCACCCGTGGTAGTACCGGCAGCCGTTTGGAGCGGGAGGATGCTGATGATGAGCGAAGATCCGAAGAACAGCAAAGCATACAAAATCCTGTCAGCGGGATTCGTGATCGTCACCTGCATCTTAGTCTTAACGGTCATCCTCTTCTACGGAGCGTCGACGCAGTATCATCTCATCTGGAACGATCTGTTCATCAGGCAGGGCTGACCGCATCAGAATTGCCCCATTTTGGCGGGATTTGGCCCCGGTAAAGTTATAGTATAATAAGCCATTATAAAAACACGGGGATCTTAATCATGAACAGATCATTTTTGAAAAGAACTCTTACGGGGCTTGTCACCGCGGCCATATTTGCCATCGGAAGCCTGACGATCCTTCCCGGTGCCAAGGCATCTGCGGATACCGTATCGCTCTTTACCCTGTCGGGAAGTGCGCATGTCCAGGACATCGGTAATGTCGCTGCATCACAGGACGAGACGGGACTTCTTAAGCTCGGCACCGAAGGCCAGTCGAAGCGCCTCGAAGAGATCACGATCAACTTTACGAACAATTCAGGTATCGGAGGTTCGCTCGAATACCGCGTACACGTTCAGGACATCGGCTGGATGGACTGGGTCGCTGCAGGCGGAGCGGCAGGCACCGAAGGCCAGTCCAAGCGCCTTGAAGGCATCGAGATAAGGCTTACCGGAGATCTGGCAGCTTCGTATGCTGTCGAGTATTCCGCACACATCCAGGACTACGGTGATGCCCAGGGCAACGTCTATGACGGCGCTCTCGCAGGCACTACGGGCGAATCCAAGCGGGTCGAGGAGATCCGCGTCAAGATCGTAGAGAGAGCCTCTTATTCGACGATGGGCGTCAAGTACCGCACTCACGTGCAGGACCAGGGATGGGAGAGCACATGGGCAACTGACGGCGCTCCGGCAGGCACTACCGGCAAGGCCAGAAGACTCGAAGGCATCACGATCTCTCTTACGGGTGCACAGTATTCCGGCAGCATCCAGTACAACACCCATGTCCAGGATTACGGCTGGCTCTCGGATAAGGCCAAAGACGGCGAGATGAGCGGCACTCAGGGCCAGTCCAAGCGTCTTGAGGCGATCACCATAGAGCTTACGGGTGAGATCGCGAACTACTATGACGTATATTACCGCGTTCACGCACAGGACATCGGCTGGATGGCATGGGCAAAGAATGGCGAGAATGCAGGTACTGCAGGCGGCGGCAAGAGACTCGAATCCATCCAGATCGTTCTCGTCCCCAAGGGTGCAGGCAATCCCGGCAACGTATCGGGAATAGAGAGCAACTTCACCTCTGCCTATAAGGACGTTCTTCCCGACAGATACCAGTTCTTCGATTTCCAGGCTAACTATGAGAAGAATGGTGCTCTTACCGGTATGGACGTATCCGCATGGCAGGGCGATATCAACTGGACCGCAGTAAAGAATGCGGGTGTCGACTTTGTCATCATCCGTCTTGCAAGGTGTTCTTCCACGACGCAGGAGATGGCTTTCGATACGAAGTTCCTGCAGAATTACCAGGGCGCGAAAGATGCCGGCCTTATGGTAGGCGCATATTATTACTGCACCAGAGGCACCACCGATGCGGTGAGAGGTGATGTAAACGCCATCTGCGACTATCTCGACCAGAACAACATCGTGCTCGATTTCCCGCTCGCTTTCGACTGGGAAGAGTATTCCAAGATGCCCCAGTGGGGGATCCCGGATGTAAACGCTCTCAACCAGCTCTGGTACGCGTATATCGACGAGATGGCAAAGCGCGGCAGAGACGTCATGATCTATGCCAGCAAGTGGTATCTCGAGAACTGGTGGGACGAGGCAGGCAAGACCGTCTGGGTCGCTAACTGGACACCTCAGACAAACTACAAGGGCGAGTACTACTTCTGGCAGGTAACGTCCACAGGTGAGTGCGACGGCATCAAGGGTGTCGTGGATCTCGATGTCTACTATCCCATGGGCCACAAAGCCTATGCAGCAGGCACGTAATGCGCTTGCGTAAAAAGACAACACGCCAAGGGCCCGCACTGACCTGCGGGCTCTGTTTTTGCGCGCCGGAAGGCCTGCCGGGCGTCAAAAAGTCAATAAATGCCTAAAATATGCCAAAAATTGTAAAGCAGACCTTTATTCGCGCGTGTTAATATAACGTGGCTTAATAAGGAGCATGGGATAGATATGTTGCAGATAAAGAATATTCGCAAGGAGTACAAGACCGGAAGTCTGGTCCAGCGCGCGCTGGATGATGTCTCGCTGAACTTAAGGGACAACGAGTTCGTTGCGATACTCGGTCCTTCTGGTTCCGGCAAGACTACTCTTCTTAACATCATCGGCGGTCTCGACCGCTATGATACGGGTGACCTCATCATCAACGGGGTATCCACAAAGAAATACAAAGACCGCGATTGGGACTCCTACCGTAACCATACGGTAGGTTTTGTGTTTCAGAGCTACAATCTGATACCCCACCAGACGATTCTGGCCAACGTCGAGCTTGCCCTCACGATCTCCGGCATCAAGGCAAAAGAGCGTAAGGAGAGAGCCCTTGAGGCTCTGGATAAGGTCGGGCTCAGGGATCAGGCACATAAGAAGCCGAACCAGCTGTCAGGCGGACAGATGCAGAGAGTAGCCATAGCGCGTGCCCTAGTTAATGATCCGGACATCCTTCTCGCAGATGAGCCGACAGGCGCTCTCGATACCGATACTTCGATCCACGTCATGGATCTTCTCAAGGAAGTTGCCAAGGACCGTCTCGTAGTCATGGTAACGCACAACCCCGAGCTTGCCGAACAATACGCCAACAGGATCGTCAAGCTCAAGGACGGCAAGATCACGGATGACAGCAATCCGTATAAGCCCGAAGACGACGGCATCAAGCCCGTACACAGGAATCTCGGCAAGGCGTCGATGAGCTTCCTTACTGCGCTCGTGCTGAGCTTCAACAACCTTTGGACCAAGAAGGCGAGAACCATCCTCGTATCCTTTGCCGGTTCCATCGGCATCATAGGCATCGCACTTATCCTGTCTCTGTCGACGGGCGTCAACGTGTATATCGACGATACGGAGAGGAAGACGCTCTCGCAGTATCCGATCCAGATAACGTCATCGGCGGTATCGCTTATTGCCATGATGACGGGCGGTGATTCCGATACGCTCGAAGTCGCTCCCGACGGAACGATAAGGGAGATCCCCAGGGTCAACCAGATCCTGTCTTCATTCAAGACCAACGACCTCGTTGCGCTTAAGAACTATTTTGATACCGAAGCTCCCGAGATCTACGATTATACGAACGGCATCGAGTACACATACGATCTCGTTCCGCAGATCTATTACTACAATCCCGGAGAAGACAAGTACAAGCTGGTCAATCCGAACAACGACTTCGAATCGATCGGACTTACTTCATCGAGCCTGTTCTCTTCGGCTTACACGATGAACATCTTCTATGAGCTTCCCGAGAACGATTCGCTCTATAAGGACCAGTATGACATCAAGGCTGGCAAGTGGCCCGAGAACTCCTCAGAGGCAGTGCTCGTCTTAACATCCAAGGGCAACGTATCCGACTTCGTCATCTACACGTTCGGTCTCCGCGATTCACAGGAACTCAAGGATATGATCGATGACTTCGAAGACGGTATCGAGACCGAGCTCATCGAAGAGACGACGGACTGGTCTTATGATGACTTCATGAACGTCACCTTCAAGGTGCTCCCGGCATATGAGAAATACAAGTACGACGACGTGCACGAAGTATGGACCGACATGTCAAACGACGACGAGTTCATGATGGATGCACTGTCAGGCGCCAAGGATCTCAAGATCGTCGGAATAGTAATGCCCAAGAGCGGTGAAGACATCCAGATGCTCAGCGCGGGAATCTACTACGGCAAGGATCTCATCGAAGAACTCCGCGAGGAGTCGGAGAGTGCGGAGATCGTTCTCGCACAGCTTGCAGACAAGGACGTCAATGTTCTTACGGGCATTCCGTTTGACGACGAGGACAGCGGCTTTGACTTAGGAGACATGTTCTCTATCGACGAAGACAAGATGCAGGAAGCGTTCCAGTTCAATACGGACGATCTCGAATTCGATTCCGATTCGCTCGGCGATACCGGCGACATCGATTTTACCGGCGCATTCGCTAATGCCATGCCTACCATGACAGGAACTGATATCGGCGCACTCCTGAACGGCGTTGAGCTCAAGGTCGACCAGGACAAGCTCGAGACTCTCATGCAGACCGTGATCGCCGGATATGTAACTTATGCTGCCAAAGATCCGACGACGGATATCACGAACCTCTCCGATGCATTCGAGTCTTACCTCGCTTCTGAAGCAGGCAAGGAAGTCATCAAGACCCAGCTGATCAAGATAGTAACTTCCGGCAGCGTCACGAGCATATCGTCTTCTACGATGAACAACGCGACACAGGCCATCATGACGGGCTTCATGCAGTATGCGGTCACTAACGGTCTGGACATAACGGATTCTTCCAAGCTCGGCGATTACTTCCAGGCTTATGCTGCTACTCCTGCGGGAAGTGCAGTAGTCGATGAACAGATGGACATCCTTCTTACCGAAGCGCTCAACAACATCAACATAACAGATGAGCAGATGAGCGAGTTCACCACGGCACTCATCGCAGGCTATATCGTATATGCACAGCAGAATTCGCTCCCCGATCCCACGAAGATCTCGACTTCCTTCGCCGAGTACGTCAATACTCCCGAAGCACAGGCGATCATTACGGCAGGCGCCATGAATGCGCTCAACATGGATGAGATCGAGAACGTCGTCGCGCAGAACATGAACGGCATGACTGCAGGCATGGCGGCGTCGATGGGTGCTGCCATGGAAGATGTTTTCGCGCAGGTTGCAGACGTGCTCGCGGATAACATCCAGAGTGCGATGGAGGACACGTTCTCCGATATGGACGAGCTGTTCACCATAGACGAGGATGCTTTCGCGGAAGCGTTCCAGGTCAATATGGACGAGTCGCAGATGCAGTCCTTCCTCGCGGAGATGATGAGCACCGGAGTATCGTCGGCAGACAAGAACCTGTCCGACTTCGGATACTGCGACAAAGACGACATGAGCTCGATCACGATCTACCCCAAGGACTTCGAGAGCAAGGATAAGATCGTCGAGATAATCAACGACTACAACGCCAAGGCAAAGGCTGCGGACGAAGATGAGATCACTTATACTGACGTAGTCGGCGCGCTGATGAAGTCGGTAACGAAGATCGTCAACACGATATCTTACGTGCTCATTGCTTTCGTCGCGATATCACTCGTCGTATCTTCCATCATGATCGGCGTCATCACATACATCAGCGTCTTGGAGCGCCGCAAGGAGATCGGCATACTCCGTGCCATGGGCGCATCGAAACACAACATCGCACAGGTCTTCAACGCTGAGACAGTCATCACGGGATTCCTCGCGGGCGCGATGGGCGTTATCATATCGCTCCTCATCCTGATACCTGCGAACCTCATCATCCACCAGATCGCAGAGACCGACGCGATCAACGCGCAGCTGCCGCCTCTCGCGGGCATCATACTGGTGCTGCTGTCTGTCGTGCTGACGCTCATCGGCGGACTCATCCCGTCCAAGACCGCATCCAAACAGGATCCCGTCACAGCGCTCAGGACAGAATAAGTTCACACTCCGTTACTCATTGTTAACTGCATGTTCGCACAAACTCCGTACGCCCTGACTATAATCAGGGTGTACGTTTTATTTGGAGTATAACGGGAGGCGTAACATGGATAATAAAGTAATGTATAACCTGTCGTACGGCCTGTTCATCCTGACGGCAAGAGAAGACGGCAAGGATAACGGCTGCATAGTAAATACTGTCACTCAGGTAACGACCGATCCTAACAGGATCACGGTAACGGTCAACAAGGCTAACCTGACGCACGACATGATAATGGAGACCGGATACTTCAACGTATCCATCCTTACGGAGAAGTCGAAGTTCGATACATACAAGCACTGGGGATTCCAAAGCGGAAGAGATGCGGATAAGCTCGAAGAGATCGAGTTCAAGAGATCGCCTGACGGCATCTGCTATATCACCAGCGAGACCAACGCTTATATTTCCGCGAAGGTCATAACCTCGATGGATCTCGGCACGCATACGATGTTCATCGCAGATGTCATCGGAGGCGAGATACTGTCGGAAGATCCTTCTGTCACATACGCTTACTATCAGAAGAACATCAAGGCCAAGCCCGCTGCAGAAGACAAAGCGAAGAAGGGCTTCATCTGCACGGTCTGCGGATACCTGTACGAAGGCGATACTCTTCCCGAGGATTATATCTGCCCTCTGTGCAAGCACGACGCATCGTTCTTTGTTCCGGCAGATCAGTACAAAGGCAGATGATCACAGAGCCTTGAGTTCGGCCGAGATCCTGTCGTTCTCATCGATTGACATAATAATATAACTCTTATATGAACCGCCCCGGGGAAGCGATATGCTCCCGGGGTTCATTATCCTTACGCCCGGAGCGCAGCCCGGCCAGGGTTCTATGTAATAGCGCGCGAACTCTTCCGCGAACTCGCCTTCGCTGTCATAAGGAACATGGGTATGACCGAATAAAGCGATATCGCACTTCTCATCCGAAGCCGCGACGGCTATCGTCGTGAGTCCGTGATTTACGCGCTCATGATGGCCGTGGCAGCAATAGAAGCGGTGACCGTGAAGAGTGAATACGGATCTTCTGAGAAGTTCGTTCCCCGAAGACTGGTAGTCGCAGTTGCCCTTGATGAATATGCAGGGAGTCTTAGGAGCACCTGCCCATGAAGCGGCCTGACGCGGATCGTCTTCGATGTCTCCCAGGTGGATGAGCATGTCGGGCTTCTCCCGTTCTATAACGGTCTTGAGGTTTGCCGACATCCTGTGTGAATCGCTTGCTATCAGAATTCTCATACAAGGATTATCGTTTTTTGGCGGGTTAATTTCAAGGTAACAAGTAGGGGGTGTTGTTTATAAAGTCTTTACAGTTTAATAAACCGACCTAAACATTCGGGGACTATCATTTAATCAGATACCAAAATGTAAATGAGGAAAAGGGTAATTCAAAATCTACAGACGGGAGAGATATGATCATGGATGCAAAGTCAATTGAAGAAGCATTAAGGATTTTCATGAAGGACAAGCACATCACGCAGACCAAGATGGCCGGTGAGCTTGGATACAAGACAGTCGCAGGTATCACGAACAGACTTGATTCCTCCAAGAACAGCATGAGATTCGATATGGCTTATAAGTTTGCGAATGTCATCGGCTGTGATCTTGTCCTGAGAGACCGCGAGAACCCCGAGAAGGAGATCGTTATCCGTGGCTACAAGTCCAAGCCTGAAGATAACTGATCAGGTCTTCGGGACGAACCAGTAACCGGCGTCCCACCCCGGCACGCAGCGCGAACGCCGGATATACATACGGTAGTCAGACCTGATCCCTAAGATCTCCTCCGGCAGTACGAACAGATCCTCACTTCTGTGATAGCACGAGACCATTAATATGGGCCCGTGCTTTTTTATTGTCTCCCTGCCGCCTCGTATCGCTTCGAGCTCTGCTCCTTCGACATCGAACTTTATGAAGCCTGCTCTCTTTCCATCCATCAGAGAATCTATCGATTCAAGATGTACCGGAACTGTCTTTACACTGTTGATGCCGGCACCCGCTCCGGTTATCTTGCCGGACCTCGAACCTCTTCCGTGAGATGATGTCATGACGCCTTCTCCGCTGTGATCGGATATCAATGCATGGACGGGCGTGACCTTGCCGCCATACTCTTCACATACGGCGCACAGCTTCTTGTAAGAGTGTCTCTCGGGTTCTACTGCGACCGCACCTGATGCATCGGGAAGAAGTCCCATGTACCGTCTCACGGTATCACCGTTGTATGCTCCGAGATCGAGAAAGCATGTATCCGGCAGAACGCTCTTAAGCATCTCTTTCTCGTCGTCAGGAGTCTCTGATGCCGTCAGATATTCCATCCTTCCCGTGAGTTTGTAATTCACATAATTGCGGAAGCACTCCCGAGATATATCGTCTTCCAACGACTCATACACGCGCCAGAGTCTGTCTTCGTTTTCTTCTGCAAACGCGCTGTCGAAAACGTTATCTCCGCATACGGGAACATCAGGTATAAGCGTCTCACAGATCTTTGATATGCGTTCGATGTTATCCAACACTTTAGGCAGTGAAGAACCGAAACACACGAGCACTATCATGCCGTCTCCCAGACGTGCACGCGCCTCGTCGAAAGACTCCACCTTGAAGCCGCGGAACGTTCTGTTCCTCACAAAACCGTCGCTTGCAAAGACTGCCTTGATGCGGTCTGCGAGGCGGTTGTTTTCGAGAACGGTGATGACCTTGTCCGCACCGTCACCCGTACCGTAAAGTGCGACCGGAGCAGAAGAGTTCTTAAGATACGACCACAGATCTTGTTGTTTTGTGTCTAATAACTTCATTGCCTAAAAGATAACACAATTTTGTAATAGGGGTAATGTATAATACCAGCCGTAAGACTGTCATGCGGCAGTCCGCATAAATATGGAGGTATAACATGGCTAAAAAGAAAATAGCTTCTAAGATCGCTGCTTCGTCATTGATCTTATCTATGATCCTTGCAGCAACCGGATGTAACGGAGCATCTGTTCCCGGACTGCCCGGATCAGCAGCAAAAAAACAGGCTACGGTAGTCGAAGAAAGTACCATTTGGTATGATGCTTCGAGCACGATCGTTGACCCCGGGGTCGATCCTTCAAAAGATCTCGACTGGGTCTCGACTTATCTTGTCGGAATCCTTGACGGCAAGCTCATTCTCAGGACATACGGCAATTACAAGCTGCCGGATGATTTTGACTGGGAAAAGGACGATTACTCCGAGTATTCGATCGACAAACTCGTCTCATATGACATCGATTCCGAGAGCACTGAAAACCTGTTCGACCTTAACGGCTTGAACAAGAGTGAAGGTGATATCTATACCGGAGTCAATGACATTCAGATCGTTGACGGAAAACTCGTCGTGTCTTTGTATGAGTATAACAACAAGACTTGGGAAGAGACACAGTCGGAGTTCACGATCGATCCTTCCACGGGTGCGAGCACAGATCCGGAGCCGGTCGAAAGCGATGACTTTGACGGAAGCAAATATCTTGAGATGAGCATAAAGATCGGTGACACCACAGTCAATTACTACTATATCTATGATCCCAACACCGGAGAGAGCTCATATGAAGCTTATACAGTTGATGCATCCGGCAAAGAGACAAAGCTTGATTTTAAGGTCGAGGGCGAAGTCTACGGTGTCTCATTCATGTTCCCTGTAAGCGATACCGAAGCCGTCGGTAAAGTATGGACCAACGGCAGCGACAAATATGTCATTACTGATATCGAGGCAGGCACTGTTGAAGAAGCAGACGAGAAGGAATTTGAATGGCTTGATGAAGTCGGCTATATCTCCAACGGTCTTGTCGGTGAAGACGGCAAGATCTATTCTGCTGCCAGCGATGGTATCTATTCGATAGATTTCAAAGAAGAGAAGGCCGAGAAGGCTTTGGATTTCGGCAATGTAGGCATAAGCAGATCCCAGCTCGAATACATGGAGCTTGTAAGCTTCGGAGAAGACCAGGTCGTTCTGGCAGGCGCTGCTTATTCTTACACTATGTACAGCAATGACTGGTCAGACAAATACCAGATCATCACGCTCACAAAGGCCGACAAGAACCCCAATGCCGGCAAGACGATCCTCGAGCTTTACTGTCTCGGAGGATATGCAGATGACACTATCTATGATGCCATCACCGAATACAACAACGAAGACAAAGATTACTTCATCATGATGACGGACGACTATGATGTAAACAAGTATTATGATGCTGATTACAGCGATTTCGAGAGCGATGACGACTGGTCCCAGCTTGAGCTCGATGCAATGGCCGGATTGTCGGATGAACTTGCTGTCGACCTCATCAACGGCGAAGGTCCGGACATCATCCTTAATGCTGCTATGCTCGGTCAGCTCAACAACGATAACTACCTTGCAGATCTCTCGGGATATGTAAAGGAATTGGATTCTGACGAGTATTTCATGAACATCATCGATGCAAGCTATACAGGCGAAAAGCTCTATCAGCTGCCGATCACATATTACATCAACGGTATTCAGACATCTTCTGACAATGCCGGCGCTTCCGGTGTCGGATTCACTCTTGATGAGTATGTTGATTTTGTCGACGATGCATGCAACGGCACGGATCCGATCACAAGCGGTCAGAACATGTATTTCATTAAGCTGTTCAACGAGTCTTCCGCAGACTTTATCAAGGACGGCAAAGCCGATTTCTCAGGCGAGGAATTTGCTGCTCTTGCAGAATACTGCTACGACAATGTTCCCGAGAAGGCTCAGTCTTATGACGATATGTCCGACGACTACGGTGTGGGTTACTACTACGAGGCACCCAGCTATGCCGCAATGGATGTTACCTGCTACAGCCTCGGCACATATCTTGATAACATAACTTATATCGAAGGCGGCGGAGATGCGATCCTCGGTTATCCTTCAGTAGACGGCAAGGGCCCTTCGGCTTCTCCCGCTTACTCTGCTGCCATCTCTGCTTCGGCGGTAGATGTAGATGCTTGCTGGGATTTCATCAAGACGCTCATCTCTGAGGATATCCAGACCGAGATGGCTCAGGCCGGAAACAACGTTATCAACAAGCCTGCTTTTGAGTCCATAACAGATATGGCTATCGATTACTACAACGACATGTATGCTGATGATTATTATTACGGAGTAGGCGTAGGTGCGCCTTCCAAGCCTGACAAGTTCAGCAATGATGATGCGGACAACTTTAAGGATATTGTCGAGAGCATCACGGTAATGAACACGAGCGATGCTTCGATATCGAAGATCATCTCCGAGGAGATGCCTGCTTACTTCAGCGGTCAGAAGGGTCTTGATGATGTTCTTGAGATCTTGCAGGACAGAGTCCAGAAGGTTCTGGACGAGCGTGGCTGATAGATTCAGTTAACTGCTGACCATATGAGCGGACCGGAATGATTCCGGTCCGCTTTTTTGTTGCCTGCCGTCTGCATATAAAAAGGCCGCCCGTTAAGGCGGCCTTGATCATTCGGATCATCTTATCAGGCAACTGCCTGGTTGATGGCGTTCTGCTCGAGAGCCATGCTGACGATGCCGAGTCCGAAGAGCATCAAGAGCATGAAGAGGACTCCGGAATTGCCGTTCGGATCTCCCTTCAGCTTATCGCTGGCCTGACCCATCTTGTAGTGCCAGTAAATAAGATAGATGTTGCAGGTTACGAGTCCCAGAAGGATCGTCATTACGCCGTCGGGGAGGCTCTCATCGCCTGTGAGCTGTCTGAACTCTTCGCTCATCTTGTAGTACCAGTACAGCAGATAGATGCCGCAGGTAACGAATGAGAGTATGATGCATACTGCTATGTTACGCTGCTGGATACCGTATGCATTACCTGAGATCGCTTTGCCGGTGTGAGTCTTGGGATCTTCATAATAATCTGACTTGGGCGCCTGGCTCTGCTGCTGATAATCGGAAGCAGCAGGTGCTGCTGCGGGCGCTGCTGCTTCAGGGGCTGCAGTCTCGGGTGCTGCCGTCTCCGGCATAGGCATGCCGCATGTCTCGCAGAACTTTGAATCGTCGCTATTAGAAGCGCCGCATGAACCGCATGTTCTCATTCTTTCTATCTCCTTATAATCCATATTGGGACCAAAGTCCTCAACAGATAATAAAATATGTTCCCTCCATTTGCAACATTTCCATAACGTGGCCTGTATATAGGGTACAAGCCAAGTTATTCAGGAGGGTAAGAACCATGAAATACAGAAAACTATTGATCTCTGCAGTCAGCATTACGGCAGCCGTAACGATACTTGCAGGTTGTGCAGCCCAGGCGGGCGGCAAGTCCAAGGATAAGAAAACTGACGATAACGAGCCCGCGGCAACGGCTGAGTGCGATGATTATTACTGCGGGGAGACCGTCGCATATTACGACGATTATGCGAGCAGCTATGACGCAGGCCTCAGTTACAAGTCGGATGTTACTTTGGATGCTGCAGAATGGGAATATACCGACTACGACTACGACAGCGATTATTACTATGAAGATACCTCGGCCGTATCGGATTCAAGCAGCAAAGTCCTCGACCCCGAGGCAGAGAGGCTCCTCATAAGAACAGTGAGTATGGAAGTCAAGACGACCACTTATGACGAGCTTTGTAACAATGTTAATAACAAGATCAATGAGTACGGCGGCTATATCGAGTACCTCAGCGCATACGGTACAGGCGAAGAGGAAGACCTCAGATACGCTTACTATACGATCAGAGTTCCCGCAGAGAATCTGGATGCACTCATCGAATCACTTGACGGCACATGCACGGTCGTCAGCAAGAGCGAGAGCACGTCAGACGTAACACTTGATTACGTCGATACACAGGCATACCTTGAAGCACTTCAGATCGAGTACGACCAGCTCCTCGAGATGCTCGACCAGACAACGGACCTCGATACTATCTTAGTACTTCAGAGCGAGCTTACCGACATCCGTTATGACATCGAGTATGCAGAATCCTGCCTCAGAGTAATGGAGAACCAGGTAACATACGCCACACTCAACCTCACGGTCAACGAGATCACGGAAGAGAAGGCTCAGGAAGAAGAAGAGGATAAGCTGAAGGAGCAGGAAGAGAAGGAGAAGCCGGAACCTACTTTCGAAGAAGAGATCGCAGAGACATTCAACGAGTCTGTCGAGAATGCAAAGGAGTTCTTCAAGGATCTGTTCCTTGACCTGGTATCCGTAGCGATCATCGTAGTTCCCATAGCAGTATTAGTTATCATCGCAGTCATCGTTCTCTGCGTAGTGATTCACAAGAAAAAGAAGGCCAAGAAGGCAGCCGCAAAGAAGGAGGAAAAGGAAGAGGTTAAGAATTAAGAAGGAGAGGGATATATCACCAATTGCGGATAGCGTAATCGCAGGACGATGCAAATAAGTTCCAGTTATCCTTGCCGCAGCCTATATCGTCATAGACCGCACAAGTCTTGAAGTCTCCCATACGGGCGCCGCGGCAGGCAGAAGGAACATCATCGAAGACAAGAGCTCCGCCGGGAGCAACCATATTCCCCATAGCGTTAATATAGCCAAGGACCTTGAGGAATATATCCGGCGAGTTCTTGTCTGTATTTTTACCTGTATCTTCGAGAGTTATGACGGCGTCAAAAAGTTCCAGTATCCCGTTCTTGCGGAGGGCGTTGAAGCAGTTCGTGCGGTTAAGGGCTGTGGCGACGCCCATCTTGAAGCCCAGATGCTTTGCTTCATTAAGGTATTCGAGCGCGCCTTCCTTAAGCTCGACTTCGCTGCTGTAGAATTCACCGACCATCTGATTCCAGGTATCCTGTATCTCCTGAGGCGTAAGCGGGAGCTTGTATCTCTGCGCAGTGTACCTTGCCGCATCTTCTATCGATACGCGCTTGACCATGTCGGTATATTCCGGAGTAACTTCGAATCCGAATCTGCCGAGGAACTCGACATCGACCTGATTCCACACGTTCATGGAATCTAGTATCGTTCCGTCCAGGTCGAAGATGAGAAGGGATATTCCTTCACTCTTAAGGGAGCTGAGAAGAGGGTAGCTGCCGTTGTCCATCAGCTCATGTAGTCGAGCTTGCCCTTGAGCGATTCAAGCGCAGCCTGCTTCTTCTTCTCGAATTCGACTTTGTTGTTCTCGATGAGGTTGTCGCCGTAAGAATCTATGGAGACGACGAGAGGTCCGAACTCTTCTACCTTGAGCTTCCACATTGCTTCGGGCATTCCGAGATCTAACCATTCGACGCCCTGCGTCTCGACGCATTCTTCTGCAGCGACTACAGCGCAGCCGCCGGGGAAGATCGTGTGGATCGCGCAGTTATCGATGCATCCCTGCGTTGTCTTGGGACCCATGCCGCCCTTGCCGATGATTATCTTCGTGCCTGTGGCAGCGAGGAACTCTGCCTCTGCCTTCTCCATCCTCATGGATGTGGTGGGGCCTACGCTTATTACCTTGTACTTGTCCGCTTCGCCTTCTGCGGAGATCTTCTTCATGATCGGACCTGCGTGGAAGATGGCCTTGCCCTTAAGATCGACGGGCGGCTCCTTGCCCGATACGACGACCCTGTGATGAACGTCGTCCCTGCCCGTTACTATCTCGCCGGTGAGGTAGATGACGTCACCGATGTGAACCTTCTTGATATCTTCGTCCGTTACCGGCGTAGTGAAATGGAATATGCTCATAACGTGACTCCCTTGTGTGTGAAGAAATCGTAAGTGAAGTCGGGTGAGATGATCATCCCCGCTCTTCTGTGTGCCCAGCAAGCGGTGCTCATTCCGACTGCGAGCGTAGCCGGGTGGCGCGCAGCCTGCTCGATGTTTACGCCCATGACCGAGAGCTTGCCTCCGAATCCGCCGGGACCTAAGCCTACGGAGTTCAGGCCTTCTTCGATGTCTCTCTCCATCTGCGCTGCCTTAGGATTCTCATTATGCGATCCTACGGGGCGGAGCAGAGCCTTCTTGGACAGCTTTGCCGCGACCTCGGCAGAACCTGCGATGCCGATGCCTACGAGGCAGGGAGGGCATGCATTTACGCCGTATGTCGTCATCTGGTCGAAAACGGCTTTCGCGATGCCGTCGTATCCTTCAAGGGGCATCAGCACCTTCGCGAAACCGGGCAGGGAACATCCGCCGCCTGCCATATAGAAATACAGTTCGAGCTTGTCCGATCCGGGTACGAGTTCCCAGTCGATCCAGGGTATCCTGTGTGCTACGTTGTTGCCGGTATTGACCTCGTCGAAGACCTCGACCGCATTGTGTCTCAGAGGTGCTTCGACGGTTGCTTTCTTGACTGCTTCCACGAGCGCGGGCTCGATCTCTTCGAGGTAAGGGAAGCCGGTCCCGACTTTCGCGAAGAACTGAGGAAGACCCGTGTCCTGACAGGAAGGGCGGCCGAGCTTATCAGCCATCTCCATGTTCTTCTCCATTACATCGTAGATGCTGGGAGCAAAACCCTCTGTCTCCACTTCCTTCATCTGCGCGAGTCTTGTCTTAACATCATCCGGAAGATGACCTGCCGAATGGCAGATGAAAGAGGAGACAAGACCCGAGAGGCGTTCTACAACCTGACTGTCGCAAGACATACCGTTATCCTCCGTTTTGAAACTATAGATGTAAGTATATCATTATTGCGACATGCCCAAATAGCAATTATAATTTACATAATAAACCAAGCGGCAAGGCAGGAAAGTTCATGTTATCTATTGCCAGAAAACTTGCAAAAAAGCAGTCTCAGGTGTTCATCCAAAAGTGCACCGAGTCCGATACGCCAAGACTTGCCGCAGAGGTATTTCCGGGTGATGTAACGGTAGAAGCCGACATCGAATATACCGATAAGCCGAACAAGCTCACATACGATCTCTATAAGCCTTTTGACGTGTCCGGTTCGAAGGACTGCTTTGTTCTGATACACGGCGGAGCTTTTGTATACGGCACCAAGAGGAACGATAAGAACTTCGGCATGCACCTGGCGCGCACGGCGCAGATCCCCGTGATCAACGTCGACTATACGCTTATGCCCGATGCGGACATGTCGCAGATAATCAACGAGATCTTCCGCGCGATGAACCACGCGGCAAAGACATACGGATTTTCCAGATTCCATACCGTCGGAGATTCTGCCGGTGCGACCCTTGCATATCTGACGGCGCTGGCAGCCCGCAACAGACACGTGGCACACGAGGTCTGGGTATTCGAGAAGCTCAAGGGCACAGTGGAATCAGCGGCCCTCATCTGCGGCGCTTTCAGGAATGACAGGAAGAAGTGGCCGGGGATATATTTTGAGAAGGAGATGCCTTCCAAGACCGATGCCCGCCGCCTTCCGGATTTTGTTTTCGATCTGGTGTCCATAGGCGTAAGAGACCCCGGTCTCAAGGTTTGCCTGATAACATGCGACCATGATCTTCCGAACTGCAGGAAAGACACCCTGGCCCTCAAGCAGGCGCTTGAAGAGGCAGGGGTCACGGTTCCTTTTCAGGATGCGCAGAGTACCACCGTGGACGGCGTCGAGATGGACTGCGGACACGTGTTCTGCATCGCGCGTCCCGAGTGGCCGGTCGGCGTGAAGTCGCTGCAGCTTATCGCTGAGAATTATTGCAGAAGGTGATCAGACCTTAGTATTCTCGTAAGTCCTGTTGATGAGCTTGGAGATGGGCTTGTAGACGCAGAATGTGATCGCGGATACGACGATACCCTTGAACAGATTGAACGGAACGAATCCCAAGAGAAGGAGCTTGAGCTCCGAGTCGATCGCGGGGTTGACCGTCTGTGTCCAGCCGAGGATGGATTCCATCGTCATGCCGAGAACGGATGCGTAGAGCGGCAGGTTGATGAAAGCGTTCACGGGAACTGCGATCACTGCGAGCGCCAGGGTAGCTGCGATCATAGAGATGACGGCGCCCTTCCTGGTGCGGTTCTTCCTGTAGATAAGACCTGCAGTGCCGACGAAGATCGAGCCCGTGATGAAGTTGCTCATCTCGCCGATGGCCATGGTGCCCGTCCAGGGAAGATGGATAAGGTTCTTCAACAGCTCGATGATGATGCCGTATACGGGACCTAATGCGAAGGTGCCGACAAGAACCGGGATCTCTGAGAAATCGAACTTCAGGAACGGGGGCATCAGCGGGAGCGGTACCTCTAGGAACATGAGACCGACTGCAAGAGCCGTAAAGATCGCTGTAGTTGTGATGCGTACGATGTAACGACGGCGGTTGCCGCCAACTGTAGAATTGGAATCAGACATGTTATTCACTTCCTTTCATCCGGACTTTACCGTCGGCCGCAGAGTCTCACTGCGTCTGCCATGCTTGTAAGAATTTACATGGCTTGCGGGCTTCCGTAATTCCATCGGTTACCGCCGGTCGGAGAATCGCACTCCGCCTTGGATCATGCTAATTATACTATCGGATATGGTTTTGTAAACAGTTATCTGTCTTTGTATTCTTCGCAGGTCTGCGCATAGTTCTCGGGGGTGCCGATATCGATGCACTCACCGTCGCCCCTGTATGCGTAGACGGGCATTATCTTGTACAGCCACGAAGGGAAGTTGCCGGGAGCGTCCGGGGGATTGCCTTCTGCTATGTACCTGTCGAAAAGGGGGATTATATCCTTTCCGTAGAAGTAAGCCGCATAGATGCCCCACTCCGTCTTGGGCTCGGACGGCTTCTCGACCATATCGAGGATCCGGCCGTCTTCTGCGATCTCGGCGATCGCGAGCTTCTTCCTCTGCTCAACGTCGGGAACGTTGATCGCGATGAGGGTGGGCGCGTTCTTCTCCTTGAAGAATGCATACATGTCCGTAAGTGAATATGTGAAGATGTTGTCGCCTGCGAATATGGCGAGGTCTTCGTCGATGTTCTCGTGCTTGATCGTATAGATGATGTCGCCGATGGCGCCAAGACGGTTATCGTTGTTCGTGGTGCCGTCATCTAAGACAGTGACGGGAGCCTTGCCGGATCTGTCGCAGGAAGAAGCCCAGTCTTCGAACTGGCCTGCAAAGCGTGAATTGGTTATCAGGATGACGCGGTTAAGATCGGGAAGCTTGTCGATCTCGTCCATTATATAGTCGATGATGAGCTGCTTGCCGAGCGGGAGCAGAGACTTGGGCTTATCCTTTGTAAGCGGGTAAAGTCTTGTTGCATATCCTGCAGCGAGTAATATCGCGATCATGTCAAATTCTCCTTATGTTTTCCACCATAGTGCCCCCATTATACCCTATTTTCCGGTTGAAAGTTTGCTATAATAAACTCGCATTATAATGCAATTCCAAATTACAGAGGCTAATACATGGATATTTGTGCAGTAGTTATGGCGGCAGGCAAGAGCACGCGCATGAAGTCAAAGCACTCAAAGGTAGTGCATCAGGTATCGGGAAAGCCGATCATCCAGTGGGTGGCAGATGCTCTTTTCGATGCGGGATGCGTTGAACAGGTTTATATAGTAGGCGAGCAGCAGGATCAGATAAGGACGGTATTGGGCGAGAACGTCGCTTACGTCCTTCAGGAGCACCAGCGCGGAACCGGTGATGCGGTAGCGCAGGCAGCACCCTTCCTTGAAGGAAGAGACGGTCTGACGATAGTCCTTCCCGGAGACTGCCCGATGGTATCAGCAGAGACGATCGGCAAGGCGCTCAAGGCTTTCGAGGAAGCAGGAGACGACTGTGCCGCTATCATCATCACGGCAGAGGCTGACGATCCGACAGGCTACGGCAGGATCGTAAGAGGCGAAGACGGCAATGTAACGGGTATCGTCGAGCACCGTGACTGCACTGATGAGCAGCTCAAGATCAAAGAGATCAATTCCTCGATGTATGTCTTCAGGACACCGCTCCTTCTGTCGGCATTAGGCAGGATCGGCGCGAACAACGCTCAGGGCGAGTACTATCTCACGGACACCATCTCGATCCTCATCGGCGACGGCTATAAGGTCGGCGCGGTGATCTGCGATTTTGACGATACCAGAGGAGTCAACGACTGCGTACAGCTGTCCGAGGTACAGGCCATCATGAACAGACGCATCCTCGAGAAGCACATGAGGAACGGCGTTCAGATCGTAGACCCTGCAACAACGTGGATCCACTATGCGGTCGAGATCGGCAACGATACGATAATCCTCCCGGGCACTACGCTCATGGGCAACACGGTAATCGGACACGACTGCATCATCGGTGAGAATACGCGTATCGACTGCTCGGAGGTCGACGACGAGACGGTCATCGACTGCTCTATCGTTGCGCAGTCCACGATCGGCAAGGACTGCCGTATCGGACCTTTCTCACACATCAGGCCTAACTGCAAGATAGACGATCACGTTACCATCGGCGCATACGTCGAGGTCAAGGGATCCGATATCGGTGAATACACCAGAGCCCGCCACCTTACATACATCGGTGACTCCAAGGTCGGCAAGAACGTTAACTTCGGTTGCGGCACCGTAACATGTAACTTCGACGGTCAGGACAAGGCAGGCTGTACGATCGAAGACAATGTCTTCATCGGAGGCAATTCGAACATCGTATCCTCTGTCGTTCTCGGCAAGGATTCCTATATCGCCGCAGGCTCCACGATCACATCAGACGTTCCCGCGCTCTCGCTCGGTATCGGAAGATCCCAGCAGGTCAACAAGGACAACTGGGTATCGGAGAAGAGCCGCCTCAGAGGCGAGAATTACATCCGTCTGGATGACAGGCGTTCGGAGGTCTGATCAGGCTTTATGTGGCTTATCGCAGGTCTCGGCAATCCCGGGAAGAAATACATGTACACCTGGCATAACATGGGTTATCTCGCGGTTGACCTGCTGGCCGAGCGTAACGGCTTTTTCCTGGACAAAGACAAGTTCAACGGAATGTACGGGAAGGGCAAGATCAAAGGCGAAGACGCCATCATCATCAAGCCGACCACGTTCATGAACAACTCGGGCGAGTGCATCGTGCCCGCCGCGAAATTCTTCAAGATCCCCACGGACCACATCATCGTAGTCTACGATGACATAGACATCGCCAAGGGTACGATCCGCGTCAGGGAGAAGGGATCTGCCGGAACGCACAACGGAATGCGGTCCTGCATACAGCAGCTCGGTACGGAGCTGTTCCCCCGCGTCAGGATAGGCACAGGCCCCGTGCCGGAGCATTATGAGCTCATCAATTACGTGCTGACTGATGTCCCCAAGGACGAGCGCGTCATGATGAACGACGCCTTTGTCCAAGCGTGTGAAGCTATAGAGAAACTGGTGGAAGATGGAAAGAAGAGTTGAAGAGATCCTTGACCTCATAACAAGGGACACAGGACTGACAGACAGCTTCACTCTCGCCGGTAAACAGGGAAAACACCTCAACATATCAGGATTCGCAAGAGAGCAGAAGGCTTATGTCATAGCCGCTCTGGCAAGGCTGTCCGGAAGGAAGCCCGTTGTCATTGTTCCGGATGCCGCGCGTGCCAGAGAGATCGCCAAGGGGCTCGATGCTTTCACCGAAGGCGGCGTGTCCGTACTCATGCCTTCCGAACTCTCACTCGTTACTGCAGAAGCAGCATCAAGAGATCTCGAGCTGTCGAGATGCGTCGCACTGTCCAACATCATCACCGGAGAATACGGTGCTGCCGTAATAGCGTCAGGTGCTCTGCTCAACAAGCTCGAACCCGCGAAAAAGTTCAGGAAGAGGATACTTGAAGTAAAGGACGGCAAGCCCCTGGAGCAGGATGCTCTTCTCGAGTACCTCAGGACAAACGGATATGAGCGCGTACCGCAGGTATCGCAGCCGGGCGAGTATGCATGCAGAGGAGACATCGTGGACGTCTTCGTCCCGGGATGCACAGACCCTTACAGGATCAGTCTCTTTGACGACGAGGTCGAGCAGATCAAGAGCTTCGACCGTGAGACGCAGAGGTCCATAGAGCAGCTTAAGCAGGTGAGGATAATCCCTTCCGGCATATTCTCTTTCGCTGACCGCGGTGCTTCCGAGAAAGCCGCAGACATGGTGATCGAACGCGCCGAGACAGATGTCTCCCGCATGAGCAACAAGACATCGGAAGCGCGCAAGGCGGCAGAGCTCCTCAAGAGGACTGCCGATGCCGACGCCATGAAGATCAGGGGCGGAATAGAGCCTTCGGGCATCGCCAGATGGCTAGGGATCATCCTCAAGGATCCCGAGAGCATCCTTGATTATCTCGATGAAGAGAACACTCTTGTCTTTGCAGACGAGATGATAGACATAGATGCGAGGATGAACGGCTACGCTGCCGAATACGCTCAGCGCTGCCAGGAGTCCTTCATGATAGGCATGGCGCCAACGTGTGCGCCTTCTGCAATGCATAACCTGTCCAACGTGATGAAGCGTCTGGACGGAATAGAGAATGCCGTTACGACGAGCTGCCTCAAGGCGGCAGGCAACGGTCTTCCGGGAGGAATCGACTGCACGATATCCGGCCTTCCGTCAGACAGCTATGCGGGAAGAAATGACGAACTCGCAGCGCTCCTCACCAGGGAAGGCGGCAAGACCGTGTTCCCCATGGCAGCATACGGCAAGAGAACGGATTCGCTTAAGGCGAGACTTGCCGAGACAGGATGCTTTGCCGAGGTAACGGACTGCGCGCTTCCTGCAGGTTTCTCGTATCCCGCGCTCGGCATAACGCTCCTTGGAGAGCAGGAACTGTTCGGTACCGACAGGATAGTAAAGCCGAAGAAGAAAGGCGGTAACCGCATCGCGTTCTTCTCGGACATCCACCCCGGCGATTACATCGTTCACGATACATACGGCATCGGCCGCTACGAAGGTCTGGTCAACAAGAAGGTCGGAGAGATCCGCAAGGATTACCTCAAGATCGTATATGCGAGAGATCAGGTCTTATACATTCTTCCCGAGAACATCGACATGCTCCAGAAGTATGTCGGCCCGGGCGACCGCGAACCGAAGCTCACAAAGCTCGGAGGCGACGAGTGGAAGAGGTCGGTCTCACGCGCACGGGAGTCCATCAAGAAGGTTGCATACGACCTGCTCAAGCTCTATGCCGCAAGGTCTGTCAGCAAGGGCTTTGCATGCGATCCCGACGACGAGAACCAGAGGCTGTTCGAAGAGCGTTTCCCGTTCGTCGAGACCGAGGACCAGGCACGCGCGATAAGGGAGATCAAAGCGGACATGGAGTCCGAACTTCCGATGGACAGACTGCTCTGCGGTGACGTCGGATTCGGCAAGACCGAGGTCGCGTTCCGCGCTATGTTCAAGGCCGTAATGAACGGCAGGCAGGTCATGCTGCTCGCGCCCACGACCCTTCTTGCACAGCAGCACTATGAGAATTTCTTGGAGCGCTGCAAGGACCTTCCCATCAATGTAAATACCGTCCTGCTGTCGAGGTTCGTTCCGCAGGCGAAGATCAAGCAGAATCTGCAGGATATCGCGAAAGGCAAAGCCGACGTCATCATCGGCACGCACCGCGTTCTGTCGAACGATGTCCGTCCGCCGCACCTGGGACTTCTCGTAGTAGACGAGGAGCAGCGCTTCGGTGTTAACCACAAAGAGAAGATCAAGTCGATGAGAAACAACGTCGATGTCTTAACGCTCTCTGCGACTCCGATCCCGAGAACGCTCAACATGTCCCTTGCCGGCATCCGCGACATGTCGATGCTGGTGGAAGCTCCTTTCAACAGGCGAGAGGTGCAGACATACGTAATGGGTTACGACGAGCAGATCATAGTCCAGGCGTGCATGCGCGAGATCTCGAGGGGAGGACAGGTATTCTACCTCTACAACCGAACCGCGAACATCGATCTCGTCGCGAGGCGCCTTGCCGAGCTCATGCCTGATGCGCGTGTCATCTATGCACACGGACAGATGGGTGAGCGCGAGCTCGAGAACATAATCGCAGACTTCATCAAGGGCGAGTATGACATCCTCGTCTGCACGACGATAATCGAGAATGGCGTGGACATGCCGAACGTCAACACCTTGATCGTTGAAGATGCCGACAGGTTCGGCCTGGCACAGCTCTACCAGCTCAAGGGACGTGTCGGGAGATCAGACAGACAGGCGTATGCATACATCACTTATGATGCCTCCGCTCCGCTCAAGGAAGAAGCATCCAAGAGGCTCGAAGCGATCCGCGAGTTCACCGAGCTCGGTTCCGGTGTTAAGGTCGCGATAAGAGACCTCGAAGTAAGAGGCGCGGGTTCTCTTCTCGGCGCCGAGCAGCACGGCCAGATGGATGTCATCGGTTACGAACTCTATTGCAGGATGCTGGATGAAGAGATCAAGCTCATGAAGGACAAGGGTCCCGATGCGAACTTCGAAGCACTGCCCGAACCCGAAGATAACGCCTTCATCGTTGAAGTCGATTACGACGCATACATACCTTCGTCTTATATCGAAGACGAGGCAGGCCGCATGACGGCATACAGAAGGATAGGTTCCATCAGGAGCTTCAAGGATTACGATGATTTCTTAGATGAGATCTGCGACAGATACGGCAAGCCGCCTGCGGAAGTATATATCCTCGCGGGAATATCCCTTACAAGGGCAGAGGGCAAGCGTCTCGGGTTTACCAAAGCGGTCATTGGCAATACGGGCGTCAGGTTCTATCTCGATCCGATGCTCCAGCTCGACATGCAGGCGATGGGAGCGCTCTTCGGTGATCAGTATTACGGTGCGAGATGCCAGATCAATGCGACAGGCGCATTCCCGTTCATGCTCTTCAAGCCGTCGTCCGTAAGCCAGTCCAAGACGGTGACCGAGATAGTCGGCCTCCTTAAGGTCCTAAGCGACAACAAAACCGGTGAAACTGTGGCATAATATTTGTCAGCACGCTCCAATAGTCTAATGGATAGAATAGCGGTTTCCGGTACCGTAGATGCGGGTTCGATTCCTGCTTGGAGCGCCAGACGTTCACACCCCCTTGCTCTTGGCTGCGAACAGGTCCTCGGCACGTTGTGCCTGCGGAACTTGCAGAGCAAGGGGGTGTTCTCTTTGCAGTAGTGATGCTTGTGGACAAGAGGTTTTTACGTGGCGGGAAGTAGTGATGAGTGAGGGAAATAATAAGGCCGATCCGCATTGGACCGGCCTTCGTTTTTAAGCTAACGCTCTATCAATCTGCTTTTTCAAAAACGAGTACGAAATCTTCCCCGCCCATGATGTTATCTTCGTCAGGATAAGTGAAAGAGATCTTTCCGTCCTCGAACTCGGCCTCAAAACCATCACCGTAGTCGCTCTCGAACATAATGGCAGAACCGTCGATCTCATATGTGCCGCCGTCGGTGATATCGAAGTCTTCTTCAGCGACGCTTTCCAGCATGGTAGCGAGCAGGTCGTCTGCCATATCCTGATAGCCGTCATAACCGAGTATTGCGGCATATTCGTCAAGCTCTGCCGGATCGCTCGTGCCAAGCGCTTCATACAACAGGGCATCAACATTGTTCTCTATGAAAGCGGTGAAGTCGGATGCGAATTGTTCTCCATCCATACCGAGCTCATATTCTCCGTCATCCATGATGAGAGTGATATGCATTATGACAGAACCGTCAAGAGCAAACCCTTCGCCGAAGCTTTCTCCCAAAACCTGAGTGAGATCATAATCGCATACCCATGTTCCGTCGATGAGAGACTTCTCTTCGAATTCGAGATCGTCCGGATCCTTCGCATTCCAGTTGACTGTTACCTGACGTGTGCCGTCATCGGAGATGAACACGTATTCCGCCTCAGACTTATCGTCGGCGATGTTGTCTTCCTCCAGTTCAAACTCGCCGTCGAATTTGTCTTCAAGCTTTTTCTGAAGATCTTTCTCCGAAGGCGGTTCGGGTTTCATGCATGCAGCGAGCCCGAGCACCATTGAAGCCCCGAGCATGATTGCCAGTGCCTTTCTCATTTTCCTTTCCTCCCTTATCCGTGTATATTAGCCCAGATCTGCTTCCGTGTAATATCCGGAATCGATCAGGATCTCAATGTAATTGTTGACGTCGACCACACAAGGCTCACAGAGGAAAGCCGGAACGTTGATCGTGCCATTGTTATAGGTTGAGGTGTCATTAACATCCACAGTCTGACCTGAGCAGATCTGGTCGACCATAGTAACTGCCTGTGCCGCGAGAATGCGGGTATCCTTGAACACTGACATGTCCTGCTTGCCGACCAGTATGTTCTTCATGTTTGCGATATCGCAGTCCTGTCCGGTAATGATCGGATATGATCCGAGATAATCCGCTGCAAGGGCATTCTCTACGCCGAGTGCCGTCGAGTCATTGGAACAGAGCCAGGCATCGATCTGCGTGCCGTCAGAATAGCAGAGCTCAATGATCTGTTCTGCTCTGATCTGGGAGTTTTCAGTGCTCCAGTTAGCCGTAGCCACTTCATCAAAATCCACCTGTCCGGAAACGACTACCAGCTGCCCGTTCTCAATGTAAGGATTCAGAACATCCATAGCTCCCTCATAGTAGAACATTGCGTTATTGTCGCCGGGGTCTCCCGTTGTGATCTCGATGTTGAAGGGGCCTGCTCCGCTGCTGAGATCGAGAGCCTTCTCGATATATTGTGCCTGCAGCTGACCTGTCATATATTGGTCGAAAGTAACATAGTAGCTGACTGCATCGGTGTTCCAGAGAAGACGGTCATAAGCGATAACGGGAATGCCATTGGCCTTCGCCATATCGAGAGCTTCACCGAGTGAAGAACCTTCGATGGCAGCGATAACGAGAACGTCGCATCCCGAGTCGATCATGGACTCTACCTGTTCGAGCTGGTTAACTACATCGTTAGCCGCATACTGCAGGTCAACTTCATAGCCGGCAGCCTCGAGAGCATTCTCAATGTAGTCGCCGTCCTGGTTCCATCTCTGCAGATCTTTGGTCGGCATGGATACTCCGATCACTATAGCGTCGCTGTCATATGAGACCGGAGGTGCTGCCGGGTTGTCTCCGGGCAATACGGCAAGTTCCTCTTCATCAAATTCGAACTCGTCCGGATCTTTTGCACTCCAGGAGACCGTTACCTGAAGGCTGCCGTCATCGGATATGAACACCCATTCGGCTTCGGATCCGTCATCGGCAATGTCTTTGGACTCCAGATCAAAATCCATGTCGTATTCTTTCTCGACTTCTTTTTGAACATCCCTTTTGGAAGGGACTTCAGCACGCTTGGCGCACGCTGCGAGACCCATGATCATAGAGATGCTCAGGATGATTGCAAATACTTTTTTCATAGACAATATCTCCCTATTATTCCGTGTTGCTACCCTAATGTATAATAACACCTTCGGCGCGAAAGTGGAAAGCATCGCGTCAGGACAGAGGTTTTCGGGCAGTAAGGCCATAGTACCTTCTGGTGAGACGGATTCTTCCGCAGCAGCTGTTCCGCGAGATATAACCGTCCAGGACGGCATCGTCAGGCATGTGGTCCAGGATGGGGACAACGCGCAGAAAAGCCTTGAAGGTATCGGCGTCCTTGTAGTATTCGCGGGTGTGTATCATGACCAGTTCCGCATCGGCAAAGCCCGCCTGCATAACACGCTCGTAGTCGCTGACGGAGACAGGCACGGGATCGTCAAAGCCCTGGCCGTACCCTGCCGCCAGCTTCAGGTCCCAGCAGTCGTACTTGTCCACGCCCCGTATGAGCAGGTAACCTCCGGGCTTGAGACAGCGGTAGATCTGCGCGGGATCCGTGCAGGTGTGACGCGCGACGACTATGTCGTAATGATCGTCTTCCACATCCATCTTCAGGTTGTCCATCACCTTGAATGAGACATCCGTCCTGCCGCTTGCGGCAAGGTTTGCCCGGGCAGTATTGATCATGTTAGGCGAGTAATCGGTGCCCAGGATCTCGGCGCAGCAGGGGAACTCTGCAAAGATCTTCTCGCCGCCCGCCGTGCCCAGGTCGAGGATGTGCGAACCGGGCGTCGCGAGAGAGCGTAAGATCTTGTACAGATCCCAGTCGGTCAGACATTCCTCATGGCAGTCGTACTCATCAAACGTCCAATGAGCAAAGTTCTCGTAGTATTCAAAATAGTTGTCGTGAAGCATAAATAAAGAACCTCCTTCCACGAACAGCAATACTTCTGTGCAGGGATGTCCCCGCACGGCTTCTTGTCATTCATGATGAGATTCTCAGGTTCTTATCATTATTGACCCCGCCTTAACGGCGCACGGTGAGCAGAACGCGAATAACTAATTGATCTGCCACGGGCTTATAATATCACATCCTGCAGGCGCTTGTCACTTAAGTGACCTTGCCGTCGAACAATCCGGAACGTTTCTCGAGAACGATGTTCTTGATCACATAGATCACAGACGCACATAAGATCGTGCCGACCACCACTGCCGGCAGATATACCAATATACCGAACTCGATATAGAGGAAGTAGAGCTTATCGATCAGCAGATAATTGAGCATGATCATCTCGAGCGATATCTTACCGAAGAACTTGATAACGGGATTGCCTATCCTGACGCGCGACATGATCGTGACGACAAGTAACAGGAAGACAAGCTCGAACAAAGTCTCCTGACCTAAGCCGAAGAGCTTGTCGAGGAGCGGGTTCGGGGAGTCGAAATAATCCGTGTAATAGATGGATTCTTCTATCAGACATCTGTGGACATAATCCATGAGAACGAACAGTACGGAAGAAGCGATAAGGATCGATGCGAAAGCTTTCTTTATCACTTTGTTGATGCGCTCTTCCTTGCAGGCATAGAGCATGCCGACAGGGAACATGAAGACCGTGTTGTACCACCACTCGCCCTTGAACCAGTAAGACATTACGCCCGTGTTGGCGTGTCCGGAGAACAATCCGATAGTTATCATCACAAGGACCACAAGTGTCATGATGACTATGCCGGCGGCAGGCTTTCTTATCTTCGCGAAAACCAGTCTGAAGGTCACATACAGTATCATGATCTCGACTGCGAACCACATCTCGTTGTTGACCAGGAAGATACCGAAGAAACTGCAGATGACTTCTCCGAATCCGAAGTGCTTGCGGAAAGCGATGTTGCTTAGCAGAGCGTCGGTCAGGTAGATATAGTTGCAGATGAAGAACGGAACAAGGACGGTGAAGATCCTTCTTCTCATGAATCCCTTGATGTAGTTCTCGTCGGTCTTCCAGCGCTTCATTAGTCCGAATCCCGAACTGAAGAAGAAGAAAGCGACAGCCAGGATGCCGTAATAGTAGAAGAACTCCATATCGCCGCAGTTCTCATAGACTGCATCGAGCGCGACTACGGTCTGGTGGAAGATGATGAACAAAGCTATGGCGCCCTGGATCTCCTTGACCGATATGCGGTCAAAGAAAGCCATGTCGTCTGCAGGTCTTCTTCGTGCGCCCGTGATCAGGACCGCACCCAGAAGAGCTATACAAACATAAAAGGCAACCGTAAACTGCACTTTGTCTTCTCCTTCCTTACCTTAATAAGCTGATGACGTTCAGCGTTAACGATATGCAGAGCAGAACAAATACTATGAGGATAATGATTATGAATCTGCTTCTTTCCTTCTTGTGTCTTATCTCTTCATCGCTCAGTTCGACGGAAGCGTTGATGAGGTCCTGAGCCTCCTCACGGCTCATGGGCTCATCTCCGTCCTGACGCTTGCCTGCCAAGAGTTCCATTATGGAGACGTCCAGCAGTTCTGACAGAGGTTCAAGCATTGAGATATCGGGAAAACTGAGGCCTCGCTCCCATTTGGACACCGCCTTGTCCGTAACGTTCAAGGCGTCGGCAAGCTGCTTCTGGGTCATTCCCTTCTCTTTACGCAACTCGGTTATAAGCTGTCCTGTCTTCTCTTTGTCCATTAAGACTCTATTACCTCAGTAAAGTAATAATAACCGAGTTAACTGCCAAATACAAAAACCTCCTGACTTGAGTTCGGGGCTGTAAACGGTTTACAGCCCCATCTCTCAATTCCTATTGTCACCACAAATGCGGCGGACTTTATTCCCTGGTGCTAATGACAGCATTCTTGATGTTTTTGTACAGGTAAGCGCCCGCTGCCGTTACCGCGAAGATAAAGACAGCACCATACCTGCCGAAGAAGTTCTCGTTACCCGTCGCCAGGAACAGCATCAGCGTAAACATGTGCATGATGTAGACCGTAAGCGAGCACTCGTGACCGAGCTTCTCTGCGAACGTGCCCTTGCCGAAGTCGGGATACTTAAGGCACAGCAGGACGATCACGTACAGCAGTATCTCGCAGCTTGCGAAAGGCACCGCGATACCCTGCTTGTATCCGTTAAGCTCGAAGATCGCCGTGGTGCAGCAGATAACGAACAGTATCCAGAGGACGGGAGCGGAGAACTTGTGGTCCAAGATCTTCTTTTCGAACCTTCTGATGAGCATGCCCATCATTGTGTAGCCGAGGCCTACGAAGAGTGCGTTCCTGAGCTGGTACGGTTCGCCAACTCCCATGTGCATCAGTATGCAGTATGCTGCAACGAGGGCAGGCGCAGCGAACATCACGTACTTAAGGATCTTAAGCTTATTCAGGATCAGCATGATGACGATCGCGTAGAGCAGCGAGCCGAGGAACCAGAGGTGCTCTGAGAACGGCGAGAGGTTATACAGCAGGAAGTCTGACATGGACTTGGCCGTGAAGTATTGGCGCATGCCGTTCAGATCTCCGTTCGTGATCCATTCATCGACTGCGTAGGCAACGCCGTAGAAAACGTTCGCTGCCAGATAGAATATCAACATCCTCTTGCCCTGCTTAAGAAGGCGCTTCGTCATCTCTTTGCCGTCTTCCCTGAAGAGGAAGTATCCTGCGATAACGAGGAAGAAAGGAGCTGCGGTCTTGCCGTATGTGATGAAGACTTCGCCTGCCTTTCCGTCGAACGGCCAGTGGATGGTGACGACGGAGAAAGCCATAACGATCCTCATGACATCGATCGAGTGGATCTGCTTGCGGCCGGACTTTAACCCGGGCTCTTCAGTGACATCTGCCTTTGCCTTCTTGCCGTTTATGAGCGAGATCACATACTTGTCGAATCCGCTGAGGACTGCAGCGAGTGCGGCGGCGAGAAGGACGGTGAGAACGATATACATGCTGTTACTCGTGATCTTCATCATCGTGCCGTTACGAAGGCCTGTAAGGAACAGGTTGTGGATGAGATAGAGCTCGAGCGAGATCGTGCCGAGGAACTTCAAGACGGGATTGCCGAACCTTACCTTCATCATCACGAGGAGAAGGAAGCAAACGAAAACGATTATCCAGGGAAGCTGGATCGCCAGGCAGTGGAACTTGTCTCCATACGCGGGATCAACACCGGGCTGCTCGCTCCAGTAAGAGAACTTCGTAAGAGCGTATTTGGTCTGAAGTCCGAGGAGCACCGTGAGAGCTGCGAAGACGGGAAGAAGTATCCAATATCCTTTGCGCGCGATATTGCGGATACCTTCTGCGTGCTTGGAGAAGATGATACCGAGGATAAAGAGGAACGTAGAGTTATACCACCACTCGCCCTGGAACCAATAGCTGCAGGAGAAGTCGTCGCCGTGTCCGAGCAGGAGGCTTCCGACTATCATCGCGATCACGAAAACAGTCATTACGACAGTCGCTGCCGTGCGGTTCTTTATCAGGCGGTATACGAGGAAGAATACAAGGTAGAGTATTACGATCTCTACGATGTACCACATGTGTCCGTTGATGAGAGACCAGCCTGACAGGACATACAGAAGCTCTATCGGATGGAATTTCTTACCGCAGATGCATGCTGCGACTACGAATGTCAGTATGCAGGTATAGAACGGGATGAGTACGGTGACAAGGCGCTTTCTGAGGAATCCCTTAAGGTAGTTCTCTTTTGTCTTGAGACTGGTATACAGACCATAGCCCGAGAAGAAAAAGAATATACCGACGAAGAGGACGCCGAGTTCCGAGAAGAATTCAAGGGCGCCGGCATCTTCCACCAATTCCTGCGCGAGATGATGGATGATGATAGCCACTGCGGCAAAGCCCTGGACTGCCTTGGATGTATCCAGGCCCAGAGGCTCTTCCTGCCACTCGCGCCTCTTGGATACCTTAGCGCCGAGCAGGAACAGCAGGCCGAGAGCGATGAGGATAATGTATGTCGGGAACTCAAATGAGGAGAATGCCTTATAGAAAGCAGGAATCGGGTCAGCTTTTGTTTTGGAAGTTTCCGAAGCGGCAGCAGCGACAGCAGTAGCAGGAGCGGGCTCGCCGCTTTCGACTGAGGCTGCAGCGCTGTAATCTCCCGAGGACATCTTGAAGGCGTCGGTGCCGGGATCCACTACTTTGGCAGAGAGGTCGTCTGATAGTGTTAGGGAATTGATGACACTGCATGCAAGTTCGTCCAAATGCGCACAGTCCGGGTTATCGTCAGACAGAGGTTCCGATCCGCCGGCGATCATTAATATATGGATCTGATACATACTGCCGTCTTCGGTTATCAGGGAGTACTGGTAGAACCTCAGGGTCATCTCTCCGGACACCTGGGAGAAGATCTTATATAGAGGGATACCGTTGATCTCTGTTGTTCCGTATCCGAACTGCTGCGTCTCACTGAAACACGGTTCGAACGGCATGCTTATCTTCTCGGCGTAATTGCTGTTAAGGACAGTGTCCGTCAGTTCTTCCGGCGCATCGGTCTCGAAGACCATGACAAAGAAACAATCGTTGCCTCTCGGTTCTGCGGATGATCCCTGAAGCATGAGTCCGGTCTCATCATAAGTAGATTCCACGTTCTCTTTGACGATGCCCAGATCGTCAAGAGACGGATCGTCTTCTGCCATGCCCGTCCATATGACCGGGCCGATCTCGGAGGGTATCGCGATCGATAATCCGTTATCGAAAGTAAAACGCGGATCTCCTTCCGCTCCGTCTGCAAAGGCAGCGGAAGAAGTCACGGCCACGACCATGATAACGGTGAGGATAAGACTGATGATCTTATGTCTGTTCATAGGGATCCTCCTCTGGCAGCTTTTCCAACCTAAACCTATCATCAAGGGTTCATACAGACAACCGACTGTTGGTAGAGTTCAGTATTTGCAAGGCTTCCTGGCAAAAATCTACTTCAGGTTCACCAACAAAAAAAGGGAGCTTTACGCTCCCTTTAGTGTTTGATCTACGCGACAGGTCATGCCTGATAGAAGCAATTTGATGTGCTGCCCGGTGCAGGATCTCCCGAAGGAACGATGATGATCTCGATGCCTTCGAGCCTGTAAGAGTAGCCTGCGCTTCCGCATTCCTCGCCGTTCTTTGCCCAGCCTGTCCAGCCGAAATTCTGGACATGGACTCTGTAATATATATCGTACAGATAAGCATTCTCGCCTGTAAGCTGTATCATGATGGCTTCCAACCGCTTTGACTGTCCTTCGGTTCCGGAGAAGCCGCCGTTGCTCGTCCATGAAGTCTCCCAGCCGTAGTCCTGGATGTGAGTCTTGTACTCTACGCCTACGCCGTCGAGTCCGACCACACTGATATGGATACCCTCAAGTCTCTTGGACTGGCCCGTAGTGCCTGCCATCAGACCGTCATTAACTGCGGACTGCCAGCCAATGTCCTGAACGTGTACATCGTAACTGATGAAGTACGGGCTCTCACCCTTGGGAACGATCTTGATCTGCATTCCCTCGAGTCTCTTGGACTGACCTTCGGTACCTGCCATCTCGCCGTTCTTGACCCAGTCCATCCAGCCGATGTCCTGAACGTGGACTCTGTAATATACATCATAGTCAGCCGCATCTGAGCCTGTAAGTTCGATCTTCATGCCCTCGAGACGCAGCGACTGGCCTGAAGTGCCGGCCATCTCTCCGTCATAGACCCAATCCTGCCAGCCGACGTTCTGGACGTGAGTCTTGTATTTGATGCCGATGTCGAGGTCGGACTGGACCTTGATCATCATGCCCTCGAGTCGTAAGGACTGTCCTTCGGTGCCGGACATCTCACCGTCATAGACCCAATCCTGCCAGCCGACGTTCTGTACATGCGTGCAGTAGTAGACGGAGACGTCCGTTGCCGATGTATATGAAGGGAGCGGAGGTACGGTATTGGGAGCCGAAGATACGGATGCCGAGTTGCCCGAAGAGGCCGGCAGCGTGTAGGATGTTCCCTTGTTACCCGAGTAATAGGGGACGACTTTCGGAGAAGAGTTGGGCGTGCCGTTTGCGTTTACTTTCGCCGAATACGAAGCGGCTCCGTCGAGATTGAAGATCTTGTTGGCGCCTGCCTGAAGATCTGATGAGGTCATCCTTCCGTGAGGGTAGCACTTATTGTTCTTGGTGCTGAGCACTCCGAACTGGATCGCCCAGGTGAACGCGCCCCAGCCGTAATAATCGATGGCGTAGTAATCGTCGAACCAGTCGGTCCTGCCGTAATCGAAAGAGGTGCCGAGGCCCATATACAATGCAAGTCTGTGAGCCATCAGGGCGAAGTCTTCTCTGCTTATCAGTTCGTCGGGGCAGAAAGAATCCGAGCAGATGCTGGGATATCCGAAGCAGATGTTATAGGTCTCGCCCCAGATGATCGCAGCTTCATACGGAGAACCTGCCACGTCGCCGAATCTGGAAGAGCCGCTTACTATGGGACAGCCGGCCTTCTCCCAGAGGAGCTGGATCGCCTCGCCTCTCGTGGCAAACGTCTCGGAACCGGTATAACCGTCATCGGTGTTGATGTAGCACTCGGAGAGGACCTTCGGATTGCCGCCGGTAGTTATGACGGTCTTGCCGTTATCTACGCATACGCAGTGCGTCAGGTCTTCGAAATACTCTTCGCTGCCGCCGAACTCGATGGTATAGGACGTAACGTTGCCAAGCTTGGGCTCAGCCTTTACCGCACCTTCGGTATATGCCTTGATGAGATAAGGGTTGTTGCTGATGTTAACGGAAGGAAGAGCAAGCATTCCGAAAGCATACAGATTATAGAGCTGGGGATTGCCTGACAGATCGAGCGAAGTCAGATTGTAGTCGCACTCGAGCCTGAGATCTGCGAGACGCGGGTTGTTCTTAACGTTAATGTATGTGAGTTCTTCGTTATATCCGCAGATAAGGAGCTGGAGCTGGGGGTTATTGCTCATGTCGAGGCTCGTTACGCCGTTGTTCGCGCAGTTATAGTATTCGAGGCCCGTGAGATTGCTGATATCGACGTCTCCGAGATTCTCGTTATCCCAGATATCGAGTCTCTTAAGACAGGGGTTATTGGACAGGTTCAAAGACGTCAGCTTGTTCTTCTGAGCATCGAGCTCGCAGAGCATGGGATTGTTGGACAGATTAAGGGAAGTAAGTCCGCACTCGCTGCAGAACAGGTTCTCGAGCTTCGTGTTCTTGGTCAGGTTGAGATTCTTAAGATTGGGGTTGGCGTTGCACTCGACATATGCGAGTTCGGGGTTGCCCTTGAAGTTGATCGAAGTGAGCTTGCAGTTGTAGCAGTATACCCACTGGAGCTTTTTGAGGCCCGTAAAATCCAGAGACGTAAAGTCGTTGTAGGAACACCAGATGCCGACGAGCTCGGTGTTGCCGGACAGATCCCAGCTGGAGATGTGGTTGTTAAGGCACCACAGACCCTGGATGTTCGGGAACTGTTCGACTCCCTTTATGGAATAGATATTCATATTCTCGCAGTGGAGGTTGATCACGACATCCCTCTCTGCTTTGGACAGATAATTATCTCCGTTGGTGTCGTATGCCTTTACGGCTTTCTGGAACTGAGCATCCGGAAAGTATGCTGACGAATATACGTAGATACTATCCGAAGTATAGGCAGCAGCAGCTGCTGCAGGAACTGTGTGCACAAACGGCAGGAACATGGCGGCAACAAGAACGGCCACCATTAATCTGGCAAGTCTCTTCATATATCTCACACCCCTGTGAATATTATTAACTAGAAAATGCTATCAGATTTTTCCTTCTTTGAATACCGTCATCATCTCGTTTGTGAGACTGTATTGGTCGGGCTGCAGCTCTATGTCGGCACGCGATCTCCACTCGGCGATCTTAAGCTCGCCCTCGTCCATCGTGATGGCATCGTCGCCGTCGACGTCGCAGAAGAAGCCTGCCAGCAGGTCATCGACGATGCCCCAGGGCTGCGACTTGTAGTATCTGATATTGGTGACCTTAAGACCTGTCTCTTCCATGACCTCACGCGCCACGGTCTGCTCAAGAGTCTCGCCGATCTCGGTGAATCCCGCCACGAGCGCGAAATGCGCGAACCCTGTCCTGTACTTCGTCACCAGGAGCTTGTCTCCGTTGGTGACGCCTACTATTACCGCAGGGGAGATCTTCGGGTAGATCACGTTGCCGCACTCACAGCGGATGGCGCGTTCCTTCCTGTCAAGGTGAGTGAGTGTGCCGCATCTTCCGCAGAACTTATTGTTCCTGTACCAGTTCGCGAGCTGGACTGCCGTATAACAGACGAAAGCGATATATTGCTCGGTAAGCCCGCTGTTCCTCAGTGTCCTTACATTGATGTATTCAAACCCTTCGGGAAGCACATCAAACTCTTCGCGTGCCAGGAAGTAGTGCTTGTCATCGTCGACCGAGAACAGATAGATGAGCTCGCCGGCGTTTATATTTGCGAAGTCCTTTACGCAGGGGAAGGTCTCGCCCTTGATGAGGACATCGTTCGCGTGGAAAGAGAGAACGATGCTGTCAGGAGAAGCCTTTCGAGACGGGTCGTATTGATTATGCAGTACGTGCGGGAAGATGTCTTGTATCATGTGCGTACCCTCCAGTGCTTGGGGCTGAACCTGCGGACGAGCTTTATGGCAACGAAGATGGTCAGTGCGAGCACGCCTGCAAGGATGGGGACGAGCAGCCATGCCGGTATGGGTATCCAGCAGACGCCGAGGACGACCGCGAAAATGATGACCGTGATTATCGGGTAGACACGGCTCTTTACCTTGATGTTCTCGGTGAATGGCTGGAACAGATAATAGAGAGTCATCAGCTGTACGGAATAGATCGAACTTATCAGCATGTAAGCAAGGGGGATAAGCAGATACTCACCAAAATAACTCTGACCTCCGAACATGAACATCATTGTGCTCGAGACTATACCGAGAGTGACAGCGGGCGCGAGGTTCAGCTTTATGGCATCGAGTATTCTGATCTTAAACAGTTCGACAATGCATGAAGGCTTCTTGTAAAAGCTGTACGACATAAGGCATCTGTCGCAGTTGATGAACATTGTGGCAGCCATCTTCTCGGTGGCATTGGCGGGTACGAGGAAGAAGAAGGATACCAGCAGATAATAACCGAACAAACCTCTGAAGAATTCTTCAAATTCCACACTGCCTGTGATGACCGGTCTTAAAGCATCCTGATAACTGCCGAATGTAAGGTAATTGAATATGTTATTGACCAGTGATTCCGTGGCAGCCTGCTGACCGAAGTCCTGTGAGTATTCGACGAACAGGTCGGTCGCAAAGAGTGCGAAGAGCAGCAAGATACCGATGCAGGCGGCAAACGGTTTGACCCCGATCACGGTGCGGTATCTCTTCATGAATATCTCGTTTAAGAAGGCAAAGCCGGTCTTCTTGCTCTGTATGTCGCGGTCGCTCTTACGGACTTTGTCCACCTTCTTGAGACTCTTTGTCCTGTCGGGATTCTTATATGATTTCTTCTGGATCTCATATACTTCCTTGGATGAAGACAGAAGCCTTCTGTGCATGTAAGGATCGAACCCCTTGATCAGGAACAGGCCGATGACGGCAAGAACGGCGATGATAAGTACGATAGCGGCAGGAACATATGCCGGCGGACAAATCGCATTTGCTGCAATGAGAAAGACTGCCATCATGGCGGAAAAGCCGAACATTATCTTGAAGAATATCGCCGCCAGAGCACCTCTGCCGGGTTGTATCTTCATGCCCAGCCTGCGCTTGAGGTTGATGGAAGCAAGCTGCAGGCCGGCAGCGGCCAGCTTCATGAGAACTCCGATTAGAGGAGTGAATAACCAATAATAGAAAGGCATTCCGGACAGCGGTCCGCATACTAGGCTGACACCCGAATATGCGATGAAGAGAGCTGCAAGATTATATGCGAAGAGTGAGTTGTTAAGTCTTCTCGCGTCCATCCTGAGCATGAACGCCGCATATTCTTTCTCGGGTGAGTACGAGAACAGATCCGTGTTTATAAGCATACCCATGAAGCCGTATGTGAGGAAGGACAGTATGAACATAATGCCCTGATATTCAGCCGGAGCTACGGGGACCCTGTCGGGACTCTCCTCCGCAAGGATCCTCAGAAGGCCGCACACTCCGTATATGGCGCTGAGACCTGCGATCTTCAGGGCGAAGAGCTTGAAGAGCTCCGCGATGAATTTCCATATGGAATAAAGCACCTTGAAGATGCCGATCTTGTACAGATCATCAGGCAGGAGCTTGCCGATAACAGGCAGGAGCTTAAGCTTGTAGATGAATCCGTTGTATCCGACTATATAGCGCAGCCGGATCATCGCGGACAGCGTCTTGAACCAGGTCTTAATCATCGTCTTGATCCTTGAGCGCGTTGATTATCTTCTCCTTCATCTCGCTGTCATCGAGATTGTTGATGTCGATCTTCTCGAGACGGCCGTGATTAAGCAGAACGATCTCATCGCAAAGGTCTACTGCGACATCGAGGATGTGCGTGGAGAAGATGGTGATGCGGCCTTCCTTTTGCTTGCGGAAGACATCCTTCATCTCTTCTGCCACAACGACGTCCAATGTCGTGAGAGGTTCGTCCAGCAGCATGAGCGGCGGACGCGCGATGATGTTTAAGAGCATCTGCATCTTGTTCTTGGTACCGTGGGAATAGTCTCTCAAGAGACGATCTCTGTCGTCTTCTGCGATCTTCATGTAGTCGAAATACTCGTCCAACGGCTTCACGTCCGTAAGCTCTTCGTGGACCTCGACAAAGAACTTCAAAAACTCCCTGCCGGTCATGAACTCGGGCACGACCGGAGCCGATACGACATATCCGATATCCTCGGGTTCGGGATCTTTACGCTGGCCGTTGATCTCAAAATAGAACTCTCCCGAGTTATATTCCACGTCGCGGTTGATGCAGTTGAAGAAGGTCGTCTTACCGGAACCGTTACGTCCCAGAAGACCGTATATCCTGCCCTCTTCAAAAGTGAAATCAACATCCTTCAGGACCTGCTTCGAGCCGTAGCTCTTTACAAGATGATCGATTACGAATCTCATACTCCTAATACCTCACTGCACAGTATTATAGATGTTTTGTCATAAAAACCAAAATCAGGCAGAAAAGAAACTCAGGACCGGGTTATCAAGAAAAATATACAACTCAGATTAGACATTAAAACAAACGATTTTAAAACAAGAAATACCCCGACCCCTATACTATAATTACTTTATAAGTTAGAACACACGGAGGGTTTTATGCCTGAACTGACACTTGACTGGAAAAAGTACATAGACACTGCGGTGCTTACGGCTTCCGAAGGCATCGTAATGCTCGAGAATAAGAACGAAGCGCTTCCCCTTAAAAGCGGCACGCATGTCGCACTGTTCGGAAGGATGCAGACACATTACTACAAGTCCGGCACGGGTTCCGGCGGCATGGTCAACGTATCGCACGTTACCGATATCCGCGAAGGCCTGGCAAACAGCGCTGCGATAACGCTCGATAAGGAACTCATAGACATCTACGACAAGTGGGATGAAGAGAATCCCATTGCCGCTGATCTCGGCTGGGGACAGGAAGCATGGTCGCAGCCTGAGATGCCTCTGACGGCAGAACTCTGCAAGGATCTTGCCGCACGTAACGATGCTGCCGTAATAGTCATTGCAAGGACTGCCGGCGAGGACAGGGACAACACTGCAGACAAGGGATCGTTCTATCTGTCCGACAGCGAGGAAGCCATGCTCGAAGCAGTATCGGCAGCTTTCGACAGGACCATAGTCCTTCTCAATGTCGGCAACATAATCGACATGGCTTTTGTTGCCAAATACGGCATCAAGTCCGTTCTCTATGTATGGCAGGGCGGCATGATCGGAGGCACTTCCGTAGCAAGGGTACTGACAGGTGAAGAGAACCCTTCGGGATGCCTCACGGATACGATCGCAAAGAAGCTCGAAGACTATCCCGCTTACGATAACTTCGGCAACGTCGATATCAATGAAGACTTCTACCGCGAAGACATCTTCGTAGGCTACAGGTATTTCGAGACATTCGCGCCGGATGCAGTCCTGTATCCTTTTGGTGCGGGTCTGTCCTACACGGAATTCAGCCTCGAGGATGCAGAGTTCTCCTATGACGGAGAAGCGGTAACGGTAAGCGTGACCGTAAGGAATAACGGCCGCGTATCAGGCAAGAAGGCAGTCATGCTCTATGCCGAAGCTCCGCAGGGCAAGCTGTCGAAGCCCGCCAGAGTTCTCGCAGGATTCACCAAGACAGGATGCATTCCCGCAGGTGAGACGGAGAAGGTAACGATAACAGCTCCCAAGAGGGTATTTGCTTCTTTCGATGATGACGGAAGAACGGGCTTTGGTACGGGATTCGTGCTGGAAGCAGGAGAGTATTCCTTCTATCTCGGAAGCGACATCCGCACCGCAGCAAAGATCGGAGGCTTTGAGCTTGAAGGCGCCGAGCTCCTCGAAGCCGTAGAGTGTGCACTGATGCCGAACAAGCCGTTCGCGAGACTTACAGCCGTTAAGACCGCCGCAGGTTATGAGAAGGCATATGAAGACGTTCCCATGAGCGACCGCAAGTGGGTCGATTCACGCCTCGACAGAGTCGCTCCGGAGATCCCGCAGACAGGCGATAAGGGCATCAAGCTTGCTGACGTTAAGAGCGGCAAGAATACGATGGACGAATTCATCGCACAGCTGACGGACGAAGACCTCTGCCTCATCATAAGAGGCGAGGGAATGGGCAGCCCCAAGGTAACGATGGGTACCGCTGCAGGCTTCGGAGGCATCGCCAAGGAGCTCAAGGCTCTCGGCATCCCCACGCTGTGCTGCACGGACGGTCCTTCGGGAATGAGACTTGACTCCGGCAAGAAGGCTTTCGCTCTTCCCAACGGCACATGCCTCGCATCGACATTCAATACGGCTCTTGTTGAAGAGCTCTACACCTATCTCGGGATCGAGATGGTATCGAACAAGATCGACACCCTCTTAGGACCCGGCATCAACATTCACAGACATCCGCTGAACGGAAGGAACTTCGAGTACTTCTCCGAAGATCCGCTCCTGACGGGTAAGATGGCGGTTGCCCAGGTCAAGGCTCTCGAGAAGCATAACGTAACACCGACGATCAAGCACCTCTGCGCAAACAACAGAGAGACGGCGAGAAGACTTATGAACTCCGTTGTATCCCAGCGTGCAATGCGCGAGATCTATCTGCCCGCTTTTGAGATCGCCGTCAAGGAAGGCGGTGCCAGGAGCATAATGAGCAGCTACAACAGGATCAGCGGTATCTACAGTGCAGGCAACTACGACCAGAACACCATGATCCTCCGCGAGCAGTGGGGATATACCGGCATCGTTATGACGGACTGGTGGGCATATATCAGCAAGGACGGCGAAGAGACTGCCGAGTATACCCTTGAAGATCATTCCGCGATGGCAAGATCGCAGAACGATGTCTACATGGTCTGCACTACGGTCGAGAGATCGGCGCTCGAAGAAGCTGACACGTATGCCAACCTTACTTCCGGCAACGGTAAGATCACACGCGCAGAACTTCAGAGGAATGCGCGCAACATCCTGAACTTCGCGATGAACACTCCTGCCATGACAAGGGAAGAAGGCAAGGAGATCACCGTAGAGCATCTGAACAGTCCCTTTGCTGAAGATGATGTCGATCCGGATGTAGGAGTCTTCTTCGAATTCGAAGGCGACGAGATCGTTATAGACTGCCGGAAGGTAATGTCCGGAAGGGACATACTGTTCGGATTTACTGCAGACAAGGCAGGCATCTACGAATTCTCGATGACTGCTTCGTCCGACCTGAATCCTCTTGCTCAGATCCCCATGACCGTCTACTACACGAGCATACCGATCGCCGTGATCACATGGAACGGTACGGACGGCAAGGATGTGACCAAGACATCTGAGTTTATGATGTATTCGAGGAACAGCGTATTCAGGATGCATCTGTCATCAGCCGGCGTAACGCCCAAGCAGATCAGGATAAGATACCTCAGGCCGTTCGATGAGGAATTGACCAATTAATATATAAATAGATTTGTTATAATATAGCCGGTCCGCCAAGGGCCGGTTTATTTTTGACAGGAGAGTCAGATCTTGCGCAGAGACTACTTTACATGCGTATTCCTGGGACTTATCGCGGGCGCTTTGATGTTCGTGTGCTTCGCTCCGCCGTACTTTGTATATGGCGGTATCAACATGAGGATATTCTCCCCCTTCGAGATCTGCATGAGCTTCCTGTATTTTCTTTTTTTCGTGATGTTCCTGCCCATATGGGGTGCGTTCCGCAAGAAGATATGGATCAACTTCGGTCTTGCCGCATACGGCTTTCTCGCATATGTGCCTTCGATCTTCTATCCTTCCGCAGAAGCGATGGTCGATCCGGGCCTCGGCACGCAGCTACGCGCCGCGCTCCTCAAGGGAATATACTCGATGGTCCAGGCGCCTTTCGCGGGCGTATCCGCTCTCATGGGCAACGGTTTTGCATCCAAGGCGGTCTACTGGATCCTGCCTCTGTCGTTGATATGGCTCCTGCTGTTCAAGGTGGGAAGGTTCTACCGTAACGCATACCTTGCAGACAGGCTCAGGTCTGAACCCGAGCCCGAGGCACCTCAGCCGGCCGAGCCGGTCAAGCACGCACAGGAACCCGAAGTGCTGGGCACCGTTATCACTGCGCCGGTGTCTGCGGCATCTCCTGCAGACGTCTCGGCACGCAAGGCAGCCCCCGTGCAGCCTAAGCCGGAGCAGCCCCAGGTAAAGCCGCCGGAGAGACCCCAGGTCAGACCGGTCCACATCAAGGCACCGCAGAAGAAGGACGACGTCATCGAGCTGGGCGCACCCAAGGCAAAGCCCGCATCCGACGAAGTAATACAGCTTGGAGCACCCAAGGCACAACCCAAGACAGACGATGTGATACAGCTGGGACCGCCGCCGTCAAAGCCGGATGACGTTATCATCCTGGGCGCTCCGGAGCCGCCGAAGACCGGGCAGTAAGGCGCCTTTATACGCGTAGTTGAAAACAAATATAAGTCCTTGTAAAATATTACAGTTTAATCAGTAGGCAGGAGCTTTTATATAGATGGCAAAGAACAAGAAATTCTGGAAAACCTTCGTCGCGGGCAGTGACGATATCAAGCACGCCGCTACGACCGGAGAGGATCCCCTTGAAGAAGGTCTCAAGGATCTTACATGGTTTGAGAGCTCCCGCCGTGCAGTAAAGCGCGGTCTCCATAAGACATATGAGACTTTCGGTGAGGAAGTAGGTAACTCCATCACCGCAGGTGTTCCCGCACTGCTTCTGCTCTTCATGCTGCCTTTTGCGGCTATCAACGCATATATCCGTGCAGGCGCACTTGGAGGTGCTACCCAGACTTCGATCGTACTGGAAGTCATCGGGCAGTCTGCATTCATCATCACGCTGATACTGTCGCTTCTGTTCTCGACGATATATCACTTCATGAAGCACGGTACGCCTCACAAGAGGATCATGGACAAGCTCAACAGGTCCGTCGCGTACTTTGCTATCCTTGGCGCATACACACCTGTCTGCATCAGATTCTTAGGACCCGTATCAGGTCCTGTCCTCTTCGCGCTTGAAGCTGCAATGGCTGTCGCAGGCGTTCTCGTAACAGCGCTTACTTATCCGCACACAAAGGTCGGCAAGGCCTTTACATACATTCTCTATGCTGCAATGGGATGGGCATTCATCTTCAGGATCGGCGAGTTCCATGCTAATGCTTCGACTCTCTGCTTCTGGCTCATAGTATCCGGCGCGATCGTCTATACCGTGGGTATCTTCTTCGGACCTTCCAAGAGGTTCAAGTTCTCACACATGGTGTGGCACTTCTTCGTGCTCGCAGCCGTAGTTCTCCACGTTCTGGGATTCGTATTCTTCTTCGGCTGATACAACACCCCGGGGCTTTTATCACCTTCAATTTGTGTAACACGGATAATGCCGGGCCGCTTCTTATGTTGTTATAATTAGCATAGGCTAACTAACAATGATCTGAAGGGAGGCTCGTTATGACACCACAAGTTATCATAGGCATCCTTATTCCGCTCGCAGGAACATCGCTCGGTTCGGCGATGGTATTCTTCCTCAAAGATTCGATATCCAAGAACATTCAGCGTATACTGACCGGATTTGCTGCAGGCGTCATGGTCGCGGCATCGTTCTGGAGCCTCCTTCAGCCGGCATTGGAGAGCGCTGAGAGCATGGGCAAGCTGTCATTCATTCCCGCGGCGGCAGGATTCCTCATAGGCATAGGATTTCTTCTCGTCCTCGATATGGTAACTCCTCACATGCATATGAATAAGGAAGGTGAGGGCCCGAAGTCAGGCTTAAAGAGAACTACCAAGCTGATCCTGGCGGTCACGCTGCATAACATACCTGAGGGAATGGCAGTCGGCGTAGTTTATGCGAACATCATTGCAGGCAACAGCCTGATCAGCACGGCAGGCGCCATGGCTCTCGCGATAGGTATCGCGATCCAGAACTTCCCGGAGGGTGCCATCGTATCCATGCCGCTCAGAGGCGAGGGTATGTCGAAGGGCAAGACCTTTCTGTACGGAGTCCTGTCAGGTGCGGTCGAGCCTGTTGCCGCCATCATCACGGTATTGGCATTCAGTCTGGTATCAGCGTCGCTTCCGTACATGCTTGCTTTCGCGGCCGGTGCGATGCTGTATGTCGTAGTCGAGGAACTGATCCCCGAGATGTCAGAAGGAGAGCATTCGAATCTCGGTACTATCGCGTTCAGCTTCGGCTTTGTCCTGATGATGATCCTGGATGTGGCGTTAGGATAAGAATTAAATCTAATACAAATAATAAGGGCTGACTCGTATGAGCCAGCCCTTTGTGATTCTGATCAGGTTCAGTATCAGCCGAACAGTGAGAGCAGAACGCCTGCTGCGATCGCAGAACCGATAACGCCTGCAACGTTCGGACCCATGGCGTGCATGAGAAGGAAGTTGGAAGGGTTCTCTTTCTGACCGACCTTGGAAGCAACACGTGCTGCCATAGGAACTGCGGATACGCCTGCTGCACCGATGAGCGGATTGATCTTACCCTTTGACAGGAAGTACATAAGATCTCCGATGAGGAGTCCGCCGACTGTAGCGAGTGCGAATGCTGCAAGACCGAGACCGATGATAAGGAGCGTCTCGAGCTTCAGGAAGTTAACGCCTACTGCCGTAGCACCTACTGAAGTACCGAGGAATACGGTTACGATGTTGCACATAGCATTCTGAGTCGTATCGGACAGACGCTCTGTAACGCCGGATACTCTGAAGAGGTTACCGAGCATGAGGCATCCGAGGAGAGGTGCAACTGAAGGCAGGATAAGAACGCAAACGATCGTTACGATGATCGGGAAGCAGATCTTCTCTACCTTGGAGACTTCTCTTGTCTGTTCCATCTTTACCTGGCGCATCTTCTTTGTTGTGAGCAGCTTCATGACAGGCGGCTGGATCATAGGGATCAGGGCCATGTATGAGTATGCTGCGATAGCGATCGCGCCGAGGAGCTCAGGAGCGAGCTTGGATGTGAGATAGATTGCAGTCGGGCCGTCAGCACCGCCGATGATTCCGATGGAAGCGGCACCCTCAGGTGAGAAACCGAGAAGGATGGCAACAACGAAAGCAAAAGAGATACCGAACTGTGCGCCTGCGCCCATGAAGAAGGACGAAGGTCTGGAGATCAACGGTCCGAAGTCCGTCATCGCACCGACTGCCATGAAGATGAGGCAGGGGAAGATATCCATCTTGACGCCGATATAAAGGAAGTCAAAGAGACCCGGATCGATGTGCTGCCCGGCTTCGTTGACATAGTGTCCGCCTAACGCAGCCCAGTTGATATCGCCGTTGAACCACTCGGGGTGGAAGATTCCGCCGCCCGGCCAGGGAAGGTTCGTAAGGAGCATTCCGAAAGCGATGGGCAGGAGGAGAAG
>JAFZPJ010000054.1 GCA_017550385.1 Clostridiales bacterium
CTCATATAAGCAGGTAAAGCAGGACATCCAGTCCTTCATCTACGGCGTTAACACACCTTCAAGATGGGGCACGCAGTCTCCCTTTACCAACATCACTCTTGACTGGACTGTTCCTAACGACCTGGCAGAACAGAACTGCATCGTCGGCGGCAAGGAGATGGACTTCAAGTACAAGGATTGTAAGGCCGAGATGGACATGGTCAACAAGGCTTTCATCGAGATCATGATCGAAGGCGATGCCAACGGCAGAGGCTTCCAGTATCCTATCCCGACATACTCCATCACAAGAGACTTCGACTGGTCAGAGACAGAGAACAACAAGCTCCTCTTCGAGATGACAGCTAAGTACGGCATCCCTTACTTCTCCAACTACATCAACTCCGACATGGAGCCTTCCGATGTACGTTCCATGTGCTGCCGCTTAAGACTCGACCTCAGAGAACTCAGAAAGAAGTCGGGCGGATTCTTCGGATCCGGTGAGTCCACAGGTTCCGTCGGCGTTGTTACCATCAACCTCCCGAGGATCGCTTATCTCGCATCCAGCGAGGAAGATTTCTTCAAGCAGCTCGACCACCTCATGGACGTATCCGCAAGATCGCTTAAGATCAAGAGGAACACCATCACGAAACTCCTCGAGGAAGGCCTCTATCCTTACACAAGACACTACCTCGGAACATTCAACAACCACTTCTCCACGATCGGTCTTGTCGGAATGAACGAGACAGGCCTCAATGCCAAGTGGCTCCGTAAGGACCTCACCAACAAGGAAGCTCAGGAGTTCGCACAGAAGGTATTGAACCACATGAGGAACAAGCTCTCCGATTACCAAGAGAAGTACGGTGACCTCTATAACCTCGAGGCTACACCTGCCGAGTCCACATCCTTCCGTCTCGCTAAGCACGATAAGGCTAAGTTCCCGAACATCATTACGGCAAACGATGCTTCCGGCGTGTTCTATTACACCAACAGCTCACACCTGCCCGTAGGATACACATCCGATATCTTCGATGCTCTTGACGTTCAGGATGATCTCCAGACACTCTATACATCAGGCACGGTATTCCACGCATTCCTCGGTGAGAGACTCCCCGACTGGAAAGCAGCGGCTTCGCTCGTAAGAAAGATAGCCGAGAACTATAAGCTTCCTTATTACACGATGAGCCCGACCTACTCCATCTGTGCAGCTCACGGCTATCTTGCAGGCGAAGTCAAGGCTTGCCCCGTATGCGGCAACCCTACAGAGACATACTCAAGGATCACAGGTTACTACAGACCTATCAAGAACTGGAACGACGGTAAGTCTCAGGAGTTCAAGGACAGATGCACATATGACATCGAGCACTCCGAGATGCGTCCCAGAACATCAACCGTTACTCTCGGCGAGTATGCTGAGAAAGAGACACCCGAGCTCCTTCCCACGGACTCTGTAGACAAGCCGATCCTCGTAACCACACACACCTGTCCCAAGTGCAAGCAGGTCAAGGCAATGTTCGACGAGCAGAGCTTCGACTACGACCTGGTCTATGCTGACGACGAGCCCGAGATCGCAGAGAAGTACTCTATCACAAACGTTCCTACTCTCATCGTACCGGATAGCGAAGGCGCGAAAGTGTTCTCCGACGTTGCACCCATCAGACAGTACATGAACGAATGCAAAGGCATTAACGCATAAGGACATACTTAGAACAGTGTATGTACTTGCCGGCCCCGGATGATCCCGGGGCCGGTTTTTATTAAGTTTACAAAAATTAAGTTTCTTTTATCTTCTGACGGTCTTATATTTAAGTTATCAGAACGAAACGGAGGTAACCTGTATGCTTGAAGATTATGTAAAAGCTATGAGACCGGAAGATGAAGAATTAGCAGCCGGCATCAAGGATGCGAGAGAAGCTCTCAATGCCTGCCAGATGAAGATCAAGGAAGCAGGCCTTCCGGTAATGGTCATTTTCGAGGGCTGGGGAGCGGCAGGCAAAGGAAGCGTGCTCGGCAAGGTCATAAGGAACATCGACCCGAGGTTCTTCAAGGTAAAGACATATGCGGCTCCCACGGAAGAAGAGAAACGCTACCCGTTCCTCTACAGGTATATCAAGGACATCCCTGAGAAAGGCAAGTTCACTTTCTACGATACCTACTGGATGGAAGAGATAACCGATGCCAGGATGGACGGCAGCATGTCGGACGCAGAATATGAAGAGCGTATCGATTCCATCAACAGGACCGAGAGAACACTCGTCGATAACGGATATCTCGTCATGAAGTTCTTCTTCCATATCGGAAAGAAAGAACAGAAGAAGAGGCTGGACGAACTCCTCGCAGACAAGGATACGAAGTGGAGAGTCGACAAGAGCGACCTGTACGAGAACAAGCATTACGATGAGAGCCTTAAGGTCTATGACAACTATCTGAAGGATACTAACAGCCCGACAGCTCCGTGGTACATCATCGATGCCAAGGACAAGAAGTTCGCAGAGCTCCAGGTATTGGAGTTCCTTAACAGCGGTATCGATACCGCACTCAAGAACAAGGATCTCGCAGTGCCGATCCTGCAGAACACGTATAAGCTTAAGAAGACACCTAAGCTTAAGGAGATAGAACTCAAGGGCAAGACGCTGACCGAAGAAGAATACGACCAGCGCCTGGATGAACTTCAGAAGGAATTAAGGCAGCTCCACTATAAGCTCTACCGCAAGAAGATCCCCGTCATCATCGCATACGAGGGATGGGATGCGGCAGGCAAGGGAGGCAACATAAAAAGGATCACGGGCGCGTTAGACCCGAGAGGATTCGAAGTGCTCCCGATAGCTTCGCCCGAGCCGCACGAGAAGGCGAGACACTTCCTGTGGAGATTCTGGACGAGGCTTCCCAAGACGGGACACATCGCGATCTTCGACAGGACGTGGTACGGAAGAGTCATGGTCGAGAGGATCGAAGGGTTCTGCTCTGAGAACGATTGGCAGCGCGCCTATAACGAGATCAACGAGTTCGAGAAGGAGCTCTCCGACTGGGGTGCGGTCGTGATCAAGTTCTGGGTCCAGATAGATAAGCGAACACAGCTTAAGCGCTTCAAGGAGCGTCAGGCTACGCCGGAGAAACAGTGGAAGATAACCGATGAGGATTGGCGCAACCGTGAGAAGTGGAATCAGTATGAGGGCGCCATAGACGAGATGATCCAGAAGACGTCGACCGAGTTCGCACCGTGGTACATACTCGAGTCAGTCGATAAGAAATATGCGCGCATCAAAGCGCTCGAGATCGTCATCGACAGGATCAAAAAGGCATGTGATTGACAGCCCTTTAGTTGATTAGCGACCAAAGGATAAAAGCCCCCGGCTTTTTTTGTAGAAAATGCCGAGGGGCTTTTAATTTTGTCATCAAAGTATCCGTGATAGAATAAAAACTGATATTGTACACCTAATTCCTAATTTTGCAAATAGTTTTTTAAATATTTTTTACTTTTATCGGGAAGGAGAGGTATATGGCTTTTAAGATCGGAGATAACATTGTCTATGGAGCAAAGGGAGTCTGCCAGATAGACGACATCAGGGACATGAGCTTTTTCCATGAGCGTCCCCAGAAGTATTATGTCCTCAAGCCGCTTTTTGTTAAGCAGTCTGCGACGGTATATGTTCCGCTTGAGAACAAAGCACAGGTAAGCAGGATCCAGAAGGTCCTGTCCAAGAAGGAAGCTATATCCCTCATTGATAATCTGCCCATTACGGGCGGAGAATGGATCGAAGACCGCAATGCCCGTAAGGATGCTTTCAACGACATCGTTGCCAACGGAAGCCGCAAAGACATACTGCAGCTGATCAGCCTTATCTACGAGCGTGCCGCTGAGCTCTCGGCTGAGGGCAAGCATCTCAATGCTCAGGACGAGAGAGTTCTGTCTGAAGCAAAGAACAGGATGAACAACGAGTTCGCGATCGCTCTTAACATGGAGCCCGAGGGCGTCGTCGAGATGATCGAAGAGAAAACAGGATTTGCTTTCGCCTGAAGTATTGCATTCCATTTGAGATTGTGATTTAATAACCGCAGTTTTTGAACAGGAGAATTCCATGAAGACTGCGGTTTTTTATTACGCATTTAACTTTTATTACTACGGTGAGAAGACCGGAGCGGTTTGTGCGTGAATAAAAAACTGTTGAGCAACAGGTAAACTAAGATAGGAACGCTGCACAAACCACAAGGTGTGCAGCGTTTTTGTTTAAACTGATTAACAAAGCAAAAGGAGATAAAGAACATGATCGCAGTATTGAAGAAGACGGCAACAAAGGATCAGATCGAGAGCCTTAAGGGCTGGTTCGAGAACAAGGGCCTCAAGGTCAACGAATCTCAGGGTGAGTTCTGCACGGTATTGGGTCTCATCGGTGATACGACTCAGGTCGACATCGAGATGCTCATGGGCCTCGACATCATCGAGACGGTAACCCGTGTATCCGAACCGTTCAAGCAGGCAAACAGGAAGTTCCATCCCGAGGATACCGTTGTAGACTGCGGCGGCGTCAAGATCGGCGGAGGCCACTTCGCGGTAATGGCAGGTCCCTGCTCGGTAGAATCCAGAGAGCAGATCATCGAGACTGCAAAGCGCGTCCAGGATGCCGGAGCAACGATGCTCAGAGGCGGCGCGTTCAAGCCGAGGACATCACCTTACGACTTCCAGGGCCTCAAGGAGAAGGGTATCGATCTTCTTCTTGAAGCAAAGGCTGCAACAGGTCTTCCCGTCGTTACTGAGATCATGAATCCCGATCACCTTCCTCTGTTCAAGGACATCGACCTCATTCAGGTAGGTGCAAGGAACATGCAGAACTTCGAGCTTCTTAAGGAGCTCGGCAAGACGAACAAACCGGTCCTTCTCAAGCGCGGTCTGTCAGCTACTCTCAAGGAGCTCCTCATGAGCGCCGAGTACATCATGAGCGAGGGCAACCCCAACGTCATCTTCTGCGAGAGAGGCATCAGGACATACGAGACATACACGAGAAACACTTTCGATCTGTCTGCGGTACCGATCCTGCACGAGCTCTCGCACCTTCCCGTCGTAGCAGATCCTTCGCACGCTACGGGCAAGAGATCTCTCATCAAGCCGATGGCAATGGCGGCAACGGCAGCTGGTGCCGATGGTCTTGAGATCGAGGTCCATCCGGATCCTTCGAAAGCACTCTCCGACGGCGCACAGAGCCTGACACCCGAAATGTTTACAGATGTCATGGCTCAGGTCACAAAGGTTCGCGGTATACTCTGATTATGGAAAAGTTCACAGTAGGTATAGAAGGATTAGGTCTTATCGGAGCATCTTTTGCAAGAGGCTTCAAGAAGCGCTGCAAGGAAGTCACGGTACTTGCCGATAACCGCACCGGAGCCACGCTGGACAAGGCGATGGAAGAAGGCACGGTAGACGGAGTGCTCGACAGGGAGAGCATCGGAAGCGTTGATCTTCTCATCGTTGCCCTGTACCCCGAGGCAGCAGTCAGATATCTCGAAGAGAATGCTCCCTTCATCAGTCCGGATACGATCGTGACCGATGTGTGCGGACTCAAGAGATACATCTGCAAGGAAGGTTTCCGCCTCGCTGATGAATACGGGTTCACCTTCATAGGCGGCCACCCGATGGCGGGCACGCAGTATTCGGGTTACGACAACTCTAAGGCCGACATGTTCGTCGGAGCATCCATGATCCTCATACCGGATCCTTCCAAGGACGGTAATTCCGTTCTAGGCAAGCTCGATATGATCAAGGAGATGCTCGGCAAATTAGAATTCGGAAGATTCGTTATTACCACTCCGGAGAATCATGACCGCATGATCGCGATGACCTCGCAGATGGCGCACCTTGTATCCAGCTGTTACGTTAAGAGCCCGGGTGCAGAAGAAGCCGAAGGCTTTACGGGCGGATCGTTCCAGGACCTCACGAGGGTCGCATACCTCAATGCGGGAATGTGGACCGAGCTGTTCCTGGAGAATCAGGACTACCTTCTCGCTGAGATAGAGGCGGTACAAAAAGAACTTGAGAAATACAGAGCAGCCATCGCTGCTTCTGACAGTGAAGAACTCTATAAGCTCCTCGACGAGGGCAGCAAGATCAAAGAGAGGATCTTAAGAAATGGACAGGATTAATATTCAGGCTTCTACTGATTACGAAGTGCTCATCGGCAAGGGACTCATCGACAGTTGCGGAACACATATCCGCGAGTGTCTTTTCCGTGCGCAGAAGGCGCTTATCGTAACTGACTCCAATGTTGCCCCGTTATATCTCGGAAGGGTAAAGTCTTCGCTCGAGCGCGAAGGCTTTTCTGTATCGGATTATGTTTTCGAGGCGGGAGAAGAGAAGAAGAATATAGATTCCATTGCAGGCATGTGGGCGGTGATGGCTGAAGAGGAGTTCACGAGGACAGACATCGTGGTCTCTCTCGGAGGCGGAGTCGCGACCGACATGGGAGGCTTTGCTGCCGCTACGTTCCTGCGCGGCATAAAGGTAGTGCAGATCCCCACCTCGCTTCTCGCGATGGCGGATGCTGCGCTCGGAGGCAAGACCGGAATAGACCTTCCCCAGGGCAAAAACCTTGTGGGAGCTTTCCATCAGCCTTCGATGGTCATAGAAGATACCGACTGCCTCGCGACGCTTCCTTCTGAAGTGTTCACCGAGGGCATGGCGGAAGTCATCAAGTATGCTTTCATTATGGACAAGGAACTGTATGGTGTCCTGTCTGAGATCGCAGATAGCGGCAAGGCGATGTCGCTTCAGGAAGATATCGATACGCTGACTAAGATCCTGATATCCTGCGTTAAGGATAAGGCCGAAGTCATAACTGAAGACGAGAAAGACAACGGCCGCCGTCAGATCCTGAATTACGGTCACACGATTGGTCATGTCATCGAGAGGAACAGCAACTTCACTCTCGCACACGGCGTATGCGTTGCCAAGGGCATGGGCATCATAACGGATGCCTGCCTTAAGAGCAGCATGATGTCTGCTGACACGGCAGAGAGCATCAAGGATCTCATTAAGGCATACGGTCTTCCCACGGAAGATCCGATCACTCCGGAGGACGCCGTATCGGGTGCGATGAACGACAAGAAAAAGCGCGGCGACACGATCTCTCTCATACTGGTAAACGAAATCGGCAAAGCCGAGATAAAGAAGATGACGCCCGAAGAGCTTCTGGAGTTCCTCAGATGATAACGATCCGTCCTTCAGGCAAAGAGCTCGCCATCAAGGCGCCCCCGTCCAAATCGATCTTCCACAGGGAACTGATCGTAAACTACATCCTGGGCGCGAGAGGCGGATACCTTGATGTCTGCGAAGGCGACAGCAACGACATAAAAGCGACAAAGGATTGCCTTAAGGCAATAGGCGGTATTACCGGCACCGAGGACGTGATCCTTCCCGTACAGGAGAGCGGCTCCACATTGAGGTTCATGATCCCTGTTGCATTGGCGCTGACGGGAGGAAGGAACAGGCTGATATTCAAGACAGAGGGCAGGCTCATACAAAGGCCGTTAGAAGAGCTCTCAGACTGTCTGTCCGTTCATGGCATCACCATCTCGAAAGACACAGCCGCTTCTGCCGTTACCGTAGAAGGACAGCTCAATCCCGGAAGATACGTGATAGACGGCAGCGTCTCGTCGCAATACATATCCGGACTTCTGATGGCGCTGTCGTTCTTTGATACGCCTTCTGAAGTGGAGGTAACGGGAAAGACATCATCCGTACACTACATAGAACTCACGACCGGGGTGCTCGCAAAATACGGCATGGACATTGCGCTTTCCGGTAACATCTACACTGTCCCCGGAAGGTCTCATGACCTGACTCTTACGGGAGATCTTGAAGTGGAAGGCGACTGGTCGAACGGAGCATTCCTGCTCTGTCTCGGAAGCCTTAAGAAGAACGGTGTAAAAGTCGAAGGACTTAAAGCGGATTCGCTTCAGGGTGACAGGAAGATAACCGAGTTCTTAAGAGGTCTCGGCATAGATGTGACCGGTAACGGAAGCGTACTTGAGACTGTCCGCAACGACCATTCGGTCTCAGAGATAACGATGCAGTGTGATGACATTCCCGATATAGTTCCGTACATGGCCGTAACGGGAGCTTTCTATGCGAAGAAGACCGTGCTGCAGGGAACATCGCGCCTCAGGATCAAAGAGTCAGACCGCGTCAAGGCGGTTACTGAGATGCTTGTTTCATGCGGGATAAGAGCTGAAGCTGACGATGATTCGATCATCGTATACGGAATCGACCGCAGCGGTGTACCGGAGAAGATAGAACTTACTTCATCGGGCGATCACAGGATGGCGATGTGTGCGGTCCTGCTTGCGGAAGGATTGGATCATGAGATCGGCATAGATGACATAACCTGTCTGGATAAATCTTTCCCTGCCTTCAGGGAAACAGTAGAAAGGGAGATGACGTTATGAGCATGGACAGCACATACGAGGGCAAGGCATTATCGCTTAAGATCTATGGCCAGTCTCACAGCGAGACAATAGGTGTATATATCAAAGGACTGCCCGAAGGCGTCTCTCCCGATGAAGAGTTCACGAGAAGCTTCATGGCAAGAAGAGCTCCCGGCAAGAACGCGTGGTCTACTCCGAGGAAGGAAGCAGATGAGGTTGTTTTCGAGAAGCAGGATGACATGCTCCACGGATACATCGTCAACACCAACACGAAGCCGAAGGACTATGCTTCGATAATGAACTGCCCGAGGCCGTCTCATGCTGATTACACTGCAGGCATCATCTACGGTGATGAAGCGGCAAGGTCCGGCGGCGGCATATTCTCCGGAAGGATGACGGCGCCCCTGTGCATAGCAGGTTCCATCGCGCTGGCAGAACTTAAGAAGATGGGCATCGAGATCCATGCGCACATTAGGAGCATCGGCAATGTTTACGACGATTCCTATTATGATCATGAGCCCAGAGATCCGGAGTTCAAGGCAGAACTGGCACGCTGTGCGGACAAAGAATTCCCTGCCATATCAGACCGTTCTGCCGATGAGATGAAAGAGATAATAGATGTCGCAAGACACGATGAGGATTCCGTAGGAGGCGTCATCGAGTGCGTTATCTACGGTTTGCCCGAAGGCATAGGCGGACCTATCTTCGGAGGCATGGAAGCAAAGATCGCAGAACTCGTCTATGCGATCCCGGCGGTTAAGGGAGTCGAGTTCGGATTGGGATTCGGAAGCTCCATGTTAAGAGGATCCGAGAACAACGATCCGTTCTTCTATGAGGAAGATAAGGTCAGGCTTAAGACAAATAAGTGCGGAGGAATACTGGGCGGCATCAGCGTAGGCGAGGCGGCTCCGGTAGTATTTGCCGCAGCGGTAAAACCTACTCCGTCGATATCCAGGGAACAGGATACGGTAGACCTTGCAGGGAAGCAGAACACGAAGATATCCATACAGGGAAGACACGATCCGTGCATCGTGCCGCGTGCGGTACCGGTAACAGAGGCTGCCGCAGCCATCGCGATTTATGATATGATTCTCTCAAGGGGGAATTGATCATGGATGAACTTGACAAGCTGCGTATCGAGATCGATTCAATAGACCGTGACCTTCTGGATGCCTTTGAGAGAAGGATGGCGGTGTGCCGCAGGATCGGCAATGCCAAACGTGCAAACGGGATCGCGGTATATGACGAAGCAAGAGAAGAGATCAAGCTCAAACAGATCAAAGACAGCGCAGGCTTCGAGAGTGCCCCTTATGCCGAAGATCTTTTCCGGGATCTGATCGGCTTTGCCAAGATACATCAGAACAAGCCCGCATTCGGCGTGCTCGGCAAGTCGCTGCCTCACACATATTCCCCGATGATCCATAACATCATTGATCCGTCTTATACCTATTCCGTCATCGAGCGCGAAGAAAACGAGCTTGACGAGTTGTTCTCGAGCGGACTGTTCAAGGGATTCAATGTAACCATTCCCTACAAGAAGGAAGCCTTCGCACGCTGCGATGTCCTTGACGATGCCGCCAGGGAGACGGGAAGCGTGAACACCGTAGTATTCGGAGAAGACGGCAAGACCTACGGTTATAACACGGACTATTTTGGTTTTATCTACATGCTCAGACGCAGGGGCATCGATGCATCAGGCAAGACGGTTCTCGTACTGGGAACCGGCGGTGCGGCTGCTGCGGTATTGTTTGCCCTTAAGCAGCTCGGCGCATCTGAGATCCTCTCCTGCGGAAGGACGTCCGACATCAATTATGAGAATGTCTATGAACGCGCATCGTCTGCTCAGATCATCATCAACACCACGCCCGTCGGAATGTATCCGGATGTGAACGGGAGACTCCTCGACCTTACACGTTTTGACAAAGTTGAGGCTTGTGTCGACCTTATCTACAATCCTTCGAGAACGAGATTCATCCAGGACGCGGAAGAACTCGGCATCAAGACGGCAGGCGGCCTGTCCATGCTCGTCGCGCAGGGCTACAAGGCATCACGTCTCTTCGCAGGTGATACGGAAGGCGCAAACAATATAGGTCCTGAAGCGGAGAAGATAATGGAGAGCGTTATAAGCAGGCTGGAATTCTCCATGCGCAACATCACGCTCATCGGCATGCCTGGTTCCGGCAAGACTACGCTTGCAAAGCGTCTCGCACTTCTCACGGGAAGGAAGATGGTCGATCTCGACTATGCATACAGGGATAAGTTCGGCATGACTTCCGCCGAGGCTATCTCCGGTCTCGGTGAAGATACATTCCGCGAGAACGAGATGGCTGTCGCAGCAGAAGTCCTGCCTTCGTCCGGACTCATCATCTCCTGCGGCGGCGGTATCGTTACGCGCGAAGAGAACAAGTTCTATGTAAGATGCAATTCCAATGTTATCTATCTTGAGAGACCGCTCACTACTCTGTCTGACCACAACCGTCCCGTATCGATCCAGCATGGCGTAGAGAAACTCTACAGCCAGCGCAAGGAAGCATACGAGACCTGGAGCGATTACACGCTGCACCTGGAACGCTTCGAGGACAAGCAGTCATATTCTGACGGCGCAGGCAAGGCGGCACTCGAACTCATTGAGAAAATGAAAGGCATGTTATGAAGATACTTGTTATAAACGGACCCAATCTCAATATGCTCGGCATCAGGGAACCTGATCTCTACGGCAAGGCCACATATCAGGATCTTGTTGCCATGATCGAGGATCATTGTGAGGATAAGGGCATCGAAGTCAAGTGTCTTCAGAGCAACCACGAGGGCGATCTCGTTGACTTCATCCAGGGCGCATACTTCGACGAGACCAACGCGATAGTGATCAATCCCGGTGCATATACGCACACTTCGGTCGCCATCCTCGACGCGCTCAAGGCAGTATCCATTCCTGCGGTCGAAGTCCACATCACCGATATCGATGAGAGGGAAGAGTTCAGGAAGGTATCCTACATCTCTTCTTACTGCTCGAAAACCATCATCGGCAAAGGAATAGAAGGCTATATCGAAGCCATAGATTTCCTGGCTGAATGATTTGTTAATTTTGCCGGTAAAAGCGGCGGATATCATTATTCTCAAACATAGATAACGCTCTATATAAATTCTGCAAGCCCTTATATGTGCGGGTTGCGGTAAATGTCATTGTTTATTGACAGGATGCTGCCCGCAGATAGCCGACGGATAAATATATTTATTTGCGTCTATATTAATCCGCGCTCCTTTGACATTTGGTTCCTTACTCCATATTATTAATATGTTTGGAGGTGTCATCTCATGAATGATGTTATGGTTGCGGTCCTCGGGCTTTGCTCGGGAATGGCGATTTTCCTTTACAGCATTAAGATGATGAGCAGCAGCCTCGAAGTGGTTGCCGGCGATAAGATGAAGACTGTCTTAGGCAAGCTCACAGGCAACAGATTCCTTGGAGTAGGAATAGGTGCCGGAGTAACTGCTCTCATGCAATCCTCAACAGCAACAACGGTCATGGTGATCGGCTTTGTTAATGCCGGACTCATGGATCTGTACCAGGCTCTCTGGCTCATCATGGGAGCTAACATCGGTACCAATATAACCTCTCAGCTCATTGCATTTAAGATCGGCGACTACGCTGCGGTCCTTGCACTTGTCGGTGTATTCATGTGCCTCATCATGAAGAAAAAGAAGATGAAGAGCATAAGCGAAGTCGTAGCAGCGTTAGGCTTCATCTTCGTCAGTATGAATCTCATGACTTCTTCGATGGATCCGCTCACCGAACTGGACGTAGTACAGGACCTGTTCATTAATCTTAAGAATCCTGTTCTTGAGATCCTTCTGGGCGTTCTCTTTGTCGTTGTATTCCAGAGTTCCGCCGGCGGTCTCGGTGTCCTGCAGGCAATCGTTATGTCTACCAGAGGTGCAGGCCTCATATCACTTGAACAGGCGATGTTCATAATCTTCGGTCTCAACATCGGTACATGTCTCCACGCCGTGATAGCGGCTATAGGCGGTTCCAAGAATGCCATGAGAGCAGCTCTGATGCATCTGATGTTCAACGTTATAGGTACGATAGTATTCACGATAGCGGCATTCATATTCCCGGTTGCCGGATTCGTCAGGTCGCTGAGCCCCGATGATGTTGCAAGACAGTTCGCGAACATGCATCTCGTATTCAACCTCGTATCAACGGCAATGCTCCTGCCTGTCGGCGGTCTTATCGTCAAACTCGTTAATCTCATCCTTCCCGACAAGGGCAATGATGCGGAAGGTGTCAGATATCTCAAGTATCTCAATCCGAACATGCTCTCGCCCAATCTCTCGATCGGTGTCGCTGCAATGACC
>JAFZPJ010000007.1 GCA_017550385.1 Clostridiales bacterium
AGTGCCCAAACCTCCATCTCACCGAAACGCTGTCCGCCGAACTGAGCTTTACCGCCCAGAGGCTGCTGGGTTACGAGTGAGTAAGGACCGGTAGAACGTGCATGGATCTTGTCATCTACCAGGTGGTGGAGTTTCAGATAATGCATGTGTCCGATCGTAACAGGTGAATCGAAAAGCTCACCGGTACGTCCGTCGCGGAGCCATACCTTACCGTCTCTGGTTATCGGAACACCCTTCCAAAGCTCTCTGTGGTCACGGTTCTCTGAGAGATAATCCATAACCTCAGCAGCAAGAGTGTCTTTATACTTATCTTTGAAGTTTTCCTTTACGCCCTTTTCCTTCCACTCGGCGAGCTTCGCTTCTTCCTTGTCAAAAGGAAGATTTACGTAGTCGTTGGCCAGGTCGAGGGTATCCATGATATCGTTCTCTTTTGCACCGTCGAACACGGGAGTGGCTACATTAAAGCCGAGTGCCTTGGCTGCAAGTGAGAGATGGATCTCAAGGACCTGTCCGATATTCATACGTGAAGGCACGCCCAAAGGATTGAGCACTATGTCGAGCGGACGACCGTTGGGAAGATAAGGCATATCCTCTACGGGAAGCACGCGGGAAACAACACCCTTGTTTCCGTGACGGCCTGCCATCTTATCGCCGACGGAGATCTTACGCTTCTGAGCGATGTAAATGCGGACTGCCTGGTTAACTCCGGGTGAAAGCTCGTCGCCGTTCTCTCTTGTGAATACCTTGGCATCAACTACTATACCGTACTCACCGTGAGGAACCTTGAGGGAAGTATCACGTACTTCTCTTGCCTTGTCACCGAAGATCGCACGAAGGAGTCTCTCTTCTGCTGTCAGCTCGGTCTCACCCTTAGGTGTAACCTTACCTACCAGGATGTCTCCCGCACGGACCTCAGCACCGATACGGATGATACCTCTCTCATCGAGGTTCTTTAATGCATCTTCACCGACGCCGGGAACGTCTCTTGTGATGTCCTCGGGTCCTAATTTGGTATCACGTGCTTCAGCCTCATACTCTTCTATATGAACTGATGTATATACATCATCCTGAACGAGGCGCTCGCTTAAGAGAACAGCATCCTCGTAGTTGTAACCTTCCCAGGTCATGAAACCGATCAGAGGGTTCTTACCGAGTGCAAGCTCACCGCCGCAGGTTGAAGGACCGTCTGCGATCACTTCGCCTGCCTCAACATGCGCACCCTTGACCACGATGGGCTTCTGGTTGTAGCAGTTGGACTGGTTGGATCTTGCGAACTTGGAAAGCTTATATACTACCTCTTCCTTGTCGTCATCGCTGATGATGTTGATCACATCGGTAGCGACATAGGATACGGTACCTGCCTTCTTGGCCAGAACGCATACACCGGAGTCAACAGCTGCCTTGGGCTCCATACCGGTACCTACTACGGGAGCTTCGGTAAAGAGGAGCGGCACTGCCTGACGCTGCATGTTGGATCCCATCAGCGCACGGTTTGCGTCGTCGTTCTGCAGGAAAGGAATAAGCGCGGTTGCCACCGAGAATACCATCTTGGGTGACACATCCATGTAATCGAACATGGCCTTGGGATATTCCTGTGTCTCATCCTTGAAACGGCCGGATACGGTAGATCTCTTGAAGTATCCTTTTTCATCGAGAGGAGCCGAAGCCTGAGCTACATGGTAGTTATCCTCTTCGTCTGCCGTCATGTATACTACTTCGTCCGTTACACGGGGATTCTCCGGATCGGACTTGTCTATCTTACGATAAGGAGCCTCTACGAAGCCGTACTCGTTGATACGCGCATAGCTTGCCAGAGAGTTGATCAGACCGATGTTGGGTCCTTCAGGGGTCTCTATGGGGCACATACGGCCGTAGTGAGTATAGTGTACGTCTCGAACCTCGAATCCGGCACGGTCACGGGAAAGACCGCCGGGACCAAGGGCTGAAAGACGTCTCTTATGTGTAAGCTCGCCCAGAGGGTTGTTCTGGTCCATGAACTGTGACAGCTGGGATGATCCGAAGAACTCCTTGACTGCCGCCTGTACAGGCTTGATATTGATGAGAGCCTGAGGAGATACATCCTCTGCATCATGAGTGGTCATACGCTCACGGACAACTCTCTCAAGTCTGGACATACCGATACGATACTGGTTCTGAAGCAGCTCGCCTACCGCACGGATACGACGGTTGCCAAGATGGTCGATATCGTCATCGTTGCCTACGCCATGCTCAAGATGCATGTTGTAGTTGATGCTGGCCAGAATATCTTCACGGGTAATGTGCTTGGGGATAAGCTCATGGATATTGTTCTGTATAGCCTCAGCCAGACCGTTGGGATCTTCTGCATATTCCTCGATGATCTGACGGAGTACGGGATAATAAACGAGTTCGGTCACGCCAAGTTCCTTGGGCTCGCACTCGATAAAGTTAGTTATGTCAACCATAAGGTTGGACAGAACCTTAACGTTGCGCTCTTCTGTCTGGATGAGTACGCTGGCAACTGCCGAGTTCTGGATCCTGTCGGCCAGCTCACGGGTAACCTTGTCTCCTGCGGAAGCGATGATATCGCCGGTCGTAACGTCTACTACATCCTCAGCGAGCACATGACCTGCTATACGGTTTCTGAACATAAGCTTCTTATTGAACTTATATCTTCCGACCTTAGCCAGATCATATCTTCTGGGATCAAAGAACATGCCGTTCACAAGGCTCTCTGCACTCTCAATGCTCAAGGGCTCGCCGGGACGGATCTTCTTATATAATTCAAGTAAACCTTCCTGAGAGTTCTCTGCCAGATCCTTGGCAAAAGTAGCCTCGATCTTCGGCTCGTCACCGAAGAGCTCGCGGATCTCTTCATTGGTACCCACGCCCATCGCACGGATGAGAACGGTTACGGGAACCTTACGTGTACGGTCCACGCGCACATAGAAAACATCACTCGAGTCTGTTTCATACTCAAGCCATGCACCTCTGTTAGGTATGACCTGACATGAATACAGAGTCTTACCTATCTTATCGTGGCTTATGGAATAATAGATACCGGGTGATCTGACGAGCTGAGATACTATAACTCTCTCTGCACCGTTGATGACGAATGTACCCGTCTCAGTCATAAGCGGAAGATCGCCCATGAATATCTCGTGATCGGTTATCTCGTCGTTCTCTTTGTTGATCAGACGAACCTTCACCTTCATGGGAGCTGCGTAAGTCGCATCGCGTTCCTTACATTTCTCAATAGAATACTTTACGTCATCTTCACATAGCTCATAGTCCACGAATTCCAGACTTAAGCGGTCGCTATAGTCGGAAATCGGAGAGATGTCATCGAACACCTCTTTCAGACCCTCTTCCAGGAACCACCGATACGAGTTCTTCTGAACTTCGATCAGATTGGGCATCTCCAGTACTTCCCTCTGCTTAGCATAGGTCATACGTAGATTCTTGCCTGCGGTCACCGGACGTATCCTGTTTTTCTCCATTGACAAATCACCCCGTTTTTTCTTATTTTGAGCCATTTTTGGGCGCAAAAGAGCATACCTCACCCATAATGGCGCATCATCCATTCTATCGCAAACCCAACCTATCGTCAAGGAAAACTTTATGAAATATATAAAAAGATTAAAAGAATGTCCTGAGTGAAAGAAAACCCGGGGATGCATGTATTGCACCCCCGGATGAATGCTTGTTTCGTTCAGATTACTTAAGAGTAACCTTTGCGCCTTCAGCTTCGAGCTTAGCCTTGATATCCTCAGCCTCTTCCTTGCTTGCTGCTTCCTTAACAACCTTGGGAGCGGAATCAACGAGATCCTTAGCTTCCTTCAGACCAAGACCGGTAGCCTCACGAACAACCTTGATAACCTTAACCTTGTTCTCGCCTACCTCAGTAAGCTCTACATCGAACTCAGTCTTGTCATCAGCTGCTGCAGCGCCATCAGCTGCGCCTGCTGCTGCTACTACGACGCCTGCTGCTGCAGATACGCCAAACTCTTCTTCACATGCTTTTACGAGATCGTTAAGCTCAAGAACAGAGAGCTCTTTGATCGCATCAATGAAATCCTGTGTGGACATCTTTGCCATTTTATTTTCCTCCTAAATTATTGATTAATGAAAATTATCAGTGGTTTACAGATTATTCTGCGGGTGTCTCTTCTGCTGCAGGTGCTTCCTCGGCGGGAGCTTCCTCGGCAGGAGCTTCTTCTGCAGGAGCTGCCTCTTCGGCCTTAGCCTCTTCTGCAGGTGCTTCCTCGGCCTTAGTTTCCTCTGCAGTTGCTTCCTCGGCCTTAGCTTCCTCTACGGGAGCCTCCTCTGCAGGTGCTGCTTCCTCTGCCTTCTCAGCGGGTGCACACTCTCCTGCGCCGCCTTTCTCTGCGATCTGATTGAGAACGCGAGCCAGGTTGGTGATAGGAGACTGCAGGCTGCCAAGCAGTTTGGACAGCAGTTCCTCTCTTGAGGGAACCTTAGCGATCTGCTCGATACCCTTTGCATCATATACAGTGCCTTCTACAACGCCGGCCTTGATCTCAAGAGCCTGAGCAGTCTTAGCGAACTTTGAAAGGATTCTTGCGGGTGCTGTAGCATCTTCTGTGGAGATCGCGATAGCACTGGGTCCTTCAAGATAAGGTGCAAGAGCTTCAAAATCCGTACCCTTGAACGCGAAGTTCATAAAGGTGTTCTTGTACACTTTGTAAGTGATGTTGTTCTCGCGGAGTTCTTTACGAAGCTTGGTATCCTCATCAACCGTAAGTCCGCGGTAATCCACGAGTACGACTGACTGGGCATCCTTGATGTTCGCTGAGATCTCATCCACGATGGGTTTCTTCAGTTCTACCTTTGCCATTTTCTTTCCTCCTTCTTTTATTCTTTGCCGAAAGAGTTATTGAAAAAGAAAAACTCCCGTCCAAAGACAGGAGTAATAAGCTCTAAGATAACTCATTCCTCGGCAGGCGCTGCGCTTACACCTTAGATAAGAAGCGCGTATCCGCGTTCTTTCAGGTACCTGCTGTCTTCGGCATGGTTTCATAACCTTTGATACAATACCATGCCGGCGTGCGTGTGTCAATCACTTTTTCAATATATATAAGATACAGTTTTTATGCAGATCAATATGTTATGAAACCGCTCTGATCGATATCTATGCCCGGCGACATCGCTCTCATATCATTTATTATCCTGTCGCGCTCTTCGCCGGAAGCAGGATAGGTCTTGCAGCCCACCTGGCGGCAGGGGACAAACCTGAGCATGCTGAGCCTGCCTGAGCCGCTGTCAGATTGGGACACGACCGCCTGGACAAGGCAGGTGTCAAGTTCCTTGGAATTGAACCAGAAATTGCCGAGACTGTAGAATACCGGAACGCCTTTAGACGTGCCTATGCCCTGAAGAACGTGGGGATGCGCACCTATGATCAGATCGGCTCCTGCTTCCGCGATCTTGGGAGCCTGGTCGAGCTGCAGCCAGTCGATGTCCGTCGTGGATTCCGTACCCCAGTGAATGAATACCACGAGAAAATCGCATTTATCCTTGGCATCGGTTATGGTCTCGAGCAGCTTGGTCGGATTTAAGCAGCGGAAGACTCCGGCCTGCTTGTCTGTTGCCCCTCTGGTATCGGGATTCTCGAGCCTCTCTATCTGCGTCGCAGCAATCACTCCGATCTTGATGTCGTCCACAACGAAATACAACGGTGCGGAAGCATCTTTTATATTTCTGCCGCCGCCGCAGTAAGGCATGCCCGCGTCCTCTAACGTGGTAAGCGTATCCATGAATGCCTGCTCACCGAAATCAAAAGCATGATTATTGGCGATGCCCACAGCGTTCACGCCCATGTCTCTTAAGTACCTGACAGTAGGCGGATCCGCTCTGAATGTATAGGTCTTATCCGGCGTGGGTGAGCCGCCGTATGAATAAGGAAACTCGTTATTGACCATCGTGATATCCGAGCCGCTCATCATGCTGATAAGAGCGGAATCCACACCGGCGGATATCTCTCCTCCGTTCTGCAGGAGTCTGGCAGTCACCGCATATTCATCATCAAAAAGTATGTCTCCTCCGAATGTCAATGTAACGCTTTCGGGATCCGCATCACGCGACTCAAGGACATATATCTTATTAGCGGCCAGATATTCGGGATCATCTAAGTCATCTCCGAATCTCTCATATACTCCGCTGTATCTGCTCTTTAAGGATCCGTCCGATCCGGCGTCGTCAGAATCCGCTGAATCTGTGTTCTTATCCGTGCTGTCCGACTGTACCCCTAACACGGCAGGGTCATCTGCGCTTATGGGTTCGCGTCCGGTATATGCATCTTCCGAAGCAGTCTCCGCCCCGGCATTATTCCCGTCCTGAATGACTGTCCCGTCTGCCGATGCCCCTTGTCCGGTCCCACTCTTTACTCCATTCAGAGCAGGATGCCCGGTCGCAAAACCGTACACCAAAAATACGGCCACGCCAAGGGCCACCACCCCTGTCATCGTGACCAGGAACAGTGCAACCAGGTTCGGCTTCTTTTTGCCATCGTTATACATCTTATTGTGGTTCTTATTATCCTCAGACACCATATATTGAGTATACAGTATAGTCCGGCGTCAATCAAGTAACGCACGCGCCTAAATGCCGCCCGAAAACAAAAAAATAGCCTCCGGCAGATCGCCGGAGGCCTGTAGATTAATCTTATGAATACTTGGCGGTTGATACTCTTACGCCGGGGCCCATCGTAGTTGAGAGCGATACGCTCTTTAAGTACTGGCCTTTAAGTGCAGCGGGCTTAGCCTTGAGGATAGCATCGATGAGAGCCTGATAGTTCTCCTGAAGCTTAGCCTCGTCGAATGAAGCCTTGCCGATAGGGCAGTGGATGATATTAGCCTTGTCAAGTCTGTACTCGATCTTACCGGCTTTGATATCAGCGATAGCCTTTGCTACGTCCATTGTTACGGTTCCTGCCTTAGGGTTGGGCATGAGACCTTTAGGACCAAGGACCTTACCGAGACGACCTACAACACCCATCATGTCGGGAGTAGCAACTACTACGTCGAACTCGAACCAGCCTTCGTTCTGGATCTTGGGGATCAGATCCTCAGCTCCTACATAATCGGCACCTGCCTGCTCAGCCTCTGTTGCCTTCTCGCCTTTTGCAAAAACAAGAACGCGAACGGTCTTACCTGTACCGTTGGGCAGAACAACTGCGCCTCTTACCTGCTGCTCAGCATGACGACCGTCGCAGCCTGTACGGATGTGTACTTCTACTGTCTCGTCAAACTTAGCTACAGTTGTCTTCTTTACAAGAGCCACTGCATCAGAGGGCTCGTAAAATACTGTACGATCTACCAGCTTGGCAGCTTCGTTATACTTCTTACCATGCTTCATTTCACTGTCCTCCTAATTATTCTTCCACAACGATACCCATGCTGCGTGCGGTACCGGCGATCATGCTCATTGCAGATTCGATGTTTGCAGCATTTAAGTCGGGCATCTTGATCTCAGCGATCTCTCTTACCTTATCCTTGGAGATGGTAGCAACCTTGGTCTTGTTCGGAACACCTGAACCTGACTGGATGTTGCAAGCCTTCTTCAGAAGAACTGCTGCAGGGGGAGTCTTGGTGATGAAGCTGAAGCTTCTGTCTGCATAAACAGTGATGACAACAGGGATGAGCACGTCGCCCTGATCTGCTGTCTTGGCGTTGAACTGCTTTGTGAATTCAACGATGTTCACACCATGCTGGCCGAGTGCGGGGCCAACCGGGGGTGCGGGTGTTGCCTTGCCTGCAAGGATCTGCAGTTTGATGTAGCCTTCTACTTTCTTAGCCATTATCTTTACCTCCTAATGGTTGTGGTGAATGGCGCCCCCGACTACCGGGAGCTCCCACTATATCTAAACGCCTGTAAGGCGGTCAGATCGTAACGATCATCAGACCATGCGACGCATCTCTGCGAAGCTGATCTCGACAGGGGTCTCACGACCGAAGAGTTCAACATTCAGTGTAGCAGTCTGCTTGGTCATATCCATCTTCTGAACCACACCGATAGTATCTTTCCAAACACCGGCAACGACTGCAACCGTATCGCCTTCTTCGAAGTCAACGGATACGATGTCTGTTCTGATGCCGAGAGGCTTCATCTCAGCCTCTGTAAGCGGTACGGGCTTGGATCCGGGTCCCACGAATCCGGTGACACCTCTGGTATTGCGTACTACATACCAGGTATCATCGTTCATTACCATATTAATAAGAACATAGCCGGGGAACATCTTACGCTGTACGGTCTTGCGCACACCGTTTCTGATCTCGGATACATCTTCCATGGGAACTCTTACTTCCAGGATCTCATTCTCAAGATGACGATTCTCGATCGTCTTCTCGATATTGGCCTTTACTTTATTCTCATAGCCGGAATATGTATGCACAACATACCAGTTTGCGTCTTTTACCTTGGTATTTTCAGCGCTTTCTTCAGCCTCTGTCTCTACTTCAGCTTCTGCCGCTGCGCCTTCTAATTCTTCAATCTCTCTTGCTTCTTCAGCCATACTATCCTCCACGTACTTGTGTGTATCAGCCTATGGAGCTGATGAAATTGAAACCATACTGGAAAGCCATATCAAGTACAGCGATAAGCGCGCCGACCAATACGGATATGACAATAACGGCTGCTGTCTGCTTTCCGAGTGAAGACGGATCAGGCCAGCTAACCTTCTTGAATTCAGCTTTTACACCGTCGAAGAATTTTACTTTGTTTTCGCTATTGTTATCAGACATAGCTGCTCCTTCCTTCGCCGTAAGGTGAATTACTTGGTTTCCTTATGCAGAGTATGTCTCTGGCAGAATCTGCAGTACTTCTTGGTTTCCATACGATCGGGATGATTCTTCTTCTCCTTGGTCGTATTGTAGTTACGATTCTTACATTCTGTACATGCCAGTGTTATCTTAGTACGCATCTATGGTATCCTCCAAAACTCCTGAATTCGCAGCCTCGTCTCACATTCGCAAAATCGCTTGATACTCAAGCTCCCCGATTACTTCGTAATCTCTTTTTGCTCATGTTCACCGAGGTTACTGCTTCGCAGTAGAGATATGTATATCCTCACATCAGAATACATGCGAGCATGCATCTGATGTTCGCATATACATATCTCCTGCGAATATTAACATTTTTACGCACAAAAAAAAGAGCCGAACTCTTTTGCGCTCACTCAATGTAACATATAAATAAGTAAGTGTCAACAATAACTATTAAAGAGCATGCCCGAATAAGCACTCATCGTATAAGGTGAGGCAAAGGTCTTACCCGGGTTCTTGTAAGCTACTATGGTCTTGTCCGCATAGTTGAGCGGATTAAGCGCGATATCGTTGGACTTGCGAAGCAGAGTCTGCGCAAATCCCTTGATGGAGGAAGCGGTCTCTGAAGCCGATCCTTCTCTTACGGATTTCTTGAAGGTTTCCTCATCGAGTTCGAGCGTTCCGTCCACATTGAGGTTAACGCCTACTTCCGTAAGTCCTTCTGCATAAGCGCGGCTTATGGCTGACATCTCATTAACCAGTCTGTTGGAAATGGGATGTGTATCCGAATACTCTGCAGCCGTCTTGACAAATGTATTATATCCGTCGATCAGAGTGTTGATATTCTCGGTCATGGACTCAACGTCCGTCATCAGACCGACATGAGTCTGCTGACCCTCAGGGCTTACTCCCTTGAGTGTCAGTTCATACATCTGACCTACCGTGAAGTTATTGCTTGAAGCCGTTCTGGGCTCACCGTTCAAATTGAACTCAGCATCGGATCCGATCCTGGATGTGTAATCCAGTCCGAAATACTCAACTGCGCCGGAAGCCTTGGAACTGTCTGTATCACTGATGCTGAATATGATACCGGTTCCGTCCTTGGCGCCCGTCTCCATGGATTCAACTCTCAGGTACGACCTTTCGCCGGAGTCATCGCTTATGACTTCGGCATTTAATCCGACATTGGAGTTATTGATAAGCCTTGCGAGCCTGTCCTGTACCTCACGGTTGGTGTCTGTATTCTTTATATTGAACTGGAACTCATATCTGAGTTCTCCGTTATTCTTGATATTAACGTCGAATGAATAAGTATCGGGATCAAGTTCAACCGTTTCGTCGTTCGGAAGGAAACGTCCGAGATTGATCTGCGGCGAAGCCAAATGCTTAACTTCTATATCAAACTCGGGAGCCTCGGCATCCTCATCGATCTCGCCGATGAACTTAGCCTCAACAAGTGACTCATCGCTGGTAGCAGCTGCCTTCTTATTAAGGATATCCTCCTCATCCAGTCCGCCGACGGAAGCGATGGCATTCTTAAGTGAACGTGCATTTTCTTTCACGCCAACGACATACTGACGACCTTCGTCGGTATTATCCAGAATATAGAGGGGTGAGTCTTTGTTGATCTTGACGATGGAGTTATAGACTCCACGCAATTCAGACTTCTTGTGCGTATCGTATGGCGAATTAGTCTTATCCGCATACGTA
>JAFZPJ010000055.1 GCA_017550385.1 Clostridiales bacterium
ATTCTTTTTTATATGCTCAACCCAACGGGAAAGCTCCTTTTGTTTAGCATTCTCCTTTTGCTCGATGCTCTCTGCTCTTTTGTATAACGGAAGAACCAAGGTGCTGACAACAAGACTTAATACTATTATCGCTATGCCTTCACTATTGGTAATCTTATACGCAAGCGTAAAAATAACCTCGAAGATCAATTCAAGCGGTACCAGAAATATATTTCTTAGTATCTCAAGAACTATCAATTACTTCACCTCGGCCGTGTCACTTATCCTTTGCTGAAGATCGGATATATAATTCACGATAGCCTCGGCAGCATGTCCATGGTTCTTCCAAGCATAATCACGGGCCGCCTTGATTCCTTTATCGTATTTGTCGCTTGAGATAGTAGCATCGATCCTATTCTTAAGATCGTCAAGATTGTCTTCCGATATCTCACAGCCAATAGTGGGAAGCACTTTGAATTTCCATAGTTCTTTCTTTACCCAAGCGCTGTCATATACACTGTCATCAAAATCCTTAACTGAGGTATACATGATCGGTTTTCCGAAAATTATCGTGAAATCAAAAACAACACCCGAGAAATCGCTGATAAGCAGATCTGCTTTATTCAATATATCAAAATTATCATTGTCTGAATTCCAGCTGAAGTTCGGGCATTTGTCATACTTAGCCCTTATCTTCTCAAGAATATCCTTATCGGCAGTAAAAGACTGCGGGTGAGGACGGAATACTATCTCATATCCCGTATCGATCAGCGCATCGATCAATTTGTCTCCGAATTTGTACAGAAAACCGCTCTTTCCCCATGAAGGAGCAAGAAGAATGACTTTGTTAGTCTTCTGCGGTTTCTCGGCTTTCTTAAGCTTCTCGGCAAGAACATCAAAGTACGTAAGTCCGACTACAGCCGCCTCTTTCTGAGCGATCTTACGCTTTTTCTCGACCATTCTCATTTCTTCAAGCTGGAAATCAGAAGCCGTAAGCACAACATCGTAAAAATCCAGTCCGAACATCCTGTATGTCAAAGCAGAAGTGGCAGCATGGAAGATGTGCACATATTTACCCACACCCTTTGATCTCTTCCACTGCAAAACATCAAGTCCCGGGGTCGTAGATAACAAAACATCGGCTCTGGCAGCATTGAGCTTAACGAATGCCTTGTTGCCTGCACCGATGAATTCAGGGTGGACATACTTATATTCCTTGGAAAAGACCGGATCATCTTCAGAGGATGTCCAAAACCCTACATCGATCTCTCTTTGTTCAAATTCATCCAAGACCGGCATGAAAGTGTTCCAATATCGCTTGTCATCCGAATAGATAAGGAACTTATGGTGTCCGTCAGTTGTCGATGCTGATTTGCCTCCAAGTACGGTCTTCAACTTTATGAACAGCATCCTTAAGAAAAAGCCGGCGGTAATAAAGACTCCAAGGAGCACTGAGAACAACATGCTTCCCGTTGCAGGATCGATGTACAAATGAACAAAACTCATTCCGATCTCCGTTACTGATTATTTCTTCTTCTCACCACGCCATGTGATCCTTCCGCGTGAAAGATCATAAGGTGATATCTCCATAGTGACCTTGTCACCGGGAAGGATCTTGATGAAATTCTGTCTGAGCTTGCCTGACAGATGCGCAAGAACGATATGTCCCGAATCAAGCTTGACCTTGAACATAGTGTTCGGCAGCGCTTCATCAACTGTTCCAATTACCTCGATAACGTCTTCCTTGGCCATCAAAAACCCTCCTCATAGTCATAGGTTGTCATATAAGGCCCGTCTTCCGTGATGAGAATCGTGTTCTCGTAGTGTGAAGCGGGCTTGCCGTCTTGTGTTACTATCGTCCACTGGTCGGGGAGCATCTCTATCTCTCTCGAACCGAGCGTGATCATTGGTTCAATGCAGATCGCCATACCCTTTCTCAGCTTGCAGCCGTGTCCCGGCTTGCCGAAGTTAGGTACGGACGGATCCTGATGCATGGTAGTTCCTATTCCGTGTCCCTCGAGTTCTCTTACAACGCCGTAGCCGAAGCTCTCGCAGTAAGTCTGTACCGCATTGCCGATGTCGCCTGTGCGGCAGCCTTCCTTGGCGAACTCGAGTCCCTTGAAGAATGACTCTTCGGTCCTCTTAACGAGATCTGCCACTTCAGGAGCTACCTCTCCTACAAGGTATGTGCGGCAGGCATCTGCCTGATAACCCTCGAGTACGCATCCGACATCAACCGAAAGGATGTCGCCCTCCTGAAGGATCTTTGTCTTTCTTGGAATACCGTGTACGACAGCCTCGTTTACGGATGCGCAGATCGTTCCGGGGAACGGAGGCGTACCGAAGTTAAGGAATGACGGTATCGCATCGTGGCTCCTGATGATGTTGTAAGCGATCTTATCGACATCGTGTGTTGACATTCCGGGCTTAATCTCATCACGGATCACTTTGAATACTTCCTGAAGGATCTTTCCGGAAGCCTTCATGAGTTCAAATTCTTCAGCGTTTAAGATCTCTATCATTATGCGCCTCTGTTACACAAGACCGAGACCCTTAAGGCCTTCTTCAATGCTCTTGATGCAAGTGTCGGCATCAACGTTATTGTTGCCTTCTACGAGGATCCCGCGCTCTTTGTAGAAATCGATAAGAGGACGTGTATTCTCTGCATATGTTGCAAGTCTCTTCGCAACTGTCTCGGGATTGTCGTCGGATCTCTGCACTACATGCCCGCCGCAGTTGTCACATACGCCTTCGACCTTTGTGGGCATATACTTTACGTTAAAGCTTGCACCGCACTTCTCACAGACTCTTCTGGTAGTAACTCTGTCCATGATGATGTCATCATCAGTTACTACATAAACAACTGCATCGAGCTTCTCGCCCTTCTTGGAGAGAATGGCGTCAAGTGCCTCTGCCTGAGCAATGTTCCTGGGGAAACCGTCGAGGATGTAACCCTTTGTGACGTCGGGGTTATTAAGTCTGTCCTCTACCATTCTGATGGTAACGTCATCAGGTACGAGCGCACCCTTGTCCATGTAGGATTTCGCCTCGATCCCGAGAGGGGTGCCCTCCTTGAGGTTATATCTGAAAAGATCTCCCGTTGAGATGTGTGCGAGATCATACTTCTCTCTTAAAACTGTTGCCGTTGTACCTTTGCCGGAACCCGGTGCGCCAAGGATGATAAGCTTCATTGTTTGTACCTCCGTCAGTTTATTTCGCGTATTTGTTCTTCTTTGCTTCTCTGCCGGACTGCTTTACGCGGTCTGCTTCCTCTTTGACCTTCTGATCGAGGAAGAGCTTTGTCTCATAGAGACCGCCTGCGATCAGTGCGCAGACGATACCGACATAGGATGCGGGACCCAATACCGGGATCAGTCCGAGGAGCATGGGGATAAGGCAGAGGACCACAAGATAAGCGGCGTCTGCAATATTCATGTTCGTGTAAGTGTTCATCATGTACTGCGATGTCGGCTTGCCGGGTCTGATACCCTGGATGTAACCGCCGTACTGTTTGATCTGATTAGCCATATCGATCGGGTTGAACTGGATCATCGAGAAGAATGACGTGAAACCTACGATCAGGATAGCGAAGAATACATAGAATACGATGCTCGTCCTGAAGTTAACAAAACCGGCAGAGATAACGTTCTCCGTTCCGGGTGTTACCATCGCTACGATGACGGCAGGAAGAAGCGTGATGGAGAACGCATAGACGATGGGCATGATGCCGGCCTGTGCGACTCTCAAAGGGATCACCTGGTTCTGCATGCCGTACTGCTTCATGCCGACGGTCTTCTTGGAGAACAGGATCCTCAGCTTCTTCTCGCCGCTGTTTACGAACAGCGCGAAAACGATGATCAGAAGGCCGACCACTATTACGGCCGCTGTCCATATGGCAGCTGTGGCGATCTCGTTCTCAGTGAAGAGCCCGATAAAGTATTCAGGGATAGCTCTTATAACCGAGGCGATGATGAGGATCGAGACACCCGAGCCGATGCCCTTGTCGTTGATGAGTTCCACGAACCAGCCGCAGAGCGCTCCGCCTGCAGCAACTACGACAGTAACGACGACTGCGGATACCCAGATGTTGAAGTTATCGATTAGTACGCCTCTCATTCCGACCGTAAAGAGGATCGCGAATACGACGTCCATTCCAAGGGAGGCAAAGCGTGTGATCTTGCCGATCTTCTTTGCGCCTGCATCGCCTTCCATAGCCAGATTCCTAAGCTTGGGAACGGCGATCGTTATGATCTGCATCGCGATAGATGCAATGAGGAAAGGATATATTCCGAGCGAGATTACCGCACCGTTGCCAAGAGCTCCGAACGACAGAACGTTCATGAGAACTCCGGTATCGCCCCACTTGAGCACCTCTGAAGCCGCACCTGAATGGCTGAGGAACGGAACCGGTACGAGTGAGAGCACTACACATGCGGAAACAATAAGGAACGTGAACCAAAGCTTCTTCTTGAGGCTTGGAACCTTATATGCTTCTGAAAAACTGCTCATCTATATTTCTCCTTATTTACGCGCGTATTTATAGCCTTTGTATTATAGCGCATATTCTGCGAATTTGAATATCAAATAAATACCCGCGCCACAGATACCATGCATCTGCGCGCGGGTTTTGTCGTTTTGAAAATGGAGCGGGGAATTACCTTCTTCCCGTCTTGATCGTAAGATCGTCAAGGAATCCCTTAGGAGATCTTACTTCAAGTTCGCCTTCGACCTGAACGATGAGGTCGTTGGCAACGCCCGTAAGGATCAGTACCGAAGTACCTGCGAACCAGACATTCTCAAATCCCGTAAGGATACCGATTACCGTAGGAACGATACATACGAGGATGAGGAATACTGCCTCGATCCAATTGAGTCTGCCGGCAATAGACTTGATGAATTCCGTTGTCGGCTTACCGGATCTGATTCCGCTGATCATACCGCCGTTCTGGTTGATGTTGTTGGCGATCTCAACCGGGTGGAACTGGATGGTCGAATAGAAGAATGTGAATCCGATGATAAGGAAGAAGTATGCAACGTAGTACCAAACGCTTCCTGTGAAGCCGCGGAACCATACGACAACGGGGTTCTGGCTTGTGCTCAAGAAGAGTGTCGTAACGATCTGAGGTACTGACAGGAGCGACATAGCGAAGATGACAGGCATAACGCCGGACATGTTCACTTTGAGAGGGATATAATCCCTGTTGCCGCCGCGCTGCATTCTTCCGATTACCTTCTTAGAATACTGTACGGGGATCCTTCTCTCCGCATTCTGAACAAAGATAACGAAAACGATGATTCCGATGGCTACTGCGCTGATCGCCAGGAATACGAGTATTCCAAGGAGAACTCCGAGCACAGCGTTCGGAACCTTGCCACTGATCTCAACGCTCTTGAGGTACAGTGTCTGTGCCATGTTCGGCAGACGTGTGACGATACCTGCGAAGATTATGAGGGATACACCGTTGCCGATGCCCTTGTCATTGATCTTCTCACCGAGGAATACGACCATTGCCGCACCTGCAGTGAATGACAGGACGACAAGAGCCGCATTGAGCCATACAGGAAGGCTCGGGAGCATTGCCGTGCGTGTCGAATAGCAGAACAGGCTGGACTGAACCAGTGCAAGTCCGATAGCAGAATAACGTGTTATCTTATTCAGCTTCTTACGGCCGGACTCGCCCTCTTTGGACATATCCTCGAGAGCAGGAATTACGACCTGGAGCAGCTGAATGATGATCGATGCGTTGATGTAAGGAGATACACCCATGGAGAGTATCGAGGCGTGGAACAATCCGCCGCCCGATATGATGTCCATGATTGAACCGAGCTGACCCCACTGACGAACAAGGCTGGTAAAAGTCTCACCGTCGAGTCCCGGAACCGGAACGAGTCCGCCCAGCATGAAGATTCCCAGGATCATGAAGGTATAGAGCAGTCTCTTACGTATAGATTCTACACGGAAGGCGTTTACTGCTATATCGAAAATACCGTTCATGCCTCTTATACCTCCGTAGCCGTGCCTCCGGCCTTTTCAATCTTCTCTTTTGCAGAGGCAGTGAACTTAGCTGCCTTTACATCGAGCTTCTTTGAAAGTTCGCCGTTGCCAAGGATCTTGATTCCGTCGTTTACCTTCGGAACGGAGATGATACCCATCTCAGCGATCGTCTTAGCATTTACTTCAGCACC
>JAFZPJ010000056.1 GCA_017550385.1 Clostridiales bacterium
ATCTGCCAGACCTTCGCTCACTTCCCCGTATTCAGGGTCGGAGGCGATGAATTCGTGATCGTCCTCAAGGGTCAGGATTATGCTATACGCGACGATCTTATCGATTCGTTCAGAAGACAGGTCGAAGATAATATGCGTATCGGCTCAGGTCCGATCGTTGCAATAGGCGTCGCTGAATACCAGGAAGGCAAGGATACTACGGTCGAAGAGATCTTCCACCGTGCCGACGGCCGCATGTACGAAGACAAATCGCGCCTTAAGGAAGAGAAGCTCCTGCACGAGAGCCGTTCACTCAAGGAGCAGTCGGTCGAGAAGAAGATCACGGATGATAGGAAGAAGATGCTCGATTCGCTCTTCAAGTCATACGATGTTGTCGCCGAAGGCACATATGTCTATCTCTGCGATATGAAGTACGACTTCTCCAGATGGTCCAAGAACTGCGTTGATAAGTATGAACTCCCGTCCGAGTACATGTACGGAGCGGGAGATATCTGGGAGAACGTGATCCACCCCGATGACCGTGAAGCTTATCACAAAGGTATCGATGAGATATTTGCAGGTGCATCTTCGGGACACGATATGCAGTACCGCGCCAGAAGACCGGACGGCCAATACGATGTCTGCACATGCCGCGGCGTAGTCATCAGGGATCCGATGGGTGACCCCGACTACTTTGTCGGCACCATCCGCAACCACAGCACTCAGGGCCACATCGATACTCTTACGGGTCTCCGCAACCAGTACGGGTTCTTCGATGATCTCGACAGCTGGATCAAGAGACAGGCCGTGGCTCACGTTCTCATCGTCGGCATCAGCAAGTTCTCCGAGATCAACGAATTGTACGGTTATAATTTCGGTAACCGTGTATTGCAGCTGTTTGCAAGGAAGGTCTTCGAGACGACCGGCAACACCGGTGTTTGCTACAGGATAGACGGAACCAAGTTCGCGGTGATCAGCAACACGCTGTCTTTTGATGAGATCGAGACCAGGTATAACAACTTCCGCAATTACTTCCGTGAAGATTTCAAGGTGGATGATAAGCGGGTACTGCTCGAGGTCAACGGCGGTGCTCTGAAGATGGAGAATTTCGACTTTGATTCACAGACGGTCTATGGATGCCTGAACTTCGCTTACAGCGAGTCCAAGTCACGCCGCCAGGGTGACCTCGTTCTGTTCCTGAACAACCTCAATGAGAATAACAGGCACAGGATCGAGAAGCTCCATGAGATCCGCGCTTCCATCATGCACGGCTACAGAGGATTCTTCCTCTTGTATCAGCCAGTGGTCGATGCGCAGACTGAAGAGCTCATCTCAGCCGAGGCACTGCTCAGATGGAAGAACGATACATACGGTGTCGTACCGCCTGACCAGTTCCTGCCGCTCCTTGAATCTGACCCGCTCTTCCCGGAGCTCGGCGAGTGGATCATCAGAGAAGCGATACTCGCTGCAAAGCAGATCAGGATGAAGTATCCGGACTTTATCATGAACATCAATCTGTCCTACACGCAGCTTGAGAAGCCTGACTTCGTCGATATGGTCTACAATCTTGTCAGCGATCTCGGATATCCGCCGCAGAACCTCTGCTTCGAGATCACCGAACGGTGCAAACTGCTCGATATCAAGCTCCTGAGGAATGTCGCAGCCAAGCTCAAGTCGAGAGGTATATTGATAGCGCTCGATGATTTCGGCACGGGCTTCTCGTCTGTCGGAATCGTCAAGGAACTCCCGTTCGACATCATCAAGATCGACCAGGGATTCGTCGCGAAGATCGAAGAGAACAACGTGGACAGAGAGCTCATCAGGCACTTCGCAGGACTTGCCAAGCTCTTCGGTGCGAAGGTCTGTGTGGAAGGCATCGAGACCGCCGGCATGAGAGACATCCTGCAGCAGTACAGCGTCGAGAGCTTCCAGGGCTACTATTATTCCAGACCTCTTGCACTCGACAAGTTCTTCGAGTGGGACGAGGACTTCTCACAGCATCCCAAAGCATGATCATGAACGAGACCTATCTGCTCAGCGATGGAACTTCATTGCCGAAGATAGGCTTCGGTACTTATAACGAGGCTTTTGAAGACAACAAAGACGCTATCCTCAAGGCTATCGAGTGCGGTTACAGGTTCTTCGATACCGCATCTCTTTACGAGACGGAAAGACCTTTGGGCGCTGCAATTAAAGAGAGCGGCATCGCCAGGAGCAATGTCATAATCGAGACCAAGCTCTGGACGGACGAGATGGGCGCGGATAATGCGAGAACGGCGCTCTCCAAGTCGTTAGACCGCCTCGGAACGGATTACCTCGACATCTACATGATGCACTGGCCCAGGCAGACCGGCGCCGAAGACGAGAACTGGAAAGAATTAGACATCGAGACATATCAGGCAATGGAAGAGATGGTCGATAAGGGCCTCGTCAGGAGGCTCGGCCTCAGCAACTTCCTGCCGCATCACTTAAAGAACATTCTCGATAACTGCAGGATAAAACCCGTTGTTGACCAGATGGAGCTCCATCCAGGGTATTCACAGGAGGCTGCAGTTGCTTTCTGTAAGGCAAATGACGTCCTTCCGATGGCCTGGAGTCCTCTGGGAAGGGGCAGGGAGAACGCCACCATCGGCAATTCCATCCTGGTCCGGCTGGCTGCCAAGTACGGCAAGAGCGTCCAGCAGATCAACCTGAGGTTCCTGTTGCAGAAGGGCATCCTTCCCATCCCGAAAGCGTCCTCCATGGAGCACATGAAGGCTAACCTCGAGGTGTTTGATTTCGAGCTTACTTCAGACGATATGTCCATGCTCACCTGCATGCCGCAGACGGCGTGGCTGGGTGAGCACCCGGATTTTGTCATCCCTGACAGGAAAAGCAATCCGGATAATCTGTAGTAACAGTGTTACATCGTGTGGTCATGCATAGAGAGGGGCATATGGGATATGTAAAGAAGAGCATCGCTGCAGTGCTGATGACGACAATGGTCTTAAGTGCAGCTTCCTGCTCGATATTTGATAATAAGTTCGCTACGACGCAGACGTATTCTGCGATCAAGGATGATGCATACAAGTCCAAGTCTGACATCGACAAGGACGACGAAGGCATCTACATGAAGACAGTTGCAGGCGTCATAAAGTATTTGGACAAGGGCGATGCGGACGGACTTTCAAAGCTCTGCTGTGACGGGCTTCTCGATATGGACGGTACCGATGATGAGCTTGAAGCTATGGCGGACGGATTTGAAGGCAAGGTAACCGATACTACCCCCATCGGTACGGATCTCGGATCCAGAGGATTTGCCCAGTGGTCCGGCAGCGAACCCGTAGCCTGCTATGACGGGTGGTGCTATATCTATACGGATGAGCAGACATACTATCTGCGTATTTCCATGTGTTCCGTAAACAAGAAGGATGATGACGGTGATGATTCCGTAGGCGTGTGCATGATCGAACTGATGACCATCGATATGAAGTATGACTTAGAGAGAACAGGTGTTCCTGAAGAAGAGGACGTTCCCGAGTATGTGGCCACTTATGTTTTCGGAGACGGTTCTTCGGAAGACGTACCATTCCGCCTGGTCGGCATGAACTACTGCGGTATCGTCTCGGCTTTCGGTGACTGCGAAGGATATACCATAATCGATACGGCAATAGGTTACAGTTATAACGTTTATAAGCTGACCGGCACAGACGATGAGATAGACCTTGATGATGTTAAGTATCTTGATATGGATGATCCGGAAGAGATGTATGAGTTTTTTGCAGAGTACGAACAGTATGCCGTGGAAGAGAACGACGGATATAATTACTTCTACAACATCGAAGGCAAGGATGACGAGAAGCTCCTTGTGTGGGTGTACGGCACTCACGGGGATGACGATGTTCCGTATGTGGCCGGGATACAGGTGATGGATATCACCAAGCCGTATAACGACCAGAAGAGAGAAGAGATATATAACAGCAAGAATAAGAGTTAGCCGATAAGCAAACAAAAACGTCCCGGAGCGATCCGGGACGTCTTTTAACTTAACTCACTCAACCGACTTCAGCGCATCCGTCAGCGGTATCTTCTTGATCCTCATGATGTCGAAGAACGACACGATGAAGTACGAGATAAGCATTATTCCGATCATCTTCAGGATACTGATAAAGCTTACATATATCTCGATCCAGCCGCTCATCGAATACATGATGACGGCAAAGATAGCTGTCAGACCGATAACGGAAAGGGAAGCTGTCGCTACGGCGAAGATCACCACCACTCCTGTGGTCAGATTGACGTACAGGCTGTTGATCTCGCGGTTCTCGTAGCCGAGCACTTTGACCATCGATATCGATGTCGCATTCTTCTCGATGATGATCTTCGTGAGCAGATAGATTACCAGGATTCCGATGAGAAGACATGCGAACGATACGTAATCCATATAATTGCCCATCGAATGATCGATCTGAGTCGACAGCGACATGATGTCTTCTCTTGTTACGACCGTATAGATCATATCCTCATCGATGTCAGTGATCTTCCCGGACGACAGGAATCCGGTGAAACTGTCCTCGTCCAAGTCAAAACAATCATTGTATTCATCATTTCTCATAAAGACGGCGAGACCGCCCATGTATGAATACACGCCCTTGACTTCGAACGTATACGTCTTGTCCGAGTACTTCTCTTTCAGCGTGATGGTGTCGCCTTCGCGCAACAGGAACTTGTCAGCATATGCACTCGATATGAGCACGCCGTCATCGGGAAGATCCGCCCTGACATATCTGCTGTCATCTTCGATGCCGTAGATCGTGATGCCTTCACCTTCTCGGACACCGTTAACGGTCTCCAAAGAACTCGTGGAGAACTTCTCAGCGCCCTCGGTATCGGTCGTTATGACATTGCCGTCCTCATCCTCATAATCCATGAGGATGTACTGGTATTCGGAGATCAGTTCGCTGGTCATCACACGCTTGTAGTGATCGAGCGTCTCTGGAAGGCCGATCGAGAAAGACAGCAACAGCATGACGAAAGCAATTCCGAAGAAGAGTACGACATAGCTTCCGAGATTCTGCAGGAGGATCCTCAGGCGGAAACGGCTGAAGAACTTGAGCCTCGGCAGACGTACTGCCTTCTTTCTTTTCGATGTGGACAGATCCCTTCTGAGGAACTTCAGAGGCGACAGCCTCATCTTCCTAACGATGATGATGAGGTTGATGATGAACATCAGCGCGAGCGGTATGAGAGTCGTGTTGACGAAAGCCTCCGCGTTCCATATGGTCTCGTATGTGGGCAGGCTGTACGAGTTGTAGTACATGCTGACTACCGTATCCTTGAAGAGCGTGTAGCCGAGAAGGTTACCCGTGACCGCCGACAGGAGCGTAACGATGACCGGCATCATCATGTAGTAGAAGGTGAGCTCGCCCCTGGTGTAGCCTGTCGCCCTGAGAGTGCCGATGACCGCGGCTTCTTTGGTGATCGTGTTCGATGTCGTTATCGCGAAAACGAACGCCAGCACCGCGATGAACACGTACACGAGTACGCCCATCATCGCGACGTCCGAGCCGAAATCCTCAGGCGCGAACTGTATTGCCTGATTGGCATATGAGGGCAGGAAGTCGACCAGCTCGTTGGTATTGTCTTCGTAGGGCTCTAACGCTTCGAGCTTGTCTACTGTCTCGTCGATCTTGTCCTGCTCTGCGGCGAGCGCATCGGCGTCTGCCTGAAGCGCGTCCGCATCTTCCTGAAGGGAAGCGGCTTCAGCGAGCCACTCCGGGTCGCCGGCGAGGACCTTATCATAGTTTGCCTCGAGCTCAGCGGATCTTTCCTCGAGTTCTTCTCCGCGGGCTTCCAAGTCGTCTGCCTGCTCCTCGATGCCTTCGAGATATGCTGTCCATTCGTCGACGTTGTCTGCAAGCTGCTCGGCCTCATCCTTGTCGTCCGTGTAACCGCCCGTAGCCGCGATGACTGCGGCCTGCTCCATCAGATCGTCGCTCCACTCCTTCTCTTCGTATTCCGAGGCAGGAACCGTATCATATCTGAATGCATACTGGTATTTGACGTTGCCGGGGAGGTTTTCCCAGCCCTCTTCCGTTACGAGCGCCACGTCGAAATCAATGGCGTTGAACATTATGTCCGAGTTCTTCTTGAACAGCGTGCTGTAATCGGGGAGTGCGATGAAGCCTACAACCTCGAGTTTCACGCCGTTTACCGTGATCGTATCGCCGATGCTTAAACCGAGGTTATCTGCATGCATACGGTCGATAGCGATCTCGTCCTTGCCTTCGGGGAGACGGCCTTCGATAACACTTGCGATGTTGAGGTCTTCTCTTATCTTGAATACTCTTACTACCGCATTGTCATTGCCGTCAGACACCTCGGGCACTTCCTTGTAGAACTGCTCATAGAGGGTGACGTTATCGGGCATTGCGGCAAGCAGTTCTTCGGTAGGTTCTTCCTTGAACTCGATATGTCCGTCTTCTCTGTTGTATTTGTCGTAGGATTCGTCAAATGCCTTGAGCATGCTGCCGTTGGCGACATACATGCCCGATGCCGTGCCTATCATGAAGCTCATGAGAAGGAACAGCACCACATATCTCTTCCACTCCTTCGCCAGGTCGCGAAGGATCCTTTTGTTGATAGGGTTTCTCATGCCGCGCCCCCTTACCAATCAAGCTCTGTCGCGCTGATCTTTTGTTCGTTGACGATGTTCTTTCTTACGACGCCGTCACGGAGCTTGATCACGTGGTCTGCCATGCCTTGGATCGCATTGTTGTGGGTGACCATGATGACCGTGTTGCCGTACTTCTGATTGACGTCTTCGATGAGCTTTAATATCTCTTTGGAAGTGTTGTAGTCGAGCGCTCCCGTAGGCTCGTCACACAAAAGGATGTCGGGATTCTTTACGATGGCGCGGCCGATCGATGTTCTCTGCTGCTGGCCGCCGGATAACTGGTTGGGAAGCTTGTATCTGTGATCCCAGAGCCCAAGTGTATTAAGGAGCTCGTCGATATCAAGGGGAGAGTCGGACAGATACGCGCCGACTTCGATGTTCTCTTTTACGTTCAGGTTGGGAATAAGGTTGTACAGCTGGAAAACATAACCTAAGTGCTTTCTCCTGTATCTGGTGAGCGTCTTCTCATCCATGTCGCGAAGCTTGTCTCCTGCGATCGAGATGTACCCGTCATCCGCGCTGTCGATGCCTCCTATGATGTTGAGAAGGGTGGACTTACCCGACCCTGACGGCCCGAGAAGGACGCAGAACTCGCCCTTTTTGACCGTGAAGTCCATTCCTCTCAGGACTTCCTGTCTGCTGTCGCCTTCGCCGAAAGCCTTGTAGACATTGCAGACATTAAGGAATTCTTGAAGTTCTTTTTCTGACATTAAAATCACCTCGTGTCTTTCTGACATATGAATACTTGCTCATATGTGCATATTATAGTGTTAGCATATGCTAATTGTCAACCGGTTAGCATTATGCAACTTCTCCAAAATCGAGGCAATAAAAAACGGGACTTTCTATTGCATCGACAATGCAATAAAAGTCTCGCTTCGAAAGACACATACCGAGGGAAAACCTGTGATGACGATACATGCCGCACGCTTAGGCCGTGCAAGCTACTCCCTAATATCTGCGTTCATTGTAACACTTGAAACATATCAATCAAGTGTTTGTTGGTTATATAGTTTACACAATTGTCAATCAATATTAATCGCAAGTTGTTTTCGGGAACGTATACTCAAAACATATAAAAATATCTTAAAAGAAAAGAATAGAGGTGTAATCCATGACAAAAGGCGCAAAGAACTTATTAGCGGTATTCGCGGTACTGTGTCTCGGTCTGCTGGTGGTAGGACTGGTGCTGATCGCGAGAAACATCATCAGATTCCCGGCACCTGCAGAAGAACCTGCATTGGAGTCTGCCGAGTCTGCCCCGATGCCTTCGGAGTCTGAGACCGCAGCTGAGACCACAGAGACAAAGCCTGCGTCTTCGGAGACGAAGATCGCCGTGTTCCAGACCAGCGATATCCACGGATACATAATGGATACCACGAGCGGCGACGAGAGTACTTTCGAGTACAGGCTTGCATACATTGCCAAGATCTTTGAAGATGCGAGGGATTCGGACGAGTATGACGATGTCCTGCTCATCGACGGCGGAGATATCTATCAGGGCTGTCCCGTGTCTAACCTTACCGACGGTGCAGTCATGAAAGCCGCTTTTGATCTTATGGGCTACGATGCAGTTGCACTCGGAAACCATGAATTCGATTGGGACGTTGATGTTTATGCTGCCGATGAGGACGGGACAATGCCTGCATATGAGATAGGTGATTATTCGGGTGATCCCGACATCCCCGTTATCGCAGCCGACCTTTACAGTGCATCCGGCGATGAGAAAGTATCCTTTACACAGGACTATGTGATCGTCGAGAAAGCGGGATACCGTATCGCTTTGATCGGTTATATCCCGGATTATTCAAACAAGATCATGACATCGAAGATAAAGGATTATGAGATAAAAGATGACATGGAAGAATTCTCTGCTCTTGTCAAAGAGATCAACGAGAAAGAAACCCCTGACGTTACCATTGTCGTAGCTCACGAATATCCAGTGGATGTTGCCAATGCTCTTGACCCCGATGACGTAGATCTCGTAACCGGCGGCCACAAACACGACGGCATCTGCGGAATAGCAGACAGCGGGATCCCATATATTCAGGGAGACTGTTATGCGAAGGGCTACTCGAGCGCAGTCATCGTTATAGACAGTGAAGGAAACGTAAGTATCGAAGACCTTATGGCTGTTTCCATAACCGAAGAGCCGGAACTTCTCTACGATACGCCTGATAATGCTGACAATTTTGATCCCGATATCCTTGCGCTGTCACACGCCGCATGGGATTCCATCAGCGACGAGATGAGCGAGGTTCTCGGATACATCGATTCGAGCATAGAGAAGAAGGGTTACATCGACGGACCGACAACTACGGGCGGCAACTTCATTACAGGCCTTATGCTCGAATACATGGAAGATGAAGGCGTTGTTGCAGCGTTCTATAACAGAGGCGGCGTGCGAGCTGATTTCGTTGTGCCCGAAGGCGAGACGATGGAGATCACTGTAGGGGATATCTATGCTGTCAGCCCGTTCAACAACATATGGCTCGTTTACGATCTGACCGGAGAAGAACTTGCCCAGCAGATCGAGAACGGTTTTATCGAATCCAACTACGGTGACCAGGTATCCGGTCTTACCTACGAATACTATGATTACGGCACTGAGGAAGAGCCTGACGTTGTGATCGTCAGCATTACCCTTGATGACGGAACCGAAGTAGATATCGACGGCAAGGATCCCATCTACAGGGTAGTCGTATCCAATTACAGCGCTACGCTCGAAGGAAGCGTTTTCGAAGGCAAGACGCCGGTGTTCCCGGAGGCCGATGCTCCGATAGACAACCAGGCCTTGATCGAGCTGCTACGCGACAGGCGCGACAGCGGTGAGGAGCAGATCCCGACCGATACGAGTCCGAGGGGCACATGCCTCAACGCTGCTGACGAGAAGGCGGCATAAAGCAATAAAAGACGGCCGGAGCGATCCGGCCGTTCGTTATCTTCGGGTCAAGCCCTCGTATTACTCGATGGTGAGGATATCGGAGAAGCCCGTTACATCGAAGATCTCCTTGACCTCTGCAGAAGCGTTCGTGATGACCATCGTGCCCTGCTTGTTCATAGTCTTCTGTGACGACAGGAGGACTCTGAGGCCTGCACTGGAGATGTACTCGAGCTTGCCTAAGTCAAACTTGAGATCCGTTACACCGTCAAGAGATGCCTTGAGCTGTTCTTCGAGCATGGGAGCAGTCGTGGTGTCGAGTCTTCCTTCGAGGACGAAGCTGAGCGCGCTGCCGTTAGCATTCTTCGTAATGTTCAACATGGTAATTCCTCCTGTATCTGTAATTAAATATATATCAGAAATCCTTCCGGACGGTCAACCGGTTCTTGCCGTCCTTATACTCGTACGACACCTCGTCCATGCTCTTCTTGACCATGAAGATGCCGAGGCCGCCGATGGGCCTGTCTTCTGCAGACAGCGAGATATCGGGGTCTTCGTTCTCCAGGGGGTTATAAGGTATCCCGCTGTCCTCGAAAACGATCTTAACGCTTCTCGCGCTGCTGTCTGCTTCGACCTCTATCAGGGCATCGCCTTCGCCTTCGGGATATGCGTAGTTCGCGATGTTGACGAAGAGCTCTTCTATCGCTATGTCTATCTGCATCTGTTCTTTTGCCTTGCAGCCTGCTTCCTCAAGGATCGTATCCGCGAAGGATAAGACACGGTCGAGCTGTGAGATGTCAGCTTTTACAGTAAGTTGTGCCATGTCATAGCTCCTCTCCGATGTACTTCATGCAGAGCATCGTAATGTCGTCGAACTGCTGGGCGCCGCCTGTGAACTTGTTGATCGCGTCCTTAACGTTCCGGTCGAGCGACGAGACGTCACCTTCGTAAGGAAGGTTGATCGCATCGAGCATCCTGTCTTCGCCGAAGAACTCGTTGCTGCCGTTGGTGGCTTCCGTAACGCCGTCCGTATATACATATATCATATCACCCGGATTAAGAGTCAGCTGCTTCTCTTTGTAGGGGATGCCTTCCATGCAGCCGAGCGGAGGCGAGTGGTGTTCCTTGATGAGTTCAAACTTGCCGTCCTTCCTCTTGATGGCGGGATACTCGTGTCCTGCGTTGGCATATCTGAGTTCGCCCGTAGAGATCGTCAAAACGCCGATCCAGACAGTTACGAACATGCCGAGTTCGTTGCCTTCGCAGAGCTGGTCGTTAACGGTGGAGAGGATCTTCGCACAATCGTCGAAGTCGGTAAGTCCTCTGTTCTTGATGAGTGTCTTGGTGACCATCATCATGAGCGCCGCGGGGATACCTTTGCCCGATACGTCTGCTATCGTGATGACGAGGTGGTCGCTGTCAGGCATATAGAAATCGTAGAAGTCGCCGCCGACTTCTTTTGCTGCCGTCATGGATGCGTACAGATCGAATTCTTTCCTGTCGGGATACGGAGGGAAGATATGGGGAAGCATGTTCTCCTGGATGGAGTTGGCCATACGGAGCTCGTTCTCCGATATCGATCTCTCCCTGCTCTGGAAAACGTTCAGCACGCAGTACATCAGGAGCAGCACGAGCATGATCACGGGGCTCGACAGCGACAGTCCGTAAGTGAAGACCGTGAGTATGCCGATCGCAAGCGGGAAGAAAGCGTAGAGGAATAATGTTACTACCTGATATTTCTTGAACCTTCTCCTGGCCAGGAACACCAGGATGAGAGTAAGTATCATGGTGACGTATGCATAGACGTTCGAGAGCAGATACCAGTCGCCGCGCGAATAGACGCCGTCGGGACTTATCGTGTAGTAGAAACCGAAGTACAGGTTGACGACCCTTATGACTGCTGCAAGTGCCAGCCCGCAGGAGAGAATGACATTGATCGTCTTTAGATTCTTATGCTCCAATCCGAGATAGGTTATGACATATCTCCAGAACAGGAATGCCAGTACCGGTGCGCACATGTAGTACAGGGCGTTGGCGGCGGAGTTTACCATGATCTGATCCGCGTCGCCGTCGACGAGCCAGCAGACTTCGTCAAGGAAAGAGCCGCAGAAACACGTGAAAAGCAGGAGAAGATAGTAATTCAGGTTCTCTTCGTTCTTGGACTTGTCGACGACGCTGCAGATGAAAAGGACATATCCCAATGCCATGCTGCATATATCGGCAGATACGTTGACAATGCTGACAGTCGGAAGACCTCCGCCGATAAGCACCTGCTCGAACTTATATATGCCGAGCACTATCGTGAAGATAAAGAACAATGATGCCAGGACGGCACTGAACTGGAATTGTTTCTTACCTATGGACATATTCACCTCTGTAATCCTTTATAAAGTGATTATAAACCTTGACGTTAAGAGCGTTGATTTCAAAACAGTAAACTTTTATTGAAGAACAATGCCGGAACGCCTTGCTCCCAAGGGCTCTGTGATATCATCTCCATAAAGAAACTTATGACAGGCGGTACAGGGAATGATCTTATTCATCAATTGTTGTGTTCGCAGTGATTCCAGGACGAAGAGACTGGCTGATGCTTTCCTTGGGCTTCTCGATGGCGAGGTGGAAGAACTCAGGCTTGAAGACGTGGATTTCCCCTTAACGGATGAGAAGTATCTTGTAAGAAGAGATGCGCTGATAGCGCAGGAGAAGTTCGATGATCCCCTTTTCGCGATGGCAAGGCAGTTCGCGGAAGCGGATAAGATAGTGATCGCGGCACCGTACTGGGACCTGTCTTTTCCTGCCTCGCTCAAGCAGTATATCGAACACATCAACGTGCTCGGCATAACATTCCTGTATACGCCGCAGGGCACGCCCGAGGGCCTTTGCAAAGCGACTGACCTGTACTACATAACGACGGCGGGCGGCGCTTTCTGTCCCGAAGAATTCGGGTACGGATACATCAAGACTCTCGCGGAGAATTTCTACGGCATCAAGAATACCCGCATGATATCCGCACAAGGTCTCGATATCTACGGCGCAGATCCGGAGAAGATAATAGACGAGGCGATACAAAAGCTCGAGCTGTAATGATTCAAACAGCGCGGCTGCCTTTCTTGGCAGTGATGAACACATAGACGGCGAACGATATGGCCGCCGCAGTGATCCCCACGGGATAACCTATGGATGTCGACAGTTTGAAGCCTTCCTGGGCGACTAATATGTATGTGACGGATACTGCCGTCATGAATGCCGCGGGAAGTGCGGTAAGCAGTGATGTAAGCCTGTTCTTGTTCGACTTCAGAAGATAAGACGTCGCGACCCAGAGTGCGATCATCGCGAGGGTCTGGTTGCTCCACGAGAAGTATCTCCAAAGCACGTTGAAGTCGAGCTGCGTAAGCACCGCGCTTACTCCGAGCAGAGGGATGGTGATAAGGAGTCTGTATCCGATCTTCTTCTGATCGAGCTTGGTCCATTCCGCGAGGATCAGACGTGCGCTCCTGAACGCCGTATCGCCCGAAGTGATAGGGCAGACGACAACGCCGACTATCGCGAGCACGCCGCCCACATTGCCGAGCATGGTCTCGCTGATCTCATATACGACGCCCGACTGCCCCGAAGCCGTGAGCGCTTCCTGAAGGACTTGCGTGCTGCCGTAGAAAGCGACGCCTGCTGCGGCCCAGATGAGAGCGATGACCGATTCGATCATCATGGCACCGTAGAATACCTTGCGGCCTTCTTTCTCGCCCGTGATGCATTTTGCCATCATCGGTGACTGCGTCGCATGGAAACCCGAGATCGCACCGCATGCCACTGTGATGAACATGAACGGCCAGATCGGAAGGCCTTCGGGATTAAGGTTAGCGAGCGTGAGTTCCGGGATAGTGTACTGAGGGAGGAAGATCATGCCGCCTGCGATAGAGACCGCCATGATGATGAGTATCACGCCGAATATGGGGTAGAGCTTGCCGATGATCTTATCTATCGGAAGCAGGGTCGCTAACACATAGTAGATGAGGATCACGATGATCCAGAATGTATTGCCGAGGCCTTCGGGCGTAAGGCTCGAGATGAGCGCTGCCGGGCTTGTGACGAAGACCGTTCCGGTAAGAAGGAGGAGCAGGATCGAGAATACGCGCATGATGTACAGTGCGGGCTTGCCGAGGTAGATGCCGGAGAGCTCTGCGATCGAAGCGCCGTTATGCCTTTCGGATATCATGCCGCACATATAATCGTGTACCGCGCCGCCTAAGATAGAGCCGAAGACTATCCACAGGAATACTACGGGACCGAAGCACGCACCCATCAGAGCGCCGAAGATAGGGCCTGTTCCCGCGATATTCAGAAGCTGAATAAGCAGTGCCTTCCAGGTTTTGATGGGAACGAAGTCAACACCGTCACCCATCGCGACCGCAGGTGTCGTCCTGTCATCCGGCCCGAAGACCTTCTCGGTCAGGAGACCGTACGTAAAGAAACCGATAACCAGTACTGCTAATGCGATGATGAATGTGATCATGTGTCCAACAACTCCTTTATAAAGGAATACTTCTCTTCATCCCAGGTCTTGAAGTCATCTTTAAGAAGACCGCCGGTATCGGGCGATTCAGGGTTAAGGCACCAGACGGCAAACCCCAGTCTGTATTCCGATATGAGCCTTCTTGATTCCTTCAGCCACTTCATGGTGACTTCATCCATGAATCCGCCCCATTCTCCTATGAAGACAGGAGCGATATCCTCTTCAACTATGTACAGCCACAAATCGTGCCAGGCATCCTTATACAGTGAATCGTAAGTATAGTCTTTCTCAAACCAGGGCTGCATGAACACGGTAGGTCCGTATTCGTGAACGGAGTAGACGATCTGCCTGTTGCGTTCCTGAGAACCGAGGTCAATAGGATGGTTCCTCACGCCCATAAGGTTGCCGCCCCACCAGGTGTTGATGTAGTCAGCCTCATCGGCAGACGAATAGTCGTTGGCGGCAATATCTTTCGGGTACACCTGAACGCCTTCTATAACGACGAGTGCATCAGGGTCGTTATCCAGAACGGTCCCGGCTGCTTCCTGCGCAAAACGCTTCCAGTTGTCTGCTCTGTCAGAATCATTCCATACTGCATGCAGAGGCTCTTCTGCCTTGCCGTGCGGTTCGTTCTTGATGTCATAGGCGACGACCGCGCAGTTGTTCTTGTACCTTCCGGCGATCCAGCCGAGTGCGGACTTAAATTGATGTTCATCTATCTTTGACGTATACCACAGAGGATACATGTGTCCGTTCAGATCAGTCTCGGCAGAATGAATATCGATCATTACTCTCATTCCGAGTGAGCCTGAGATGCTTATGACCGTATCGAATACATCAAGACTTGTCTTGCCGATAAGTTCGGGATTGATCGCAGGGTCAAACCGGGCATGGGGATAATTGCCGTTCATCCATGAGAGCAGCAGCTCACAAGATACGGGTATCCTCAGAAGGTCGAATCCGCGGCGGGATATCTCATACATCATCCCCTTGAGATTGCATCTGTCCAGTCCGCCGGGCGCATTGTCGCCGGTGTTGAATCCGAACCAGTTGATACCCTTGAACCGGACTTCGTTTCCGGCTATATCGATTATCCTGCTCCCGTTTGTAGTAAGCTTGCCTGATATGTTTGTTCCGTTCTTCATCAGATGCCGCTTCCCCTTGTAAAAGATAACTTCATTATGCGCCTTTTTACGGCTTTGGGGCGTTAGTGCAAGGAAATTATACAAACAGTTAATATTATCAAAATGGAAATTTAAATATCTTAAAGCTACAATCTTCATATAAGAAACCGAAGGGTGAAATGCAATGAAGGAAGTCTTCTTACTGGTGCGTCCGTATTACGGCGTGAACATCCATACTGATGCACAGGGCGAGTACGGGACCGTGCTCCACAGTAATGATGTCTTTCCGGACCTTCCGCTCATCAATGCCGCTACCATCCTCAATCAGTCTGAAGACCACGATGTTATCGTTCTCGACGCTTATGCCGAGAATAAGATGCTTCCTGATACTCTCCTGAAGACGATCGCTTCTATGTCTTGCGATAAGATCGTCATCAAGACCACTGCGGCATCGGTAAGAAGCGATATCGAGCTGGTAAGAAGGATCAAGATGAGTTCTCCTGATAGCTATGTCATCGTCTCAGGGCAGGTCGTAAGCGATCTTGAGGACTGGCTTAAAGCAAACAGCGCCGCGGACCAGATCGTAACCGAGCCTCTCGACAAATACATCTACAGATATGTAAATCACAGGAACGGTACGGTAAACGACATGCCGACGCCTGACTATTCACTCGTTAACTACAGGGCATACACGGATGACAACGGACGCGTAAGACTGACCATACAGGCTAGCCGCAGCTGCCCGATGCACTGCACTTACTGCCCTTACACCAAGTATTACGGTGCGTATGAGTCCAGAGATGTCGACAAGGTCATGGAAGACATCAGATCTCTGGTATCGCTGGGTGCGGAGATCATCCAGTTCAGGGATCAGTTCTTCACCTGCGATAAGGAGAAGGTAAAGCAGATATGCCAAAAGATGATCGACGAGGGGATAAAGGTCAGCTGGATATGCGAGACCAAGATCAACAGCATCGATGAAGAACTTGCTAAGCTCATGAAGAAGGCGGGACTTATCCTCGTTTGTTTCGGCGTGGAATCCGGCAACAAAGAGATCCTTGAGACTTATAACAGCAACAAGGGCGATATCGATACCCAGAAAAGGATCGTAAAGATGCTCAAGGATAAGGGGATCCTTACGATGGCATTCTATATCATCGGTTTCCCCGAAGACACATGGGAGACGGTGCATGCAACCTATAGGTGTGCAGAAGAGATAGACAGCGATATCGTGGCGTTCAACGAATACACAACGTTCTATTTTGACGGCAAGGAGAACATCGATCCCGGAATATTCCGTCCCTTCGAGAATTCGACCAACGTCGACACTGACTGCAATCTCTCGCGTGATGAGATAAGGTATGCCATCGATCTGATAAGCGCGATGTATACGGCCAATCACGACTGCCTGGAGAAGTCCTACACATTCAATCACAAGATAATGTCTGAATACAGGAAGAACATCGCCATGATAGCCGGCTGCGTGGAAGACCTCCAGCTGATGAGCGACAGGTTAAGGCAGATAAGATGACGGGCAGATACGACGAGAAGATCACCCGCAGATTATTCTTCAGCATGGTGCCCATGCAGATACTCCTCGTCATGTGCGGCGGTGTCAGCGTAATCATCGACAGTGCGTTCGCAAGTAATTTCATCGGTCCTGACGCCATGGCTGCCGCAGGCCTTTACGGTCCTCTTGCCAAGATACTTGACACGATAAATGCCCTTATGTTCGGAGGCTCGCAGATCCTGTGCGGAATGTATCTCGGCGAGAATACCTTAAAGCGCGCCAAGAGCATCTTTACGCTCGACATGATAACGATCCTCATAATCGGCATAGCAGGCACCGTGCTGTTCTTCTGCTTTCCTTCCGTGGCGGCAGGTATGTGTGTGGATCCCGCTGATCCGCTCACCGGGGATCTCATAGAATATCTCAAGGGTATCAGTACCGGCGTCATCCCGTATCTTCTCGGTACGCAGCTGACTTCATTCCTCCAGCTCGAGAAGAAGGAGAATGTCGGATACTTCGGCATAGGTGGCATGTTCGTTGCCAATGTCGTATGCAACTATTTATTCATCAACAAACTCGGCATGGGAATATACGGTCTCGGATTTGCCACGGCCGTATCCAACTGGGTGCCTGTAGTGATCTGCGGTGCGTACTTCCTGAGCAGGAAGGCCCTTTTCGCGCCGGACTTTACGGACCTGCACATAAGAGATCTGGCGGATGTCGCCAAGAAAGGCTTTCCCATCGCGGGAACGCAGTTCATGCTCGCTTTCAAAGGCATACTGCTCAATGCGATCATACTTAGGTTCGCAGGCAGCGAAGGCCTTGCGTCATTCGTCGCGGTCAACTCTTTCGGGTATGTGTACTGGGCGGTGCCCGCAGGCATGTCGTCTGCAATGGTGACGCTCGCGAGCGTATATACCGGCGAGAAGGATAAGAGCGCGGTGGAACTGCTCATGAGGATATATCTGAGGAAGGCCGTTCCCATAGTGGCGGGCGTCGCGGTGGTGCTGTCGCTGTTCGCATATCCGCTGACGAATCTGTACTTCCACGATCCATCGAGCGCCATCTATAAGATGACTCTGCTTGGCTTTGTCCTATTCCCGCTGTACACGCCTTTCTCGACGTTCGTGGTAGGCATGAGGGATCTGTGGCGCTGCATGGATCACAAGATAGCGGTGAATGCCATAGTCGTTTTTGACGGCCTGGTGTACGTGACGGCATTGTCGTATGTCCTGTCGAACTTCTTAGGCATGACGGGCATATGGATCGCGCAGACCGGCGGATGCGTTCTGCTGGCGGTCACCATCTGGTTCATGGCGTGGGGGATGAACAAGAAGATCCCGAAGTCAGTTCCCGATCTTTGCTGCTATCAGGAAGGCTTCGGCGTCGATGACGATAACAGGCTGAACCTGTCCGTCCACAGCATGGAAGAGGTCATCAACATCTCGCTGAAGGTATCGGAATTCTGTCTTGAACGCGGGATAGACAAGACCACTGCCAACCGTGCGGGACTGTGCATCGAAGAACTTGCCGGCAATATAGTCATACACGGCTTCCAGGGCAAGAAGGATGCTTCGGTCGATATCAGCGTGACCAAGTCTGACGAAGGCCTGCTGATCAAGTTCAAGGATAACTGCGTGCTGTTCAACCCGACCGAACTGGATACCATCTTCCATCCCGAGGATCCGGCAAAGAACATCGGAGTGCGCATCGTCAGGAAGTCTTGCAAAGAGATGGAGTATCATCCGCTCCTGGGTCTTAACGTCCTGTCGATCACGATGTGATCATTCTTCGGGGCTCCAGGAAGGCTGCAGCGGCTCTACTATAAGGTCTCCGGCTTTGACCACGACCTGATACTGATCCTCGTAGATTATCTCGCCGGGATTGTTCGTATAGACCAGGAAGTAAGGGTGGTTATACTTCTCGAGAAGCCAGAGCGCGGGACGTATCATCTTCATCATCTCTTCTGTGTTCTCCGTCTTGAAGAAACACACGACCTTCTCGCGATTCCTGCACGGCTCGGGCCAGGGAAGGTTCTCTGCGAACCAACTGTCGATCTCCTTGAACAGACCGATGTCTTCCTCGTCCATTACGTCGTTCTGGATAAGCTGCCAGCACATGCTGAATATACCCTTCGCGTACAGCGTGTTGGCTGCAAGCTCGCGGCCCTGGATGCGGACGTATTTGTAATTCAGCTTCACGGCAGGACTCCTTATCTCTTGAGGTACTGAGACGAGCACGGGAACTCGAAATACGTATCCGGGTACGGCTCGTCCTTCAGCGTGAAGTGCCACCACTCGCAATCTATCGGAACAAAGCCGTTCCTCACCATGACGCTCTGCAGTATCATGCGGTTGTCGTACTGCTCATCGGTGATGCCCTTGTAGTCCGGATGTGACTTCTCGTCAAAGAGATCGAACGGGCTTCCCATATCGACCTCTTTGCCGGTCTTCATGTCGAGCAGAGTCAGGTCTACCGTGCTGCCCCTGCTGTGCGACGACAGCTTAGCGATGTATCCCTTGGAAAACAGTTCCTGTTTCTCCAAGTCAGGGTAGAAATAAGGCTTCATCCTGATGTCCTGATCTTCGATGCCCCACAGGACGAAGTGTCTTACGGCGCAGGAGGGACGGTATGCGTCGAACACCTTGATGCGGTAGCCCTGAACGAACAGTTCGTTGCTGACTGCCTTCAAAGCTCTCGCGGCTTCGATCGTGAGCAGGGCGCACGGCTCTTCGTAACCGTCGATGCGCTCGCCGATGAAGTTATAGGTCGAGAAATATCTTATCTCCTGGATGATGTGAGGAACATAGTCAGATAACAGGACGAATCCCGACGGGTCCATTGCAGGGTTGTTCTTGTACTCGGTACGCATAGTCTTGCCGTGCCCTTCCGATAGTTTTTATGATACTGTTATTCTATAATGAAAATGTTCCTGTGGATTTATACTGAATTGAAAATTCTGTAAATAACCACCACGGACAAAGATGATCTGAGCGGTATCAAGATGAACATTATTCCGATTACTGAAGTGGCGCCGGTCTTCATAGGACAGGCAGAGAACAAAGAAGCAGGAACAGGCTGTACGGTATTCGTCAGCCCTGAAGGCATGCGTGCCGGTCTCGATGTAAGAGGCGGCGGCCCTGCATCCCGTGAGAGCCAGGTCTTAAGCCCTCTTGCTTCTGCGCAGGTCATCCACGGCATAGTCCTTGCCGGAGGAAGTGCTTTCGGTCTGGGCGCCGCTGACGGTGTGATGCGTTATCTCGAAGAGAAGGGGATAGGCTTTGACGTGGGCGTTACGCATGTGCCGCTCGTGTCGCAGGCGGACCTTTTCGATCTGATGGTATCTGACAGCAAGGTAAGGCCTGATGCCGCGATGGGATACGAAGCGGCAAAGAATGCACTGGAGTCGCCTAACTACCGCGACGGCAACTTCGGTGCGGGCACGGGCTGCACAGTCGGCAAGATTGCCGGCATGGATACCTGCATGAAGACAGGCATCGGAAGCTATGCCATCGAACTGAACGGACTTAAGGTCGGTGCCGTAGTCGCGCTTAACGCGTTAGGCGATGTCTACGACTGGAAGAACGGCAAGAAGGTCGCAGGTCTCCTGACTGAAGATAAGAAGGCATTCAGGAGCACTGCAGACGTGCTTAACGAGAGCATCAAGGTCATCAAGAACAGGTTCGCGGACAACACCACGCTCGCGGTCCTCATAACGAATGCGAAGTTCGATAAGGCGGCTCTGTGCAAGATCGCGGGGATGTGCCACGACGGCTATGCGAGATCGATAAGGCCCGTGCATACGTCTTTCGACGGCGACAGCATCTATGCCGTCTCAGCAGGTGAACTTGAAGCCGATCAGGAAGTGGTCGGAACCATTGCCGCCGACGTGATAAGCGAGGCCATACTTAAGGCCGTGACGAGTGCAGAGAGCGCTTACGGTTTCTTGTCGGCCTCAGATCTGGATTTCTGATAAGCCTGCATTCTCTTTATCTTCTTGCGCTTTACTTCTTCTGCCTTGGCGATGATCTTGTCTTTCCAGTCGTCGTCCTGGGCATCTAACTGATACGCGTCGAAGCCGTACTCTCTGCCGTACGAGCAGATGACCGCTTCGTCGTCCACGTGAAGAGATATCCTGTATTTGTTCGGAACCTTCTGCGGCAGGATCTGCGAGTGTCCCTGCTGAACTTCCTTGAGGTGTCTCGTGCCGTTGACGATGCCGTCGAACTTAACGCCGTAATGGCGGAAGAGACCCTTGATGTAACGCTCGGAACGGAAGGAAGACGTGTACACCCACACCTCATAACCCATCTTCTGCAAAGTGTTGATGAGATCCGGCGTGCCGAGCCTTAAGCGCTCCTTGTAGAAGTTCCTAAGGGGGAAGGGGAGCTCCGGCTCGATCTTATGCGTCTTCGGGTTCACAAAAAGGACTTCGTCCAGATCGAACGATACCCGCATCTTGTCTGCTTCACTTCTTGCCGGCACGTCTCTCTATCTCCTCGACGATCGCGATGGCCTTCTTGGACCATTCCTCTTCTGATGCCTCTATCGTGTAGTCTTCGAATTCCTTTGTGTTGTTGTGTGTCTCCAGGATCGAATCGTTATCGATGTGAAGTGTCATCTGGTATTTGTTGTTGATGAGCTCCTTCATGCGCTTCTCGCTCTCGGAGTTGTTCTGCTCGAGCTTGCCTACGCCGGTGATGATGCCGTCGACGTGCACGGAATAAGCCTTGAAGAACTTCTGGATATCGTCGATCGAATAGAAGTCAGCCGCATATACCCAGATATCGTATCCGTTCTTGACGAGGTAATAGAACAACGCGGGAATGCCGAGCCTGATCCTCTGCTTGAACCTGAGACTCAGGGGGAAGGTGAAAGCCTTCTTCTCCAGGCACTTGTAATCCGGATCCCTGAATATGACTTCGTCTAAGTCTATGGCGACTCGCTTGTCGTGCTGCGACTTCTCGAGGATTGTCTTGATGTCCGACTCGGTAGCGCAGTTGATTATCTTGATGGGAACTCTCTTGATCTGGCAGCGCATGGCGGCAGCCCATCTGTGATGTCCGTTGAGAAGGAGATAGCCGTGAGGTCTGAGCTTCTCGACCATGAGCGGCTCTTCGATGGGCGGCTTGTCGAATCGCATGGCTTCGCGGAACTTGGTCTCGTACTCGCTTATGATGCGGTAGCTCGGACCGACGGACGGCATCGTGAATTCGTCCTCCGCATTGGGATGGAGATTGGTGCAGGCGGTCTTCCTGACGAACAGTCTCTCGAGCAGACCCGCACGAACGGGGATGGATACGCCCTTCTGTTTCTCGAGGTCATTTGCAACGAATTCGTCTAACTGAGTCTTTGCCATGGTCAGGAGCACCTTTCTTCGTATAGCTGCATTATAACCCATGAGACACATGTCTTTTGCAACTTATGTGTTAATGAAGCGCAAATAAAGCCCTTGATCCCGGGATCAAGGGCGCTTGGCCGTTTGCTTTGTCAGGAGGATCAGGAAAACGATTTTAAGATCGTGACCTCAACATCAGAACCTACGATGTTGACCTTGATGTCGTCTGCAAGGTTGGCGACGATCGATCTCTCGAGTTCGTCCTTGGCTTCCTGTTTTCCGTCGAGTTCGGAGCTGCCATTGTTAATGCCGGTCACATAGCCGGACATCGACCATGAATAAGTCTCTGCTCCGCCGTAATGTGAGCCGACCTGGCTTCCGAGAGCAATGAGGCCCATGGCCTGATCTGCCATCGCCTTGGTCTCGGGATCGTCGGGAAGAGTAACCGAAGCTATCAGCTCGCGGATCTTGCCCATGATGCCTTTGGCAGCTGCGTTCTTGCCGGAAGAAGAGACAGAGAGCAGTTCGCTCCTTGTCTGAAGATCCATGGGGATCTCGGCCTTAAGGTGGATCTCGACATCCTTATCTTCAGCCTCCAGCCAGAGATCGCCGTGAAGATCATCCGAGAAAGGACGTATCAGTTCTATGAGCTCTTCGGCAAGAAGCCTTAAGCGGAGCGCTGACTTGTTATCGAGACCGCAGAAAGCGGCAGTCTTCTCTGCGACTTCCAATGCCTGCTCTCTTCCGTCTCCGCCTGCATAGACGCTGATGATCTCTGTCTTCATACGAACCTCTTCTTATACGTTATTGATGGGGAGCTTCTTATAAGCTCTGCCCTTCTTGATGCGCTTAACATCTTCCTTGGTGATATTTGCAGCAACGCAGATATCCTCGCCGGAATTAAGATCCTTAACATGGAACTCGTAGCTGTTGTCAGTCTTGAGGATACCCTTGGGCTTGTTTGCGAGGATGTGGTTTACATATGGCTCGAAAGCCTGATCCGTTACCTCGGGAATGTTCTTGACTTCTGCCTTGCCTTCCTTGCCCTTCATCTCGACGCCGTAGCCGCAAACGGGGCAGAACTTACGGTAAGTCGACTTATAGGGGATAAGAGGTATGAACTCTATATGGAACCAGTATGAGCTCTTCACATATGAAGGAGCATATACTCTTCCGCAATCCGGACACGCGGCCTTATCACCGTGAAATCCCTTGTTTGAATTAAAGATATGTGTTCCCCAGTAAATGACTGCCATGGTCCGTCCTCCTGTTAATGATGATAGAAACCAATATAACATCACCAAAGAATGATAACAAGAAAGTTTACAATTAGTATACATTTACTACTAACAATTCCGGACCGACAGTGCTATATTGTTCTCGGAGCCCGGGTGATGGCTCCGGAATAGGAGACTAAAATATGAAAAAGATCGTATCAGTTTTACTTGCTTCGGCAATCATGGCTTCATTCGCATGCACATCCACGGGATGCATGCTCAGCAAACCCGATGTGGACGGTGAGTATGTGGCAGAGCTCGACCTGACACCCATCATGAAGTCAGCGTTCGAGACTTCATTAGGCGATCAGGGCATTGATATCGATGCCGATGATTTCAAAGGCGAGGTAACGGTCCTGTATGAACTCGAACTTGATGACGGCGAGTATTCGCTTACCATCGATTACGATTCATATGTTGAGTCATACACCGATTATGTCATGGATAATCTTCTCCCCGTCATCGAGGAAGAACTGGTCGAACAGGTAGAAGCATACGGATATACGGAAGAAGAATTCCTCGAGATGATGGGCTATTCTTCGATCGAAGAATACTGCGAAGACAACATTCTTTCTGCGATCGATACATTTGCCGGAGATCTCGAGAATGAGACGGTAGAAGGAGACTACAAGGTATCTTCCGGTATCGGAAGCACGACCGTAAAGCTCGACAACGGTACGATCCTTTACTTTGAGAAGGGTAATCTCGTAGGTTATATCGACGAAGATCTTGTTGATGATATCAGGGATGCAGAGGACCTCGATGATCTTAAGGACGCTTTCGAAGACGCAGATGCAGACAGCTCGCTCGTTGATGTTCTCGACATGTGCGACAGCTACGGCATCTCGGCAGAAGACTTCGTTGACTGGCTCGACGACTGCGGACTTCTTGATGACGGCCTCGTCTACGAAGCTCAGTAATGAATGAACAATAAGGTTATGCCAGGGGGCGCCGGTATGTACCGGCGCTTCTTTTTGGTTGTTTTAAGGTTGATTTAAGGTAGGCTTGCTAATCTTTGCCCAAGGTAAGGAGGCAAAGACAATGACATACCTTAATACATTCGAGAGATATGAGATCAAATACATCCTGACGGGTGATCAGAGAAGCAGGCTCGAATACCTGATGTCGGACCGCATGAAGATCGACCGTTACGGACATTCTACGATCCGCAATATCTATTACGATACCGACGATTACAGACTTATCAGGAATTCACTTGACAAGCCGGTCTATAAGGAGAAGCTCAGGGTCAGAAGTTACGGCAGGATCTCGGGAGAAGATGATGTTTTCGTGGAGCTTAAGAAGAAGTACGATTCCGTCGTCTACAAGAGGAGGATCGCGCTGCCGGAGCATACGGCGTCCGGATGGCTGGCAGGAGAAGAGAAGCTGCCCACCGGATCGCAGATCGGAGACGAGATCGAATATGTCAGGAGATTCTATACCGGGATAAAGCCGAAGGCATATATCTCATATGAGAGGGAAGCCTACTATCCTACGGACGGCGAAGATCTGAGGATAACGCTCGATTCCAACATCCTCGCCAGGGACTATGATCTGTCGCTTCTTTGCGGAGTGTACGGATCTCCCGTTATAGACAGGGACCTTACCATACTCGAAGTCAAAGTGCCGGGCGCGGTTCCGATGTGGCTCATAAGGTTCCTGGATAAGAACGGAATAAAGAAGACTTCGATATCCAAGTACGGAAGCTATTACAGGAACATGCGACAGGCAGGTCCTGCTGATAATGAGAGAGGTGAATTATATGCTTGAGACATTAATGGGAAACACTACGATATCACTGACGGATTTTCTGCTGCCGGTAGGCGCATCGCTCGTTCTGGGGCTTATCATCTCGCTGGTGCACATGTATAAGAACCGCTGTACCGGGAGTTTCCTCGGGGCGCTTGCTCTGCTTCCCGCGATAGTCTGCGCGGTGATAATGGCGGTGAACGGCAACATCGGTGCGGGAGTCGCAGTCGCGGGAGCGTTCAGTCTGGTGAGGTTCAGGTCGGCGCCGGGAACGGCAAGAGAAATCACGGCCCTCTTTACGGCGATGGCTGCGGGTCTGATGACGGGAATGGGATTCATATTATATGCGGGGGTATTTGTTCTCGTGATCGGAGGTGCGACGCTTGTGTGCCGGTATCTGGAACTGAGCTCTGACCGCGCGGCGGACCTTCGAAGGAGCCTTCGCATTACGATCCCGGAAGATCTTGATTATACGGGTGTCTTTGACGATATCCTTGCCGAGTACACGAAGGAGCATAAGCTCATCTCATCCAAGACGACCAATATGGGTTCGATGTTCAAACTGACTTATGACATCACGCTTGATAAGAACAGGAGCGAGAAAGAATTCATAGATAAGCTCAGATGCCGTAACGGCAATCTCGAGATAGCCATATCGGCAGTAAAGGTCAATGAGGACCAGCTGCTCTGAGAAAGGAGTAAACACCATGAAGAACATAAAGATAAGAAAACTCATATCAGGCGCCGTGGCGGCAGCTCTGAGCCTTGCCCTGCTCGCGGGTTGTGCGGCAGGTGCCGTATCCGAGACGGTAAACTCCGAGAGCGCTTCCGAAGCTGTCCTTCAGGAGCCAAGCTACAGTGAAGAGGAAACTCCGCTCATTGATATATCTGACGGATCTTATGTCGATATTGCCGCAGGCGGAACGTACATCATAACGGGCGAGTCTTCAGACTGCGGCATAACGGTGGATGCCGGTGATGAAGATGTGCAGCTGGTCTTAAGGGATGTATCTCTGACATGCACTGATTCGGCAGCGATAACAGTGCTCTCTGCAGGAGAGGTAACCATCACTCTGGAAGGCAGTAATTACCTTGCAAACGGCGGTCAGTTCGTATCAGTCTCTGACGAGGAGATCGATTCGGTGATCTTCTCGAAATGCGATCTTACGGTCAGCGGCAAAGGAAGCCTCGAGATATCGTCTCCTTCAGGTAGCGGGATCGTCTGCAAAGACAATATGGTGATCACGGGCGGATCTTATGTTATCGAAGCGTCTGATGACGGCATCAACACAAATGATTCGCTCCTTATAACAGGCGGAAGCTTTACGATAGATGCAGGTGACGATGCCATCCATACGGACGGAACTCTGGACATTACCGGCGGCACAATGGATCTTACGGCAGCCGAAGGCCTTGAAGGCACACAGATCGTGATAGACGGAGGCGAGATAACGATATCTGCCACAGACGACGGCATCAATGCCGCACAGAAGACTGAGGACATGGAAGTCTTCGTTGAGATCAACGGAGGTACCATAACGGTCACCATGGGACAGGGAGATACTGACGGTATCGATTCCAACGGAGACATTACCATAGCAGGCGGAACCGTCGACATAACGGGAATGTCAGCAGTCGACTATGACGGAACCGCGGTCCTTACGGGAGGCACGCTGATCATCAACGGAGTTGAGTCGGATACCATTCCGAATCAGGAGATGGGCGGCGCCGCATCTGTAGAAGGCACTCTTCCTGAAGGTGAACTGCCCGGAGAACCGCCGTCGGGCGAAGTTCCCATGGCAGGTCCCGATGGCGGCTTCCCTCAGGGTCAGCCTCCGGAAGGTGATCCTCCGCAGGGCATGCTCCCGGGATGAGAATGCCTGCTTTAGGCGATACATTTTCGGGGTAAGTCGTGAGATAATCAGAGTATGGAAGATAAAGGAGATATCCGATGCGCATACTGATCGCTGAAGACGAGAGATCGATGGCAAATGCTCTCAGGGCGATAATGACGAAGAACAACTATTCGGTCGACACCGTCTATGACGGTGAAGAGGCTGTGTCTTATATCGAGACAGGTGATTACGACTGCGCGATATTGGATGTCATGATGCCGAAGAAGGACGGATTTGAAGTCCTTCGCGAGATAAGGGCCAAGGGCATCGGCATTCCCGTCATGATGCTCACTGCGAAGTCACAGGTGGATGACAAGGTGGAAGGTCTGGATCTCGGGGCAAATGACTACCTGACCAAGCCTTTCGAGAGCAGGGAGCTGCTTGCCAGGATCAAGGCGATGACGAGGACGGCGGCATCTGCTGACAACAATCTGAGATACGGCAACGTTACGCTTAACCGCAGCAATTACGAGATGTCTGCCCCCGGCGGGGCGGTGCGCCTGGCGTCCAAGGAGTTCCAGATAATGGAATATCTCATGTCCAATCCCGGAGTGCTGATATCGACTGAGAGGCTCATGGATAAGATCTGGGGCCTGGATTTTGACGGTGATATCAACATCGTCTGGACGAACCTGTCATATCTTCGAAGGAAGCTTCAGCAGATAGGTGCGGACGTGAAGATCAAGGCCACGCGCAATGCGGGATATTCACTGGAGATCGAAGGATGAAGAATTCGCTTAGGATAAGGTTTACGGTGACCGCTATCGTATCAGTGCTACTGGTGCTTGTGGTGATGGTCTCTGCGATCAACCTGATGAACTACAACAAGGTCGTATCAGACAGCGATAAGGTGCTCGGAATGCTTGCAGAGAACGGAGGAGCGTTCCCGGAACATATGAAGCCTGAACCGGGCAAATATCCGGAACCTGCTCCTCCAAAGGATACGCGCGGCGGAGACAGGACGGAGTCACCCGAACTTGCCTTTGAGACCAGATACTTCAGCGTCGTTATCGGCGGGAACGGAAACGTACTGTCTGTTGATACGGGCAATATCGCGGCAGTAAGTGACGATACCGCGGCAGGATATGCGTCGGACATATACGGCAGCAATAAGACAAAAGGGTTTGTAGGAGACTACAGATACAGCAGCATAGTGACTTCCGAAGGCGATACGCTAATCGTGTTCTGCGACTGCGGTCCCGGCCTGTCAAACTTCAGGAGCTTCCTGGGTATAAGCATACTCATATCGGCATGCTCACTCGTATTGATAAGCATCGTTGTATTCCTTCTGTCTGGCAGAGCAGTAAGCCCTGTAGTGGAGAGCCACGAGAAGCAGAAGCGGTTCATAACGGATGCTGGTCACGAGATCAAGACTCCGCTGGCGATCATCAATGCCGATGCGGATGTGCTCCTTGCCGAGACGACTGAAGACAACGAGTGGATAACAGATATCAAGAAGCAGACCAGAAGGCTGGCGGATCTTACGGATGAACTCATACTGCTGAGCAAGATGGAAGAAGGATCCTATGTTCCCGTCAGAGAGGAGATCGATCTTACTGACATCACAGAGAAGCAGACGGAGCTGTTCAGAGTCGCTGCGGAAGGGACAGGCAGGAAGATAGAAGGCAATATAGAGCCGGATGTCCGCATAACAGGTGACGGCAAGGCTATAGAGAGGCTTATATCGATCCTGCTCGATAATGCGGTTAAGTACTGCCCCGAAGGCAGGACCGTCAGTATTTGCCTGAAGCGCAGCTGGAAGAACGCGGTGATCGAGGTTAGCAATCCTACCGAAGGTCCGATCGATGAGAAGAGCCTTGGCAGTCTGTTTGACAGGTTCTACAGGGCGGATTCGTCAAGGAATTCCGGGACGGGCGGACACGGGATCGGACTGTCTGTTGCCAAGGCAATAACCGAAGCTCATTCGGGGAAGATAGCAGCATATAAAGACGGAGATGACGTCATCAGGTTCAGGGCCTTGCTGCGGTCGTGACATCTGAGACTGAGCAGCACTTACAAGAGGGGCGCCGGTATGTGTCGGCGCTTCTTTTTGGCTTTTATTATTTTTAATGATAGAATTACAAGGATTTAAATCATTAAGGAGTTAACAAAGCATCTTACGATGAAGATACTTTCTGTTGCCATACCTTGCTATAACTCAGCCGAATATATGGGCAAGTGTATCGAGTCGCTCCTGCCTGCAGGTGACGATATCGAGATACTTATCGTAGACGACGGTTCTGCGAAGGATAATACACTGGAGATCGCCAGAGACTACGAGGCCAAACACCCCGGCATTATCCGTGCGATCCACCAGGAGAACGCAGGTCACGGCGGCGCGGTCAATAAGGGCATCAGCGAGGCGACCGGCGTCTACTTCAAGAACATAGATTCCGATGACTGGGCAGATACCGAAGTCCTGCTCAGGATAATAGGTCTCCTCAAAGGCTTTGTGGAGAAGGATACCAAGGTGGACCTGGTCCTTGCGGATTTTGTTTTCGACAAGGTCGGGGTGAAGGAGCAGAACAAGAAGGTAATGCGCCTTACGAAGTCCCTGCCCGTGGGAGAAGTTTTCGGGTGGGAAGACGTCAAACGCGTCACGAGCCAGTACATAATGATGCATAACATCATCTACAGAAGAGACGTCCTGCTGGAGTCCGGGCTCAAGCTTCCGGAGCACACGTTCTACTGCGACAACATCTATGCTTACCAGCCGCTGCCGAACGTTAAGACCATGTATTATATAGACGAAGCTCTATATAGATATTACATCGGCCGCGAAGGCCAGTCCGTAAGCGAAGAGGCACAGCTCAAGAACATCGACCAGCAGATAAGGGTCGATAAGATAATGACGGATGTGTATGCACTGCAGGATGCATCTGCGCTCGGCCCCAAGCTCAACAAGTACATGCTGTCCTATCTGACGCTGATGTACTGCGCGACGACTTCGATCCTTCTGATCGGCGGCACGGACGAGCATCTCAGGAAGTTGGACGACCTCTGGAAGTATCTGGAAGACAGAGACCCGAGGGCATACAAGAAGATCAAGGGAAGCTTCATGGGCGGATGGATGACATTGCCGGGCAAGCTCGGAAGGAAGATGTCCGTCGGAGGCTACAGGATCGTGCAGAAGCTGTATAAGTTTAATTAGGTATATGGAAAGACTTAAGACTGCAGGCAAATACATATTGAATTTCCTGATAATCCTCGCGATCGGGGCGCTCTCGCTGTTCCTGTCGGTAGGATCCGAAGGGGAGGCCTTCCTCGATGCGCTGGTGACTTCGGATAAGAGGTTCATCCTGGTAATGGCGGGACTGATGCTCTGCTATTACCTGATCGATGCGCTGATACTGTTCATCATATGCAAGGACCTCAAGTACCGCATTACCTATAAGCAGTCGTTCGTAACCAACATGACGGGCGTGCTCTTCTCGGACCTTACGCCGTCTTCTACTGGCGGACAGTTCGCTCAGGTATATGTATTCCATAATCAGGGAGTTCCGGCAGGCATCGCCTCGGGCATCCTTGCCATGTGCTTCGTCACATACCAGATAGTCATCATCGTCTATGCGACGATTGCGATGCTCTGCAACCACAACGTTATCTTCGCCAATCAGCAGACGACCGTCATAGCTGTCGTCGGATTCATCGTAAACGTGGTCATCACGGGCAGCTTCTTCCTTGCCACCAAGCTTAAGAAGGTGCATACATTCCTTACGGTAAGCTGTCTTAAGTTCCTTGAGAAGATCCACCTCGTAAAGGATTACGACAAGACTTCAAAGTCGGTCAACAAGGCCTTCGAGGAATTCAGGAACGTATCTTCCATACTGTTCTCCAGGAAGGCTCTCTTTGCTAAGGTCTGCCTGTGCCATGCACTCAAGCTCACGCTTCTTTATTCGGTACCGTTCTTCGCTGCGCTGTCGCTCAAGGTGCCGCTCACGGCTTCAAACTATCCGAACTTCCTGTCTCTGGCGGCTGCCATCAGCCTGTTCAATACGTTCATGCCGATCCCCGGCGCATCGGGCGGAAGCGAGGCAAGCTTCATGCTTTTGTTCGGATTCCTCGGACAGGCTACGGCTTCTTCTGCGATGCTCATCTGGAGAATGCTCACATTCTACTTCGGCCTGCTCATCAGTATCCTCATCGTCGCGTTTGCAAAGGATACGAAGGGCGGCATCATGAAAGGCATCAAGGAAATGGAAAAGGCCCAGGACGAAGAGTTGTCGTCCCAGGCCGGTCCTTCTGTTATCAAGCCTGAAGATATACCGTCAGACGGCGATAGCAAGTAATCTCGTTATCAAAGTAAAATAGATCAGCAGCGATACGGCATCTACGATCGTTGTGATGAGAGGGCTCGCCATTACGGCAGGGTCCAGCTTGATCGTTGCCGCGATGAGCGGCAGGGTGGAGCCGATCGACTTGGCGAAGATGACGACCAGCACCAGCGTGGTGCAGATGATGAGCGCGATGTTCATCGGCAGCCTGTCGATGAGCATGAGCTTGATGAAATTCGCAGCCGAGAGCGTAACGCCGCAGATGACGGCGACGCGGATCTCTTTCCAGAGGACCTTGAAGAAATCGCGGAACCTGACCTCCTGAAGGGACAGGGAACGGATGACGGATACGCTTGCCTGGGAACCTGCGTTACCGCCGGTATCCATCAGCATCGGGATATACGCGGTAAGAAGGACGTAGCTGGCAAGGGCACTCTCAAAATGAGTGATGATCGCACCCGTAAACGTAGCTGAGATCATGAGGAACAGCAGCCAGGGCATCCTCTTTTTGAACGTCTCGAAAACACCCGTACGAAGATAAGACTTATCGGTATCGGAAGGGATGATAGCAGCCATCTTCTCGATATCCTCCGTGGCCTCTTCTTCCATGATGTCGATAACGTCGTCGACCGTGATGATCCCGACCATTCGGTTCTCATTGTCAACTACGGGCATCGCGGTAAAGTCGTATTTCTGGAAGGATCTTGCAGCTTCCTCCTGGTCATCCATCGTCTTGATCGAGATGACGTTCTCGTTCATGATGTCGCCGATGACTTCGTCGGGCTGCTTGATGAGAAGGTATCTCAAGGCGACGGTGCCTACGAGGAGACGCTTGGGATCGAGTACGTAACAGATGTTGGTGGTCTCGGAATCAAGACCGATCTCCCTGATCCTCAATATGGCATCTGCTACCGTCATGTCTCTCTTGAGGTCAACGTACTCGACCGTCATGACGGAACCTGCGGAATCTTCAGGGTATCTTAAGAGGTGGTTGATGTCTGCACGCTGCTCTGCGCTCGCATTGGCGAGGATCTGCTTTACGACGTTGGCAGGCATCTCTTCCAGGAAGTCAGTAGCATCATCCGCCATCAGATTGTTGATGACGTTCGCGGACTCTGTCTTGGACAGGGACATGATGATGTACTTCTGGTCATCGACTTCGAGCTCGGCGAAAACGTCCGCAGCCATTGTCTTAGGCAGGATACGGAACAGCTTGAGGCTCTCTTCGTCCTCCATCGAGTCCATTATCGATGCGATATCGGCTTCCATCATCTCAGAAAGCCGGTTGCGGAGCGTTACATACTGCTTCTGCTTAAGAAGCTCTAAGATCTCCGCCTTTACGGATGCTAATTCTTCCATAGCGTCTCTCCTTAAGGTGTGTTTCTAATGCGCATAGTCGCGATCGGGGAATGTCTGAATCGCTTCGTAACATTAAAAATCACCTCCTTTGAGACGCCGGAAGGGCGCTGATTAGAATTTTCTATCGGGATTATACTCCGTGTGATATACTTTTGTAAGTATTTTATTAAGGAATATGACAAATTTATATGGATCTGGCCACGATACTGTATACGCTCCTAATAAAGCCGCTTGTTCTGCTGTTTGAGGTCATATTCGTAATCGCGAACCGCGGGCTTAACAATCCGGGCTTGTGCATTGTGGTGCTGAGCCTCGCGATGAACCTCCTCGTTCTTCCCATCTACCGTAAGGCCGATGTCATCCAGAAAGAAGAGCGCGATCTCGAAGAGAAGATGAGCGCCACAGTTGCCCACATCAAGAAGGTCTTCAAGGGCGATGAGCGCTTCATGATCCTTCAGACATACTACCGTCAGAACAACTACAGTCCGCTCTATACGCTTAAGAGCCTTCTGCCGGTCATACTGCAGATCCCGTTCTTCCTTGCGGCTTATACTTTCCTGTCTAATCTCGAAGTTCTCAAGGGACTTGCATTCGGACCTCTGAAGGATCTCGGTGCACCGGACGCTCTTATAACTCTGGGCGCCGTCAGCATCAACGTGCTTCCCATCCTGATGACTCTCATCAATGTCATATCGGGACTCATCTATACAAAAGGCCTGCCCGTAAAGACGAAGGTGCAGACATTCCTTATCGCGGCAGTCTTCCTCGTATTGCTCTACAATTCGCCGTCAGGCCTTGTCTTCTACTGGACCCTGAACAACGTGTTCTCTCTGGTCAAGAATATAGTTGCGGATAAGGCCGACAGTACTAAGAAGGCAGCAGCCGTCGATACCAAAGAACAGAAGAACATACATACCGTTGCTTTCTTTGCATCTGCTGCTTTCTTGGCCGTTCTGACGGGACTATATATCCCTTCGGGAGTGCTTCAGGTCTCGACCGAAGAATTCGTCAATACGAGCCAGATATTCTCGCCCAATGACCTTGTGTTCCAGAGCGCGTTGCTTGCTGCAGGCGTTTTCGTACTGTGGGGAGGCGTGTTCTACCTGATGTCAGGAGGAAGGGTAAGGACATACTTTGCGTATGTGATGCTCTGCCTGGCGTTTGGCGCTGCAGTGAACTTTTTCGTTTTCGATGCGAAGCTCGGGTTTATGTCCAGCATGCTGCAGTACGACAAGAATCCGGAGTACGACCCCGTGGGACTGATAATAAACCTTGCAGTGGTGGCGGTGCTGCCTGCAGGGATCGTCTTTGCCTATAAGAAGGTTCCCAAGATCGTGCAGAGCGTCGTTCTTGCCGGCGTTCTTGCCGTAGGCGTTCTGTCTGTTAGGAACTGCATCAATATCGACGAAGATTACAGGATTTATCTCAGTTATAACCAGATGCATACACTGGTAAACGAAGAAGGATACACAGACATTGTCCCCTGGACGCTGTCGACGGAGGGACAGAACGTGTATGTCCTGGTGCTTGATAAAGAAGTAGGCGCCATGCTGCCTTATATCTTCCAGGAGCACCCGGAACTTGCCGAACAGTTTGACGGATTCACCTATTATAGCAATACTCTTACATACGGACCTTATACGAACTTCGGCATGCCGGCAGTATACGGAGGCTATGAATATACTCCGTCTATGTTCAACGAAAGGTCTGACATGACGATCCCCGAGAAGCATAACGAAGCCTTGAAGGTAATGCCGGCGCTGTTTGCAGAGAACGGGTACAACGTTACCGTGGTGAATCCGACATACGCGAATTACCAGTGGATCCCCGATACTTCTATCTTTGACGGCATGGAAGGCATCACGGTCTACAACACGGGCAATTACTTCAATCCGTTCAAAGAGACTTATAACGAGAACTACTTTGCCATGATGACCAGGAACCTCTTCTGCTACGGTCTGTTCAAGTCGTCTCCGTGGTTGTTCCAGCCGCTGCTGTATGATTTCGGCAGATATAATTCCGTTCTTGATCTGACTGACATAACCCAGCTGATAGGAGGGACTTCGTACTCCGACGGCTTCCTGTACCCGTTTATGAGCGAGTACTATGCTCTAGGCGCGATGCCGGAACTCACCGAGATCGTGGATGATGACAGTTATAATTTCGTTATCTTTACGAACAAGACTCCGCACGATACCATGCTTCTCTTGGAACCATCGATGGAGCCCTGCAGACATGTTGATAATTCCGCATACGATGAGGATAACTATTGGAGATTCCTGTATAACGGAGTGCAATTCATTGCTGAGGACGGCGAACAGTACGCAGGTTATCAGTCCAATGCCGCGGCTCTCATCCAGATAGGGAAGTGGCTTGTGTATCTGCAGGAGAACGGAGTCTATGACAATACGAGGATAATCATCGTATCCGATCACGGCAATAATCTCGGCAATTTTGAAGAGTGGCTGACAGGCGAAGACCTTAATAATCTCGATATCGAGATGTTCTCGCCGATACTGATGTACAAAGACTTCGGTTCTACGGGCGGATTCGTAATGTCAGACGAGTTCATGACAAATGCCGATACGCCGTACCTCGCGACTAAAGACATAATCGATAACCCTTGTAATCCTTATACAGGCGTTCCTTTCAGCACCGATTACAAGAACGGGGATCAGATGGTCATAAGCTCAGACGAGTGGGATATCTTAAAGAATAACGGTTATACGTATCTTCCCGGTAACTGGTACAGTGTCTCCAACGGAGATATGACGGATCCCGCCAACTGGACATATCAGGGCGAGTGGTAAGAACTTTTTCGGATAATTACCAAAATCACTGTTGACATAGTAGCAAAACAATACTATTATATGCGTATCGAAAGTATTAAGGCGATACTAACTGTGCGTTTTAAAGGAGTATTGATATGAAAAAGAAGAGTGTACTTGCGGTAATGATGGTCCTTGTGCTCTGCTTTGCAACTGCAGGATGCTCGATCCTCGGCGTCGGCGGAAAGAAGAAAAAGGATAAGGAGAAGGATATCGACCCGCCTTCGGATAAGGCGATCATCAAGGCTGTCGAAGCCGAGTATGACGGAGACGGCGACTGGGAGATCACCGACGATGACGAAGATGACGGCGATTATACCTGGGAACTCGAGTGCGAGGATGGTGCGACTGCAGTCGTAACTTGGAGCGAAGGCGACGATGAGGATGATCTCGATATCGATATCGACGATTCGGGTGTTGTCATAGAGACAGAACCCGAGCCTACGGATGATGTCGTTCTGCCCGATCCGACGAATGATGATCCTGATCCGGTAGTGACTACTGCAGCTCCTGATGTTCAGGAAGCTCTGAACGGCTTCGATCAGTATCAGATCAACGATTATTCCCTTGGTGTCAACAGCATCAACTGGAGCGGAGCCATGATCTCGAACGGTATTGCTATATATTCGATCGGTGACGTGCTTACTCTGGAATTCAATTGTCCTGATACAAGCGTTGACCTCTATTTACATGTATACGAATATCCTCTGGCTAATGACGAGGATCCTGATGCGAATCAGAATCCTATAGACATTGAGTATTATTCCGGCTCAGTAGAGCTTTACGGCGATTCAAACGGTGATTATTCAGTGGATTGGAATGGTCCGGATGAAGAAACGATGTATATCTTCGTTATAAGTGATGAGACGAATTATCAGCCTGATTACTCATACTTCTACACAGCATGTTTCGCTGATTAAGATAATAACCGGATAGATTAAGACAGTTTGACTTAATATCCCCTCTGTTGTATTTTTCATACACAGGGGGGATATTTATGGAAAAGATCTCAACACAGGCAAAATGGCAGCCATGGAAGGGTGTGATCTTCCAGATCGTTGCTGTGGGAATGCTGCTGTTCCCGGGAAGCCTGATACAGTACTGCCTCGGTCTCTGGGGCGTCGTGATAACGGAACTCATGTTCCTGGCGCTTGCCATTATATGGACGCTCGCCAAGAAGACACCTCTTAAGGAAGTATTCCCCGTCAAAGTCCCTACGGTAAGAGACGTAATAGGAACCGTTATGCTCTGGTTCGGCGTCATGCCTCTCAGCATACTGTCCGTGTTGATAATGATGATGCTGATACCTGAAGGCTTCGTCGATACCGCTTCAGGATTGAATGAGGTCCTGAGCAGCGAGTCGGCTGTCCTGACATTTATCGCTGCCGCCGTATTGCCGCCTGTCTGTGAAGAGGCATTGCAGAGGGGAGTGGCGTTGTCATACTTCAGGTCTCTGAAGCATGACTGGGTCATAGTACTGATAATCGGAATATTCTTCGGAATACTGCATCTTGATCCCGTGAGGTTCGGAACTACGGCTATCCTGGGCGCAGCCCTGGCTTATGTCGTGGTCAAGCGCAACAACATGGTCCTGGCGTTTATCATACACTTCATCAACAATGCGTACTCGGTAGGCATGTCCCTGATCTCGGACACGACAGAGCAGGTCGAAACCGCGGAAGTCACGGATGCCGTTCAAACGATTACGGACTCGGGTCTCATGGTGATCGGTGCTTTCCTGATCATCGGATGCTTAAGCCCCATGCTTATCGCCGGCGCCATCCACCTTCTGAATCCCGGCAAGAAGCTGCATAATTTCAGGAGATACATAATCGCGGGAGTACTCAGCGGCCTCATGTTCTTCTCCGGCTTGGTCATGTTTGTCGCAACCATGATCGATTCACCCGAGTATCAGGAGATCTACGAGAGCATTGAAGCCGAACAGATGGAACAGCTGGAGCAGCTGGAATAAACGGCAATAAAAAAGCCCGCGGATAATCACGCGGGCATATTCCATTTTCCGCCGGAGGCGTACGATCGTCTCGATCGATAACTACGATATAACTGTAAGACTATCAGCCGTCGTCTTCCGCTTCGTCATCGAAAGAAGCGCCAAGTACTTCAGTAGCGACAGAAGAAGCATATTCGTTATGCTCATTGAGGCTGTCTGCAGCAACATTAGCAGAATCAAGGTAAGTTCCTATGCCGAGCATTATGATGCTCGCGAGGATGATTATTATTGCCATTGTAAGTACCATCTCTACAAGTGTAAAACCCTTGCGTGACTTGCCAAGCTTTGTCATGTTCCGTCCCTCCTGATGAAGAATTTGTTAACTGATAACGGAATAATAACACATAGTTCACAATTGTTCAATATTTTTCTTATAAAATTCACAAATTTGAAGAAAACTCTGAGGCGTTGGTATTCGGGCGTTTGCGGACTTTTGGCAACGGAAATCCTAAAAATAACCAAAAAATATTTTTAAGAAAATGTTAACAAATAATACAAAAAGGAAAAAATGTTAACGAAAAGTAACGACAAAAATGAAGGTCATAAAACGATAAATCCGAGACCTTGAATGCGAGTTATAATGTTTAAGTTATAAATCTCTTATTAAAGGTGTCATTATGATCGTTGAATTTGGTTTCGGAAAAGGCACGCAGAATGTGGATATCCCTGATGAGAACCTTCAGGACATCCTCATGAGCAATCCGCTTGAACACGAGAGGACAGGCCCTGATGCTGTCGAATATGCTCTTGATAACCCTATCGGATCAGGCAGGCTCGAGGACATCGTAAAGCCCGGCCAGAAGATCGCGATCATTACCAGTGACATCTCCAGGCCCATTCCGAGCTTCGATGTAATCCCTTCGATCCTTAAGAGACTGTTCAAGGCAGGGTGTGCCCCTGAGGACATAAAGGTCGTTTTCGCGCTGGGTTCGCACAGACATCACACCGAAGACGAGAAGAAGCACCTCGTTGGCGAGTGGGTCTATGAGCAGGTCGAGTGCGTCGACAGTGAGCCCGAGGACTGCATCCATATGGGAGATACGAGCAGGGGAACGCCTGTTGACATCACGAGGTCCGTCGCAGAAGCAGACTTCAGGATCGGCGTCGGCAACATAGAGTTCCATTATTTCGCAGGATATTCGGGAGGAGCCAAGGCTCTCATGCCGGGCGTGTCCACACCCAATGCCATCCAATCCAACCACCGCATGATGGTCGATGAGAACGCGTGCGCGGGAAAGCTCGAAGGCAACCCCGTAAGAGCCGATATCGAAGAGTCGGAGACGTTCTGCCACCTGAGCTTCATCGTCAACGTAGTTCTCGACGAGCACAAGCACATCGTCTACGGCGTGGCAGGCGACGTTACCGAGGCACACCGCGTCGGGTGCAGGTACTTGGATCAGATGTACAGGAAGCCCATCAAGCAAAGGGCGGACATCGTCATCGTGTCGCAGGGAGGAGCACCCAAGGATGCCAACCTCTACCAGACACAGAAAGCGCTCGATAACTCCAAGCATGCCGTGAAGGACGGCGGAACGATCATCCTGATCGGTGCGTGCAACGAGGGCCTCGGAAGCAAGGTCTTCGAAGAGTGGCTCGTCTCCGCACCTACTGCCGAATCCATGATCACAAGAGTAAACGAACACTTTCAGTTAGGCGGACACAAGGCGGCTGCTATCGCGATGGTACTGCAGCATGCAAAGATCTGCCTGGTATCCGAGATGGATGACGACTTCGTCAGGAGCATCTTCTTAGAACCCGTGCACAGCGCACAGGAAGCGTTTGACGAAGCAATGGCCCGTTATGGAAAAGAAGCATCGGTCATCTGCATGCCTTTCGGCGGTGCGACATTACCGATGCCTCCCGAAAACTAACCGATCAGAAACTGATACCTACCAGTCCGAATCCCATCCGCCTCCGCCGAGGTTCCAGCCTCCGCCGTAGTCGTATTCGTAGTCGGAGTCATAGTCGTAATCATAATCGTTGTCGTCGTTGTAGTAGTAATCCCAGTCGTCATCTTCCCAGCTGTCATCGCCCCATGAGTCGTCGTACTCATAATCGTAGCCGGAATCATACTCATAGGTGTCGTAGTAGGGAACATACTCGTCGAAATAGCTGTTGTCGTCTAAGTCGTCGTAGTCGGAATCCTCAAAATAATCATCGTAATTATCATCGAGGTCATCCGGGACCTTAGTCTCTGCCCAGTAACCGTCTTCATCCAAGCCGTACCACTTATCGTCATCATAGTAATAATAGTCGTCGCCGTATGAATAGTAGCCGTTGTCCGGACCATCCTGCTGTTCGACGTAATACGAATCCAACGAATCGAGCAATCCCGGAGGTATTGTCAGGTCACAGGAAGTGAGCGCTGACGCGAGAACGACCGCGAGGAACATGAGCGCTGCGATAGCCGGAGCAACGGCGTTGCCGTCACGGCCTCCCAGGATGTTGTTGCCGCGGGAATACTTGAACTTCTCCTTGGGCGGGGGAGGTGCGGGCTTACGGTAATCCGTGAAGGGCACGTCGGGGCGTCCCTTACCGTAGTCTCCGCCGTCAAAGAAGCTGCGGCGGTCCATGACCTGCCTGTGCTCTAAGTATTCGGCCTTCATCTTCTGATAGATCTCGTTTACGGCATAAGCCTCGTCCGCACCTTCGTAACGGATGATGCGTGTGCCGTCGCTCTTGTTCTTGTACACGACGCAGTTCTGATTGTCCTTCTTGAAGATGCCGAAAGCCTTGGGCTCCGTGTAATCGATCCCGATGAAGAACCTCATCTTGTCGACCGGGATCTTGTGCTCGGCAATGAAAGCCTGAAGCTCTTCGATCGTCTTGGGAACCTGGTTGCCCGAACGGAGCATGTGCTTGTTGACAGCGCCGCATTCAGGGCATGTTGCCAAAGTCTCATCAATCGGGTTGCCGCAATAATCGCATAAAACCTTCATAATCCTATCCCCCTGTAATCTATCCCTTAAACATTTTTGATTATAGCATACCCGAAGAAAGCTTATCAATGTAACAGAGCGGTTTGCGTGCACTATTTCGAGTGATTTTGTGTTGAAAAAAAGCACCTCAACACTTAAAATATCTACGGTGAAATTCGACCTTAAGGTCGCATTCCTTATTAAGAAAGGAGAAACATAATGATTTATTCAACAGAAGTCAAGAATATGTGCAAAGTGAATCAGGCCGGCAACCACGGCGCTGCACCGATTCCTGAAGAAGC
>JAFZPJ010000057.1 GCA_017550385.1 Clostridiales bacterium
TCATCATCGATACCGATGGTGAATCTTTCCTTGGGCTGATCCTTCTTGAGTTCCTTGAATACAGCGAGTACGCACTCAGGTGTTGTATCCTTTGAACCCATACCGTAACGGCCGCCGATGAGCTTGGGAGCGTTCTTGCCGACGTAAGCTGCTGCAACGTCGAGGAAGAGAGGCTCTGCATAAGAACCGGGCTCCTTTGTTCTGTCGAGGACTGCAATAGCCTTAGCAGAAGCAGGGATTGCCTCGAGGAGCTTCTCTGCAGAGAAAGGACGATAGAGGTGAACCTTTACCATACCAACCTTCTCGCCGTGAGCGTTGAGGAAGTCGATAACCTCTTCAGCTGTCTCGCAAACAGAACCCATAGCGATGATAACGCGGTCTGCATCTGCTGCACCATAGTAGTTGAAGAGCTTGTAGTCTGTGCCGCGGATCTCGTTGATCTTGTCCATGTAGTACTGAACCTGATCAGGTACTGCGAGATAGAACGGGTTGGAAGCTTCTCTGCCCTGGAAGTAGATATCAGGGTTCTGAGCTGTACCACGGAGTGTCGGGTGGTTAGGAGAAAGAGCTCTCTGACGGAAAGCCTTGACTGCGTCGTAATCAACGAGCGTGCCAAGTGTCTCGTAGTCGATAACCTCGATCTTCTGGATCTCGTGAGATGTACGGAAACCGTCGAAGAAGTGGAGGAAAGGAACTCTTGTCTTGATGGAAGCGAGATGTGCTACTGCAGCGAGATCTGCAACTTCCTGAACGGAGTTAGCGCAGAGCATAGCAAAACCTGTCTGACGGCAAGCATAAACGTCTGCGTGATCACCGAAGATGTTGAGTGCGTGTGCAGCGAGAGCTCTTGCAGATACGTGGAATACGCAAGGAAGGAGCTCGCCTGCGATCTTATACATGTTAGGAATCATCAGAAGGAGACCCTGAGATGCTGTATAAGTTGTTGTCAAAGCACCTGTAGCGAGTGAGCCGTGAACAGCACCTGAAGCGCCGCCCTCGGATTCCATCTCAACGATGTTGACTGTCTGTCCGAAAATGTTCTTTCTGCCCTGCTGTGCCCATTGATCTGTGTGGTCAGCCATAGGGGATGACGGTGTAATAGGATAGATAGCTGCGTTTTCCGTAAAAGCATACGAAGTATAAGCCGCTGCCTCGTTACCGTCCATGGTTTTCTTTGTGAGTTCTGCCATAAACCTGGTCTCCTTAAGTGAATTTTTTGCGGACATTATAATCCGCGTAATAAAACTTAAATATTATATACCCTCAGAAGGCAAATTGGTGGCAAAAAAGAGTTAGTTTAGAGAATTATTTTTAAAAAAATATATGCCCGGCAGTGAGCCGGGCATTGTAATCACTTTTTGGGAACTTCCTTATGCGGGATTCTCTTCAGGAGGTGGTGCGGCTGTTTCCTCCGACACACTGGTATCCGGAGTTGCATCCGTCTGATCCGGCGGAGGTGCATCCGTCTGATCCGGCGGAGCCGTCTCTTCCGGCGGAGGTGCGACTATAGTACCGGTAGCAGCATCGAACTGCGCGATGGTTCCGTCAGGATTAAGCACGCCGACTTCAACCTTCTTCTTATATGACTTGTAGTATGTCGTATTGTATTCGATGCTCTGGATCTCGTTGCCGTCCTTGTCATACCAAACCTGATATGCGGTTGCGGTAACACTGCAGTGTGCAGCACGGACCGTATTCGAAGTTCCAACCGCCATCTCGGCGTTGGCAACATATTCAACCTCGGACGGAGTAGCACCCTTCGATACCTCACTTACAAACTTGATGTACTGTCCGTCAGGGAGCTTCTTTCCGTAGATCTCGCAGTGACATGTGGAATCAGCAGGATCCCACCAAGCAAGAACGTAAACCTGATAATCAGTATCGTTCTTAAACTTAAAATCAAGAACGCCGTAATCGACCGTGGCATCGAGGCCTTCGTCAACATAGCTGGAGGGCCATGCATGCGCATGACGCTCTGTTACATTGAGGTTTGCCATTACTACGGCGTTATAAAGAGTCGAGCTTACCTGGCAGATGCCTCCGCCAAGGCCCTGCTCGTACTGACCGCCCTGGATAACCGTCGCTTCCTTGAATCCGTTGGCAGTCGTTCTCTGACCGACTACGCCGTTGAAAGAGAACTCTTCGCCGGGTTCGAGCTTCGTTCCGTTGATCTTCTCGCACGCAAGAGCGATGTTGGCATTTCTGTTAGAGTTGTTGGTCGTAACTGTATAAAAGGACGATACGAGGCCGAAGTTCTCGTTGATATCAGCAACGGTAAGTGCCGGATCGGTAATAGTGGCAACAACGCCGACCGTTCCCTCATAAGTCCTTGAATCGATAAGAGCCTTTACCGCATCGGACGTTGCCTGCGCATCGACGGCAATGCCCTTCTGGTCAGGGATTATGTCAAATCCCTTGGAATCGACATCAAAATTGCTGATATAAGCATCGCTGACGCTCTGATTCAGGGGATCCACAACACCGGATACGATCGTCAGAAGGCCTTCGGTATTTACAGTATATGCCGTTGTGTATTCAACAGGCTGGTTCTTAAGCTGCTGATACATGTTGTAATTGATCTTAACTGCCTCATCACTTGCATCGGGAGCGGGCTTTGCATAATTGAAAGCCTCATCGATGACCTGGGTCATATTTGATTCGAGCGGAAGCGATGACAGATCGAGCGGATAAGAATTGCCTTCGAGTTCAAGAGCAATGTCAAGCGAGACGGGAGCTTCAGGCTGAACGGCAGCAACTGCCTGCGTAGCCTGTTCCTTGGTCATGCCTCCGACATCAACACCGTCGATAACGATACCGGGATAGAATGTATCTGAAGCAAGCTCAGCCTTTGCATCATCCACTGTCATCTCCTGAACCGTTCCGTCAGCGAGAGTTACTTCGATCTTCGGCTTGAAGAAATCGATGACGGGCTTTGCATAACCCGTGAGATAGAGAGCACCGCCGACTACTACCAGGAGGCAGACGACTGCAGCTATAACAGCAACTGCGGCCTTGCCCTTGCCGGAAGCTTTTTTGGACGATGACTTCTTGGATGATGAAGCAGCAGCCTTCTTAGGTGCCGACTTCTTGGGAGCTGTCTTATTTGCACTTGCAGACTTGGTCTTCGACTTCTTGCCACCGCCGAGAGATGCATAATCAAATTCAGCAACATCCGAACTGGTGATGGGCGAAGAAATGGTGGTTCCCGGTCTTACTGCCGGAAGCTTGCCAGTATTCTTAGAATTTGCACCGGTCTTCTTCATCTAGTCCTACCCCTCGTAATACTTCTAATAATATAAACATGGTACCCTCAAACTTCAATCAGTTATTAGGCACAAAATAGCAAATTCGATGCCCAAATTAATCGTACTTATTGTAAAATTGGTTTGCGAAATCCAACTCAAAGAGTATAGATGCAAATGTCATGAAATACAACAGTATTCTTGCAACCGATATGGACTATACCCTGCTCATGCCGGGCAGGGACGTAACACCCGAGAACGCAAGAGCCGTAAGGGCTTTGCGTGAGAACGGCGTTGCTTTTACGCTCGCCACCGGCAGATCTTCCTTCCTAGTAGGTAAGTATGCTGAAGACCTGGGAATAGATATCCCGATAATCACCGGCAACGGAGGTGCCTTATATGACCCCGTAGCGAAGCGCGATCTGATGTCAAAAGACATTCCCGAGGCCAAGTTCAGGACTCTGATGGAGACCATGCTCTCAAGGAAGATCGATGCCACCATATATTCGGTCTCAGGAATATACTTTTCTCCTGATTCATCCAGACGGGCCTTCTGCGAAGATTACAATGCCGGCGTGGCTCCGGAAGACCGGATCCCTCTGTTCGGATTCGGCGGAGACGAGCTTGCCCGAGAGACCATCCCGGCTTTCAACAAATTCCTGCTGATAGCTCCGCCTGAAGATTTTGTGGCGGAACTCAAGGCAGACAAGAACCTCACCGTCGTATCTTCCGCCCCTGCTTTCTATGATGTCATGACAGCGGACGTATCCAAGGGAGATGCTTTGCTCGAACTCGCGGATTATCTCGGAATACCCAGGGAGAACACCTTCGCCTCCGGTGATTCCGAGAACGATCTGACCATGCTGGAATCAGCCGCTTACGGCATCGCCATGGCAGATTCCGATGCAGACGTAATAAGCGCGGCCTCCTTCGTCACCTCCACTTGTGAAGAGGACGGATTCGCCCGCGCCGTATTTGATTATGTTATCCCTAAGGTAAGAAGCTTTACTTAAGCTTTGCCTCGACGTATTCCGTTACAGACTTCTTGACCGATGCAAGTCTAGAGACTGCAGCTGCCTTGTCTGAATCATAGCATCCGAAGTAGATCTTGAGCTTCGGCTCTGTGCCGGAAGGTCTTGCGCAAGCCCAGTCGATACCCTTGTCTCCGCCAAGCTCATACAGAAGAACGTTGGACTTGGGAAGATCGATATCGGAGATGTTAACACCTGCTTCAGTGAACTCGTATCTCTTTGATGTGGCATAGTCGCGCACTGCGACGACCGAAGGACCTCCCAGAAGCGCCTGAGCCTGAGCCGCACTGCCGCACGCCTCGAGCTCTGTTCTTAACTCATCCATCGAGTGCTTGATCTTCTCGATGCCTTCCTTGCCTTCGAGCGTGATGCTTACCGTCTCTTCAAGACCGAAGCCGTACTTGGCATAGACATGGTCGAGCCTGTCTGCAAGGGTCTCTCCCGCCTCGAAAGATGCTGCCGCCATGTTGCAGATGAGCATTGCAGCCACGACCGCATCCTTATCCCTTACGTCTCTTCCGGAGAGGTAACCGTAGCTCTCCTCGAAGCCGAACTGATAATGCATGTCGCCGAATTCGTCGAAGAGCTTGATCTTCTCACCGATGAACTTGAATCCCGTAAGGACTTCCATAAGCTCGACGCCGTAGTAGTCGCATACGGGCTTGGCGAGCTTGGTGGATACTATGGTCGTTACCGCGAAAGACTTCTCGGGAAGTTTTCCCGCCTTCTGCTTAGCATCGAGGATATAGTCGAGGAGCATAAGTCCCATCTGGTTGCCCGTGAAGCATCTGTATTTGACTTCGCCGTTCTCCACGACCTTAGCCGCAGCACCGATCCTGTCCGAATCGGGGTCCGTGCCGAAGACGAGAGAAGCGTCTGTCTTTTTCGCGAGTTCGATAGCCATAGAGAGCGCCTGCGGATCTTCAGGGTTGGGAAGCTTTACCGTGGGGAACGCTCCGTCGGGAAGCTCCTGCTCGGTAACGATGTGGATGTTCTTGAATCCGACTCTCTCCAGTATTCTTCTGACAGGCTTATTGCCCGAGCCGTGGAGCGGAGTATAGACGATGCTCATATCGGCCTGTCTGTTGATGGCCTCCTGATCGACTACGAGCTCTGTCAGCATGGAAGTGTATGCCTCATCAGCCTCGTCACCGAACATAGTAACGAGACCTGCGGCTTTTGCTTCTTCCAGAGGCATCTTCTTCATTGCAGTAAGGTCCGTGATGGCCTCGATCGACTTGAGGATGATGTCTGCAGCTTCCGGGGGAACCTGTCCGCCGTCTTCGCCGTATACCTTGTAGCCATTGTATTTCGACGGGTTGTGAGATGCCGTGATCATGACTCCCGCGAACGCCTTGAAGTAGCGCACCGAGAACGAGAGCATCGGTACCGGTCTGAGCTCGTCCGACAGATAGGACTTGATGCCGTATGCAGCGAGAGTCTCTGCCGTTATGTCTGCGAACTCAGGCGAGAAGTGTCTTGAGTCATAAGATATGACGACACCCCTTGTAACAGCCTCGCTGCCGCATGAGAGGATGTACTGCGCAAGACCAGTAGATGCCTTCCAGACAGTGTATACGTTCATCCTGTTCGTTCCGGCTCCCAAGACTCCTCTGAAGCCTGCCGTACCAAATTCAAGGTTCTTATAAAAACGGTCCTCTATCTCCTTCTCATCCGTAAGCGCTGTCAGCTCATTCCTGGTAGCCTCATCAAAGAAAGGATCCTCCGACCAAAACTTGTACTCTTCTCTGTAACCCATGATCATACCTCCGCTTTATTCTCTTTCTTGACAGTCTTTTTCTGCCTGATATCAATGAACACAAATACCGCAAGCGCCACGATGCCTGCACAGGAGATGATGGCGCCCGCCTTGAGTCCCGGGGCGACGAACCTCAGTTCAGCCGTATGTGCTCCCTCGGGACACTTGAATGCAATGAACGCACCTTGATAAGGATCGATCTCGGCCTCTTCGCCGTCGATATAGAGTGTCCAGCCGTTCTCGTAAGGTACCGTAGTGACGATCGTCTCGTCAGATCCGACATTGTTTACGGACAGTTTTACAAAGCCGTCCGTCATCTCATCTGCAGTTACCTTGCCAAGATCGAGCTTATCGAACTGGGAAGCAAATGCATCATTATCAAAATAACCGAAGTTAATATCAAGATACGTCAGGGATTCGCTGTCAGATTGAATGGAAACGCATACTTTATCGCCTTCGTTGAAGCTTCCCAGTCTGTAGATCTGCGAATAGAATGTATCGCCTCCGCATCCGCCTACCTCAACGCCGTTGACATAGACCTTGTTATCGTTGACTATGCGGTACGTCGACAGGTTCAGATACAATTCGTCTGATGTCGGTGCATAGAACTCATAGTTTACGCATATCGGGATCTCTTTGTTCATCCTGTAGACAGTTATGAGATTGTCCTCTATCTGATTAGCTATGCTGTTCTCACTGCCGAGAGAGTCCAAGGAACCGTCCTCTTCTGCGAGACCGCTGTTAACATCATTCTCGGATTCTTTCTCCAGCTCGGCGCCAGTTGAATAAGCACCGCTGTTGTAAATGCTGCCGTTGATGATCTCGGGCGTACCTATGACCGCATCATCTACGGTTATGAAGAAATCATCCGCAAACTGCTCCGGGAACATCGAACGGTACCAGTCATTCTGGAAGGCAAAATAATCTTTCTCCTCATAGGCATTCTCAAGACGGAAGAAGTCAAATCCCATCGCCTTGTCATCAACGGCAAAAGCTACCGGCAAGACATTCTCATTCTTATAGAACTTCACTACGCCCGTGAGCTGCTGTTCGTCAGTCTCGGGATAGAAAGATATGTCGCGCATTGAAGCCACCGAACCGACAGAGAGAAAAGCATCCGTCGAAGGTGCACTGTAAGTATAATTCTCAGCAAAGTAGTTGTAGTTGACTGCGAAACCGAACTGCTTGAGGAATCTGTGAAGCTGCTTGTTGGAATTGGAGTTGAACAGTGCAACGCCGTAAAAGTCTCCGAACATACCCTCACCGGAATAAACATAATAAGAGCTTGAATAATCCGGCGTCTTCTCTACGCTGGCTCTCACAGCCCCGGTATCAAGACCTGCCGCCTTAGAAGCGCTTCCGAATTCATTCATTTCTTCTATCGCGAGCGACAGCTGGGCGGAATTACCGGCAACGCTGGTCAGAGTCTCAAGCGAAGCCGTATTCGTCGGACCTGCAAAGGCAAGCTCGAAAACACATACTACAGCAAGCAACGGGGTAATGAGATTAGGCACATCTTCCAGCTGCTTCGGGAATTTCTTGACACCGTACAGATAAAAGATGCCGCAGTATGCGATCGTCAACAATGCGTTATATATGAACAGAGTATCGTGCCCGGCGTGACTTCCGATCGTATGGGCCGTGAATATTACAGCGAGCATTATGCCAAGCGTTACAAGGATATCCTTTCTCGGTACTGTCTTGATCTTCTCAAGAGCGCGAAGAGCGATTACCAGAAATACCGGCAGGAATACGAACGCATGTCTGTGCAGGAACCAGTTAGGATCATCAAATACCTGCCACATCTTATCGAACCAATACACTGCAGTCGACAGCCACAAACCGGCAAGCGCAAAGATGTGGATCTTTTTCTCTTTTCCCGAATAGTGCTCGGATACAAGATAGAGAACTGTCAGTATGGTCACGGGAAGTCCCATGAATAACAGCGGCAGGTTGATCGGCAGGATATCGCCGAATTCTCCGGGGTAACCCAGGATCATCATCGACATCAGATCAAGAGGATCATAAAGTATGAAGTTAGTCCTTGCTGTTACTATGGTCTTCTCGCCGTTCGTAAGAGTATCCAATCCGATCGGGAGTATGAGCACGGCAAGGATCATACCGCATATCACGGCTGCACAGACATACTTCAGGGCTTTCTTTACGGCTGACTTCCTGTCTTCGCCTTCTGCGTAGAGTCTCACACAGAGGTAGATGAAACTGAAGATGCCTGCCATATAGGCAATGTAATAATTTGTCGCAAACAGGAGAAGCAGAGTGACCAGTATTCCTACTATCTTCTGATCCTTCATGTATCTCTCGACAAAGTAAAGGAGCAGTGGAAGGAGCAGATAGCCGTCAAGCCACATGATGTGGAATGCAAACACTTCCGCATAAAGGGAGAAGGCATAGAATAATGCAAGGATAACGGGAATAGAGCTCTTCTTATCAGTTGTTCTGGAGCATAAGAAAAGACACATAGTGCCTGCGGAAAGGCTGAGCTTTCCCGTGATAAGGAACAAGACAACGAGGTCGATCTTCGTTACATCGACAAACAGGTATATGAGATTCAACGGGCTTGCCAGATAGTAGCCAAAGCTTCCCAGAAAGTTCTTTCCAAGACCCATCGAGAATGAATAAGACAAAGATGATATCAGATTGCCTCCGCTATTTCCGAGGGAGAGCAGTTTGCCGCGGTACAGGGCAAGGAACGGAGCATACTGCCCCTCAAGATCACTTATAAGCACCGAGAATTCTCCGAACGGATACTTTCTGCAGACAACCCCCAGGAACAGATACATCGCGAGCGCTACAAGAAAAGCTGTCAGCGGGCGCCTGTCAAAGCCTGAAGACCCGGTCCGTTTCTTCAGGGCAGGTCTCTTACCTGTATCGAGTGCAGATAATTCTTTCATCAGATACCGTTTGCCTTTCGTATATCAATAAAACAACTTTTTGATTATAATACATTTTATGAAGTTGTTTCAATGAACGGCGGAAGCGGGAGGTAGCCCCACAAATGCTCATAAGCCTTATAGTTCCGTGTTATAACGAGGAAGAGTCCCTTCCCCACCTTTACAATGCTCTGTGCGAAGTAAGAGATTCCGAGGCTTGTCAGGACAAGACCTTCGAATTCATTTTCATAAATGACGGAAGCTCTGATAAGACGGCTGAACTGATCAAAGAATATGCCGCTTCCGACCCCTGCGTAAGATATGTGCTGTTCTCAAGGAATTTCGGGAAGGAATCCGCGATGTATGCCGGTCTTCAGAAGGCCAAGGGCGATTACGTTGCTATAATGGATGCAGACATGCAGGATCCGCCGTCTCTCATCCCCGATATGATAAAGTCCCTCGATGCTGATGAGTGCGACATCGTTGCCGCAAGACGCGTCACGCGCGAAGGCGAACCCAAGATACGAAGCTTTTTTGCCCGTTCCTTCTACCGCATCATCAACAAGATGTGCGATGTTGAGATCGCAGACGGTGCGAGAGACTTCAGGCTGATGAAGCGCACGGTGGTCGATGCCATCCTGAAAGTGACGGAACGCCAACGCTTCTCCAAGGGCATTTTCGCGTGGGTAGGATTCAGAACGGAGTGGATCGAGCACGTCAACACCCCCAGGGTCGCAGGCGAGACCAAGTGGAGCTTCTGGAAGCTGTTCCGCTATGCGATAGACGGCATCGTGGCTTTCACCATCGCTCCTTTGCGGTTTGCTTCCATCGCAGGCTTCATCTGTGCCGCCGCAGGCTTCATATACTTGCTCTATTACTTCATCAGAGCGATCATCCTTCAGATATATAATGACGTCCCGGGATATCCGTCACTGCTCTGCTTTATCCTCTTTATCGGCGGACTCATCCTCATGGCACTCGGTCTCATAGGCGAATATGTCGGAAGGACTTACATCGAGACCAAAGGCAGACCTGTCTATATCACGGCAGAAGAGAGCGAAGAAGAGCAGAACTGACTTCTCTTTTTATCTCCAGAACAAAAAGAAATCTTCAGCTTTTTCTACTATATCCGGGTATATGAACTGCAGATTGCTGTTATAGAGCGGCAGGTAGGACAGGATTATCAGCACCGGAGTTACGATCATTGCCGCCATTATTATCCCGTACAGCGCCTTTCTTCCGGAAGGTAACATCAATCTTCTCATAAGAGCGATCCCGGCCATCATAGCGAGCAGATAAGCAAAATCGGCTGTGTATCTTACGGCCGTGCCTCCTCGGCAGAAATCAAACCAGGCAATGACGACAGAAATGAATACGGTAACAAGAGCATAAGCACTGTACTCGATCCTTCCTGCCCTTCCCGGATGCCCTTTGCGCACGTAGGTAAGAGTTCCCCACACCAAAAGCAGTCCTGCAAGCAGGAACGGTATATTAACAACACCTGCATTGAGCTCTATGTTCCTGAATACCTCATAGTTATCGATGGGATATGCGATCATCCTGAAAAACGGGAATGTCTGCGACATGAAGTAAGGCTGAAGGAAATAATAGAAGATCGATACCGGCAGGAGCGTGATGTCTACTTTAAGTGAATTGATGTTGCTTACCGTCAGCTGGTAGTTCTCGCCGAAATCAAACGGATTGCCAAATCTGAAATTGTTGTATGCCAGCATCATGATTATTCCTGCGATGACCGGCAGAGCAAATGCCGATGCCTTTGCAGCCTTGCTGCCAAGGGTGTACTTCTTCTCTGCAAGAACTCCTATGAAAGCAGGGAGCATAACTGCCGCTCCCATTGCCGTAACAGGTCTTGCTCCAGCACAGAATGCCAGAGAGATCCCCGACAGCGCGTAAAGCAATACCGCCGCCTTCGCCTTCTTTGCCGATACCGCGGCAAGTCCGAAGCAGACCGCGAATCCGAGTCCTGCCAGCGCACACAGTGCCGGCAGATAGTATTTCATCGGATAGATCAATTCGTAGAACATCATGCTCGAGACACAGACGACCGGCACTGACAGAAGATACGGCAACAGCTTCTTGCGCTTGACATATCTCTCGGCGATAGCGAGATAACCTGAGATGATGCCAGTCGCAGCCAGCGTTCCCGCGAGACCGAGCGCAAGATTATAAGACGGTACGCATCCTGTCAGGAACCAGAACGGATAGTAAAACAGCAATACCGGCGTTGCTCCGAAGTAGCAGTAGTAGTGGCCGTCACGATAAGCGTAGTCCCAGCGGTAATACACGTTTGCCGCGGTGCGCTCCGTAAAATCATATATATTATTAAGTGATTCCAGCCCCTCTTCTGAAGGCAGATCCAGATAAGGCAGACCCTTCTTCATGGCATCTAACTTTAATGCGAAGATATCATCTACTGCCGTGGTATTGTAAAAGGGATAGTCGATGAGTTCGAACTCATCGGTCTTATACAAAAGGAATGTCGAGCCGGCCGTCAGCAGTATGCAGATTATCAAAGCCGCAACATGAGACTTCTTCTTGCCATTAAAATACACTCTGCCGAGCTTGAACCCGTATACGAAAACTGCAGCTGCGCAGATAACTGCCATGACAACAAACCTTGCCGCATTCGCACGATAAGGAGAGGTGTTGAATGCCGTTATCTTTGTTATCGTTACCGGGTCAGTCACACTGGCGACCACGATCTCGGACCTGTGGAGCTCTCCGTAAGGCCTCAGATACATGCAGACATCGTTATATCCTGACACTGACTTTACGTCAGCCGCTGAAAAGGATGCTCCGGTGTTATCATCCAAGACCTTGAACTGAACGTAAATCCCAAGCGGATTCTTAATGTGTCCTCTATCGAACTCTATGTTAACGGCTCTCGTATAATCAGGCAGGTCGCTTATAAGGATCGCAGCATCACCTTCAAGAGTGATGCCCTTATCAGATCGGAACGGCACCGTAAGGTCATCGTTGATCTCATAACTTGCCTGTGTCAGATCGGAGATGTAGTACTTCTGCTCTGTCGAGAAGCTTCCGGCATTGAAGATGACGGTCTCAAGTATGAGTATGACAGGAAGTGTCATGAGCAGCCTTTTGCATGATGATCTGAGCCTGATATCCTTGGAGAGCAGCACACCGACAAAGCAGGCATCAAACACGAATGCAAAGACAGCATAGATCACGGGGCTTACCGGCAAGCCTCTGGCCAGATAAGTATTGGCCAGGTGCCTAACGATATTCTCGATGATCAATATCAGCACTTCCTGGCAGAACATAACCATCGCTGCCAGGATCAATAACAGAGACAGTGTCTTCTCCTTATGTTCACCCTGCAGATGCGATGAGATGGCTTTGAATAATCTGTTTTTCTCAGTATCAAAAACAAGCCGCCGCTTTGAAATCACATACACGCAGAGTATGTAAGATAAAACGGCGGCTGCAAAAGGCCATACATATACCGAGAGAACATCAGACATCGGGTAGGCCCTTTAATCTGCTTTAGAGCTGGACTGTCATAAAGTCGATCTGCTGGGGTTCGAGCGGTCTGTCATGGTAGTCCGTCTTGACTCCGCATATCTTGTCGACTTCTTCTATGCCCTCGATAAGCTTGCCGAAAGCAGCATACTGTCCGTCAAGGTGCGGTGAATCCTCATGCATGATGAAGAACTGTGAACCTGCGGAATCAGGATCCATAGCGCGTGCCATCGACAGGACTCCCCTTGTGTGCTTAAGGTTGTTGGGAAAACCGTTAGCCGTGAACTCGCCCTTGATGGAGTATCCGGGGCCACCCATACCGGTGCCCTGCGGATCTCCGCCCTGGATCATGAATCCTGGGATGACTCTGTGGAAGATCAGGCCGTTGTAGAAGCCTTTACTTGCAAGGTCAATGAAATTCTTTACTGTCTCAGGTGCGATCTCGGGATAGAGTTCCGCCTTCATGACGGCGCCGTCCTTCATCGTGATGGTTACTATCGGATTTGCCATATGCTGTAATTCCTTCCTTTGATTTCCGGATTATTAGGACTTAACGACTTCCTTGATCGTCGTAGCAAGTCCTGCGATGCCCTGAAGTTCGGAAGGGATGATGATCTTCGTGGAAGAACCCTGGCCGACTTTCTCGAGAGCCTCGAGGCCTTTGATCGCGATGAGTCCGTCGTCAGCGCCGACATCCTTGATCATCTGGAGACCCTTAGCTGTAGCTTCCTGAATCTCGAGGATAGCCTGGGCCTGACCTTCAGCCTCACGGATCTGAGCTTCCTTCTTAGCCTCAGCTCTGAGGATAGCTGCTTCCTTCTCACCTTCTGCTACTCTGATAGCGGATTCCTTCTCACCTTCTGCGATGAGGATCTTCTCTCTCTTCTCTCGCTCAGCCTTCATCTGCTTCTCCATCGCCTGCTGGATCTCCTTAGGCGGAATGATGTTCTTGAGCTCTACGCGGTTGACCTTGATTCCCCAAGGGTCTGTTGCTTCATCCAGGATCTCTCTCATCCTTGTGTTGATGATGTCACGTGATGTGAGTGTCTGGTCGAGCTCGAGGTCACCGATAATGTTACGGAGTGTCGTAGCTGACAGGTTCTCGATAGCGATGATAGGACGCTCGATACCGTATGTATAGAGCTTAGGATCGATGATCTGATAGAAGACGACGGTATCGATCTGCATCGTAACGTTATCCTTTGTGATAACGGCCTGGGGAGCGAAGTCTGCGACCTTCTCCTTGAGCGAGATCTTCTTTGCTACCTTATCGATGAAAGGGACCTTGAGGTGAAGACCTGTATCCCAAGTTGTCTTATAAGTTCCGAGACGCTCGATGATGAATGTTGTTGCCTGAGGTACGATCTTGATGCATGAGATGATCAAGCCGAGGATCACACCTATAACTATTACCAGACCGATGACTACGCCTACAGCAGCGCCGTCTGTTGAAAGATTAAATAACATTTTTATTCCTCCTTGTTGTTTGCTTCTAACGGTTCGACGATAGCCTTAACGCCTTCGAGAGCCGTAACTCTTACCCTTGTGCCTTCGGAGATCACGACCGAAGCCTTGGCGCTCCAGACCTGACCTTCAACCTTGATCTGCCCTTTGCCGTCGTCGGGAACGATATCCTTGATAACGACACCCTCCGATCCGATGTATCTGTCAGCATTGGTCGGCTGAGCATATCCCTTCTTCTTTTTGTCCAGTCTGGGCTTGATCCATATCATGCAGATGATAAAGGTGATGACCGTTACTACTGCCATTGCGATGATCTGCACCAGGATATCAGCACCGCAAAGTGCGAGTATCATGGCGACCAATGCACCGGCACAGACCCAGACGCTGACGAGCGCCGTCGTCGCGAATTCTATCGCAAGCGCGACGATTGCGACTGCGAGCCATAAAAGCCACAGATTTTCCATACAACTATCCTCCTATTCCTATTATTCGGGGATTCCAACCCCTGAGGATAATTATACAATAATCTTTTATGTTTTTGGGGATAATCGGACGCGCGCACCGGCCTCATCGAAAAGCACTTCTTCAAGCGTCAGGCCGCACGCGGGAAGCGTTCTTCCGGCCCTTTTTCGCTCGCGCGAACCGATGATATCTCCGACGGAATCCGCAGGGATCCTGCCCATGCCTGCCTCCAGGATCGTACCCGCTATGATGCGCACCATATTGTACAGGAACGCTTCTCCTATGACTTCGATCTCGATCATCTCATCGCAGGTGCCTTTCCTTACCGTCACGCTGTTTAGGCGTCTGACGAAAGTCTTCTGGCTGCCTCCGACCGCACAGAAAGCTTCAAAATCATGCTCTCCTGCGAAGAAAGAAGCCGCAGTCTCCATCGCTCCCATATCGAGTTCATAAGGACAGAAATAAGAATATCTCGCATGGAGAGGCGACGGGTTATGCGCACTGTAGATGCGGTACACATAACGCTTGCCATCGATATCAAACCTTGCGGAGAAATCGTCTCTTACATAGAAAGCCCTCCTGACCGCCACGTCATCCGGCAGGATGGCGTTCATCGCAAGAGGGAACTTGTCTTCGGGAATGACGAACGGGACATCCGCGTGACTCAGGTGGCATCTCGCGTGCACGCCTGCATCAGTCCTGGAACATCCCGTCAGTCTTATGTCTTCTTTGAATATCGAGGCCAGTGCCGTCTCAAGAACATCCTGAACGGCCCTGCCGTTCTTCTGCGACTGGAATCCTGCAAAGGCGGTTCCGTCGAATTCTGTTATCAGTGCGAGACGCGGCATTTGGCCTGACGGCTTACTTGCCGTTCTTACCGTGGTCAACGCAGGACTTACCCATCATGGCAGCACCTACGATACCGGCATCGTTGCCCATCTGCGCGAGCTCGATCCTTGTCTTCTTTACTCCGGGTCCGAAGTAAGGTCTGGACATAGTCTTCTCTCGCATGGGGATAAGGAGCGGATCACCTTCATTGCAGACACCGCCGCCTACAACGAGGACCTCAGGCATGAACGCATTGATAGCATTTGCCAGACCGTCTGCAAGATAAGAAGTGTATGTATCAACGACTTCCTTGGCTGTCTCGTCGCCGTCCTTCATAGCGATGAAAGCGATCTGAGCATTCCACTCGCCCTGCTGTTCGTATACCTTGTTGAGAGCAGAATCAGGATTCTTCTCGGCTGCTTCCCTTGTCATCCTGGCAAGAGCGGAAGCCGAAGCGTACTGCTCAAAGCAGCCCTTTCTGCCGCAGGGACAGTCGATGCCGCCGGAGACGAGTACTGTGTGTCCGAACTCGGAACCAGCCTGGTTGAAGCCTGAGTAGATCTTGCCGTCAACGATAACGCCGGCGCCTACGCCCGTTCCGAGTGTGATCGTGACGGAATCAGCAGCGCCCTTTGCCGCGCCTGCAACGGCCTCTGCCATCGCTGCGCAGTTAGCATCGTTGTCGATATATACGGGAAGATCGATGACCTCCCTGATGAGCTTTCTCATGGGAGCCATAACGAAAGGCAGATTGTTCGAATATACGAGTAGTCCCTCGTCGTTGTCGGGTGTTCCGGGTGACCCGATACCGATCGCCTCGATGTCCGATACCTCAAGTCCCGCATCCTTGATAGCTTCTTCTGCAAGTTTGCCCATGTCATGGATGATGTCTTCCATAGGACGGTCGGCATTCGTCTTACAAGTTACCTTGTTAAGGAGCTTACCTTCATCCGTTACTACTCCGGCCTTGATGTTTGTTCCACCAAGATCGATTCCCACATAATTTGCCATATCTCGAGGATTCCGCCTTTCAGCTTATATTCGTAAATAGAATTCTAACACAGCCCGCTTGCTATCTCAAAGACAAATCAATTACAACAAGCAGTACGGCACAAAGTCCGAGGAAGACTCCCGTAAGAACGTCCGTTACGGTCAGCTTCAGCGGGTTGAGCTTGGTCCTTCCCTCGCCGCCTCTGTAACATCTGGCATCCATTGCCACTGCGAGTTCTTCGGCGCGCTTGAAGCTCGATACGAACAGCGGTATGAGCACGGTGATATATCCTTTGACCCTGTTGATGAACGTACCCGTATCATAGTCCGCACCCCTGGACACCTGCGCCTTCATTATCTTGTCGGTCTCGGCTACCAGCGTGGGGATGAACCTCAGTGCGATGGACATCATCATGGCCATTTCGTGCACGGGGACCTTTATGACCTTGAGCGGTGCAAAAAGCTTCTCAAGGGCATCGGATATCTTTAGCGGCGTCGTGGTCAGCGTCAGGAGGATGCTCGTCGATACGATTAGGAACATGAGTCTGACGGCCATGAGCACCGCCCGATAGATGCCGTAGTCGGTTATCTTGATTATCTGCCATTCGAAGACTGTGTTGCCCTGCCCTATCGTCAGAACATTGAGCAGCAGGATGAATACCGCCAGCGGTAAGATCGGCTTTACGGTAGTCCACAGTATATCCGGCTTGATCTTGCCCATGAACAGCTGGATCAGCGTTATCGCCGTAAGCGCTATGATCGCCTGCGGTGTACTTATGATGAAGATAGCAGCGAGATACAGGATGTAAAGGATCGTCTTTACCCTGGGATCCGTGCGGTGAAGAAGCGAGTCGGCCTTGTAGTAGCGTCCGATGGAGATGTTCTCAAGCATGCCCCTTCACCTCTTTCCTGACGCTTCTTACGATGGAAGCAGCCTCTTTGTAGGAGTCGAATTCGTGGTGAGCGAATTCTATACCCGGGAGTTCCTCGGATATAGCCGCCTTGAGCTTGCCGGCAAATCTGGTGAGAACCGGGATATCGAGGCCTGCCTCGGATACCTCCTCCGTATTGTTGAAGAACTCATCCGGAGGTGCGGTCTTGATCATCCTTCCGTCTTTTATGGCGCAGACCCGGTCGCAGTTCCTTGCGGCCTCATCCATGTTATGTGATACGAGTATTATAGTGGTACCGCTCTTCTTTAGGTCGGCGATGAGCTTGAACATCTCATCTCTTCCGTGCGGATCAAGGCCCGATGCGGGTTCATCCAGCACCAGTATCTCGGGGCGCATTACGAGCACGCCCGCGATCGCGACGCGTCTCTTCTGGCCTCCCGACAGCTCGAAAGGACTCTTGCCCAGAACATCTTCGGGAAGGCCTACTCTTGCTGCGGCCTCGAGTATGCGCGACTTTTGTTCGCTCTCAGGGATCTTGAGTTTCTTAAGACCGTATGCTATGTCTTTGTAGACAGTTTCTTCGAACAGCTGATATTCAGGATACTGGAATACCAGACCGACAGTCCTGCGGATCTGTGCCCTGTCTTTCTTATTCGAACAATGAAGGACCTTATCCTTTGTCCTGATCTCTATGTCGCCCGACTGGGGCTTGATGATCGCATTAAGGTGCGTAATGAGCGTAGTCTTGCCGCAGCCGCTCGCTCCGGCTATGCCGAGGACTTCGCCCTTCATAACATCCAGATCTATGTCTGATATGGCCTTGGTAATGCCGTCATAAGAATGGCTGAGGCCTTTTATGCTCATGATGACCTCATCACTGTTCTTGTCTTTGATCTCGTCCGTATCGGGAATGTATGCCGAGACCATGCGCGGGATCATATTCACGATCCTCTTGGTAAGCTTGTCTTCAGACTCCAGATCTGAAGGCAGTATCTCTTCGCCGCAGATCATCGCAATCTGATAACAGAGCGCAAAATTCTCAGGCTGCTTCAGACCGCATTCGCCCAGTCTTCCGCTTGAGAAGACTTCAGAAGGCGTGCCGTCCATGGCGATCTTACCCTTGTTCATCACGATTATCCTGTCGCATCTTGCGGCTTCTGCCATGTCGTGGGTAATGGTGATGAGAGTGAGGTCCTTCTCGCGGCGCATACGCTCTACCAGTTCGAGGAACTCGTCTCTGCACAGCGGGTCGAGCATTGCCGTGGCTTCGTCCAGTATCAGCACTTCCGGCCTCATGGCAAGTGCGCCTGCTATTGCAAGCTTTTGTTTCTGGCCGCCCGACAGGCTTGCCGCCTCCCTGTGTCTCAATTCGTACAGCCCGGTCTCCTTAAGAGCCGAATCAACGCGCTCCCTTAGTTCCGGATTGGGTATGCCGAGATTCTCAGGACCGAACGCAGTGTCCTCTTCGACGATAGTTCCGACGATCTGATTGTCGGGGTTCTGGAATACGCAAGCACATCTCTTCCTTATCTCCCAGAAGCTGTCGCTGTCAGAAGAATCCTTCCCCCAGATGACGATCTTGCCCCTGTCCGGAGTCTCGAGAAGATCTATTAGCTTGGCGAGAGTGGACTTGCCCGAACCGTTGGAACCGGTAACGGCAACATAAGAGCCGCGCTCTATCTTGAGCGTTACTCCGTCAATAGCCTTGGAAGCCGTTTCTTTGCCTTCACCGTCGTCGCTCAGATAACTGAATGCCACGTCGGAAAGAGATATTATGTCCTTCCCGTCAGCCAAAAGCCCTCTCCCTTCTTCTTTGGTCTACCTATTGTAAAAAGAACGGGGAAAGATGTAAACAATCTTTCCCCGTATAAACTGTAAAATTGTGCAGTACTTAGATTACACGAACTCCAGGATAGCCATCTCGGATCCGTCACCGCGTCTGGCGCCGAGTCTGATGATCCTTGTGTAGCCGCCTGTTCTGCCGGCATATCTGGGTGCGATCTCATCGAAAAGCTTGTTTGTAGGGTTAACTACATAGCCTTCGCTGTCGTGGCTCTTGATAAGCCACTTCATCATAGCCTTACGTGCTGCGAGACGTGAAGGATCGTCAACCTGAACTGTCTTTGTCTTAACTTCACGGTCAACTACTTCATACTTAGCACCGGACTTGGAAGTCTTTGTCTTAAGAACCTTCTTGCCCTTACCGTCGAGCTTTGCAGCGGAGACTGTGATCTCCTTTGTTGTGAAGTTGTCCTTCTCCTTAACTGCAGATGCTACGAGACCCTCTACGATAGCACTTACTTCCTTAGCACGTGCAACTGTTGTCTCTACCTTACCGTTTATGATCATGGTGGTAACCATATTCTTCAGGATAGCCGTACGCTGATCAGAAGCACGGCCCATTTTTCTGTTAGGCATTTTATTGCTCCTCCTACCTTGAGATTAGTCTGCTTGATCCTTGAGGTGAAGGCCCATCTCGTCGAGCTTCTCGATGATTTCTTCGAGAGACTTCTTACCGAGGTTTCTGACCTTGATCATCTCATCCATCGTCTTGGCGACAAGATCGCCGACCGTATTGATCTGTGCCCTCTTGAGGCAGTTGTATGTACGGACGGAGAAATCCAAGTCTTCGATGATGCCGGAGAGCTTGGAATCATGTTCGCCGGTCTCCTCTACGTTCTTGAAGCTCAGTGCGGAATCAGTGTCAGCAAGAGCAGTGAAGAACTTGAGGTGATCTATAAGGCAGTTGGCAGCTGAAGAGAGCGCCTCGTCAACCTCGATCGTACCGTCTGTCCAGACTTCGATCGTAAGGCTGTCGTAGTCAGTCCTTGCACCTACACGTGTGTTCTCGACCTTATAGTTTGCCTTCTTTACTGGTGTGAATACAGAATCGATCGGAATAACGCCGATGACCTGCTTATCAGGCTTGTTCTGTTCAGCGGTGTTGTATCCGCGTCCCTTCTCGAGTGTGAACTCCATGAATACGTCATCAGCACCGTTAAGGTGAGCGATAACGTGCTCGGGATTCATGATCTCAACATCGGGGCCGTGAACGATATCACCTGCAGTAAGCTCGCCTGTTCTGCCCTTCGCAACGCTGATGCTTACGATGTTGGACTCGTTGTGGAGCTTAGCGCGAATACCCTTGATGTTGAGGATTATCTCGGTCATATCCTCGATAATGCCCGGAACCGTGGAGAATTCATGCCTGATCTTATCTATCTTAATAGTTGTAACTGCCGCGCCGGAGAGCGAGGACAGAAGAACTCTGCGAAGAGAGTTGCCAAGAGTTGTACCGAAGCCGCGCTCAAGCGGAGAGATGACATACTTGCCGTATGACTTGTCTTCGTTGGATTCAACGCACTTTACGGTCGGCTGGCTTATTTCCATCATATCTTATCCTCCTAATATTATTGTTATCCGTATTACCAGAGTCAGATATTACTTGGAATACAACTCGACGATAGCGACTTCGTTAACAGGTGTGTCGATCTGGTCTCTTGTAGGTACTGCAAGAACCTTGCCGTTGAGCTTCTCGAGATCGGATTCAACCCATGCAGGAACGGCTCTGGCTCCTGTAACTGCAACGATATCCTTGAAACGCTGTGAACCTCTAGCGTTCTCCTTGATCTCGATCTGATCGCCGACCTTAACGCTGTAGGAAGGGATGTTAACAGTCTTGCCGTTAACGTTAACGTTCCTGTGGCTTACGATCTGTCTAGCTTCATCTCTTGTGCGTGCAAGACCCATTCTGAAGATAACGTTGTCGAGTCTTGTCTCAAGAAGGATCATGAGGTTTTCACCGGTTGTGCCGTACTTAAGCTTCTGCGCCTTGCCGAAATAGTTTCTGAAAGGCTTCTCGAGTACGCCGTAGATGAACTTAGCCTTCTGCTTCTCTTCGAGCTGAATGCCGTATTCACTCTTCTTCTTGCGCATATCGCTTGTCTTTTTCTTTGACTTCTTCTTCTCTATACCCAGGAAGGCAGGCTCAACACCGAGGGCTCTGCACTTCTTAAGGACAGGTGTCATATCTCTAGCCATTGATATATCCTCTTTTCTATACTAGTAAATCGATTCCCAAGCGTCAGATTAAACTCTTCTGCGCTTCGGAGGACGGCAGCCGTTGTGAGGAACGGGTGTAACGTCCTTGATCATTGTAACTCTGAGGCCTGCTGTCTCGAGTGCACGAACAGCTGACTCTCTTCCGGATCCGGGACCCTTGACATAAACGTCAACTGTCTTCATTCCGTGGTCAACTGCAGTCTTTGCAGCCTTCTCGGATGCAACCTGTGCAGCATAGCTTGTGCCCTTACGTGAACCCTTAGCGTCCATACCTGCGGATGCCCAGGAGATGCAGTTGCCCTGCTTGTCTGTAATGGTTACGATCGTATTGTTAAAGGTAGCGTGAATATGAGCCTGACCTTCTACAACATTCTTACGTTCAGACCTTCTCGGTCTCTTTGTATCTCTTGCCATAAAAGCTATCCTCCCTTACTTCTTCTTGCCAGCAACAGTGTGCTTCGGGCCCTTACGGGTGCGAGCGTTGTTCTTTGTGTTCTGGCCTCTTACCGGGAGTCCGAGTCTGTGACGTCTTCCGCGATAGCATCCGATGTCTGTCAGTCTCTTGATGTTGCTCTGGACTTCTCTCTTGAGGTCACCCTCAACCTTGTAATTGTTCTCGATCTGATCACGGATCTTAGCGACTTCATCCTCTGAGAGATCCTTAACGCGGGTATCAGGATTGATTCCTGTAGCCTTGATGATCTCGGATGCGCTTGTGTTACCGATGCCGTAAATGTATGTAAGAGCGATCTCGATCCTCTTATCATTCGGCAAATCTACGCCGGCTATACGAGCCATTTAGTGTACCTCCATAAAATGGTAATGTTGTTGGATATATATACAACACGCTCGTGTAAGGAACTTCAGTTTCCCGAAGCAGCCGCCCTCACTCAGGTGGCGTGTAATATTCTATTTCCTTTTACTTCCTCTTTGTTGCTTTGCGGCAGTGAGCAAGTGTGCCGCCGATCCGTCTTATCGCGGGGCTAAATCCGCAGACAGATCCATCACCTGAATTAACCCTGTCTCTGCTTATGCTTAGGGTCGGAACAGATGATCATAACCTTGCCGTGACGACGAATGACCTTACATTTCTCGCACATCGGCTTGACTGATGGTCTGACTTTCATAGTAGATCCTCCTGCTGTTTGTTATACACAACAAAATGAGCGCCTTTTACGCGCATGCTAAACAATTATATCAGAATCTTAAATTCTTTCAACAGGAAAATTACTTGGGTTTTTCTGTCTGAACCCAGTTATCGGCATCAAATATGTTTTCATTAATGACCTTGAACCAAACTGTGTTATCAACATATGTAAAAGTATTTCCCATGTTTAGATCCGGATTCCACAGTGATTCGGGTTCATGAGGACAATAGCCAACATATAAATCGCCGTTTTTCAAATCCGAATTGATGGGATTCCCGGTATATGGATTAATCGGATCTGTAATTATATCTTCCGTAGCGATAGTCGGTACATCAGCGTTGGTCATGAAAGTGTAGTCTGTCGAAAAGCCGGTTGAATCAAAGTCTTTCACCAAAAGCAGGCAATTATACCATTCCACATCAACTTTGGGGAAAATCATATTCTCGAATAAAGCAACCTGTGTTCCGTGATCACTGACTATAATGATCCTGGTGTTATCGTAGACACCAATCTCTTTCAGATAGTCCATGTAATTGCCCAACTCTCTCATTGCAGCAACAAAGCATTCGTATGTTGCTGCTTGATACCCGTCATAAATATACAGATTATCCTTGCCGTTAGAAATGTAATATTCTTCTTCGAACATCTGTAGATCATACGGATCGTAATTACTCATTGGCGAAACATCATGTGTAGTCTGATTGTCCGTTAAGTATAAGTATCCCGGGAAATCATTGTTTACACATGTCATTTCTTCAAGGTTTTCCAAAACCCTGTAATTCTCCAACAAATTATATACATCAAAAGCATCTCGCTCGACTGAAAGATAGTTTCCTTCATCGTATATTAATCCCTGAACACATAACGGGGAACACTTGAAGATGCTATACATGAACAGATTGCGATTTCTTCTGTTCTCGGTATTAACATGTGATTCAGTATTATCTGAGAAAAAGTCTTTGGCATGGTAAGTAAAACAATTGTCTATATCTTCAAACGAAGAATAATCTTCATTCCAGCTCCATCCGGCAAACGGAAGATCCATCAGGGTTATTCCATAACCCTGGTCACTGAACAGCTTTGGCAACACTTTAAGCGACTCATCATGTTTTTCCGCCAAAGTCTCATCCGCTCTCGCGTCCATCCTATCGGGAGTATACTCATATCCGCCAAACAATGCAGATGATGTCCTTAAGGTATTCTGTCCGAAAGACATGCAATTGGGATAATAGGTAAACCCGTCAAACTGTTCCTCAAGTTCCGGAAATTCGTAGAAGGCATAAGGAAGATATCCTGAGACTGCTCTGTCAAGCATTATGACCATGACATTTTTTCCGGTTGATGATAATAATATCTGAGGTTCTGCTTCTTCCCGGAAATCATCAATATGTTCTATAACCATTGCATACGAATCCTGTACTTTCTTGGCATTGATGGCAGAAACAGTACAGGCTGTCAAAATAATTGCAATAAATGCAATGTTCAGTGTCTTCTTAAATCTGTACAGAAAAACACTTGCTGCAACAATTATGAGAATTACAAAAAGGTTGAGTATCTTTTGTGTTGCCGGATAACTAGGGATCTGATCAAACACCAATGTTGTATTAATCGTTCCGGTATCTGTACCAAAGAACAGATAATCGACTAAAGAGAAAACAGATGTCCCTATTACAAGCAAGGTGATCAGTAATCTGGCTTTTTTGTTGGCAAGATAATAAAAAACACTCGGCCATAAAACAAAAAAACCAACTGAAACAAAGAAAGATGACACCAGATAAATAAGCGGGTTCTTCGGATTGGTAATGCTGATGAATTCTTCCGGAGAAGCACTCAAATAAGCAAGAGGTATCAACAAGCCCGTCAACACAGACAAGAAGACCATGGGAAGGATAAAAAGGCTTATCTTGGGCTCTTGGTCAAAAAACGAGGAAAGCCGACCGGTCTTTGTTGAAAACTGCGGTTTTGCCCTTTTACGAGTTGCATACTCTTTAATTATTATCGTCTTGATCAGCGAATAGAAATTATTCATCGTCCAATAGACAAGCAGCGCAGACGGCGAATTATATAAGACTATCAAGAACAGCACCGGTAATACCAATGATCTTATTTTCATCTTTGGCGGAAGTTCTTTAGTGTAAATATAGGTTGTCAA